>UQJC01000016.1 GCA_900541335.1 uncultured Prevotella sp.
CCATGGATTAGCCTTTGGCATTACATAAAAGAAAGGAACACGCAAGCAAACTAAAAAGTGGTTTACGACGCGTTCCTTTCTTAACTGCCTGCAAAATTAAGAAGAAAAAACCGAATAGATGGGTTTGCTCTGATTTTGTGGGTAACTTTGCTGCGCTGAAGCCTTTGGCTTGTAGGCAGATGGAGTGGGGGAGTCGTGTGGTTGATAAAGTGAAATCAATTTGGCACGCAGCTATTTTCGACTCTTTCATTTACTGCTATTTAGCTTCTCAACGAATATCATCTATTTTTCCCCATGAAGTATTTTGAATTTACGTTTACCACTCGTCCTGCCACCGAAGCGGTGCAGGATGTACTCTCTGCGGTCCTGGCTGAAATTGGGTTTGACAGTTTTGTGCATACCGATGAGTTAGATCGTCCGGCAGAGGCGCATTGTGAGAATCCCGAACAGCCTCGATTTGCGGAAAAGGATGAGGTGGACCATTTTCAGTGTTACATTCAGCAGAGTCTGTACGACGAAGCAGCCTTACGTGAGGCCTTGGAGGCTTTCCCCTTGCCCGGTGTAGAAATCAGTTATGAAATGGTGGAGGCTGAAGATAAGGACTGGAATGAAGAGTGGGAGAAGAATTATTTCAAACCGCTTGTTGTAGACGGTCGTTGCGTGATAGCCAGCACCTTCCACGAAGATGTACCCGAAGCGGAATATCGCATTACCATCAATCCGCAGATGTCCTTTGGTACAGGACACCATGCTACGACCTCGCAGATGATCAGCCGTTTGCTGACCGACGATCTTACGGGCAAAGAGGTGCTCGATATGGGCTGCGGTACCAGTATTCTCGCCATTCTGGCTCGTATGCGCGGTGCGGCTCATTGCTTGGGTATTGATGTGGATGAATGGTGTGTAAAGAATTCACGTGAGAATATCCAGCTCAATCACCTGGACGGTATTGACGTGGAGTTAGGCAATGCGGAGTTGTTGGTTGACAAAGGGCCTTTCGACTTGGTTATTGCAAACATCAATCTCGGTATTTTGATTAACGACTTGAAGCATTATGTAGCTTGCATGAAGCCGGGTGCTTTTATTTATATGAGTGGTTTTTACGATACCGACGTTCCGCAATTGCTTGCCGAAGCTGAGGCACAAGGCTTGCAATTGGTCGATGAACGAGTGCTCGACGGTTGGGCATGTATCAAGTTACAGAAGCCATAATACATTGGCTGGCTTTTTAGAAATAGAACGGGCTGAAGGCATGGTGCTTTCAGCCCGTTTTTGTTGCAGAACGGTGTGCGTAGATGTATATTCAATTGCATAAAACAGAATAATTCGGTTTTTGAGTGCATTTTATTGGTATATATCGAATCTGATTCGCATAATATTCGTACGTTTGCAGCCATAAACAAATGATTCCGTCAAGTTCTGAGGCTGCTGAACACTTGCTGATAGGGGCTTGGTGAGGAATTGCACCTTTTAAGAATATAAACACGAGTCTATGAGTAATCGAATGCAACGTTTGGAGGTGTTGCGTGTCCTGTTGTTGAGTAATGAAATGGGTAGTCACGAGGAAATACTCCAGGAGTTGGCACGCAACGGCTGCGTGGTGACGCAGGCCACGTTATCACGCGATTTGAATAAGCTGCATGCTGCAAAAGTTTTGAATGGTCGAGGCGGCTATCGTTACGTTTTGCCCGAAAATCCATTGTACCGACGGACGATTCGTCCCGAAGTGGTGCCGCAATACTTGCGCAATACGGGTTTTACCTCGATTTCCTTCTCGGGTAACCTGGCAATCTTGCATACGCGTCCTGGTTATGCTGCCGGACTGGCTTCCGACATCGATAGTCATAAGTTGTCGACCGTTGCAGGAACGATTGCAGGAGATGATACCATCTTGGTTATTATTTCTGAAGGTACTTCGCGCCAGGATTTTACCGATGAACTGGCCACCATTATTCCGGCCGTCAAGAGTGTGGTACTCTGAGGACGGTTTAGCATTTCATGTACAAAGCTCTATCTATTATGGAAGAATACAATGACGGAATCCAAGTGTTAGTGGCCGATGCCAGCCACGAAAAATATGTAGACACTATTCTCCAAACGATTACGGACGCGGCCAAGGTGCGTGGTTCGGGCATAGCCAGCCGTACGCACGAATATGTCGCAACGAAAATGAAGGAGCGCAAGGCCATTATAGCCTTGTATGGTGAAGAGTTTGCTGGTTTTTGCTACATCGAAAGCTGGGAAAACAAACACTATGTAGCTAACTCGGGTTTGATCGTCGTACCCAAGTTCCGGGGACACCATTTGGCTACCCGCATCAAGCGTTTAGCCTTTGCACTGAGTCGGGTGCGTTGGCCGCATGCCAAGATCTTTGGACTGACTAGTTCGGGTGCAGTGATGCGCATTAATACCTCGTTGGGCTATGTGCCGGTTCCGTTTAGTGAATTGACTCAGGATGATGAATACTGGAAGGGTTGTGGTACGCCCGAGCAACCTTGTTGCATCAATTGCGACGTGCTTGCCCGTACCAACCGCAAATATTGTGTGTGTACCGGAATGCTGTTCGACCCCGAACGTCATCCCAATGCTCCGTTACCGGCAGAGATACCCGCAGACGTGATTGAATTTATCAAGAAGAATGAGGCAGCGGGTTAAGTCGTGCCAGATGTGTGGCGTATGGCGCGTTCTGTACGTTGAAAACAGTGGTAACCAGCTCAAGTAAACTATAAAATCAGACCTTCTGGTCTGTAATCTCTAACCTGTCTTCCTCCCCCTAATCTACCATAATGATGAAGAAGAAAGTAGTTGTAGCCTTCAGCGGTGGTCTGGACACCTCTTATACGGTGATGTACCTTGCGAAGGAAAAAGGATATGAAGTATATGCCGCCTGTGCCAATACGGGCGGCTTCAGCGAAGAACAGCTGAAGACAAACGAAGAAAATGCGTATAAACTCGGTGCTACGAAGTATGTGACGCTCGACGTGACGCGTGAGTATTATGACAAGAGTCTCAAGTTTATGGTCTTCGGCAATGTGCTTCGCAACAATGTCTATCCTGTATCAGTATCGTCTGAACGTATCTTTCAAGGTATGGCGATAGCCCGTTACGCGAAGGAAATCGGTGCAGATGCCATCGCACACGGTTCGACGGGGGCAGGGAACGATCAGGTTCGTTTCGACATGACCTTCCTTGTGATGTGTCCTGACATGGAGATAATCACCTTGACACGTGACAGCAATTTGAGCCGTCAGGAAGAGGTCGATTACCTCAATGCACACGGATTCAAGGCAGACTTTGCCAAACTTAAATACTCCTATAATGTCGGTATTTGGGGTACCAGTATTTGCGGTGGAGAAATTCTCGATTCCGCCCAGGGACTTCCCGAGTCTGCCTACCTCAAGCAGGTTACTAAGGAGGGAACAGAAGAACTTCGTCTGACCTTTGAGCAAGGCGAACTCAAGGCGGTAAACGGCGAAACCTATGATGACCCGATTGCGGCTATTTGTAAAGTCGAAGAAATTGGTGCAGCTTATGGCGTCGGACGCGACATGCATGTAGGCGATACGATTATCGGCATCAAGGGGCGTGTGGGATTTGAAGCCGCTGCCCCGGCCTTGATTATCGGAGCGCACCGTTTCTTGGAAAAGTACACGCTCTCAAAGTGGCAACAGTATTGGAAAGATCAGGTAGCCAACTGGTACGGCATGTTCCTTCACGAGAGTCAGTATCTGGAGCCTGTGATGCGTGACATTGAGGCCATGCTCACCAGTTCACAGCGTTACGTCAACGGTACGGTTATTCTTCAGCTTCGTCCGCTAGGTTTCAGTACGGTTGGTGTTGAAAGTGCTGACGACCTTGTCAAGACGAAGTTTGGTGAATATGGTGAAACTCAAAAAGGGTGGACGGCCGATGATGCCAAGGGCTTCATCAAAGTGTTAAGCACCCCGTTGCGTGTATTTTATGCTAACCACGGAGCGGAGGAAACGCTTGATTAAAAATGCCTCGACTCAATATATCCTTTGCTATGCCTCCTAAAAAGTTAACTCGTTCGCGCAATCGTATGTTAGCCGGTGTGTGTGGTGGATTGGGAGATTTCTTTCAAGTAGACCCTACGTTTATTCGCATTCCGTGGGTATTCATCACCATTGCTTCCGGACTGATTCCATTTGCGTTGCTTTATCTGATTTGTGCCATTCTAATTCCCAATAGTTCCAGGTATGAATGATTCCATTAAAGTGGGCATCGTCGGCGGTGCCGGTTATACAGCGGGTGAACTCTGCCGCTTGTTGCTCAACCATCCCGATGCAGAAATTGTCTTTGTCAACAGTGAGAGCAATGCGGGCAATTTGCTTGCCGATGTGCATGCGGGACTCTATGGTGAGACCGATTTGCGCTTTACGGATGAACTGCCTTTTGACCAGGTCGATGTAGTCTTCTTCTGCTTTGGTCACGGCAAGAGTACTCGCTTTCTTGCTGAACATTATATTCCTGCCGATGTTCGTATCATTGACCTTGCTCAGGATTTCCGCCTGACAGCTGAAGACAATGATTACGTTTATGGGCTTCCCGAGCTCAATCGTAACCAAATCATGGGAGCTCTTCACGTGGCCAATCCCGGTTGTTTTGCTACGTGTATTCAGCTCGGATTGCTGCCGTTGGCTGAGGCAGGCTTGCTTAAGGGAAACATTTCAGTCAATGCCATCACGGGCAGTACGGGAGCGGGTGTGAAGCCTGCTGCCACGACTCATTTCAGTTGGCGCTCGGGAAATATGAGCATTTACAAGGCCTTTGAGCATCAGCATGTGCCCGAAATCTTGCAGTCCATTCACCAGTTGCAACCCTCCTTTGCGGGGGATGTAGACTTCATTCCGTATCGTGGCGATTTTCCGCGTGGCATCTTTGCTACCGAAGTGGTGCGTTGTGATTCTTCCCTCGAAGAAATTGAAGCTTGTTACCGCGATTTCTACTCCGAAGCTTCCTTTACGCATTATGTAGGTCGTCCTATTGATTTGAAGCAAGTGCTCAATACGAACAAGTGCCTTATTCATGCAGAGCTGCATGACGACAAATTGTTAGTAACTGCCTGCATCGACAACCTGCTTAAGGGAGCATCGGGACAAGCCGTGCAAAATATGAATCTGATGTTTGGGCTGGAGGAAACGACCGGCTTACGTCTGAAGCCCGTGGCTTTTTAAGAGAAACTTCGCATTGGGGAGTAGATGCGGTTGTCTTTTCAACCGTCTTTACCCTTTGGGACACCTCTTCCCCTTCATCTATTTCACTTCATGCTTATGAATCTTTTTCCAGTCTATCCGCTCTTCCCCATTTCCATCGTTCGTGGCCAAGGTTGCCACGTGTGGGACGAGCAAGGACAAGCCTACCTCGATCTTTATGGTGGCCATGCCGTCATCAGCATAGGTCATTGCCATCCGCACTATGTCACTCGGTTGACGGAGCAATTGCAGACCTTAGGTTTCTATTCCAATTCCGTTGTCAACCGATTACAGGAACAGTTGGCGGAGAAGTTGGGTGAAGCATCGGGTTATCCCGATTACAGCCTCTTCCTCGTTAACTCTGGAGCTGAGGCTAATGAGAATGCACTCAAGCTTGCTTCTTTCCATACGGGACGAAAACGCGTGCTGGCTGCTTCAAGGGCGTTTCACGGTCGTACCTCACTAGCTGTCGAAGCTACTGACAATCCGAAAATTGTTGCTCCAGTCAATGCCAATGGTCATGTCACTTTCCTGCCACTCAATGATTTGGAAGCTTTTCAGGCTGAATTAGCGAAGGGAGATGTAGCGGCTGTCATTGTGGAGTGCATTCAGGGTGTGGGCGGTATCCGTCTGGCAACTGCAGAATTTTTACAAGGCTTGCGTGCTGCTTGTGATGCTACGGGTACAGTCTTGATTTGCGACGAAATACAGTGCGGTTACGGACGTTCGGGTAAGTTCTTTGCCCATCAGCATCTCGGTGTGCGCCCCGACCTCATCACCTGTGCCAAGGGCATAGCCAATGGTTTCCCCATGGGAGCCGTACTCATTTCGCCTCAGTTTGCAGCTACTTACGGCATGCTCGGCACCACTTTTGGCGGAAACCACTTAGCCTGTGTGGCCGCACTTGCTGTGTTGGAAGTCATGCAGAAGGAAAACCTCGTGGCTCATGCCGCCCGTATCGGTGACTATTTGTTGGAAGGTTTACGAGCGATGCAGCAACGTCATCCCGACCAAATCGTGGAAGTGCGAGGCGAAGGCATGATGATTGGCATTGAATATGCCCAACCTGTCAAGGAAATGCGTCGCCGCTTGGTGGAAGAACAACATGTCTTCACGGGGGCGGCTTCCACTCATATTATTCGACTATTACCTCCTCTCACGCTCACGGAGGAAGAGGCTGCAGAAGCTTTGCAGTGTCTGGAAAGCGTGTTATAGACTTGTTTTTATTTCCTGTGTCCGCGTTCTACCCAGCGCGGACACTTTTTTTATGCCTTTATTTTCAGTGAAGCATTGGTTTTTGCCTTTGCTGCTCTTCGGGTCGCCTTCTCCCATCGTTGCGTTAGGAGAGAAGAAGCCTTTCCTCTTTTGTCAATTTGTCCTTCTACCTACCATCTGACAATTTTCGTCCTTTCGATTTGTCCTTCTACCTACCATCTGACAATTTTCGTCCTTGCGATGTCCTCGGTACAGACGTACGTACCTGTCGTGTATGCAAAAAGTAAGCCCCGCCAGACTCGATGAAGAGCAAGCGGGGCTTAAATGTGTCGTAGTGTGAGCAGCATGTAGGCGCGTGGGGCAGCCGGAACATACCTTTTTATTCTGCCGTCAGTGCCTCTGCTGCCGTTGTACCTGCAAATTCGGGAGCATAGACCGACTGAGTGCGGGCAATGCCTGTCGTGTACTGTCCGGCACGTATTACGAAGAGTTCTTCCGTCAATTCGTGGTCACCCTTGGGCAGGCGTTCGATAAAGAAATCGGTCGATGCATCGTGAACTGCGCGATAGATTGACAAACCGCGTTCCCAATGATAGCCTGAAAGCGGTTTGACGGGTTCGAGGCAGGCGGCACGCGAAGCGTTCAGGCTCACGAAGTCAAAGTCTCGTTCGGCACGCAGGTTGTATACTTGGCGCAGGCGGTCGCCCACGTGTACCGTTTCCTTCGGTGCGAGACGTTGCCAGCTGCCTTCGCGCCATATTTCCCAGCGACGGCGCAGTAGCAAGTCCTTGCCTTCAGTCAGCACCTCTTCGGCTGGCAATCGGTAGGAAGCGTAAACGCAACCCCACGACGTGCCGTCCTGCGGTTTGTCAATGCGGAGCTGTTGTGCATCCAGCGTAGCCTTGTCCGAAAAGGTTCGTTTGATGTAACCCGCTGACTTAGGAGTTGCAGATTCCGTAGGAGTGCTTTCTGCCACCTTCTTCCCTCCCTTTGTCAAGGCGTAGGAGAGCGGAGCGGCACTCAGTGCTGTGACTGAATAGGATTGGCCTGCAGTAGAAAGCAGGGCATAGACCGCATCGGCCGTTGCGCGCGATGTTTCCCACGCTTGCGTACGCTTTGCCTGAATCAGCCAGCGGCGCATTTCGTCGGCTTCTATTTCCTTGCCAAAGTAGGCCAGTGCTTCGATGGTGGCACACTGCGTTGGGATGCGGTACGATTCGCTTGACATCAAGGCGCGATCCGTGTCAAACCACCGTCCCTTTTCAGCAGCAGTGACTGTATGCTCCAGCAGACTTTCCAAATTGAGACGGGCTTCGGCATCGTAGCCAAATTCTGCCAGTACGACCGCACCGATTGCTTTGCCGTACATGGACAGTTCGTGGCGAAGTTGAGCGGCACGTTCGAGGAGAAACTTCGCGTCTGCATCAGGTCGTTCGCCCAAGAGTTTTAGCAAGTAGAGGTAACGCAGTTGTACTTCGGAAGGCTTCATGAGCTGTTTTGTACGTTTCTCTTCCAGCTTCCAGTCCTTTACCGATTGAGCTATGTAATCTCGCAGGTAGGGGAGGGAGCGGTCAAGCATCTCGCGCGCTTCGTAGTTTTCAGCTAAACGTTGCACGCGGGCTAGTTGTATGGCTACTTCAATCGTGATGAGGGCATGTCCCTGCATTCCCGGACACCAGCTCCACGAGCCGTTTCCTTGTTGGAGAGCACGCAGTTTGTCAAGTGCTGTGCGACGTAGGCCAGCTGCCTGTGTGGGGGTAAAGAACTGGGTAAGGGCACGGCTGCGTTGGCGCAATTCGTCACCCACCTTAGCCCACGGGGTGGCTTCGTTGAGCCCTCGTGCCGACAGATTGGTGAGCGCGTGAACTTCCTCGTCGGTAGCCTCGGCCCATGAACGAATTTCGGGGTTGAGCGACACCATTTTTTCGCCCAATGCCAGTGCGTAGAACCGTTCGGCCCAGTCTGTGGCACTGAGTGACAGCGGATTGCCTGCCAAAACAGGTAGTGCTGTCACGGCATACCACGTAGGGTTTGAACTCAATTCTAAGGTCAGCGCGTGAGGTTTCGTACGATACCCTTTGTGGAGCGGGGAGAGATCAACAGTGTGCGTTCCCTTTCCTAATAAAGAGAAGGGTAGGGTGCGCGTCACTTCTATCTGGTCTGAAAGTACAGGCAAGAGACGTTCTTCGCCATCGCTAAATTGTTCGCCTCGTGCAGTTACACGGAAGCGTAGCGCGTCAGCATTTGTGCGACAGGTATAGGGAATCTCGATAACCTTCGATTCCTTAGCCGTCAGTTCAACTTCCGGATGTTCGTTGATGAGTTGCTTACCTGCACTTTGCCATTCTTCAAGCGTCACGTTGAGCTGTACTTTCATCGGCTGGTCACTGAGGTTGGTCACCTTGACAGGTAGCAATGTATGGTCGCCTTGACGAACAAAACGTGGCAGGTTGGCTTCTGCCATGAGCGTTTTGCGTGCTACGATTTGTGTGTCGAGTTGGGCAAAGTCCATCGTACGGGTATGAGCCAGTGCGGTGAAGTGCCAACGCGTCAAGCTCTCGGGGAGTCGGAAAGCGAGGCTGACACGCCCCGTACTGTCCGTGCGCAGTTGAGGCAGGAAGAAAGCCGTTTCGGCAAAGTTGGAGCGTGGTTGCGAGGTCGGAGTTCCGTCCTTTATCGCTTGATCGGTGGCAACGCCCGCTGTTTCAGCCTTTAAAACGGTGTTCATTTTTCGGGCGCGGCGGGGACTTGTTTCAGGTACGCTGCCTACCGTCGTCCAGTCGCTTGTTGCTTTAAAATCCAAGCAGCGTTCTTGCTTATCACACAGTATGTTGCCTCCATATCGATAGAGCGACTTGTTCCAATGAGTCCAATAGATGGGTTTCACCTTCTCCGCTTTCCATTGTTTGCTCCACCTTAAAGTCTGGGTAGCCCATTCTTCCCAGGTATCATACCGATAATCGGACGAGGGTAGGCGGCGGGTGAAGTGCACAGCCGAAAAGTCGCGGTTGACTTTCCCAAACGCATCGAGCGAGGAGTCATAGAGGCAGGCAAGGAGTGAGGCGGGTGCCGGTGTGCCATCGGGATAAGCAATGCGCAACGTCCATTCTTCCTCCTGGCCAGGTTCGAGCAGCGAGCGGAAGCTTTCCCATTCCAGAACCAATCGTTTCTCGGGTTTGGGTTTCTCGATGTTTACCTCGTGCTTATAAAGTTTGCCGTCACGCACCATGGCAAAAAACAGGGTGGCTCCGTCGCCCATATCGGGACGATAGGTTGTCGAGAAGGCTACGAGTGAATCGCTGAGGGAAATCTGCCGGCTTTCGATCACACGGTCACAACTTACCAAGTCGTAGAAGAGCGTGGCTTTGCGCTCGGGGGTACCAATCAGTACAAAGGCACTGTCCGAACGGTTGGTGGGACGTGTGTAAGCGAAGAACTTTTCTTCGGAGTTAGCAGGACGTGTGTCGTTCTCACTAAAGAGTACGAAGCGCACGCGTCTTTCCTTTGCACCTTGTTGAGCTGGCACTACGAGATAGTATACCCCCGATGAAAGAGCTTTGCATGCAGCTGACAGACGGAAGGTTTCACCATTCGTAACGATGTCCTCCAGCACTTTGTGGCCAGCCTTGTCTACCAAGTAGAAGCTCAGGTTCTTGCCCAAATGTTTACCCGCTGCATTGCGCAGGGATATTTGAATTTCGGGTAAATGTTCACGGCATATAGTTGCGGGCATTTCCACTTCGTAGAAAGCCGGGGCGGTCGCTGTCTGTATCCACGTTTGGCCTTCCTGCGTTTCGCCGTTGTCTGCCGTAACCGTGTAATTAACTTCAAATGTATAGCGGTTGAAGCGGTCGTTTGTCTGAGAATTGAGGGGAGCTGTGAGATGAACGGGTAAGGCAAAGCTACCGTCTTCGCGGGTACGTGTTTCGCCTGTTTGAGGTTGCATAGTGTCATCGTTCCAACGTCCCCAACTTTTACGGAGAACCGTGTAAGTTACCTTGGCATCAGCAAGTGGTACTCCTGTATAGGTCATTGCTTTTCCCTGAATGCGAATGCTGTCGCCCAGACGATATGCCGTTTCAGGCAAAGTCGTTTCGAGTGTAAACGTTGGACGTTTATATTCCTCTACGCGCACTTCCACTCTGTCTTTGAACGCTCCGCCTGTAAATTCCAGTTTGAAGCGGCCAGGCAAGCAACCTTCGGGCAGGCGAAATTCGCCTTTCAATGTACCCCATTCATCGGTGCGCACGTTGAGGCTGTCTATCTGTTTGTAGTTGGAATCGTAGAGCTGCACTTTGCCGGTGAGTCCCGCTTGGGTACGGAAGTCGTCCCCTTCTGATTCATAGGCCGTTGCAGCAAAATAAATGGTCTGGCCAGGGCGATAGATGGCACGGTCGGTAAAAAGGTCAATGGTTGAGATGATTTGCTGGCCTTTTCGGTCCGTGTAGCCGCGGTTTCCATAAATCGAGAGTGCATCTCCGCCTTCGTCGCCGGGAGAACTGAGGTAAACTTTCTGATTGTATGCCCAATGATGTGTAGGTAATGTGATGCGTCCCTCTTGGTCTGCCTTCAGTGTTTGAATGGCTTTGAAGTTCTCCGTATAAATCGTGACTTGAGGTTGCTGAACGGGGTTACCGGTTTGTTCGTTGACCACTTGCAAGCGCGTGCCTCCGTTGGGTAAGTTAAAGAGCAATGCGTGGTTGGCTGTGATACGGAAGGTTGCTTGGCGTTTCATGCCCTGGCCATTGGTCAGCATAGCCACATAGACGCCTGGTTGCTTGGGTAACTCCATTTCCACCGTGGTTTCCTTCCACTTCCATGCCTCGGCTGTTGGAGTTGTTAGCGTTTGAGTAAGTACTGCTTTCTGCTTTTTAATAAGTTGGTTGATAGCTTGTGCTTCGCCTTGTTTTTGTGAGAGTCTGTCGTACTCCACGGCACTTCCAGTCAGGCGGAAAATGCGCAGTTTGGCTTCCGTGCAAGCTCGCATTTTGACTTCAAACCGTTCCTCCGTACCAGGATAATAGCCTTCCTTGATGCTTTTCAGACTGAGGGCTGGAGTAGTGAGTTCCGCGAGTCGGTTTCGTAGGTTACTGACTTGTCCGTAGACGTCTTTTTTCTCAAACAGATGGATGCCTTCCCATGCAAGGTGTGCGAGCAGACTGTCGTTGTGCAGTGCGTAAGTCAAATCATCACGATCGTAGCGATGCGTCCAATTCAATAATTCTTCGTAAACAAAAACGTTGGCCGGTTGGTCGGCATTGTCGTGTGCCAAGCGGAGCAGTAGGGCAAAGTCGTCGTTTTGTTCGAGCGGTCCCTCAGTATTTCCCCAAGATTGTTTTGCTTGCAAACGGTCCAATTCCAACAGCATGACCGCTTCGCGTTTCCCTTGTTTTTGATAAAAGTCTATCAAGCGGTTACGTTGGGTCGTACGGTATTCGTCAGGCAGTTGGTGGAGTGATTGTGTATGATAATATAAGGTATGAAGCAGGTCATAATCGAAGGCCAAGCTTCGTTTGCCTTCATTAAAGAGCGGCAACCAATCCTTCGTTTTCGCTTGAGCCAGCGCATTGAGATTAGCGAACGAGGCGGTAAAATGCTCGCGTAGTTTCTTGTGTTTCGAGTCTTGGTCGGTAGCTTGCCAGTCTTCCAACTGACGATGGTAGAGATTGGTGAGGGCGGCGTGGTAAAGTGCGCGGACTACAGGACGCGTTTCGTGGCTGAGCGACTCTTCCATTAATTGAATGAATGGAGCAACCGAGTCTGGAGAAATCTCTTGCAGATAGACTCCCTTCATCAGGTGCGCTTTCAAAAGCTGAGCCGTGTTGCCTTCTGTTTGCGCTTTTTGTTCAAGGGTGGTTACGTGTTGCAACGCCGTCTTAGGCAGGTCATTCTTTTCAGCCTGTTCTATTTGTTTCCATAGTTCATCGTAACTCTGTGCAGTCGCCGTTGTGGTAGCACAGGTAAGCGAGAGTAGGAGAGCTTGCAGTTTGTTCATAATCAAATGGTATTAAGGAGTCGTTCGAATAGGGTTTCAGTGGGCCTTCCATTTTGTCCATACTGAACGGAAGTAACTGAGGTATCCCAATACACCCAACAACATGACAAGAACCGTTTTGAGTCCATGTGTGACGAGTGCAAAGGATTGTGCCACGGGTTTGGCTACCCCGTAGACACTTGTGAGGGTCTTGACAATGGCAAAATGCCATGGACCAGCCCCCGCTGGTGTCGGAAGCAATACACCAATGCTTGCAGCCGCAAAGATGTGGAGCGTATCGCCCAAGTTTACGTGAGTTAGTTCGGCAAAACAGGGGAGCAACAGGTAGAGTTGCAGAAAGTTACAACTCCAAATGCCGAAGCACCACAGGAGAAACAAGCCGGGACGCTCTAGCCGGGCAATGGCGGTAATGCCTTGCCAAAGGTTGAGAAAGAAACGACGCAGGTGTTTCCAAAAGGGCAGACTAAAGCCGATGAGCAAACAAATGGCACCGCCTAAAATGAGGAAAAAGGTAGAAGTCGGAACTGCCAACTTCAAACTATTCGAAGCACTTTGAACGAGTCCCACCGTGCTTTCCCAACGCAGGATGACCGCCAGTCCCACGACCACAATTAGGCAGCCAACGTCGGCCAGTTTTTCAACCACCACCGTACCCAGTGCGCGGGTCGAAGTTTTTGCACAGCCACGTTTCACCAAGAGCGAGCGGGTCAGTTCGCCCAAACGGGGCGTCACACTGTTGATGAGGTAGGAGATAAAGACCAGCTCAATGGCACGACGCGTCGTGATGTCAATGGCAGCCGATTGCAGCAACATGCGCCACCGCAAAGAGCGCAACAGGTTGGCAAACACGCCAGCACAAAGGGCAAGCGTTATCCACAGGTAATTGCTACGCAGCCCAAACACTGTTGTCAGTTGGGTGAAATCATATCCTCGGTATATCCAACCCATTAATAATCCCCCGAGTAAAGTAGACAACAGCAGATAAATAATATTTTTGGTGGTCGTATTCATACGTAGAAATGGAAAAACTTGAAATTCTTGCTTCCAAACTTCTTAGAAAGCGTGGTTTAAAATCGTGGTAAAGTAAGCCAATCTGCACGAAATAGGTCGTTTTGAGCCGAATAAAAAGCTTTAAACGGATGAGAATATTCAATGTCAGTATGGACTTTGCAATATTTCTAAAAAAAATAGTACTTTCGCTCTTGCTAAATGCAAGGAACAACCAATAAAAGCAATATGGAACTTGAAAAATTCTCTCGTCAGCTTCACCTTTTGGAAATGCTGACAGCCGACCGCTTCATGACGGTTGATGAGATAGGCAAGAAACTCGAAATGAGTCGCCGATCCATCTATCGTTACATGGACTCTTTCAAAGAATTGGGTTTTATTGTTCGCAAGGAAGGTACCAAGTACCGCATTGATCATAATTCTCCCTTCTTTGAGCGTCTTGCAAAGGAAATATCCTTTACGGAAGATGAAGGCATTACGCTCTGCCAGATTCTTAATTCTGTGTACAATAATTCTGTACAGGTACGTCACCTCCGTGAGAAGCTGGCGCGTCTTTATACGCCCGATGTTCTTGCGAAGCAAGGTGTGCATGCACAACAGGCAGCCAATATCAGTACCCTGTTCCGCGCCATTCGTGAAGAACGTGTCTGTGTCATCAAGGATTACCAGTCTGCTTCCAGTGGAGCTGTGGGTGACCGCATTGTTGAGCCCTATCTCTTCCTTAATGAAAACGGAGAAGTGCGTTGCTACGAGTTAGCTACCAAAATGAACAAGACCTTCAAGATTTCACGGATGAAGTCTGTTCAGCTCTTGGATATTTATTGGAACAATAAGGAGCAACACGTTCCTTTCTATGTTGACCTCTTCCACTTCTCAGGCGAGGAGCGTCATTGGGTAAAGTTGAGCTTGGGACAGCTGGCAACTTCAGTCCTATTGGAGGAATATCCTGATGCAGAAAAGGATTTGGTGGAATTGCCTGATGGTAGAAACCTTCTCCAGACGGAAGTATGCAGTTTTCTGGGTGTTGGTCGTTTTGTGCTCGGTCTCTACGATGACATCGAAGTGTTTGACTCTCCCGAATTCCAAGCCTTTCTTGCAGAGCGTATTGAGAAGATGTCTCAGAAGATTAACAAGCATTGATTCTCCCATTATAAAAGCGGGAAATCCAATGATAGTTACGTACTATCGTCGGATTTCCCGCTTTTTTGTTTGTAAACGTTGGAGGATTTTTATCCCCTTCGCTTTCCTTGAGGTATATCACAGTTCTTCTTAGAAAAAACATAGGAAGCTATCCATAAGTGGCTTAAAACTCTCGCAGACTTTTTTCTTTCAGTGTACAAAAGAGTTACTTCCTTTCTTCCTATTTCACCAAAACAACTGTTGGTTGGCTCTCGTTGCCATAAGCATCTACTGCTGTTACAGCGTAACGGCTGTGTTTGAGTGCAGGTAGATAAAGTAACTGCTCGTAGTGTGTATCGCGCAGTCTTGTAGCTAGCAAACGGTCACCATAGATTGAGTCAAGGCGATAGACATTGTACGAAATCGGTGTGACATCGTTGATGGCTTCCCATTGAAGTTGCAAACGCATTCCCTGAAATCTTCCTTTAACATCAGGCGAAGCGGGAGCAATGCTGTCCGCCCAAGTCATTGGTGGTAAGAGAGCGGGCTCGCGGTAGAAGTCTGTTTGCAACCAGTGGTACAGTCCTTTCACATCGTCCAGTAAGAAGCGTGTGCGAAAGAAAGCTTGTCCGCCCAATCCCTGTTGCCGGCAGACATTCATCTGACGTTGGATGGCAAGTAGCGACCAGTTCTTTTCTTGAGGATGAAGGAAGTAGATGCCCAGTCCGGGTACAATCGGTCTACCGTGTGCGTTTTCTTGCCAGTCTGCCAAGAAGGGGTAAAAATGGTTTCCGTCAAAGTACATCATGGGAAAGAGCATATCCATCCAGCCTTTTTGTAACCATTCTTGAGCATTTTGGCTGACCGCATCGCGGGCATTCCAACCAAATGAGGAGTAGCGAGACAGGTCAGCGTATTTTCCTACAGGCGAACAGCTCAGTTTTACCCACGGGCGTACCGATTTTACTGCATCATGAATGGCACGTACACAGCGGTCTACGTTTTCTCTTCGCCATAAGGCTTTGTTGCGTCCGTGTCCGTAAAGTCGGTAGGTTCGGTCATCCTTAAAAGGAATCGCTTTTTCCGGGTAGCGAATGTAATCCAGATGAATACCGTCCACTTCGTAGTGTTCCACAATTTCGCGACATACGCGTGCCAGGTATTCTGCTGTCTCGGGTACGCCTGGATCCATCATCCATTGGTCGCCACAGCGTTGACAGAGTTCCGGGTGTTGTTGAGGCAAGGCTCGTTTTCCCAATTGTTTAGCTGTTGTCACCTTACAAATGGGAAAGGCTACCACCCAGGCATGACATTCCATACCCCGTCGGTGGCACTCGTCTACTACCAATTGCAAAGGGTCATAGTCTGGAGCATGTCCAGCTTGTCCGGTAAATGCTGCGTCCCAAGGTTCAAGTGCAGAGGGGTAGGCTGTGGTAGCTCGTATGCGGGCTTGGAACAGTACCATATTGATACCTGCTGCCTGCAGTTCGTCCAATTGTCGAAGCAAGTCCCGTCTTTGTTGTGCCATTCCTGCCGTTGTCATAGTGGGACGTTGGGGCCAGTCCAGTCCAAAGAGGGTTGTGAGCCAAGCTGCTCGTACTTCGTGACGTACTGCGGGAGTTGCAGTAGCGTGTGTGGATTGAGCCAAGGAGGAAAGTACGGTGGTTAAGCTAATGAGTAAAGCCAACAATAATTTCATAGGAAAAAACAATGTGGAGAAGGAGGGAACAGAAGAGTTACAGGCGAATGCATACGACTTACTTACTTTTTCCATTCTTTGATTGAGTAAGGAAATGAACCAAGTGTCTTGGTGATACGTTCAGTAAGAGATGTACCTTAAAGATTTAATCATTTCAATAGTATTCAGCTGTAATGGTCTTATTTCGTTCGGGTCAAGTTATACAGCGATTGAACGGAGCCACGTGGCAGACCCAGTTCGATGGCACGATCGAGATCACGGCGGGCAGCAGACTTCTCACCCAAATTGATGAGTGTGCGTGCGCGGTCTGTCCGTAAGGTCGGGTCATTCGGATGGAGTTCGATGAGCTGGTCATAATCTGCACGTGCTAAGGCGTATTGCTTGAGGGAAGTATGAAGTTCGGCACGAGCTAACAGAACATCGACCGATTTCGGGTCGCGCGTCAGCAAGAGGTTTAGGCGATTGAGTGCCTCTTGGGTTTGACCTAACTGGTGAAGTGTCAACGCTTCGAGTACAGCCGCATTCAAATTTTGCGGATCTTCCTCCAATATTCTGCGCAAGTCTGCGCGTGCATCAGGATACTGCCGCAGACGGTAGCGTGCAGAGGCGCGTACGAAACGTGCCTGTCGCAAATATTCGTGTGATTGATACTTTAGTTCGTCTGTGTTCAGTAAGGTTTCCGCGTCTTGTATCGCTTCGCGTGCACGATCCAACTGTAAGTAAGTTTTAGCTCGGGTCAGTCGTGCATCGTAGTAGTTAGGCACTGTTTGGATTAATTCCGTCAGCTTCTTTTCAGCACGCATATATTGTCCACGTGCCAAATCGATCAATGCCAGATTATGTCGGATGATGTAGTTCCCGGGTGCGTGAGGGCGGAGTCGGAGCGACTCCTCAAACAGGCGCTCCGCTTCGGCCAAGCTGTCCGTATGCAGTGCATTGAAGGCACGGAGCAAATTGTCTGCATACTGTAAGGAGTCAGCTTCCTCTCGTTCCTTCATTTTCTGTTCGGCCTTGTAATCTTCGATGGTTTTTGCGCGTACGCTACCACCCGGTTTTAAATCAATGATGGTCTGCGCTGAGCTAAAGGCAGGAAGTATCAGGAAGAGTAAGAATGTGATTTTTTTGTACATAATGGATTGCATGAACGGGGAGTTGTTGTCCAGTTCGGTAGAAACAATTGAAGAGTCTATGGTGTACCTTATATATACAGGTCACTCATAAACTCTTCAATCAGTAGGATTATGGGCGATAGGTGGAAAGGATGCAAGCTGGAGTTTGTACTCAGAATAAGTATTGTCAAGCGTAGCCTTTATCCTTGCGCGCTATTTTTCGTTCGTATTTACTTTTTCATTTCCATCACGATGGCATCAATCACTGCTACAGCAGTAACGTTTACGATATCGCGTACCGAACTTTCGAAGTCCGTAAAGTGAATAGGCTTGTTCAGCCCCATCTGAATCGGACCTACCACTTCACCATCGTCAACCAATGACTTGACAATCTTATAAGAAGAGTTTGCTGCCGAGAGGTTGGGGAAAATCAGCGTGTTAACGTCCATTCCCTGCAACTTGTTAAACGGATATTTTTCGTCACGCAAATCCTTGTCCATAGCAAAGTTTACTTGCATTTCACCGTCGATAGCAAGATCCGGGAATTCACGATGCATCCGTTCGACCACACGTTGTACATTCTCAGCACTTCCTTCGGTATCTGTACCGAAATTAGAGTAAGAAAGCATAGCGATAGCTGGTGTGCGGTTGAAGAAACGGGTGGTTGAAGCTGACAGACGAGCTATGTCGTAGAGTGTCTCTTCGTCCGGGTGACGGTTGATGAGCGTATCGGCAATAAAGAGAATACCCTTCTTTGAATTGATAAGGTGCATTGTACCGAAGTGCTTATAGCCCGGACGGATGCCGATAACTTCGTTAGCCACTTTGATGGTATTGGAGTATTTCGTGTACAAACCTGTGATGAAGGCATCTGCTTCTCCCGTTTCTACCATCATCATGCCGAAGTAGTTGCGTTCGTACATCTTGTCTTCTGCTTCCTGCGGCGTGTAGCCTTTACGCTCCATCTTTTTAGCGAAGAGTCGGGCATAACGATGGCGACGTTCGTTTTGTGAATCATTGCGCAGGTTGAGAATTTCGATGCCGTCGAGGTTGAGATCCAACTCTTCAGCTTCTTTTCTGATCTGTACGTCGTTGCCGAGTAAGATGGGGAAGCAAATGCCTTCCTCCTTGGCGCGTACAGCCGCTTCGAGCATGGTGGGGTGGGTACCCTCAGCAAAAACAACACGCTTCGGGTTTGAACGCGCTGTATCGTAGAGGTTTTGTGTAAACTTCGATTCCTGTCCCATCAGTTCACGGAGCGATTGACGGTAAGCTTTCCAGTCCTCAATGGGACGACGAGCCACGCCACTGTCCATTGCAGCCTTGGCTACAGCCATAGATACCTCGGTGATGAGGCGTGGGTCAACGGGTTTAGGAATGAAGTAGTCCGGACCGAAGGTGAAATTGCGTACATGGTAAGCACGGTTCACAATGTCGGGCACCGGACGGCGAGCCAGTTCGGCTATAGCGCGTGCAGCGGCCATCTTCATTTCTTCATTGATGGCACTGGCTGCGGTGTCAAGTGCACCACGGAAGATATAGGGGAAGCCAATGACATTGTTGATTTGGTTAGGGTAGTCTGTACGACCCGTACTCATCAACACATCGGGGCGGGCAGCCATAGCATCTTCGTAGGAAATTTCGGGAACGGGGTTGGCCAATGCAAAGATGATGGGGTTAGATGCCATGGATCGTACCATCTCTTGCGTAAGCACGTTGCCCTTCGAAAGTCCAACAAATACGTCAGCATCTTTCACTGCATCTGCCAGTGTGTGCAGGTCTGTGCGTGTCGTAGCAAATTCGCGCTTTTGCTCGTTGAGGCCTTCACGATCGGTTGTGATGACTCCCTTTGAGTCAAGCATCACCACATTTTCATGGCGTGCACCGAATGCACAATAAAGGCGAGTACAAGAAATAGCAGCTGCACCTGCACCATTGACTACGATGCGTGCATCTTCAATTTTTTTGCCAGCTACCATCAAGGCGTTAATCAATCCGGCAGCAGAAATAATAGCCGTACCATGTTGGTCATCGTGCATCACGGGGATATCGAGTTCTGCTTTCAAGCGTTGTTCGATTTCGAAACATTCCGGAGCCTTGATGTCTTCCAAGTTGATACCACCAAAAGTTGGTGCAATAGCCTTGACTGCAGCGATAAACTTCTCTGGATCCTTCTCGTTTACTTCGATATCGAAAGCATCTACACCTGCATAAATCTTGAAAAGTAAGCTCTTACCTTCCATTACAGGCTTGCCACTCATTGCACCAATGTCGCCCAACCCCAATACGGCTGTACCATTTGAGATGACCGCAACCAAGTTACCCTTGTTCGTATAACGGTAAGCGTCGTGCGGATTCTTTTGGATTTCCAGACAGGGTTCAGCAACACCTGGAGAATAGGCCAGTGAAAGGTCGGTTTGTGTACGATATGGTTTGGTAGGAACTACCTCTATTTTTCCTGGCTTGCCCATTTCGTGATAATGGAGTGCAGCCTCTTTTGTAATCTTTACCATGAGTCTGATTCTAATTGTGGTTGATTTACTTGCCGCAAAATTACAGATTTGCCCCGATACAAGGCCACAGATAACTGTGAATACATGGAAATCACAGAATATTCTTGTCTTTCTGACAATCTCGTAGACTGGTGATACTTTTTTCAACCACGGAATGTTCGGAATTAACGGAATAGCCGTAATCAATTACTTTTCCGTCTCTTCCGTTCTTTCCGTGGTTCTTTTATTAAGGCATGGATTTTGTGGAAAACACCGAAGGCACAGAAGAAAGATACTCTTCCGTGTCTTCGGTGTCGTTTGTAGTCTAATCAGTCGTTCGTTTTCCACAAGTGTGATTGCCAAGCCAC
Organism: uncultured Prevotella sp.; assembly: GCA_900541335.1. GTDB lineage: Bacteria > Bacteroidota > Bacteroidia > Bacteroidales > Bacteroidaceae > Alloprevotella. The sequence continues at coordinate 20,219 of UQJC01000016.1, forward strand.
ATCAGCCAATGCAGCATCGCGTTCCGCCTCGAGCAATGCAGTACGTGCCTCGTAGTAGAAGGAGCGTTCCAGGAGATAATCCAAGAGCGACAGTTGCCCTTCGTCCAATGCACGGCGCAATAGCTGTTCGTTACTTACGTGCGTCAACTCTTTGCGCAAGTTCTCAGCTGTAGCGTGAAGTGTACGTGCAGACTCATATTCCTGGCGCAGTTGCGTTTGTAGTTGCGTGCGTAAATCAGTTTCGTCTAGTTTACGGGCCACTGTTTCCATATGGCTTTGCTTCACTTTGCGGCGCGTTCTTCCCCAAAGCGGCAGACTAATGCCCAACGTGACTCCGTTAAAGCGACTTCCCTTGGTAAACTCACCTGTATAGCCGACAGTCAGTCCTGGTAGTCCCTCCGCTTTATTTACGCGCCATTGGCGTTCCGAGCGTTCCACTTCCGAACGTACTGCTTCCAGTTGAGGGTGTTTTTCTTCCACTTCCTTCCAAAGCTGATTCCAAGCTGGCAGGGGAGCAACCCAGTATGTCGTATCCGTACAGGCAATCGCTTCACCGCCATTCAGTGCACGGAGTTGTTCCAGCCAGTTGCGTCGTTCCGTTTCAGCACGTTGAAGGGCCGTTCGTGCGACTGATACACTCAGTCGCACCTTGTTTACCTCCATTTGGTTGGCATCGCCTTCCTTCAGTCTCCGTTCGTAAAGCTCACTGATTTCCGTAGCGTCAGCCAATCGTCGGGAGAGTTCGGCACACAGGCGGTTGGCATGAATCACCTGCGTGAGCACCTTGCCAGCCTCCGCCAATACCTCTTGAGTACCTTGTTCGTATAGTGCAGCTGCGGCGCGATCGTTCGTACGTGCCAATTGTCGGCGACTTCCGTTAAGTACGCCCCAGTCCAGAGTCTGTTTGACACTTACACTCACGGTATTGGGTGAGGGCTTCGGGTGGGCCACTTTGTAACCTACCTCCGCTTCAGGGTCAGGCAGTGCCAAGTCCGTTCTTCCAGATTCGATGTTAGCCGCACATTGCATGCGGAGTGCTTGCAGACGGGTATTGTTAGCAGCAATTGTGTCGAGCAGTGCCGGCATGCGTTGGGCAAAGGTTGAAAGGGGAAGCCCAATGGTGCCTATGCAGAGAGAGAGAAGAAACTTTTTCATTCGTCAGAAGTTTGGGATGTAGTAGAACGTTTCATCGGAGCCATGATTGGGATGACTACGAGGTTGAGCAACGTGCTCGTCAGAAGTCCGCCAAGCATCACTTTCGCCATGGGGCTTTGAATTTCGTTGCCCGGCAGGTCACCGCCGAGTGCAAGGGGGATCAATGCCAAGGCAGAGGAGAGTGCGGTCATAATGATGGGCAACAAGCGGTCCATAGAACCCTGCATCACGGCTTCTTGACGAGTGAGCCCTTGTAAGGTCAACTCGTTGTAACGATCCACGAGCAACATACCACCACGTGTGGCAATACCAAAGAGGGAGATGAATCCAATGATGGCTGGAATGCTGATGACCCCGCCCGTGAGTGTCAACACCAGTACGCCGCCAATCAGCGCTAACGGAAGGTTGAGCAACACCACTGTGGCCTGGCTCCATGAGCGGAATTGCAGGTAGAGCAAGAGGAAGATGGCCAAGATACTTACCACCGAGAGTCCCAACAGCAGACGTGACGCGTTCTCTTCGCTTTCAAATTGTCCGCCAAAGACCACATGGTAGTCCTCAGGCATAGCAACCTTTTGGTTGATAGCTTCACGCATTTCGTTCACTACTGAACGCATGTCGCGTCCTGTTACATTGGCCGATACGACTAACTTTCGCTGTGCATTTTCGCGGCTGATGGTGTTGGGGCCTGCTGTGGAGATGACTTCAGCCACTTCGGTAAGTGGTATTTGTTTGCCATCGGGAGTAGTCAACAGGAGGGCGCGGATGCGATCTTGTGTAGAGAGTGCATCGTCTGCCATGCGTACCGTGAGGTCGAAAGTACGATTACCGTCGGGTACCTGATCGACCACTTCACCTCCTAATGCCGCATTGACATATTCTGCAAATTCAGGAAGAGTAATGCCATAGCGAGCCAACAATTCGCGGCGGGGACGCACTACGAGTTGCGGACGTTCAACTTGTTGTTCCACGTTCAAGTCAACTACGCCTTCAATATCGTGTACCGCCTGTTGAATTTCCACACCTAAGCTGTGCAGACGGGTCAAATCGGGACCGAACACCTTGATGGCAATGCCCGCCTTGGTACCTGAAAGCATGGCATCAATGCGGTGCGAAATAGGTTGACCGATTTCCACACTCACACCTGGTAGGGTAGCCAGACGATGACGCAATTCGGCCATGACTTCCTCTTTTGATCGTTCCTTAAGTGTGTAAGGTACTTCCATTTCACTGGTATTGACACCCAACGCATGTTCATCGAGTTCGGCGCGTCCCGTTTTACGAGCAACTGCCCGTACTTCAGGAACTTGCAGGATGAGTTTTTCCGCTTGTAAACCAATTCGGTTGCTTTCCTCCAGTGAAATACCCGGTAGGGTGCTGACATTGATGGTAAAGGAACCTTCGTTGAAAGGCGGCAGGAAGGATCGTCCCAAAGTAAAGAAAAGTCCGATTGTGACGACTACGAGTGTACCTGTAACAATAAGGATGCCTCGCGAAGCTTTTCCCGTGGCCCAGGTCAAAAGTCGGCTGTAACCATTCTTCATGGCACGTACCCAACGGGGTTCTGCACTGATGATTTCCTCGCCCGAACGTTTCTTGCCTCTCAAGAGGTAGCTACAGAGCACGGGAGTAAGTGTGAGTGCTACCAGAGTAGAAGCAAAAAGCGAAACCATGAAGCTAATGCCTAAGGGAGCCAGCATTCTACCTTCCAGCCCCGAAAGGAAGAAGAGGGGGACAAAGCTCACTATAATAATGAGTGTAGAGTTGAGAATAGGCATACGCACTTCGCGCGAAGCTTGGAAGATAACCTCACGACGTGGCAAGCGTTGAGTTTCCGGAAGAGAAGCATTCTGCCGTAGTCGCTTAAATACGTTTTCCACATCGACGATGGCGTCATCCACCAGTGAACCAATGGCAATCGCCATACCACCAATACTCATCGTGTTGATGGTCAGTCCCATCAGTTCGAGAACGAGAATTGTGATGACCAGTGAGAGCGGAATCGTAACGAGAGAGATGACCGTGGTGCGGGCATTCATTAAGAAGATGAAAAGCACAAGCACTACGAAGATACCGCCTTCAAGCAAGGACTGTTGGATGTTCGAAATAGAAGCATCGATAAAGTCTTGTTGACGATAGAGGTGCGTATTGATGTGAACGTCGGCAGGCAAAGACGATTTCAGCTCCTCCACTTCGCGGTCGAGTGCTTCGGTTAATTCGAGTGTACCTGTACCGGGTTGTTTAGTCACAGTCAGTAATACAGCGGGTTTCTGATTGATAGAGGCAAGGCCCGTTTGCGGACGTTTCGGACCTACTTGTACCGTAGCTACGTCTGCCAACACAATGGGTAATCCTGCTTCGGTGCGCTTGATTACAGCTTTTCCCATTTCCTGCGGGTCAAGCGTGTTCATGACACCACGCACAATATATTCATTTCCTCCTTCATAGAGTACACCACCCGTTGCGTTGCGGTTCATATTACGTGATGCCGCCAGCACTTCGTTGAGGCTGACGCCGTAGTGACGCATCCGGTCGGGATGAAGGCGGATTTGGTATTCCATCAGTTCGCCACCCAACACGCTTACCTGTGCCACACCGCCCGTGGCGAGTAAACGTGGGCGTATGGTCCAGTCTGCCAGTGTGCGGAGACTGCCCGCACTTGTACTGTCAGCTGTCAAGCCAATAAACATGACTTCTCCCATGATGCTCGACTGAGGTCCAAGTGTCGGACTACCGACTCCATCGGGTAGAGCGTCACCTAAAGTCGAAAGTTTCTCAGTGACAATCTGTCTGTCTCGATAAACGTCCGTTCCCCAGTCAAATTCTACCCAGACAACCGAAAAGCCTGTGGTCGATGAGGAGCGCACACGGCGTACGTCAGTTGCGCCATTAACTGCAGTTTCTATGGGAAAGGTGACCAACCGTTCGACTTCCTCGGCAGCCATGCCGCGTGCTTCAGTCATGACTACTACAGTTGGTGCATTTAAATCGGGAAATACGTCTACTTCCATCTTCCAGGCAGTCCAACTGCCAATCAGGAGCAGGAGGATGCTGAGGCCGACAATGAGTGGACGATTTTTAAGCGAAAAGGAGATGATGCGATTGAGCATAAGGATATGTAGAGAGTTTTGAGGTCATAAGATGGAGAAATGCGCTTTAATGCGAATGTCCTTCAGGAATCACTGTGGCACTGGCAGCCAAACGTACTTGTGTTGCCCCTTGCGTTACCACTTTATCACCCGCTTTGATTCCGTGGAGAATCTCTACGCGGCGACCGTCTGAAGCTCCCAGTTGAACTTCTACACGTCGGTAAGCATCAGCATGGAGTTGCAGGTAAGCAAAGTGTAGCCCCTGTGCTTCCGTTAGCGCACTGAGTGGGAGGGTTAAGACCTCGGCACGGGGAGCACCGGTAAGGTAGACTTGAGCCAGACTACCTGGAACAAAGTCTCCACGATTTTCCAGTTCGAAGGTGACAGGAATAAAGTATTCGCCCGTCTCCGTTGCTTGTCCTTTAGACAGAAGTTTACCATTCAGTTCTTTCAGTGAATAACAAGCCGTGCGGTCGCCGTACGCCATGCGAAAATTGGCAGAGGTAATGCGTGGCAAAAACGCATAGTGGCGTTCTGGCACGTCTGCGCGTAATTGCAATGTGCGGTTTTGTGTTACTGTTGCCAACGGTTGGCCAGCTGTCACATAATCTCCAGGCTTTACCGCCACCCCTTTGAGGTAACCATTTAGCGTAGCTCCCACTGTACGTGTCTGGTTCGCATTTCCCAAACTTAGCGCAGTCGCTTTTGCACTTTCATAGCGTTGGCGTGCCTCATCCAGTTCGCGTTGTGAGATAATGTGGTCTTTCGCCATGCGTTGGGCACGTTCCCACGCGCGTTGCGCTCCATCGAGTTCAGCTTGTGCTACAGCAGCCGGATTGCCGTCAGCCATCGCTTTGGCGTTAATCACAAATAGCGGTTGTCCGGCACGCACCGCCTTACCATCCGTGAGTCCAGTCGTAGCATAGTTGACGATACCTGCCATGGTAGCCACGATGGTTGATTCTGTGCCAGGAGCAGGTAGAATTTGCCCCGATACTTCCACCACTTCGGTAAAGGTCATGGGTTTAACCGTTTCTATTTGTAATCCGGCAGCTTTCGCTTGTTCAGGTGAAAAGATAATTTCATCTGATCCGTGTGCATGAGCTTCTTCTTTTGTTTTACCGTCAGCATGTGTTGTCTCGTCTGCGTGTTCATCTGGTCCATGGTCATGTCCTGCATGACAGGCAGTCAGCAATCCCACGATTAAGGCTGCTAACCAGTTTATACCGAATGATTTAGTTCTTTTGAAAGTCTTCGTCGTATACATATATATAATGTGTAGGAGTGAATTTATTTTTGTGGCAAAAATAAATGATCCTTCCTGCAACTGGTTTGCAAAAATGGGGGAAGAGGTACAAATAAAGTCCGCAACAGGGAAACCCTGTTGCGGACTTTTATAAAGTAAGTTGACTATTTAAAAGTCAATGTGGAAACTATCTTGTTTGCTCGGACCATTCCAAATGGTGAATGGAGCAGACCAACGAGCCAATTCCCACTTCCAAATAGAGATGACAGCGTCAATGCTACCGCCTACCGAGATGCCAATGTTGTATTTACCTTCCAAGTAATTACGGCTATTGTTGCCTACAACTTCTGATTTTAAACGGGTGCTAGCACTTGCTGATACCTTCGGACCGAGATTGATTTCAGGACCTGCACAGCCATAGAGTTTTACATTGGCATACATCATTGCGCCAATATTTGCTTTGGCACTCATTTCAGCTTCTGTTTTGACATTGAGCTTGTTGTTGCTTCCTGCAGAACCCTTGTTGATAGAGTTCCATCTGCCTTCGTACACGGCACCAGCTTCGTAATTTGCATAGTAATCGAGGCTAGTTGAAACATCACAAGATGCGTTGAATTGGAAGTCACCTACTGCACGTAATCCTACTTCTGAGGTAACAGCAACGGGGATGATACCCACCCAGAATACAGCTGTACATTTGCCGAAAGTAGCAAGATGCTTGTTTAGGTCCTTTTGATATTCGGTTGTAGCGTTGATTCCCAATGTAGTACGGGCTGCGAAGTTACCGTAGGCAACGCATTCAAATTTTTTCAACTTAAACCAACGCGTATTGATGTTTACACGAAGACCCGCTATAGCCTTTACGTGGTTGTTTTTAGCGTAAAGTTTAATCTTCGTATTACCTTTATTGACAAGAGGTACTTCAAGGTTCTTGATGTCTTGATCAATATTAAGGATACGGAAGTCAGCATTGTCAGCATATAAGTCTTCTGCAGTAAAGCATTGTGCTTCGTCTGTTCGGCTCATCACCTGCGGGGCAGTATCATTTACAGTTGAGAGACCTTCATGTACAATGTAGACAGCAGGGTGGTAGTTACCTTCTTCGTCTTTGTAACGGTCTGGGTTTACTACTTCATTGCCAGCACGTGTTACACGGGTGCGTTTTTGATTTGTGTTGATGTGTAAGTCAGTATCCAAGTTAATATCAGATTCAGGGAACACATCTCCCATGTCACCATAGACTGTGGTCAGTTCAACTTTGTCACCCTTAATTTCTGACTTAACCACCTTACGTACAAAGGGAACCGTATTCATGGTGCGCCATACAACCATGGGAACAGGCTCTTTATCAACCTTGATGTCGATGTTGTTAGCAAGAAGGTAGTCTTTGCTGACACTGATTGTTGCCGTGTCAGGTGAGGTAATGGTAACATCATCCTTGTTTAAGAACTTGTCGTAGGTCAAGACGATTGGGTCTACGACTGTAGTTGAGTCGTTGCCGCTACCACCATTACCGCCTTCGATTGGATCGTCGTCTGAACAGGCACTGAATGAAATCATTGCTACAACTGATGCCGTTAAAAGAAATGAGAATTTCTTCATGTTGTGAATGTTGTTAATAGGTTAATACAAAAAGAATTCGCTTATGTTATTCATATGAATATTGCCAAAGTTGGCTGTGTTGTAAACCATGACGTGTGAACCGATGGTATTGATAAAGAGACGGTAGTACAGGTCACGCAGTGGCACCGACATATCAGTTTCAAGTTGTTCACGCAGTCCGTAAGTGAAGCGGTTGGTCATCCATACCCCCAACTGATTGCTGAAGTTGTCTGCCTTTGAAGTTTCCTTGTCATTAGCAGCGGTAATAAAGAGGGCGCCAGGTATCTGTATGTCCTTGACAATACTTCCTGAGTAACAAGCTTCTATTAGGAACAGCATTTTTCGATACTTCTTTTCCTTTGCCATCTGCTTCAGCGTATTGCTTACCATTTCCTTTCTGACTCCCATGAATTCATCCCCCCAGCATAATTCGGCTTGTGTGCCATGGCCGCTCCAAAAGATCAGAATGTTATCCTTATCAGTGGATTCTATAACGATAGGCGTTCGAGAGGTTTTCTTACCTGAAAGGATATTCATGATGTCAGTAGGAGTGAGGTCTGACATTTTGTAGTCTATGTCAAAGTTTTGATAGAGATTGCTCTCAGCCAAATCGGTTTTAACCTCTCCCTTGAATGGATTCTTCGGGTTTTGAGCTAAGTCATCTTCCATAATCAGTATAATATGGTCATCGGGGTATCCACGTTCTCTGATCATTTGGTAAACTGATAGAATATCTGCTTGGTGACGATAATTTTTCCAGTCCTTCGAGGAGGCAACAAGCAGTGCCCATTTGTCTTGAAGAACTGGATAACGTATATCTATTTCGTCACTAAAGTCTTGAATTTGATTCTTCTTCCAGTTCCATCCAGCTAAAGTTTTGTCAGAGCGTCGGCCGCCGTTACTTTTGTAATAGCCCAAGGTAACATATCTGCCATTATACACCATAAAGTTAGCGTAAGTACTTTCAAGTACACTGGTGTATACGTCTTTATCAAAATCTAAACTGCCCGATGCGCCAGTAATGTTAGGATGTCCTCCATTGGCAAAGGATTCTATGACAAATCGCATGTCTTCTCCCATCCAGCCATAGTGATTATTGTCACGCCCGTCGACGACAGCGCGGAGGCTTTCCTTGAGACTGAGTGACTGGTTGGCATGAATGAGTTGATACCAAAATCCGTAGTAAAGCATCATGCAGGCATCATAGATTTGTGACTCGCCTAAGGAAAGTTCGTCGCGGAAGAACGTTTTATAAGAAACTTCAAAACCACTTTCAGGATCAGCTCCGAAGGTGACTCCTTCGATGCCTTCAACATACTTGGCATATTTGTTGATAACATCGCTACCATATGCTGTGTCACCAAATAGTTTCTTGGGAGAGAAAGGATGGGTAGCATCGTACTTTTGGAATGCCTCACAAATCCATTGCACTTCTTCCACGGTGGCTGGTACACATATAATATAGTCTGTCTCTTCATCGCAAGCCCTTTGGCTCACTTCGGTAACATTTTGCTCATTGTATAAATGAATGCCTGTAACTTCAAGACCAAGTTCGCCAGCTTGAAAAGAAAACCAATCTACAAAGGTTTGGCTGTAGCTATTGTTTTCCAATGTCAGTAATGAAACACGTTTGGCACCATAATCGAGTGCCTTTGACAGCAACACCTCACATTGAGTAATGTCAGTTTCTACCATCGACCACAAATAACCATGTTGGGTATTGCCGCGTGTCAGGTCTGCCGAGGTACTTACCGTTAAAAAGGTTTTTTCGGCATCGGCTAGCTTCGTAATCATTTCTGCCGCATGATCAGAATACAGACATCCTACGACAGCTTCTATATCTTTGCGTTTGGCTAACGAGTCAGCCAAACGCGACATATCCTCTTTGTCTTCATCATACAATTCGTAGCGAAGTTTAATGGCCTTCTCTTGTCCCTTAAAGGCTATATCCATATTGCGATTTAGAAAGCTGAGTGTTCGCTTCCAGTGTTTATCTAGCCCGTGACTCATGGGCATAATGACTGCAACCGTATGGACTTCTTGTTTAGATTGAGGAGAAGTCGGTGCTTCTATGTCATCAGCACACCCGCAGAAGGCTAACAGCAACAAACAAGTTAGCCACCATCCATTCTTAATACTCATATTCATTTTCCTTTTGGATTGCTTGGTCACGATATGTGTTAGTAATCACTTCTAATTCTTCTGAATAAGACGGTGCAAGGGTCCAGTCGACAAACTGGCTTCCAAGTCCATAGACAGCCTTAGGGGGCATCGAGTTACCCGATAACCAAAGATTGGTGTAAAACGCTACTAGTTTGTCCAATCTTTTGATTAGCGAACCTGTTATTTTGTTGCATAGGTGTGACTGGTCGACATCCATTCCCGTGGTAAAAACAGAGGGATTATAGTCTCTTATAAACTTATAGATTCCTAAGTTGGAGCCACCTGCAACTGGATAGATAAACGAATAGGTTCGTGACCATCGCCCCATCATGTGGTAAGCTATTATTGGCTGGGCATATCCTTCATAAGAAGAGGCAATAAAAGCAGTATCGGGGGTATCGTCCGTGATAGACTTGTATCCATCTGTAAAACCGTCAAAGGCTGATTGGATAGAAGTGTCTGATGAAGAACCACCTACAACCAAGGCATTACCTTTTGTGCTGGTCGCTGCACAGACACCAGCTAGATAGGATGCACCATACATGCTTAGTCGAAACGTCGTAATTGGCAGATTATGAGGGTTGTTACTTTCGAATAGTAACACTTCCTTTCCCTTGGGAAGCGTGTCTGTTTGGGTGAAATAGTTATTGACCATCTGTTCGTAGTCAGATGTTGCCAAAATGCAGAGACTTCTTTGCGAGGTGGAACGCTGAATCCAATCCGTAAATATATCCTCTGCCTCTTGGATTGAATGCGGAGCATACAGATACATCTTGATAAACAGATTGTTTTGATAGATGGTTTGAAAGCCTTGAAGAACCAAGTCGTTATAACCTAAGTCGCCTAAACCATTTGGCGTGAATATGACTGTTATTTCCGGACGTAATTCGTTTGGAGGGGCTTCTGTTATATACTCTTTATCTGAACAAGAACTACAAACGAAAGTCAATAAGCAAAGTAAGGGAAGAATAAAAACCTTTTTCATAAGGCTTTTGTAGAATACGATTTACGCAATTTGAGCCGTCCGTTACATTACAATGCTAATCTGAAACTCAATAAAGAAGGGGAATATGGTCTAAGTAAAACACTTCCTTGAAAAAGAGGCTTGAGCTTTTGATAAGGAAACGCTTGCGTAAAACGATTGGATATATGTACGACAGAAATCCCAAGCCGAAGCTGTTGCTATTATGAATTCAATCTCTACAAAAAAGAAAACGTGGGATTTCTTGCTTGTCGTCCGTCCCACATACCGAGGCTCTCGCATTGCCTAAATCGTAGAAACGGACAAAGCAGAAAACCCACGTATATAAGTATACAATACGCCCTACAAAGTGAATATGTCGTATAACATACCTCAACAATGAGGTATGTTAACAACATATCACGGCAGGGCATGATATACCAACCGTGAGCATCTACCTTGTCTTTGTCTCAGTACGACTTTTTGTAATTTGCGAGATTACGGTATGTCTAAGACAAAGCGTCAAGTAAACGCTCTTTTATGTAAAGTACATCTTCATAAGCCTTTTGTAGACTACTATGGTTCGATGTGTCGGCAAAGGTATAACAAAATTAGCATTAAGCACCTAATTGGGGTGAGGTATTTAATTTTTTACTGGTATTCATGATTCATTGTGAAAAGGGGCTATTTCGTTGTGAACGAAAGGGAAACAGGCGATTTGTGCTAAGGGAGACACATGAATTAATGGGTAGCTACAGGAGACATTACCCATTAAGTACGGGCTATGTGATTGAACACAGGAGCAGAAAATGCGGTGCAAGAACGTGATTGTATGTGCAAGCAATTTTATCCAGCCGACGACTTTCAACATAAACGCTTTGACCTTCAACTTGTCAACTGATAATTAATAGAACCAGCCTAAAGAGATTCTCTATAGAACCCGATTGAGTGAATGAACCTCATAAGTTAACGGTATCGTTAGGGCGCATTGCCAAAGCCTATAAGGCCCCACCCGATAAGTTCGAAGATACTTGTAAGAGCTGTCTGACCTCTTAGGATGGGCTTATAGAAGAACGGCATCAGTCGTTTTAGGTATTGAGATGAATCTTTATGACTTTCGGATGAAGTGTCTCGAGTGTCGGGATGACCTTTTACGGCTTCTGAGTGGTGCGTCCCGGGTGTTTAGACCTTCTTTTATATTGCTGTCCGATAAAAGTCTCAATACAGTAATATTTGGAAATGAGCATTGCACTCCTGCAATGTGGTTCCGCGACTTTGGAAAGGGGCTTTGCACTTTTACAATGTGGTTCCGCGACTCTGGAAAGGGGCATTGCATTTTTACAATGCGGTTCCGCGACTTTGGAAAGGGGTATTGCATTTTTACAATGCGGTTCCGCGACTTTGGGAAAGGGCATTGCATTTTTACAATGCGGTTTCGCGACTTTGGAAAGGGGCATTGCACTTTTACAATGCGGTTTCGCGACTTTGGAAAGGAGCATTGCAGTCGTACAATGGATTTTTGCAGATTCAGCGAAACTCGAACCATTACTTTTTGATTAGGGAGCTTGTAAAATGAAAAAGAAGGCTCGAACACTGAAAATTAAGCGTTCGATTCATACTTTATTACTGTATTGGACTTGGACAGTAATACTTTATTCACGGCTTCCGAGTGGGACTTCCTAGGTATTTGGATATCTTTCATGACTTAGGTAGAAAGTCGGCTTGAGTGTGACGACCATCTCATATAGATTCCGTAGGTATTCTTTCAAGCCCTGTAACGAAGGAGAGGCGTTGCTGAGGCAAGTCGCACCAAGCTATGGGATTAGGAGAAAAGCCCGCTGAAAGAAGACAACCTACTTATTGCCAGACAACTCGTTTTTTAGCGGCCCCTATCTTGAATCTATACTCATTTAGCCTTCCACTCTTCCAAAATGGTGAACTGCCTTTTCCTCTCTTCGAGCTAAGCACGAGATTTTTGGGAAAGGATAGGGCAAACCCCTTTGTGTGATAAGGAAAAAGTATTACTTTTGCACCGCTTTTCCGCTCAGCCGCTAACGGGATGAAGTGTTCCCCGTCAAGCTGAGCAGGGACGGACAACAATTATCTAACAAACCATTATCATGGCAGATTTAATCAAAATTGCTGAAGAAGCATTTGCTACTGGCAAGCAGCACCCTTCTTTCAAGGCAGGTGACACTGTAACCGTAGCTTACAAAATCGTCGAAGGTAACAAGGAGCGTATTCAGTTGTATCGCGGCGTTGTTATCAAAATTTCCGGTCATCAGGAGAAAAAGCGTTTCACCGTTCGCAAGATGTCCGGTACGGTAGGTGTAGAACGTATCTTCCCCCTCGAGTCTCCCAACATCGATTACATCGAAGTGAACAAGGTAGGTAAGGTACGTCGCGCTAAGCTCTACTACCTCCGTAACCTCACGGGTAAGAAGGCCCGTATCAAGGAGAAGCGTACCGCAGCTAAGGCTGAGTAATTCGTTTTGCAAGCCTTTTTCTTGCAGATACTCCGAAATAAGAAGAGACTTCCCATTCTCGGGGAGTCTCTTTTTGCTTTCTATATCTTTGTCTTTGATAGACTGGAGAGGGGATAGCTGAGAGGCGTTGGGCTAAATAGCTTACTTGTTCTTGCTCTTGTTTTCTTTTTCTCATGTCTATTCCCATTTCGTTTTTCACAAGCCGTCTTTTTCAACGGCAACTATTCCTTTTTCGATTATGTCAAATGGTTATCCTGAAAATAAAGCCCACAAAGGAATTGTTTTTCCTTCTCCCATTTTCGGCCCTATCCACAGTCGCCGACTGGGCGTTTCTTTAGGCATCAACTTAATGCCCGCAGATGGTAAGGTATGCACCTTTGACTGCGTATATTGTGAATGCGGCTTCAATCACGACCATCGTCCCCGCCAAAAGCGGCCTACGCGCGAGGAAGTAGCTGTGGCACTTGAACGGCAGTTGCAAAAAATGCAAGCTGAAGGTCCGGCTCCCGACGTGCTCACCTTTGCTGGCAACGGTGAACCTACGACCCATCCCGATTTCCCTGGTATCATCGCTGACACCGTGCGACTGCGCGATCAATACTTTCCTCAAGCCAAAGTCAGTGTGTTAAGTAATGCCACGCTGGTAGTTCATCCTGCTGTGCATGCGGCACTTTTACAGGTTGACAATAATATCCAAAAGCTCGATACGATTTCGCCCGAGTATATTGCAAGGGTTGACCGTCCGACGGGAGCCTATGATGTGCAACAAATCATCGAAGCCCTTAAGTCGTTCAAGGGACATGTCATCGTGCAAAGTCTCTTTATGACTGGTATGAGTGAAGGACATAGTGTCGACAATACCACCGATGAGTATGTAAAGCCCTGGCTCCAGGCTTTGCAGGAAATTCAGCCTTCGGGTGTCATGGTCTATACCATTGACCGCGAAACGCCTGACCCCGATTTGCGTAAAGCTTCGCCTGAACAGCTCGACCACATAGCCGATCAAGTGCGTGCTTTGGGACTGGCTGTTGAAGTAGCGTATTAAGAAAGGACTTCGGCTTAAGTAATGGAGCGTATCGTGGTAATAAAGTTTAGACGTTTGTTATAGCAGTAGGCCAACGTAGAGAATAACGTCATGCTGCTTGGCCACCTCCTTGCTCATCGTATATTTGTTTTCCATCTTTTTGTCATTATGCTCATTGCTCTCAGTGGCGGGGCAGACTCCGTAGCCCTGTTGCTTATAATGCAGGAAGAAGGGCGTGTCGAAGCCGCCGCCCATTGCAATTTCCATTTGCGCGGTGCTGAAAGCGACCGCGATGAAGCCTTTGTGCGTAACCTGTGTGAACAGTATGGCGTGCGGCTTTTTGTGCAGCACTTTGATACGGTTTCTGAAGCTCAACGAACAGGTGAAAGTATCGAAATGGCTGCGCGTCGCTTACGCTATGCTTGGTTTGCTCAGTTGTGTGAACAGTACCATTTTGACTCCGTAGCCGTAGCTCATCATCGGGATGATAATGCTGAAACCTTTCTGCTTCACCTTGTGCGCGGTGCGGGGCTTCACGGACTGACTGGAATGGCTTCTCAACGTCCCGGAGTAGTTCGTCCCTTGCTCAATTGGTCGCGCCAAGATGTGCTTGATTATTTAGCTCGTCGTCAACAAACCTATGTGACCGACAGCTCCAATGCCGATACCCGTTATCAACGCAATTTGTTACGTCACGAGGTACTCCCCCTGCTCAGCCAACTTAATCCGCAGGTAGCCCAAACAATTCATGCCACCGCTCAACGGTTCACCGAGGCCGAAGCCATTTACCGTTACGGCGTGAATCAGTTGCAACAGCAGTTGTGCCATACCGATGCGCATGGACGAGTCAATCTTTCCATTGCCGGCCTTGCAGCAGCTCCCAGTCCAACCACTTTGCTTTACGAATGGTTGTCTCCTTATGGGTTTACTCCCCATCAAGTAGCTGAGGCACTTCAACTTCGTGTCGGAGGTGTGCTTACTGCTGGCAATTATTTACTCACCCGTACACGCGACAGTTTGCAATGGGGACGCATTCCGCAACCTTTTGCTCCTCTTTCTCTTAAAGGTGAACGGGGAGAAGTAATTTTACCCGAAGGAACTTACGTGAAGTGGGAGTATGTTACGCGAACTCCCGACTTTGTTCTTCCTCGTACTTCCAATCGTGTAGCCCTGGATGCCGAAATATTGTCGGGTAGCTTGCAACTGCGTCGGGTTGCATCAGCCGATCGATTTGTACCCTTCGGCATGAAAGGTAGTCGGTTGGTGAGCGATTATTTGACTGACCGTCATCGTTCGCGACTCGAAAAACAAGCCGCTTGCGTTGTTACTGATTCCAACGGCATTGTGTGGTTAGTAGGTGAGCGGCCTGCCCAGCGTGTTGCCGTCACGGCTCGCACGCGTCAAGTACTTCTTCTTACCCTTGTCAATCATGAATAAGAAATCATCTCTTTTGTATTCCCTTTTCTTTAGTTTCTTCACTTTTCTTCTTGTTGCATGTGGAGAAGACCGTAGTGGCGAACAGCCTTTTGCTCCCACCGTAGAGAGTCTATCCGTTGTAGTAGAGGCCGATTCAGCCCTGCTTTCAGGTCATGTTTCTGCTTCGCCCAATAGTACCTTGTTAGAGTGTGGTTTTGAATACGGCAACGACACCTTGCGTGCCAAGACGCAAGCTCCCGCTCCCGCCGAAACTTTTACTGCTGTCACGCCTGCACTTCTTCCAGGTGCCTATTATGCCGTTTCCTATGCTCGCAACGGGGTGGGAACTTCTCACGGCGATACCCTTCACTTTGTGATTGGGGAGTAAGCTTTCGCATCTAATCAAAAGTCCCGGAGGCAGATGTTTACACATCGTCTCCGGGACTTTATTCTTTGTAAATTGATACTTTGCTTCTTTGAGCATGCACTCAATTTAGTGGCGTTTACATTTCTTCGTCACCCCAAATTTCGTTACTCCAGCTATTTTCCATTTCGTTAGAGAGCTGCTGATTACCTGCAGTGTTGTCATCATCACTTACGTTTAATGGTGATGCGGCTATCATACCTTCTGTTGTTATACGGAATGATTGGGTAGTAGGAGTTACATAGAATTTCTTATTCATAGTGATTGAGTTACTTAGTAGAGAGTAATAAGAAGGCAGAACCCTTCTTTAGTGGAATCGGGTTTAGGGGAAGCGGTAAGGAACTTTGTGTCCGTTCGCATAGATTCCGTATCCTTTCTCCAATGAATTACATTGTTTAGAAGAAGGGGGTTGCCTTCAATGATAATAATTTTGATAGAGTTGGCAGAGAAGAAAGGAGAGGTGCGTATGAGGGAGATGTCCGACGCACCTTCTCCTTACTTCGCTATAGGGAATCTTACTTAATGATTACCTTCTTACCATTGATGATGTAGATGCCCTTTTGAGCTTTTGCTACGCGACGGCCGCTGAGGTCATAGATTTCAGCCTTTTCGCCGTTGTCCGTCGTCACACCTTCGATGCCCGTTACGCTACCGAAGTCGAATACCAAGCCTGCAGCGGCAGTACTCGTACCGAGGAGGTTCTCACCGTAAGCACGGAAGCCTTGGAGGTTGTCACCTGTGTACTTGAAGAGACCGAGACCGGCGGTTTCATTGTTTTGGAGGGTGAAGATGGTAGCTTCAGCTTCAGCAGGCTTAGCCTTGGTTTCGATGGTACCAGTGAGGCTCTGGTCGATGGTTGACGTTGCAGTAGCTTCGTAATTGATGTTGAAGTTATACGTATTTGCGTTTGCTTCAATCAGCATTGGCGTATTGGCAGGAATCGTCGTTTCAACTTGCGTCAGCGTCAACTTGTTGACATTTACCTTACCTGTGTACACCTTAACCTCTGCAGGGATGGTCAAGGCAACGGGAGCGTAGAGGGTTGCCCAACCAGCTTCTGTTACGGTGACGGGGAGGGTGGTTACTTCTTCTAGCCACCAATAGTAACCGTTTGAGTTTGGGTTCGTACCTGAATCCATTTTATCTCTTGCACCATATATATAGCGATTTCCTTGTTGAACTTTATAGCAACCTCTTTGACCACCTTCGCTAAAGGTAAATTTGTTATTAGTAATATTACCTACTGCAATATAGGCAAAGTTGTTATTGCCACCAGCATTGCCAAAGTATTGACCATTGTTGAATGCAAGTAGTGTCTTTTGGTTTTCAACATCTTGGCAGTAGAGTAAAACGGCATTTTGTTGCTCGTTTTTAGTCTCTAAACGAGATTCCTTGAGTGTTTTAAGGATATACTGATTCTTATCTACACAGCGTAAGCGGTAGAATTTTCCGTTTTCAGGCTGATTGATGCTCAAGTTACTAATGAGTGTCTTTAGTTGAGTGTCTTTATCCGTAACTTGTTGTGCAGTTTCTGAACCTTGAGGATTGTCAGCTATTCTTTTAGCTTCGTTATACGTAGTTACGAAGTCTGCGTCACCTTGTTGTTGACTATATTTATTTACACCTTTACCAATACGCCATGTTTGGTCATAACTGTCTTTGTATGTTTCAGCTAAAGCTAATGTTTCCTGTAACTTTAAGATAGCGCGGTCTTTATCATTTAAGTCAGTCTTATTCAAGTCTGTATTTTCATTTAACTTGTAAAATTGAACCATGAATGTAGAGTTGCTACCTGCGCTGGTCCAACTACCTAAGTCATTGCCACTGAAATGTATGTAAGAATCACCAGCGGTGTTTCTTAAAAAGCAAGAATGTTCTTTTGGAGCAGATGTCGTTTCTCCGTTCAGAGGATCGGGCTTCGTGGTTACCCTTACTAATTCGCTACCCTCTCCGTATGCTACGAGTGGCTTCACGTGAGTTGCTTTATTAGGTAATTGCCATGATGCTTTTTTATTAGCTGTAGAAATAATGATGTTTCCATTTTTTACTTCTACATACCATACATAATTAACTGTGGTGGGTTCTTGATCAGTTCCTTTAGAAGTTGCAGTTGTTCCTACTACTTCATTTTGAAACTTGATAAAACCGACACCTTCGCCACCAGCACAATCATTATGGTCATTTACTTGCTTCAGTAAATAGTAACCATTTGTGACTTGCGTGGGTTCAGTAACTTGAGAAGGAATTTGTTTAATGCCATTTACAATGAACTGTTGTGCCCATGTAGCTCCAATCATTGTAAAGAAGAGCATCAAAAGTGTAGAAACTTTTTTCATAAAAAGATTAAGTATTTAGTTAGAAAAATAGATTCATTATTGAGAAAGGTGCTTTTCTATCGGTTATGCCTTTCTTTTTTCTGTTGAGGTAATTTGTAAGTTTACCCTGGTTATGATGTGTTTTGCGTAGGGTAAGCTATACTTACTGCCTTTTATTAATGCAAATGTAAAGATATATATCTTAATGGGGGGTAATTATTATAAATTAGTTTTAATTGCGTGGAATTGATTGGTTTAGTTTCTATATTAAGGGTATTATAAACTGTCAAGCAGTGGGTGGAAGGTATTGATTCGCGATTTTTCGTGATAGTAGGACTCTTTGTTTTGCGTTATACGGATGATGGTTGTTGCTGTTGGGTCACTATTTCCGTAGCTGAAGTTTGGTTTGCTATTGGGTAGCTGTTGTTGTACGGTCGCGGCATGCCGCGACCCATAGCATGGATAACTATTTTCGTAGCTGAAGGTTAGGTTTGCTTTTGGGTCGCGGCATGCCGCGACCGTACTTCCTTAGTGCTTCCATAGCGTGAGTAACTATTTTCGTAGCTGAGGTTAGGTTTGCTATTGGGTCTCGGCATGCCGCGACCGCACTTCCTTAGTGCTTCCATAGCATGGGTAACTATTTCTGTAGCTGAGGTTAGGTTAACTATTGGGTCGCGGCATGCCGCGACCGTACTTCCTTAGTGCCTCCGTAGTATGAGTAACTACTTCCGTAGCTGAGGTTAGGTTTGCTTTTGGGTCTCGGCATGCCGAGACCGTACTTCTTTAGTGCTTCCATAGTATGAGTAACTATTTCCGTAGTTGAAGTTAGGTTTGCTATTGGGTCGCGGCATGCCGCGACCGTACTTCCTTAGTACTTCCATAGCATGGGTAATTATTTCCGTAGCTGAAGTTAGGTTGGTTATTGGGTCGCAGCATGTCGTGATTGTCTTGCGCTCTCAAGCAGTTGTATTTATATCTCTATAGCTTGCAGTTCTATGTAAGCGAGTGATTTTCCTTGCTCGTAAAAAAACCGGTAATAAGGAAAAGCCTTATTACCGGTTGTCAATCAGAACTTATGTACTACCAATCCGCTACGCAGTTTGGGTTCAAACCATGTAGCTTTGGGGGGCATGATATTGCCACTGTCGGCAATGGTCATAATCTGGTCCATGCTCACGGGATAGAGGGCGAGTGCCATGATCATTTCGCCGGAATCCACGCGGCGTTGTAATTCTTCCAACCCTCGGAGTCCTCCTACAAAGTCAATGCGCTTGTCCTTGCGCAAATCCTTGATGTGAAGGAGTTCGTCGAGGATGAGACGAGAAGAAATGTCTACATCGAGGACACCGATGGGGTCGTTCGGATCGAACGTGCCCGGACGCGCTTCGAGGGCATACCAAATGCCACCGAGGTAGAGCGAAAACTCGTGGGGATGGCTCGGACGATAGGGGGTATTGCCCTTTGCTTCGACGGTGAAGTTCTTTTCAAGTGCCTGGAGAAAAGCTTCAGGCGACAGACCGTTTAAGTCCTTCACAACGCGGTTGTAGTCGAGGATCGTCAATTCGTCTGAGGGGAAACAAACAGCCATGTAATAGTTGAACTCTTCGTTGCCTGTCATAGATTCCTGGTTGCGCGCCATCTCGTCACCTACTAAAGCCGCAGCTGCTGAACGGTGATGGCCATCAGCAATGTACAAACTGTCCATGGCTTCGAATTCAGCCGTAATGGTTGCTTGATCCGTGGCGTCAGTCACGAGCCATAACTGGTGGCGGAAACCGTCAATTGGCGCAATGAAGTCGTATACAGGTTGGGTAGCAGCATATTTGCAACGGAGGGCATGAAGCGTGGGACGCGGATGGTATGCCAAAAAGACAGGTTCAACGTGAGCGCGGGTGGTGCGGACATGCTTCATGCGGTCCTCTTCCTTGTCACTGCGGGTGAGTTCGTGCTTTTTGATAACTCCTTGCATGTAGTCTGCCACACTGGCACAGACCACCCAACCATACTGCGTCTTACCGTTCATGGTCTGGGCATAGAGATAGTAGCACTCCTCTTGATCGGGGATGAGCCAACCTTCGCGTTGGAATTTTTCAAACTGTTCCGCACCGCTTTCGTATACGCGCGGATCGTATTCGCTGGTTCCTTCGGGGTAGTTAATTTCGGGTTTGATGATATGATAGAGGGACATCTCGTTGTCACCTGCTTCGGCGCGTGCTTCTTCAGAAGAGAGCACGTCGTAGGGGCGGCTTTCTACGCGCTCTACTAGTGCGGTAGGCGGACGGAGTCCACGAAAAGGTTTGATTTTGGGCATAGTCGTATGGAGAAGAAAGAAAAATGAGCGATAAGGGTAAAAGCCTTTGCAAACGAAGAGGATTTCGCTTTCTGCAAGTGCTACAGGAGGAGGAAGAGACTCACTAGAAACGTGCTCCAACTTCCTCCTTCCCGTAGGTTATTGAAGAAGTAGCTTTTACCAAGAGTAGCAACGTCACAGCGACTGTGTGTCGTTGCGTGGGTTGTTATTTATTAACCTGGAAAGTGTTTACACCGTTTTCAAGGAAGTCCACAATCTGGCGGGCTGCTGCCAATCCGGCATTGATATTAGCCTCCTTTGTCTGGGCCCCCATCTTCTTCGGCGTAAAGATGTAGCGTTCACCCAACATCTCAACAGCGTGTTCGTGATCCTTGAGTTTAAGATCCGTCACGTAGCGCAAGTCCGGGCGTTCGGCAAGAGCCTTGAGTAAGCCTTCTTCGTCGATGACATCCTGACGAGCCGAGTTTGCGAGGATACCATTCTTGGGCAACGCACTAATCAAGTCGTAACCGATGCTGCCGCGTGTCTCGGGTGTAGAGGGAATGTGCAGACTCACTATGTCGTTGTTAGCAAAGAAATCATGCAAGTCCTCGTAGGCCTTGTAACCCGCATCTACAATCTTCTGCGGACGGTGTGTGGGCGAATAACCCGAAATCGTCATGCCAAAACCTTCGGCAATGCGAGCCAAGTTTTGTGCAACGGCACCGAAAGCCATCAAGCCTATGCGCTTGCCCTTGAGTTCCGTGCCTGCTGTTCCGTTGAACTGGTTGCGGATGGCATAGAGCAATAAGCCCACAACGAGTTCTGCCACAGCGTTGGAGTTCTGACCCGGGGTATTCATGACCACTACCTGGTGAGCCGTAGCAGCTTCGAGGTCTACGTTGTCGTAGCCTGCACCGGCGCGTACCACAATCTTGAGTTGGGGAGCTGCCTCGATGACTTCAGCATCAACTTTGTCCGAACGAATGATGAGTGCATTGGCATCGGCCACAGCTTGGAGCAAGTCAGCCTTTTCCGTATACTTTTCGAGCAGTGCTACTTCATAGCCAGCTTCGGTCAGAATATCTTGAATACCTTTGACAGCAACGGGTGCAAAGGGTTTCTCGGTAGCAATAAGTACTTTCATGGTAAGGAGGGAATTAAGAGCAACAATCCCCCTCCGCTCCATCGGAATGAACTGATAAAGGGGAGAGGGACGTTTGTTGCGGATATAAAATTGGAATGAATGACTAAAGGGAGAAATGGGGGATGAAAGCGGCGATAGTTTTCAAAGTAGAGATCCGATGCTTTCTCCGCATCCCATTTATTTATGGAGCTGTTCGAATTCCTGCATGCAAGCTACGAGAGCCTGTACGCCTTCGAGCGGCATGGCATTGTAGCAAGAAGCGCGGAAACCACCTACAGAGCGGTGACCCTTGACGCCTTGCATACCCTTGCTCTGGGCAAACTTGAGGAAGTCGGCTTCAAGTTCCTTGTATTCATCGGCCATGACGAAGCAGATGTTCATGAGTGAACGGTCTTCCTTCGCAGCAGTACCCTTGAACATCGGGTTGCGGTCGATTTCAGCATAGAGTAAGTCGGCACGTTCCTGTGCACGGCGAGCCATTTCTTCGACACCACCTTGAGCCTTAATCCACTTAAGGTTCTGCAGTGCGCAGTAAATGGGCACAACAGGAGGCGTATTGAACATACTGCCCTTTTCTACGTGGGTGCGATAGTCGAGCATGGTCGGAATGGGGCGGCTCACCTTACCGAGAAGTTCATCCTTTACGATAACGAAGGTTACACCAGCCATCGAAAGGTTCTTCTGAGCACCACCGTAAATCAAGCCGTACTTGCTGACGTCTACGGGACGAGAGAAGATGTCGGATGACATATCGGCAACGAGAGGTACCGGGCTGTCGAGATCCTGACGGAGTTCCGTACCGTAAATCGTATTGTTGGTTGTGATGTGAAAATAGTCTGCGTCGGCAGGGATTTCGTAGTCTTTCGGAATAAATGTATAGTTTGCATCGGCTGAGGAAGCAACTTCTACGGCTTCGCCAAAGAGTTTTCCTTCCTTGAGTGCCTTCTTGGCCCATACACCGGTATTGAGGTAGGCAGCCTTCTTCTCCATGAGGTTGTAGGGGACCATGCAGAACTGGAGGCTTGCACCGCCACCGAGGAAGAGCACGGAATAGCCTTCGGGAATATGAAGCAACTCCTTAAAGAGTGCCTGTGCTTCGTCCATCACAGCTTGAAATTCCTTTGTGCGGTGACTGATCTCCATGAGTGAGAGACCCATATCTTGAAATTCAACACAAGCTTCAGCTGTAGCCTTCATTACTTCCTGCGGGAGGATAGAGGGACCCGCGCCAAAATTGTACTTCTTCATTGTGTTTCGTTTTATGGTATGATTAGGATGTTTTGACGCGGGCGAAGGTAGGTGTTTTTTTAGTAGACACCAAAGGCTTTACCCGTTTTTTTCGTCGAGTCCTTGTATTTTGAATGGAGGTGTTGCAAGGTATATTGCACAAAATGAAAGTCTGATTGGTTTAATCGTGTAGAAATAGTCATGCAAGTTGTCAAAATATAGCGTTTTTGCAGGAGAAAGGGTGAAACAAAGTGCA
>UQJC01000017.1 GCA_900541335.1 uncultured Prevotella sp.
TGCTATAGTTTACTTCTGCTATGGGTCGCGGCATGCCGCGACCGTACAACAGCTACGCTCCCATTAGTGAACGCAACTTATTCAGTGCAGTAGTTACTTCTGCTTCGGGTCGCGGCATGCCGCGACCGTACAGCCGCTGCGCTCCCATCGCGTTGCACCACGACCTTTGCCCGAAGCCACACACATACCACGATGTGAGCATAACCATTTGGTGGGAGAAGTCGCTACTGCTTTGAGTTGCGTCTTCCCCCACCGTATGCATTAGCCTGTCAGCTGAGGTTGCTTACATATTCATACCGCCATCAACCTGAATCACCTGACCCGTTACATACGAAGCAAGGTCAGAAGCGAGGAATACGGCCACGTCAGCAATATCTTCGGGCTTACCACCACGACGAAGCGGAATGTTCTTCATCCATTCCTTACGCACGTCTTCGGGAAGCGCAGCAGTCATTGCTGTTTCAATAAAGCCCGGAGCGATGGCGTTGGCACGGATACCACGGCTACCCATTTCCTGAGCTACGCTCTTGGCGAGGGCAATCATACCAGCCTTAGAAGCAGCATAGTTAGCCTGACCCGCATTGCCATGTACACCTACGACTGAAGCCATGTTGATGATAGCACCCTTACGCTGCTTCATCATGATGGGCGTACAAGCGTGGATAAAGTTAAAGGCAGACTTGAGGTTTACACCGATCACTGCGTCCCACTGCTGTTCAGTCATGCGGAGCATCAGTCCGTCCTTCGTGATACCAGCGTTGTTAACGAGTACATCGATAGAGCCGAAGTCTTCGTGTACCTTCTTTACGACTTCAGCCGTCTGGTTGAAGTCAGCGGCATTCGAAGCGTATGCCAGGCACTTTACGCCCTTAGCTTCGATTTCCTGACGAGTAGCCTCGCCGTTTTCGTCGATTACGAGGTCAGTGAATGCAATGTTTGCTCCTTCTTCGGCAAACTTCAGTGCGAGCGCCTTACCGATACCGCGAGCAGCACCGGTGATGAGGGCGGTCTTACCTGTTAAGAGTCCCATATTAGTATATATTTTATTGATGGAATAGTTGTTTCTATTGATAGTCGCGCAGCGAAGTACACGGCTGTTCGGGGTGCAAGTTGAGTAAGCGGAGAATCATTCCTTTCACAATCGGATAGGTTTCATCTTCCTCCAGACCTTCACCCAAACGGTCATAGATGTAGGGCACTTCAAGTCCCTTCACCGCACAATAAATAATGTCCGCATAAAAGCGAGCATCCTCTATGCGAAAACGTCCGCTACGTCGTCCCTCCTCCAGGAGTTGGTGAAGGATTCGGTGTTCCTGTTCATCAAACGCCTTGCGCACCTTTTCCACCATCCAAATATTGCGGAAGAACTCAGCGCGGAGCGTACCGTTACGCGCTACAGTTTCGCGAATAATGCCCAAGTGGGTATAGATTAAAGTAAAAAGGCGCTCTTCGGGTGTAGCATCCATCTCCACAACGGCACCGAGCTTTTCGGAAAGTCGCTCCAACTCATCAGCAATTACAGCATAATAGATTTCTTCCTTATTACGGAAATAAGTGTAGAGCGTTCGGCGTCCCTTTCCTGAAGCAGCCGCGATGTCATTCATCGTAGTGGCTTCCAGTCCTTGTTGGGCGAAGAGCGAACGCGCTACTTCGAGTAATTTCTGACGAGTCTTTGTGGTGGACATAAGCATATAGTTAGAATAAACAGAAAGCACAAATCTTCCTGCGATGTGCAAAAGTACGAATAAAATCCGTCGGGGTGTACATCGAGCGAAAAAGATTCGCAAAGAGTGAAGGTAAATCGAAATGGGGGCTTGGATATTATGGGGACGAGGTTGGCAACGGCTTTAAGCAGAAGTAAATTACGGCACGGAATAAGTTGCATTTACTAACGGGGCGCGGCATGCCGCGACCGTACAGCAACTGCGACCCAAAGCAGGAGTAAATTATGGCACGGAACAAGTTGCATTTACTAATGGGAAGAAGAGGGTGTACGGTCGCGGCATGCCGCGACCCAAAGCAGAAGTAATTTACAGCACGGAATAAGTTGCATTTACTAATGGGTCGCGGCATGCCGCGACCGTACAGCAACTGCGACCCAAAGCTGAAGTAAACTACGACACGAAATAAGTTGCATTTACTAATGAGTCGCGGCATGCCGCGACCGTACAACTGCTGCGACCCAAATATTAACTCTTCAATCTATCGAAAAACCAAGGTACAACAGTTACGATTCTTTCTACCTCATTCAAAAAGCAAGCAATCACCACCAACGAACCTTTCCTGCCCGTTGGGAAGCCAAGCTCTCATCAAAAACCAACCTTTCCACCCTGCCAGAAAGCCAAGCCGCAGCCGAAACTTCGCTTGACAAGGGTGTGGAAGGGAAGTTGAGCCGCAAAGCTTACTCAAAAGAAAGGCTGAAAGGGAAGTTGAGGACTATAGCAAGGCCAAAAATGGGAGTAGAAGCCAAGGTAACCTACGAAAGCTACCTCATCTGACACCTTAGAAGGTAAGTGGGAGTACGAAAACTCACCTTCCAAAGGCATTGATACCATGTGCTACGAACAAGACACAGTCAACCAGGCACCTGGTTCATAAGTCGTAGGGAAAAACGAAGCTAAAAAGCGCAGGTATAAATCAAACGACCCAGGGTGGGAAGCTTATACGGAATGCGTATAAGTCTCCCACCCTGGGACGATGTCCTTCTACGGACGAAGTATGTAACTACCACCTTTGCTTCTGGTACTTATACGATGGAAGTACGAGTTGCCCACCTTTGCGGAGTCTGCTTATACAGCAAAGGGATGCGCCTTCCACTTTGGCTTTCTCACCTAATACGGCAGAAGGGAAAGTTTTCCACCCTGCCTGCCTTCCTGCAGACATCCAAGCGGAGAATTTGAAAGCGGCTTTGACCAAGAAGGAAGCTTAGAGCCTACATTTTGTCAGAAACAAAGATAGCATTTTTTCGGGTGATATCCGCTTCCCTATCAGCCCGCACCAAGTTGTATCGGAAAACGTAAGCAGTTTACTTCAACAAGAGCTGTTCATCGCGTTTGCGCGCCTGTGCCGCCCAATCCTCGGGAATAAACTTCCATTGGTTAAGCGGAGCAGGATGAATCGTGCCACGCTGACGGATGGTCTGCATGAGGTAATAGCGCAAATCTTTGTCGGTTGCACGAACGATGCGGCTGGAAAGCTCCTCGGCTGGTATGCCAGCTCCCTCGGTCAACAAGCGACCGCCGCCATTGCCTCGATAAGAGTTGATGGCACAGAGGTAGGTAGCATCAAGGGAGAAAGGACGGCCGTCGGCAAGGCTGGTAATGGTGATGCGCTGACCTGCCGGTTTCGTGACATCCACCGTATAACGCAATCCGGCTGCTGAGTCGAAGTTGAAACTCGGTGTACGCAAGCGTTGCCAGGAGTCTGACAACTGTTCGGCATTCGCACGGAACAAGAGCAAATGATCCGTGGGTTTCTTCATCTGTGCCACCCAACCTGCATAGGAATATTCGAGGTAGTCTTTCACTTCGCGTCCCGTCAGCCGCATGGTGTAAAGCATATTCTCGTAGCGGTAGAGGTTGAACATATCGCTCACCCGAATGGCTCCCTTCGGAATCACCGCGTCAAACGATAGGGGGGCGGCAAAGGAAAGGTCGGCTCCCGAGATGGCTAACTGCAAAGTGTGGATAAAGTCGATGAATGCAGACGAACCGAAGAAGGCTGGAAGGGTTTCCATCGTGGCTTCATTCTGTCCGATGATTTCTTCTGTGAACGCTTTGACCGTAGCATACTGGGGGGCAAAGGTTTTCATAAAGGCGGCATCGGGCTGCAAGTTTTCCACCTGTGCCAATTCACCTTGTTGCGAGAGTTTGACCCACTTCTTTCCGTCAAACTGCAAACGAAGCTGTGCCTGGGCTACGGCTTCTGCATTGGCTGCCGGGTTGAGCACAAGTACGCTGTCGCCTGCCGTGTTCAATACATTTTGGTTGGCGAGTCGGTGATCGTGTCCGCAGAAGATAAGGTCGAAACCGGGAACCTCACGCGCCACCTGGAGTGCCGCATGTTCGGCTCCTTCTGGCTGCGTGCCGGGCTTACCCACTCCGGAGTGGAACAAGCCCACAACCACATCTGCCTCAGCCCGCAACTGGGGCATGTAATGACGGGCTGTGCGCACCATGTCTTCAAAGCGGATACCCCGCCACAGGTTTTCGGGCAACCACTGGGGAATGGCGGGGGTGATGAGTCCGAAGACGGCTATCTTTACCCCTTTCCGTTCCAGAATAGTATAGGGTTTCCAGTAGGGAGTGGCTGTAGCAATCGAAACGGCGTTGGCAGCGAGCACGGGAAACTGGCAATCGCGCGTCCAACGGTCGTAGACGGCGTGACCGGTTTCGACATCATGGTTACCGACTGTGGCGGCATCGTAGCCCATTTCGTTGAGCACTTGGGCACAGAGGTGGGTAGACGTGGTGTCGATAAAGTTATAATAATAAGCAGTGGGTTGCCCCTGAAGGATGTCTCCGTTGTCAAGCAACACAACGGCATCGCGTCCTACTTGCTGACGAAGCTGGTTGACGTAGGTTGCCACGCGAGCCAGACTGCCTTTACCGGGTTGGGCATTGATAAAGTCGTAGGGCAGGTAATTGCCATGCACATCGGAGGTGGCCAAGAAGGTCAAATCGACTTGTCGCGACTGAGCGGAAACGCCCAAGCCGAAGGCGGCAAAGGCGAGAAGGGGAAGAAGTTTTGCCATGGGAATCGAAAAAATAGAGGGGAAAAGAGATCGAGTGAACAAGCGAAGAGCGCGGTCTGATGACGATACAAGGACGAGAACGGAAGCTTTGCAACGCAGCTTCGTCCCACTCCTACTTTCTGACATAGTCTACAAAGTCGTAGGCTAGGCTGTTCTTCTCATCGGGCTCGTGGTGTTCGCGGCTGACTTCTTCCCATTCGTTGACATCGAAAGGCGGGAAGTAAGTATCAGCTTCGTTTGCTACCGTCGCAATATGGGTGAGGCAAAGGCGGTCTGCCAACGGAAGGGTGGCGGCATAGATGCTTTCGCCCCCTATGCTATAAACCTGTTCGTCGGGAGCGCAAGCCTGCAAAGCTTCTTCGACAGAGTGGAAAACCTCGATGCCTGGCGCGGCATAGTTCGTCTGACGGCTGATGACAAGGTTTCGCCGGTTTGGCAAGGCACCCTTGGGAAGGGACTCGAAGGTCTTACGCCCCATGAGGACGGTGTGTCCCGTCGTGAGTTGCTTGAAGTGACGAAGGTCGGCTGGCAGATAATAGAGTAACTGACCCTGGTTGCCAATGGCGCGGTCTTCGGTCAGTGCACAAATCAAATGGAGTGTCATGTAAGGAAGAATGAATGAGAATATCTAAAGGAAAGGAGCGGCTGAAAGCCCCACTCCGGAACGCTTGCAAAAGTACGGATTTCCCCTGAGGGAAGAAAAGCACGGAGACGGGCTACTTGCAGCCAAACGAAACGAAATCCCTTTTTTTGAGGATTGGGAGACTTAAAGGTTTGTGCGAACTTTGCAGGCATTTCGAGCACAGAGGGATTGCTTTATTCGGAGCGAAGGTGACGGAAACAGGTGTCGATCGCAGCGAAGCGAAAACCTTACTCGCTTCCGTCAGCCAGCAGATACGTTGGACACAACCTGCGTCACGGGGCATGATGGGTAAGCTCGTATTCATCTAGGGCGTTCTCTCCCTCACCACCCACAGCCCGGCTCCTTTTTCACACCTTATTATATATATACATGTCTACTACAATCTCCACCTCCGACTTTCTACTTGCCCTGACACTTACCCTCCTGGCAGGCTTATCGACTGGACTGGGCAGTTTGATTGCCTTTTTTGCCAAACGAACCAACCGTCGCTTCCTTTCAGCCGCACTGGGACTTTCGGCGGGTGTCATGATATACGTATCGTTTATGGAACTCCTTCCCGAATCCATACATTTGTTGCAATCGAGCTACGGGACGAAGACTGCCGAAGCGTCTATGCTGGTGGCTTTCTTCCTGGGCATCGGACTCATTGCACTCATTGACCGTTTGGTGCCTTCGGATGAAAATCCACACGAAGTCCATCTGCCCGACGATCTAAATAAGACTCCACAGCTTAAACGTACAGGATTACTGATGGCTTTAGCGATTGGAATACACAATTTCCCTGAAGGTTTGGCTACCTTTGCAACGGCTTTGACAGATCTCGACATCGCTTTACCCATTGTCCTTGCGGTGGCTATCCACAACATTCCCGAAGGCATTGCGGTTTCTGTCCCCATTTACCACGCAACAGGCAACCGCCGAAAGGCGTTCTTTTATTCCTTTCTGTCGGGTATGGCCGAACCGTTGGGAGCGTTGTTGGGTTTCCTATTCCTCTACCCCTTTTGGACGGCCGAGCTCAATGCGGCACTGCTTGCCCTCGTGTCGGGTATCATGGTCTACATCTCGTTTGACGAACTCCTACCCGGTACGGAGAAATACGGTTACCACCACTACGGCGTGGCAGGAGTCGTGGTGGGTATGGCGGTTATGGCACTGAGCTTGCTCTTGCTTTAAATGGCGAAGACACAGACCTTGGGGAACCATACATCCTGTCGATCTCGGTTGCGAATCCTCCCCACGGACCGCCCCAGCCCCAGTATGAACCCACTCACAGCCGCTTCTTAACTCACATCTTTAAACTACACGATACGCTCCTCATGAAACAATATCAAGACCTACTCCAACATATTCTCGACAACGGTGTACAAAAAGGCGACCGTACCGGTACGGGAACGCTCAGTGTCTTTGGTCACCAAATGCGCTTTAACTTAGCCGATGGTTTTCCGTTGCTCACAACTAAAAAACTACACCTCAAGTCAATTATACACGAATTGCTTTGGTTCTTGAAGGGCGACACGAATGTGCATTACCTACAAGAAAACGGGGTGCGCATTTGGAACGAATGGGCCGACGAAAACGGCGACTTGGGTCACATCTATGGTTACCAATGGCGTTCGTGGCCCGACTACCACGGCGGCCACATTGACCAAATCAGCGAGGTCATCCGACAAATCAAGGAGAATCCGGACTCTCGCCGCATCCTTGTTTCGGCATGGAACGTGGCTGACTTGGATCAGATGAACCTGCCGCCCTGTCACCTGCTCTTCCAGTTTTACGTAGCCGAGGGCAAATTGTCCTTACAACTCTACCAGCGTTCGGCTGACACCTTCCTGGGAGTTCCCTTCAACATTGCCAGCTACGCCCTCCTTCTCCAGATGATGGCGCAAGTAACGGGACTCGAAGCTGGTGACTTCGTTCATACCACAGGCGACACCCACCTGTACCTCAACCACCTCGACCAAGCCCGACTCCAGCTGACCCGCAGCCCGCGTCCACTTCCGCGTATGCTGATCAATCCGGACGTCAAGGACTTGTTCAGCTACCGCTACGAAGATTTCCAACTCGAAGGTTACGATCCCTGGCCACACATTCCGGCTAAGGTTTCGGTTTAGAAGGGGAAGGGATGATCCTCACCTCCGAATTCCTCCATTCTTCGAACTTCTCCCCCTATACTCCGCTAAATTCTCCCCTCTCTCCTCTCCCCCACTTTCCCCAATAACCTCGCTTCCCTGCCCATGCTCCCACCCGCATTCCATACCCGCCTCAGCACCCTGCTCGGAAACACCGAAGCCGCCGCCCTCATTCAGGCTCTCACCGAAAGCGAACCGGCTACCAGCATTCGTTTGAATCCCACCAAGCCCTCGACTTGCTTTGCCGAGGCAAAACTCGTGCCCTGGTGCGAACAGGGACGTTATCTTGCCGAACGTCCCCGCTTTACGTACGACCCCTTGCTCCATGCCGGCTGTTACTACGTACAGGAAGCGGCGTCTATGTTTGTCGAACAAGCCTGGAAGGTAATCAGCCAAACGATTGAACCACACCGCGTGCTTGACCTTTGTGCTGCACCGGGCGGAAAGAGTACGTTGTGGCGTAGCTTGCTTCCCGACAACTGTCTGCTGGTGGCTAACGAACCCATTCGCCAACGGGCGCAGATACTGGCAGAGAACTTGTGTAAATGGGGACATCCCGATGTCGTGGTCACTTCGGCTTTCCCGGCTGAGTTTGCTCCGCTTCACGAATTCTTTGACGTCATCGGTGCCGATGTGCCTTGTTCGGGAGAAGGCATGTTCCGTAAGGACGAAGGAGCCGTGGAAGAATGGTCACCCGAAGCGGTGGCGCACTGCGTAGAACGACAGTGGACCATCCTGACGGACATTTGGGACACGCTCAAACCCGGAGGTTACCTGGTGTACAGTACCTGTACGTTTAACCGCGAGGAAAACGAGGACCAGGTAGAACGCATCTGCCGCGAACTGGGAGCGGAAGCTGTGGCATTGTCAGTCGACTCTGATTGGCAGATTACGGGCGATGTCACGGGACGCAACCTGCCCGTTTACCGTTTCTTTCCCCACCGAACCCAAGGCGAAGGACTCTTCCTTGCCGTGGTTAGAAAGACGGGGGAACCGACCTCTTCGCCTTCACGCAAACGCAAGGAAAGGGGAAAGAAAGAAGCAAGCGTGAGCGGAGGAGCACAACTTGCAGCCTGGCTGAAAGAGGCCGATGCATACAAGCTCTGGCAAGCGGACGAATCGCACATCGTGGCCTTGCGCAAGACGTTGGCTGACGACATGAAACAGGTTTGTCAAACGGTACGCGCCTTGACGGCTGGCATTACGATGGCAGAGGAAAAGGGACGGAAGCTGATTCCCCAACATGCCTTGGCACTTTCACTCGCACGCAACGAAGCCGCCTTCCCCTGCGTAGAACTGACCCTCGAACAAGCCCTGGCCTACTTGCGCCGCGAAGTGCTGGTGCTTCCTGCCGAAACACCCCGAGGCTACGTGCTGGCTTGTTATGAAAACCATCCGCTCGGATTTCTCAATAACCTCGGCGCACGCGCCAACAACCTCTACCCACAGGAATGGCGCATCCGACACTAAAACTGCGTCGTTATCCTTCCCTGCAACCCTAACCCCAAAGGGGTGTGACCGGAAGGACTTCTCTTGCTCGCATTCAACGAAGTTCAACAATCGACCTCAGGAAAAGGTCATTGTAAAATAATGCGTATCTTTGCACCGCCTAAGAAAACGCTGAGAAAGCTCAGCGTTTTCCTTTTTGCCTTCACGTTCATGAAATATATTCATACCCTCCAGCGCTTCTTGCTGACTTTGGTCGTCCTGGTTATCGGGACCTTCTCTGGCATTTCTGCCCATGTTTCCAACCGTAATTTTGTACTCGTCATTGATGCAGGGCACGGTGGACACGATGCAGGAGCCGTCGGTAGCTTTTCCAAGGAAAAGGACATCAACCTCAAGGTCGCGCTCGCCTTTGGCGCACTGGTAGAAAGTAACTGCCCGGACGTCAAGGTCATTTATACACGCCGACGCGACGTGTTCATCCCGTTGCAACGACGCGCCGACATTGCCAACGACAACAAGGCTGATCTCTTCATCTCGATTCATACCAACGCGTTGCCCAAGGGACGCATTGCTTACGGTTCGGAAACCTATACGCTCGGTATGGCACGTGCGAAAGCAAACTTGGACGTGGCCAAACGAGAGAACTCGGTCATTGTGCTGGAGAACGACTACAAACGTACGTATGAGGGGTTTGACCCCAGTAAGGCTGAAAGCTACATAATCTTTGAAATCCTGCAGGACCGTCACATGAAACAGAGTGTGGATCTGGCTCGCTTTATCCAAAAGCAATACACCTCTTCGGGACGAACGGACAAGGGAGTGCACCAAGCGGGATTTCTCGTGTTACGCAATACAACCATGCCTTCGGTCTTAACGGAGTTGGGCTTTATCAGCACACCGGCTGAGGAACGTTACCTCAACTCTCGACAAGGGGTGTCGGAACTGAGCCGCAGTATCTACAACGGTTTTCTAGCTTACCGCCGCCGTTACGACAAGAAGGCGCACGATGTGCCGGAGAACGTGGCGACGAAGGTGGAGGAGGCTCCCGAATTATCGACCGCACCCAGAAAAAGAAACGTGGGAAGCAAGGATAAGCAGGTGGAAGTCGTTCCTATAGAGACTACCCCCACTGCGGAACTGGACAAAAAACAAGAAAAGGCAACGGAAGAACGGGAGAAAGCAGAAGCAACCGCGCAGCAGAAACAGCAGGCTGAACCCGCTACGACCCGCACGGCACGAACCAGCCGACAAGTGGAGGAAACTCCGAAACGAACTACGGCTAAACCGACTGCAACACGCCGTAAGACCACGGCCAAACCTCGGGTGACTTACCATATTCAACTCGGTGCTGGCCGCGTGGCGGTATCACCCAAGGATACCCAGTTTAAGGGCTTGGCAGTGAAGCGTGTAAAGGAAGGCAGCCTGTATAAATACTATTACGGCACCTGCCACACCTATGCCGAGGCACTCCGTGCCCAACGCACAGCGCAAGCCAAGGTGAAAGGGGCCTACATGGTGGCTACGGTAGACGGTAAATCGGTTAGTATTCCCGAAGCTCGTACCCAAGAAAAGAAACATAAATAAAGGCATCGAACGCGGTGCCTGCTTTAATAAGGAAGGAGTCGAATCGTTGAAGTGTCAAGCGAGACTTGGCGAACCGACTGAGATGACAGACTCGAATCCTTAGGCAGTTGATCAGTGGAAGAGTTGACAAGTTTATGTGGGTTATCCACGCTTACCCTTTAAACTCTTCAACTCAGAAACGTTAAAACTGAACATCATTCAAAGAAACAGCTATGAAGAAAGAAATTAAAATTGCACTGACTGCCATCGTGGCATTGGTGCTGCTCTTCGTCGGACTGAATTTTCTCAAAGGCATCAATGTCTTTCAGTCTACCAACACGTATTACGTGAAATTCAAGGACGTGGCAGGACTTGCCATCTCCAACCCGGTTTATGCCAATGGTTATCCCGTGGGCATCGTGCGTACCATCGAATACGACTACGAACGCGGTGAAAAGGTGATTGTCGGCGTAGAATTGGACGACGAAATGAAAGTGCCGGCTAAGACACGTGCCGAATTGGAAACGGAGCTCATGGGCGGCGTGAAGATGACGCTTATCTTGGGTCCGAACCCGACACAAAACCTCACACCGGGCGATACCCTCAGCGGAGGTATGCACAAGGGTATGATGGATAAGGTGCAAACCATGATGCCGACCTTTGAAAAGATGTTGCCTAAGTTGGATTCCATCATGACGAACCTCAACCGACTGACGGCTGACCCTGCCTTGGCAGAAATGTTGCACAACACGGCTGCGATGACGAAGGAACTGAAGGAATCTTCACAACAGCTCAACGCGATGATGAAGAGCGACATCCCGCAGACAATGAAGCACTTGAAGAAGACAAGCGAAAATGCGGAAAAGCTCACTACGCAACTGGCGCAGCTTGACGTACAGGCTACGATGGCGAAGGTGAACCAAACGTTGGCAAACGCAGAACAGCTGACGAAGGATTTGAACAAGGTGACGGGTACGCTGAACACGAAGCTGCACAGCACGGACAACACCTTGGGACTCTTCCTCAACGACCGCAGTGTGTATGACAACCTCAACGGTACGTTGCAGAGTGCTGACTCGTTGCTCATTGACCTGAAAGCTCACCCCAAACGTTACGTTCACTTCTCCGTGTTCGGACGAAAGGATAAATAATAGGATTAGATCTTTAGATGATAGGATACAAAGGGGACGCACCTCGCGGTGCGTCCCCTTTACACTTTCTTCTCAACGCTTTACAAAAGGGAGCGTTGAGAAGACTATTTTCTCGTTCGTCATAGAAGGACTAAACCCATAAATAAGGCTGAGCGACAATGCTTAAACCCAAGCGGTTATCAACTGATAAGCCGGAACGGTTGGCGATTTTATCGACATCAGTCAAAGATTGACAAAGAGAACCGCCTTTACTTAACGCGCTACACGCAAGGCCTCATCGGAACTTCGCCTTACCGAAGTTATCCACAGACCTGTGAAGGTAAGCATACCATTCAACAACAATAGTTCATAACCGAAGGTATAGCCCCACAACCGAGGAGCAAAATAGTCTAAAGCAGCGCAGAATACGGGAGCAAGAAGACACACGAAGGGTACAAACGTATCGGTAACAGAGCGACGAGTGAAAATGCCGTAAGCATAAAGTCCGAGCAAGGGACCATAAGTATAGGAAGCCATGACGTAAATGGCGTCTAGGACACTGGTATTGTTTGCTAAACGGAAGAGTACCATGCAAAGTACAAAGCAACCGACCATGCAGAGATGGACACGGTGGCGGATGCGACGAGCAGAGGCTTCGGAAAGGTCACCCCGCTCAATCTGCAATAAATCGATACAGACCGTTGTGGTGAGGGCTGTCAGCGCAGAGTCAGCACTGGAGAAAGCTGCTGCCACAATACCTATGGTGAAGGGGATGATAACCCAATGTCCCAGCACCCCGGCACTGACGAGCGACGGCAGGAGTTCGTCAGAAGCGGCGGGAGGTGTGATACCCTCTGCTGCACAAAGGGCATAAAAAAGAATGCCCAAGCCTAAGAACAAGGCATTGACGGGAAGAAAGGTCAGTCCGTAAACACACATGTCCTTCTGGGCCTCCTGCAGGTTGCGACAAGTCAGGTTCTTTTGCATCATATCTTGATCAAGCCCAGTCATGACGATGACGATAAAGATACCACTGAGAAATTGTCGCCAAAAGGCTTGCTTGCTCGCGGGGTCAAATTCCCACATGCGGCACTGAGGACTCTCGGCAATGAAGCGGAAGGTGTCAAGAAAGCCCAGGTCTAAGCGATGTGCGGCAATGACGCAAATGCCTAAAGCGGCAAAAAGGAGGCAGGCTGTCTGAAGGGCATCGGTGCGCACGATGGTCTGAATACCGCTCTGGCGGGTATAAAGCCAGATGAGGAAAAGCATGCCGATGGCAGTGAGCATGAAGGGAAGCCAGCCTGAACCCAACAAGGGATAGACGACAAACTGACACAAGACCAAACAAACCAGATACAAGCGGGCGGCAGCTCCGGTAAGTTTACTGAGAAGAAAGAAGAGAGCTCCGGTACGGTGAGTGCGCCGTCCGAAACGTTCGCCAAGCCAAGCATAAATGGAGGTGAGTTGCCACTTATAATACAAGGGGAGCAAGACGAAGGCAACAATCACATAGCCTACGATGAAGCCAAGACACATTTGCAAATAGGTCATCCCTGTGGCCTGTGCCCAACCGGGAACGGAAATAAATGTGACACCCGAAATACTGGCTCCAATCATCCCAAAGGCGACCAACCACCAAGGGGACTGACGTCCGGCACGAAAGAAGGCTTCATTGCCCCGAGCTCCCCGACGGGAGCTGCGACGGGAGATGTAAAGAAGTAGAAAGAAATAAGCGAACAGGGTCGCCAACATAAAAAAGGAAGACATAAAAAGGGATTTAGCTTGTTAGCATCCTATCACAAGAAGAGGCTATGAAGCCTTCCTCAAAAACAACGGAAGACTTCATAGCCTAAAGCTGGAAAAGTTTCGGATTCAACGGAAACCGAAGAAATGATTTACCGCATCATAAATGAAGCTGGCTGGCTGCAGAGACAAGGAAAGCAATGCCGTAAATTACTGACACGGCAAAGCCTGTGACAGCAGAAATGATGGCCCATTTACGAGCATTGGTTGAAGCGGCTTGCGCTTCGCGATAATTGCCTGCGGCATAAAGGCTGTCGACCTTGGCTGCATATACTATGGAAACGATACCAAAGGGAAGACAACAAAGAATCGTAGAGAGAATGGCCCAAACCAAATAGCTGTCGGGACGAGGCATGGGCGCCTGCGACTCGGGGCGTGCATAAGGATTATTTTCCATCAGAAAGAAGAGATTAAAAAATTGAATAAGCTAAATTCATTCGGAACGGAGAAGCACGAGGCTCACCATGGGAAGCAAAGGGTAAGCTTTTCTAAAAGCGAAACTACTAATTGAACAGCCAAACCCAGCCGCTTCCCAAAGCCAGACTAAAGCAACCGAGAATTAGTCCGATTATGCTCCATTTACGAGCGTCTTGAGAGGCTAAGACTGCCGCATTGTATTGCCCCGAATGGTAGAAACTATTGACTTGAAGTGACTTGACCAAAGCCACCACACCGAAGGGCAGACAACAACAGATGGTGACAACCAAAGCTTCTACCAAATAGGTTTTGGGGCAGGGCATCGGTGGATAACCTGAGTAAGACTGTTGTCCGGAATAAGTAGACGACGAATGCCCCCCGTAAGTAGAAGAACCGGTGGCTGAAGAATCAGGTGAAGCTGCCGTATCTGTCGGATTGGCATAACTGCCTGGAGGCGGAGGCGGTGGCATTCCGGGACCGGGTTGAGAAGCAAAAAAGCTTTGCAACTCGGGAACTTGAGACGCAGGTGTCCAATTGTCCATGCCGCTACACCAAACGAGGGTTTGGGGAGTCACTCCGTGCTCAGCAAAATGTTCAGGAGATATCGGGCCACACTGGGTATGATGTGAATCAAGATAGAAATAAGATGACATAAGCATGAGGTTTAAACGAAAGCAACAAAGAAATCAGAAAGACTTGCTCCGTGCTTACTGTGACAGGGCAAAATTAGGCACTTTCAGTCCAAGAAAAGAACAAATGTCAAGTTTTTTTGGCATTATATGTGCAGAATGTTACGAACAACTCCCCAGGAAAAGAAAAGCACGATGTAAAGAAGAATGGCTACCTTACCTTCAAAGATGCGACGCCAACGTTCACGCCGTTCGCCACGCCACACCCATTCGGTCAGCATGACCAGGAAAAGGTAAGGCAGGGAATAGATTAGGAATCGATTGTAAGCCCAAGCCTCAGCCCACGCACCGTGTAAAGCTGCATGGACGGCACGCTGTATGCCGCAACCGGGACAGGCGAATCCTGTCAACAGCTTGAATGGACACTTCGGTACCAAGGCATAATCTACGGGATTGAGAAAATAAAGCAGTAGCAACACGAGCAACAAAATCACAAGTACCAACTGACGCTTGCGCCGCAACGGGACACGAGACGGAGGAGAAGGAGGAACGGACATGACTAAAAAGAAGCGATGGAAAAGATTGGAGGAAAACGAAGAACAAACACAAGGAACGAATTATAGGCAAGAAGAAAGGCTATTCTACCGGAAAGGACAGGAAAGGAAGCACCAGACTGTACGAGCAGAAAATGCCGTTTCAGGCACAAACCCATTCGGGAATCTTCCCCGATGCTACCTTCTTTCCCTATGGGATGAAAAAGTCCCGCGCCCAAACAAGCCTGGACACGGGACGATAACACTTCTATGTATGATGAAGATAGCCTTGATGAAAAAAGGATCAAACGGAGGCGGCCTCACTTTGCCCTACGGGCGTTCCCGTATAATGCGCTTGTACCCGACGCGTCAAGTCAATGAAGTCGGCTACGGAGAGCTGTTCGGGACGACGGGTCAACAAGGGATCGGCCAAGAAATCAGTATGATCGGGCACCTGGTTGCCACAGCGTTGGTCGAGCTCGTGGAGCAAAGGCTTGATGGAACCTCGCATCATCTTGCGGCGTTGATTAAAGGTCGTCTTGACAACGCGCTTAAGCAAGGCCTCATCACAATCGGGTGCCTGGACTTCGTTGCGTGTCAAACGCACCACGGCACTGCGCACCTTGGGAGGAGGATTGAACACACCCGGTTCGACAGTAAACAAGTAGTCAACGTGGTAATACAACTGTACCAGTACGCTGAGAATGCCGTAGGCTTTACAACCCGGAGGCGCAGCTAAGCGTTCGGCCACTTCTTTTTGAATCATTCCGGTACAACACGGAATCAAATGGCGGTAGTCAAGCATCTTGAAAAAGATTTGACTGCTGATGTTATAGGGATAATTGCCCGTCAAGACAAACGGCTGACCACCAAAGGTATGTTCGAGGTGCATCTTGAGAAAATCATCCTCAATAATGTTGGGTTCGAGTTGAGGAAATTCCTTGCGGAGATAAGCCACACTCTCGAAGTCGATTTCAACGACTTTCAGCTCCCGCCCTTTGGGCAGAAGATACTGTGTCATCACGCCCATGCCGGGTCCCACTTCCAAAATCGGCAAGTCGGGACAAGCATCCACAGTGTCTGCAATGGCGCGGGCTGTAGGCTGGTGAGTCAGGAAGTGCTGACCCAGAAATTTTTTAGGACGTACGGAGTTCATCTACGGTATTTTTTCTACTTTTGCGCAAACCGAGGCTGTGCGTCAACCGTTTCACGCGCTGCAAAGGTAAGCAATAATTTGAGAAACGATTGACCAACGAATATTCCACCCTTCGTGAGTGGTTCTCCTTATTTTGAAACACTTTATCAAACTCTTACTGCAAATTTGCCTTCCCTTTGTACTGGGTATTAGCATCCTCTGGTGGATGTACCGAGGCACTGATTGGAATAATTTCTTTGACTGTGTACTTCACGAAATGAAGTGGAGTTGGATGCTCCTTTCGCTGGCATTCGGCATTCTGCCCCAAATGGCACGCGCCTGGCGTTGGAAAATGGCCTTGGAGCCCATTGGCGAACATCCACGCCGTACGACTTGTATCGATGCCATCTTTCTCTCGTATGCAGCAAGCCTCGTTATTCCCCGCGTGGGCGAAGTGACCCGATGCGGAACGCTTAAGAAATGTGACGGCATCTCCTTCACCAAATCCTTGGGAACGGTTGTAACTGAACGCCTCGTAGACTCGTTGCTGATGTTGCTTTTTACAGGAGTAGCCTTTCTAACCCAATTACCGATGTTTCTCCACTTTCTTAACCAAACGGGCACGAATGTGGAAGACATACTCCATAAGTTTACGGGGACAGGCTATTTGGTAACTGGCGTTTGTCTCGTAGCCATCTTGATTACTTCTGCCCTGTTGATGAAACGTTACGCGCTCTTCAAGAAGGGACGGAGCATTCTTCACGATGTGTGGGTCGGCATTCTCTCTTTAAAGAATGTGAGCAACCTCCCTCTTTATCTATTCTATAGTATTCTCATCTGGGTAGGTTACTTCCTGCATTTTTACATCGCTTTCTTCAGTTTCGACTTTACGGCTTCGATTGGTCCTTCAGCCGCTTTCCTCATCTTTTGTGTCGGTACCTTTGCGGTATTGGTTCCAACCCCTAACGGAGCAGGGCCCTGGCATTTTGCGGTCAAGACAATGCTGGTGCTCTATGGTATCGCAGAGCCCAAGGCAATTCTCTTTGCCCTCGTGGTGCATACGATTCAAACTGCACTGGTCGTGCTGCTCGGTGTATTCGGTTGGATTCGATTGAATCTGAGGAAAAAGATTACCCCGCAATTGCAGCAAGCGTAAGAAGGAAGGACAGTAAGCTCGACAAGTCGTTAAGTCGACTTCATTCGCAGAGTCGATTTAAATCGATTTATGTCGACATAATTCGATATAAATCGACTCGCGGCACAAAGCCCCTAAGCTTCACCAGCGGCTCATCGACTCGCGGCAAAGGGCTCTGTAGCCTCTTCCCCCGCATTCCTCTAAAATATCAACCCCCTAATAATATCACACCATGAATGAAATTGCCAACCTGCAACCGCAGGCTATCTGGAAGAATTTCGATCTTCTTACTCAAGTTCCCCGTCCGTCTGGTTACCTAGTGAAGGTACAACAGTTCTTGCTCGATTGGGCTAAAGAAAAAGGCGTAGAAGCCTTCCAGGACGAGGCCGGTAACATCATCATGCGCAAGCCCGCAACTCCCGGTATGGAAGACCGCAAATGCGTAACCCTACAGGGACACATGGATATGGTGCCTCAGAAAACACTCGAGAGCACACACAACTTTGAAACAGACCCCATCGAAACCTACATCGACGGCGAATGGGTGAAGGCTAAAGGCACTACACTCGGAGCTGACGACGGTATGGCTGTGGCTACCATCATGGCTATCATGGAGGACGACACGTTAAAGCACGGTCCCATCGAAGGCTTTATTACAGCCGATGAGGAAACGACTATGCACGGCGTGAACCACATGAAGGCAGATGTGCTCGAAGGTGACATTTTGCTGAACCTTGACAACGAAACCGAGGGTGAAATGATCATCGGTTCGGCGGGTGGTGTCAACATGAACGCTACCTTGGAATACCAGGAGGAAGCAACCGACGCAAGCGACGTGGCTGTAAAGGTTACGCTCCATAACCTGCTCGGTGGTCACTCTGGATTGGAAATCAACGAAGGTCGTTGCAACGCCAACAAGGCGATGGCACGCCTTGTACAGGATGCAATTGCTAACTTCGAAGCTCGCTTGGCTTCATGGAAGGGTGGCAACATGCGCAATGCTATTCCCCGCGAAGCTGAGGTGGTTCTCACACTCCCGAAGGAAAACGTGGCCGCATTCTGCGAAGTGGTAGACGAATGGCGCGAAACGCTGAAGGGTGAATATGGCTTTGTTGAAAAGGAATTGACGCTCGACTGCGAAGAGGTGGCTCTGCCCGCCATGCTTGTACCCGAAGAAATCCAAGACAACTTGGTCAATGCACTGTGTGCTGCCCACAACGGTGTACTCCGCTTCATCCCCGAGGTGCCGAGCATTGTGGAAACTTCTTCGAACTTGGCTATCGTTGAAATCGGTGGCGGCAAAGCGAAGTTCCTCATCTTAATTCGTTCTTCACGCGACTCGATGCGTGAATGCTGCGCAGAAACACTGGAAAGTGCTTTCGCTATGGCAGGCATGAAGGTGGAATTGAGTGGTGACTATCCCGCTTGGCAACCTAACCCGCAGAGCGAAATTGTGGAACTCATGAAGGGCATCTACCACGAACTCTTCAACGCAGAAAACCGCGTTCAGGTCATTCACGCCGGTTTGGAATGTGGTGTGATCGGTGCGCTCCGTCCGGCTATGGACTTGGTAAGCTTCGGTCCCACGCTCCGCTCACCGCATACGCCTAACGAACGTTGCCACATCCCCAGTGTGCAGAAGTATTGGGACTTTGTGAAGGTTATCCTTGAACGCATCCCTAAGAAATAAGGAGTTGTCGAAAAAAAGTCTGCCCGTTTCCTATAGGAAAGGACAGTGCAATAACAATAGAAAAAGGTTCTCCTCTTTAGCGAGGAGAACCTTTTTCGTTTCATAGTAAGCCCATCTAAAGAGGTTAGCAACTTAGCAGGCTTAGCACGCTATCAATTGAGCGGTATCGGCGTGGTTACCGAACCATATCCGCTCCAATACCCTGCCCCGCCACGGATATTGGTAGGCAGGTTGAGAAAGGTGGAAAAAAAGAGGGCGGTAATCCAGTAAAGCGAGGTCTCGAAAGCAGGCTGTACGATACGCGGTGCAGTATGGGTGAAAGCTCCCCCTTCGACTTGCGAATATTGGGGAACGATCCAATGGCCTGCGGCCTCGACTCCAGCCTGCCATCGGCCGTAACGAAAACGTCCTTTGTATCCAAAGTCGGTGATAGAAGAAGGAAGTTTTCCCCAAAGTCCTTCCATCTTCAACCGGAATCGGTTGGAGTAATGCGTCAAATAAAGGTTATTCAGGACTTCCATGCCCTCGGCATTTTTATAATGATGGTGGATGGCTCCTAAATAAATGTATTGATAATCGCTGCTACCAGATACTTTTTCCCGCTGTTCGGAAGTGCCGAGTGATTTTTTCAAACTATTCCATACGTCACGTCCCCATCTTTCGACTGCGTTCCATTGATAAACCTCATCATTGTAGGTCGCATCAATATGATGCATAAAGTCTGCCATGGCCTGAAAGTCTGCCGCAGACGTCAGCTACATAAACTTCATAGCGACCTTGTCCAGACGCTCTTTTTGCTGCGCTTGATTCAGTGCTTCTCCTTTATCTGGAGTTTCGGGCTGAACGGGGGGATTGGGATTAGGTTCAGTACCTTCGTTATCATCACCACAGGCGGTAAGGGTTAAGGCACCGGTAAAGAGCAATGCCAAGAGTTTGCTTGATTCATAAAACTTCATGTGACTGTGTGTGTTAGTTGTCTGTTGCTTCTTCCAGACAGTGAATAATTATAGGTAAGTAAGGAGAAGATAAGGTCAGAAGCTCATAGGCTCGACTTCACTTTCTACCCCATCATGGAAGAAAGTGTAGGAACAGACCTTACCCCATTAAAGAAAAAAATACAATTGTTATGTAATAACGCCGCTATATAACACTTAATCAATTCAACATAACATCTCATCCTTAAAAATTACACTTCTATCCTATTACAACTACCAAAATCAGTAGTAAAAGGTTCCTCTATACCTTTCTAACAATTAGCAAAGTGAACTAACAGGAGATATTACAACCTGAAGGAAAAGAAGGGTGAATCATGAACAGAATGAATATAAAATGGTAGTTTTGCGCCTGTCTTAAAAAAGCAGTCCACTTGCTACAACAGTGACAGGAAGCCCAAGAGTTCCATCGCCAATTATCAGCCTTGGTTTTCCCCGAGCTATGGGATAGCAGGGTACATTTTGCCCGCTTATTTTCTCCCCCTCTTGGAAACAATCATTTTTAAACGCACGTCAATTTCCTAAGGAAGCTACCAATCCTCCTTTATTTCCCAACTCCTAATTCCACTCTGATTAACCGCATGGCAAACTTCGGATTTATCACCGCGCTTCGCTTTCCACTGGCATTACTTGTGGTGTTCATTCATGCTTACAATGCACCGTGGCAAACCGTTGAGGGAGAAACGCTACAACGCTTTGCGACCTTCTTCTCCCATACGGTGCCTGCCTTTTCCGTTCCCTTGTTCTTTGCCATTTCGGGCTTTCTCTTTTTTCGACGCACTCCT
Source organism: uncultured Prevotella sp. (assembly GCA_900541335.1). GTDB lineage: Bacteria > Bacteroidota > Bacteroidia > Bacteroidales > Bacteroidaceae > Alloprevotella. Next base: position 20,787 of record UQJC01000017.1, read on the forward strand.
TCCCTTACGCCTTCGCTTTATGGCGACAAGCTCCGGCGCAGAGTACATACACTCCTTATTCCTTACCTGGTATGGAACCTGATTGCCTTTGCCCTCTATGCCCTGAAGGATATGGCGGCGGGAAGCCCCCTCAGTCTAGATATAAGTCCCGATATTTTCTGGGGATGCAAGGTACGCGGCTCGACGGGTGAAAATCTTTTCGGTCTTCCCTATGCTGCCGCGACAGCTCCCATTCAACTTCAACTATGGTTCGTGCGCGACCTGCTCGTGCTCACCCTCCTGGCTCCGCTCTTTTCCTTTCTTATCCGACGTATGAATTGGGGCGCGCTACTCCTCTTGGGGGGCATTTATTATACCCATTTATGGGGCAACCCCGGGGGACTTTCTTTCGAAGGTTTTTGGTACTTCGGACTCGGAGCATGGTGTGGTATTAAACATATAGATGTGGCCGGATTGGCACGCAGACTGTTTCCACTCAGTCTCACGCTTACGCTCCTCACACTACTTCTTTCGCCCAGTCTTATCGGAAGTTCCCTTCCTCCCACCCTACGCCTGCTGGTGGCTGAAGTCTACAACTATGCTGCGATACTGACCGCCATCGGCTTGGCAACTCGCTACGCAGCCTGCCGACAAACGCCGCCACTTTTAGCAGACAGTAGCTTTTTCCTCTATGCTTCGCACACCATTGTGTTGTTGCCCCTTACAACTGCGGCAGTTTCGTTCGGAAGCGCACAAGGGGAAGCCATCCAATTGTTACTCTTCCTTACTTGCCCAATCGTAGCGGTAGCCATCTGTTTGACTGCTTTTGCATTCCTAACCTGCTATCTGCCGAAACTGAGTGCACCCCTTTGTGGAAAACCTATCCGGTAAGCCTCCTTCATTTCCGAATCTGACTGACGCGATTGAAACTAAACCTTGCACTTCATCCTACATAAAAACAAATAAGAATATGAAACCATCAACCCTTTGCGTACAAGGCGGCTGGCAACCCAAGAAGGGCGAGCCGCGTGTGCTTCCCATTTACCAAAGCACAACCTTCAAATACGATAACAGCGAACAAATGGCTCGCCTCTTTGATCTCAAGGATACGGGCTACTTCTATACCCGTCTGCAAAACCCCACCAACGATGCGGTTGCAGCAAAGATTGCCGCACTCGAAGGCGGTGTAGCCGCTATGCTCACTTCAAGCGGTCAAGCAGCCAGCTTCTATGCCGTATTTAACATCTGCGAAGCTGGCGACCACTTTATCTCCTCTTCAACCATCTACGGAGGTACGTACAACCTCTTTGGCGTTACCATGAAGAAGATGGGCATTGAGTGCACCTTTATTGATCCCGATGCAAGTGACGAGGAAATTGAAAAAGCTTTCCGTCCCAATACGAAATGTTTCTTTGGTGAAACCATCTCGAACCCGGGCGGCGTCGTTTTCGACATTGAACGCTTTGCACGCATCGCTCATAGCCATGGTGTTCCCCTCATTGTAGATAACACTTTTGCCACCCCGATTAACTGTCGCCCCTTCGAATGGGGAGCTGACATTGTAACGCACTCTACCACTAAATACATGGACGGACATGCTACCGCCGTGGGTGGTTGCATTGTAGACAGCGGTAACTTTGACTGGAGTGCTTATCCCGACAAGTTCCCCGGACTCTGCGCACCCGATGAAAGCTATCATGGACTTGCCTACGCAGAGAGCTTTGGTAAAATGGCTTATATCACGAAGGCTACGGCACAACTCATGCGCGACCTCGGAAGCATCCAAAGTCCAGAGAATGCGTTCCTGCTGAATCTCGGACTCGAAACACTCCATCTGCGTATGAAACAGCACTGTGCCAACGCGCAGCGCGTAGCTGAGTTTCTCCAAGCAGACCCGCGTGTGGCTTGGGTCAACTACGCCGGACTGCCGAATAACAAATACCACGCTTTGGCTCAGAAATACCTTCCCAATGGAGGTTGTGGCGTAATTGCATTCGGACTGAAGGGTTCACGTGAAGAGGCCATTCGCTTCATGGATTCACTCCGGATGATTTGCATCGTAACCCATGTTGCTGATGCCCGCACCTGTGTGCTCCATCCCGCCAGCCATACCCACCGTCAACTTTCTGACGAGCAGCTTCGCGAAGCAGGTGTCGCTCCCGACCTCATCCGTTTGAGCGTCGGTATTGAAGATGTAGAGGACATCTTAGCTGACATCCGTCAAGCACTCGATGCTTAATGGATGATGTTCTCTGACAGACCATTGTTATAAGGTCAGGCAAACGGTGTAGAAACCCGTTTGCCTGACCTTATTTTTTGAATGGAAAACCTCGCTTATCACGGAATTTACGGTCAATCTACGCGTGGAGCCCTCGTGTATTCACACTCTGTAACGATAAAATCGTACCTTTGCAACGCAATTTTAATTTATCCAACTAAACTTTTAATGAGTCATTCTACTTTTGCGCCGCGTCTATTTAGCGAATTGCGGCATTACAACAAGGAGAAGTTGGCAGCAGACTTAATGGCCGGACTGATAGTCGGCATCGTAGCGCTGCCACTCGCCATTGCCTTTGGTATCGCCTCAGGCGTATCCCCTTCACAAGGCATTCTGACTGCCATCATTGGTGGTTTTTTAGTGTCCGTACTGGGCGGTAGCCGTGTTCAGATCGGCGGTCCAACGGGTGCCTTTATCGTCATCATCTACGGCATTGTCAGCAACCCCGAGCTGGGACTTTCTGGCCTGATGATTGCCACCATGCTAGCAGGTATCTTCCTCATTGTACTGGGTGTCTGCCGACTGGGTACGATTATTAAGTTCATTCCTTACCCGATTGTCGTCGGCTTTACGAGCGGTATTGCAGTAACCATCTTTACCACGCAGATTAAAGACCTGTTCGGTCTGACCATCGAAGGCAGTCTGCCGGGTGACTTCATTTCCAAATGGGTTGTTTACTTCAGCCACTTCCAAACGATTGATTGGATCACGACAGCTGTGGGCATCTTGAGTGTCTTGGTCATCATACTTACGCCGAAGGTATCGCGCAAGATTCCGGGTTCACTCGTTGCAATCATTATCATGACGGTAGCTGTCTATTTCTTGAACAGTCACACTTCTCTTCACGTCAATACCATCGGCGATCAGTTTGGCGAAATCAAAGCCGCCATTCCGGAGCTTCAGATTCCTAACTTGACTTGGGAAAACGTCAAGAGCCTCTTCCCGACCGCAATGGTTATTGCCGTACTCGGCGCCATTGAGTCTTTGCTCTCTGCTACCGTAGCCGACGGTGTTTGCGGTGACCACCACAACTCCAACCAAGAGTTAATTGGTCAAGGTGTTGCCAACCTCTGCACACCGCTCTTCGGCGGTATTCCCTGTACCGGTGCCATTGCCCGCACAATGACCAATATCAACAACGGCGGTCGTACCCCGGTTGCAGGCGTGGTTCATGCCCTGGTATTGCTGGTCATCTTCCTCGTACTGATGCCTTTGGCCGCTTACATCCCGATGGCTTGTCTCGCTGGTGTACTGGTCATCGTTTCGTACAACATGAGCGGTTGGCGTACCTTCATGCAGCTGATGAAGAATCCGAAGAGCGATGTCATCGTGCTGTTCATCACTTTCTTCCTGACGGTCATCTTCGACCTCACCGTAGCCATTGAGGTGGGTTTGCTCATTGCTTGTCTTCTCTTTATGAAGCGTATGGCTGAAACCACGCAGATTAAGGTGTTGGAAGACGAAATCGACCCGAACGATGAGACGGATGCGCTGGTTCACGAAGAAGCCCTCGCTATTCCCGATGGAGTGGAAGTATACGAAATCAATGGTCCTTACTTCTTCGGTATTGCCAACAAGTTTGAAGAACTGATGGCGGCCATGGACGACCATCCCAAGGTACGCGTCATTCGTATGCGCCGTGTACCCTTCATCGATTCAACGGGTATTCACAATCTGCAAAACCTCTGCGAAATCAGTCACCGCGAAGGTACACACATCGTTCTCTCGGGCGTAACCCCCAACGTTTACAACGTCCTTGAGCACAACGGCTTCTGCCAGCTTTTAGGCAAGGACCACATCTGTCCCAACATTAACGTAGCACTCGACCGTGCAGCTTCCATCGTGAAGCGTAGCGAAGGTAAGGCTTAAAACATAGCTACCTATACCACAAACAAAGCCCTGGAAGGAATGAGCATCATTCACTTCCAGGGCTTTTTCTTTATCCCTAAGCTTCACTACTTAGCGCGAAGCTTTCATACTATTTGCCAATAATGATTTTCTGACCGTTGCAAATGTAAACACCTTGACGAGGTTGCTTCACTTCGCGTCCGCTCAAATCGTAGGTTTTACCATCGGTAACCTGCAATTCATACTGAGGAGTTGTTATACCGGTAGAACCAGAAGCATCCTTGACATTCAACAGCTTGAAGATATAGCTGTCAGCCTCAGCCGCCTTACCATTTTGCACCGTATTATTAGAGATCGTCCAGAATTCATGTCCGGCCCTCTCATCGTTTTGGATGCAGAATAAGCCACCCATTTCCTGCAATCTGTAGGTGTTCCAGGTAGCATCGTAAGCATTCGTACCAAACTTACCCAACTCATTAACGTAGCGGTTATCCTTGGCACTGACAAGCTTATAACGATGAGTCGTGTCTACAGTAAACTTCCAAGCTTGCGTATTTGATTTGTCGCTTGCCTTCTTCTTCTGGAATACGGGAGTATTATCACCCACATTCGTCAAGTAAGTATCATTAGCAGGATTGATGATGTAATAATTCTCACCCACCTTGACTACAGGATGCTCAACCGTTTCACCATCAAGAGAAACAAAGTCAAACTTGAAGTTTTCAGGTGCATATTTGTTTGATCCGCTTTGGCTAATCTGCGTATCGTTAGCGGTCCAATACTTATCACCTGAACGCCCTGCATTCTGAATAGAGTACTTACCATTCATGCGTGCAATGAAATACGTATGCCATACAGCTTCGTAAGGATTGGTTGATTCGTTAGCACTAAATTTTCCGTACTCATTAAGGTAACGGTTATCTTGTGCATTGACAATCTTGAAGCGGTTCGTATCATAGTCTACGCTGACAACCCACTCTTGACGCTGCGGATTGATTTCATCCTTGTTGCTCACAAAGGTCGGATAGGAACTTCCGCTTACATTGGTCAAGTACTTACCATTATACTTAATGTAATACTTACCATCTTCGAGTACCACAGCCGGGAAGTTTTCCCAACCTTCCTGGTAACGGGCTTTGTATTCTCGAATGAGAACGCTCGTATATTCCTTCATAAACGGAGTAACGACTTCAGCTGCTACCGTCGGATTGGGACTCTTGATAGAACCAGGGAAATCACGTGAACGAACTGCCTTCTGTTGTTGCTCCAACTCAATCATTTGCTTGTATTGTTGGATAAACTCTTCAGGCTTATCTTCCTCTAAGGACGCATAAAGCTGGCACATGAGCTGACCACGCTGTCCCATCAGCTTCATTACCTGAAGCCAAGGAGTAATTTCCTTCACCAACGGATCGTCTGCCGTACCAGGAGCCAATAATTCGTCGCAGGAAGTAACAAACTCATCAAACATCGGCTTCACTTTCTCAAAGGCTTCTACAGTCAAGCCATCTTGCGTTGCCGCCTTAAACGTGGCAATGGCTTCGGCAAAACGCTTTGACTCATCCTTACGGCGCAAGCCGTGCGTCGTGTTACCCAAGTCGATGTTGTTCTCACAGAACACCTTAAAGGCAGCAGCATGTTCGGGCATCAAATAGTTGATGGCACGTTCCCAAGATGCATTTTCATCATACGCCTGCATATTCCAAGTATAGTCGGCAATGCTGTAAAGCGATACTTTGGAAGCTTCAGCGTATTCCATGGGGTTAGCTGTAAAGCCACTCAACTGACCTGCAATGTTCTTACCATTTCCATAGGTCGGCCCCATCAACATGCGGTCAATGCAATAGTCATTAACAGGATAGTTCAACCAGATGTAAGCGTTGCGCTTGATGCGTGCGTTAATCCAGTCCATATCCTCCTTGGTAATCAAGTCGACTACAGAATTACCCGTCCACATGATGCGCACATCCTTGTCAGCGTTCGTACCCAAGACATCCAGGTAATCTCCGCTGGTCCAACCCTTATTATACTGTGTCGGACAGAACACAAGAGGCGGCAATTCAGGATGCGCCTTGATGAAATTCTCGGTCACATAGTTAATGAGTTCAGCCTGCTTGTCAGCTTTCGTTCCCTCACCACCAATATCGTCGAAGAACAAGGAGAAGGCACGTACGCCCATGTCATACATGAGTTCCAACTTCTTCACCACATTTTTGCGGTCGGCCTCCGTCCATTTGATATCGTTACCGGGGTGTAATGCCCAAACGAACTGTACCTTATTCTCATGAGCGGCTTGAATCAATTCCTTCAACACAGCGGCCTGTGCAGCAGGATAAGGTTCACGCCATTTCGCACGGTGATACGGATCGTCCTTCGGACCATAAATATAGACATTCATCTTATTGGCAGCATAGAACTCAAACTGACGTTTGCGATCAGTTGTGCTCCATGGGTTACCGTAGAATCCTTCTACCACACCACGATCTAACACATCGGGATAGTCCTTGACCTCCACCTGCATCACCTCTGGCTGCGAAGCAAGCTGAAGAAAGGTTTGAACACCATAGAAGGTACCAGTCTCATCGTTACCAGCAATAATCACTTGATTAGGAGTAACCTTCAGATAATAACCTTCTTTCTTTTGAGGAATGAGGTTTTGAACATCAGCCACAGCCGCATCACCTCGTTCACCGATGACAATGTTTACTTTAGTACCCGTACCTGATGCCAATTTGTTTTTCAATGTTTTGACAGCTACAGCATCAGCATCCTGCTCACCCGTAAGCGTATAGGAGAAGCCTTTATCGAAGGCTTTGGTACTCCAATTTATCTCCTGCGGAATCGGCGAGACGGTTACTTGCTGAGCCATCATCTTGTCTGCTGCACCGGCACACACCAACGCTAACAGAGGAACAATTTTTGATTTCATGGAATAATCAGTATTAGTTACAAATAGAATGTTGCAAAAGTACAAAAAAGTTTGGAAGCTTTTAGTTCTTAACACAGAAAGGCATAAGAAGCGAGGATATCTTACTAAAATTATAACCTAAACTAAGAATAAGTCTATGCCCTTATGCAAAGTGGAACGCTTAACGGAGCTACTTAATTCCACTCCAACCACTCCCCGTTACGAGTCAATCCACGTACTGAAATATCGAGCGTTTGCTGTTCACGCGCGTTGGTAAAGAAGATGAGGTGGTACTCACCGTTCTCATCTGTAAACGCATTGGGTGTCCAGTGCAACGTACGGCGAATGTCGCTGGCTGAAGGAAGATCAAACTGGCGGTAGTTGGGCGAATAAAAATGAACCCGGGGCATAAAACCCGAAATATGACGGTATTCCCGTCCTTTCTTGTTACGCGCAAGCCAAGCTTTCGGCTTCTCATAGATGTAAAGCGAATAGTTGGCTACACTGGTACGCTTCCGTTCCCCGGTCAATGCATCCTGTTGCTGGTTATCCTCTACAAAGGCAGCAGAACGAATATTGTCACAGTCAAGCAAGCCCATGTCCTTATATTCCTGTAACTCCTGGCTTGTCACTTTGCGATTGTTCAGATAAATCGTAAGGGCACGTCCTTTAAACTCAACAGGTTGTTCCTCTTCCGCTTCACTGCCCGGAGTGTTTCGGTCCTGGTTCAATTGCGAATGGACATCGGCCTGCTGTTCTTTAGCCTCTTCGTGCTGAAGTTGCTCTATCAGGCGTGAGTCATCAAGCAGGTTATAACGGTCGTATTCCACTCGGCTATTAAGTATACCGAGCATTTCGAAGAAGTCCATCTTCCCTCCGTATCCCAAATCTTTGAAGTGTTCCAATTCTTTCTCGATGTTATAATAACGTGAAGTACGGCTGATTCCGTTTGCTTCACCGCCTCCCCAGCTATACTTATTCCCCGTAAATCCTTTGTACTTCTTCACCTTGGCCTTCACCTCTGCTGTACCCAGCACGGAGAGTTTGAAATCGGGCAAGGTGTCTTTCCACTCAAAGAGTCCATCGTCAGTAGATTGGGACGAACTGGTTACGCGATTCCAGGGATTCTCTGTTCCGTCATAAGGTGACAAGTTGAGTTCGGGAGCAAAGAAAGGACGTAAACGAGGCTCAAACCAACGATCAACGGCCAAACGGCTCCACGTACGCTTGTCCTTCTCACCCGTACGCATCGTAAACTGAGCCAAGTATTCGCCTTCAAAGTCAACCTGCGACTCGAAGGCAAAACGTCCCTCTGCATCTGTTTGCATCGCTCCTTCGATGGCTTCGGGCTTAATCGAATCGTTTTCGAAACGATAGGCACGTAAGTCGAGGTTGACGTAGGGATAAGGCTTGCGGCTATCGTTGTCCTTATAGACTGTACCACGCAGAATAAGTTTATCCTCAATGGGTTGAATCAAATCAAAGGTATCCGTACCACACATCACGTCAAAGCTATTGGCACGCCATCCTTGTACTTGAAGGAGCAAATCGAGCATACGGCGGTGGGCTGCATCCTGGCTTTCAAAATAGAGGTCGGGACGATGAATATAGCCCTTCAACTCAGAGGCTAATAATAAAGTAGCTTCGATACCGCCGTCACGCGTAGCAAGTATGTTACCAGCCTCATCACGCACGGCAATCGACAAGGCGGCATTCGGCACGGGGCGGCCGTAAGCATCGGTGGTCTTGACTTTGACAACTGCAGGCGAAAAGGCTGCATAGCTCGGCTGGTTGCGACTGACCGCTACATGCACCCGGCGCAGACTATCCTGTTGATTCAACGGGGCCCAAATGAAACGGGTTGCCAAACCGCGTCCTGACGCATCGAAGAGTTCCAAACGATTGACTCCACCACGCAAGGCACGTTGCGGCACAAACAGCTCGATGGGTTCGCTACCAACAGTCAGTGTGTCGAAGTAGCACACATTTTCGCGATTGAACACAGCCATGCCTAACAGATTGCGAACGGCAGCAATGGAATCGTTGGCTGTTACCCGCACAAAGAGACCATCGGTCTCGCACTGGGCTGTCAATGCATACGATGCACTGATTTCTGGCAATGGGAAACGGCGGTTACCAGCCCGTACACCTAAAGCTGTTCCACCTGAAACCACTTGAGCATAGCCCCGCTCGACATAAGCGGGCAACAGGAACTCACCCATTCCTTCGTGTATGGCTACAGCGGTGGCACAAAGCTTGCCCTCATCGTCAAATACCTGAACGGTATCCTCGACAGGATAGCCTTTACCATCAGTCAACTTGAAAGCGATGCGCTGTTCCACACCTCGTACACGTCCACCTCCTTCGGGATAGAAATCGAGAAGACGTTCTTTTGAACCTTTCATTGCATAGGGACGAGGACGTCCCAAAGTTACTTCTTCGTTGCGTTCGGGATAAGGAATGGACAGTTGGGAGAGGTCGGTTTCCAAACTACGTTTTTCCCGATTCATCGGGTCTGCACTGTCAAAAATGGGAAGCACACGCGAGAAACAGGCTTCGCCACCCCAGTTGACCATTTCACGGGTAAAGGCTCGCACTTCGTGGTAGCCGGCATGAACTGGGCTGTTCAAGAAGAAGGCACCACTTGCCATACCGAGGCTGTCTAACTTCAGTGTCTGCTTCTCAACCTGTTGGCCGTCAGCATTGAGTAATTCCACATAGAGTACACGGCTCAAAGCGGTCGGTTTAAGAGAGGAAGCCCGCACAACATAGGCTTTATACCAAATAGTATCGCCCAGGAGGTAGGCAGAATTATCAAAATGGAGATAAACTTTCTCACGCGGATAACGATAGTCAAACCTTGCAGCCGACTTAAACTTTTCGAACAAGGCTTCCGTCTCACTTGATTGAGCTAAAAGGGAAGTCGGAAGGGTTATAAGAAGAATGAAAAGCGATAGAAGGTATTTCATGTTCAGTGTTTTACGATTAAATCAGTCGCAAAGGTAGAAAATGCAGAATGATATTGACGCACATCCTTTCATCAATGCATCATAGGGTATGACCTACGAACCACTTTTTGGTATTATACAACCCATCCATTTTTTACAGACACCGAAACCTATTAATCAGAACGCGATTATTCACACACTTATCGCACAAGGAAGGAGGATAAAAATAAGAGGTATGACCGCTACAAGGACGATCATACCTCTTTCTTATTCGATGAGTCTCTTGTCTAAATTACATAGAGCCCCACCAATGAAGTGTATATACAACCTTTTCCCCACTAAAGGGAAATGGTTTTAGCGTTTGGGACAAGCCTTTGTTTTCGGACAAGCCTGCTTGCAATCCTTACGATTCGGGCAGTTCTTGCAGTCCTTTGCCTTGGGACATTCCTGCTTGCAGTTCTTACGGTTCGGACAGTTCTTGCAGTCCTTTGCCTTGGGACAAGCCTGCTTACAATCCTTACGGTTCGGGCAGTTCTTGCAATCCTTAACCTTAGGACATTCCTGCTTGCAGTCCTTACGGTTCGGGCAACTCTTCTCACAACGCTTTTCGCAACGTTCCTTGCAGGGCTTTTGATTGCAAGAACGCTTCTGAGGACATTGAGCACTCAGTTGCAAAGAGAAGAGGGCTGTCAAGAGGACAATGAAAATACGATTGATCATAAAAATAAATTTGTTACGTGAATAAAATGTGAGAACCAGAAGCAAGCGATGTTACATCATCGGACGCCCCATGGGCATCATCGGCATGCCGTGCATCCCACCGGGACCGCCCATGCGTTCCTTCGATTTGCTTCCATCCTTGCTTTTGCCGCCAAAGATATTCAATTTGTAGATAAAATGTACCATGAAGTAGGAATTGATGGCATTGTTCCAAGAGTCTACACGCTGCGTAGCGGTCAATCGACGGCTGACATTACTCTGCTTTTGCAAGATATCATAGAACTGAATGCTGATGGTAGCGGCACGATTGCGGAGGAAGGACTGTGCAATTTGCGCGTTCCAGAGCAATTCGTTGGTATTCATCGAAGCATCGGAGTAACCACGGCGAGAACTCATGCGGATATCTGTAGAAATACTGAGTCCAAAGTCAAAGTTAAAGTTGGCATTGGCACCGTAAGAGAAGTTCCACGTATCCATATTGGCATTTTCTTGAATCGTAGCACGTGCATGCTCGTATTTCAATCTGCCGATAAAGCCGATATCAAACCATGAAGCACGGTAAGAGGCACGCAAGTGTTCGTCTATGCCAAGTGTACGCGTAGTGTTCTTCTCTGAAGCAGCGTTAGCAAAGATTCCGTTGTAATAATCATAGGTACGTTCGTTGGTCTTGCTTTCGTTGAGCGGGAGTGCCAACAACGTGCCTTGTGAGGCAGCTTGACGCTTGCTCTGCATACGACTTACATAACCAACAGAATTGTCGAAGTTGAGCGAAGTGAACGAACTGATGTTGAAGAGCTTCTGCTTACCCAGTGCTGAATTGATCATAAACATACCGCGACCATTCCAGTTGCCGTTGATATTTTCGGGACGCATGTAGCGCACACCGGTCGTTTCGTCATAGACCATACGGTTAGAAACGGCATTGCGTGTTTGCGAGAAGTGGAATCCTCCCATCATCCCCTGTTGGTGTGCAGGGTCATAACCATTATAACGAACAAAAAGATTATTGTTCCACGAAGGCTTCAAACCAGGATTACCCATTGAAATGTTGAGCGGGTCGGCATCATCTACCACGGCAAGTAAGTCTGTCATCGAGGGTTGAGAAGAACTGCCTCGGTAACGGATATCGAGCTGGTTCGTCTTAGAGAACTTATAACGGAAACGCAACGAAGGCGACACGTTGAACACCTTGCGCGTAATAAGTGTATCGATGTGCTGTCCCGGACGATTGTATGCCATCTTCGTCTTCTCAGGATTGAAGTCGGCTCCGACATTGAAACGAATCTTCTCTGAGTTGTAACGCACACCGAGGTTAGCTGTATGGTCGTAGTACTTATAAGTAGCATACTGCGAATTGTTCAGGTCGCGTACAGCCTGTAGAGCTTCAGCTTCCGTAGGCAGGCTACCGATGGGATAATAATCATCAGGATTACCAAAGCGGTCATAACCTGGGAAGAGAGTCTTGTAAGGATCGTAAGCCAACGAGTCAAGATTAAAGCGAGAGCGGTCGGAGTCGCTATACTTATAGCTAAACTCATAACGAGCTTCGGCAAACCAGTTTTTGGCAAACGGTTCGACATAACCCAAGCGCGCGCTATAATTGTAATTCTTCGAAGGCGTTGTGCTGTATTGATTGAGGAAGCTGGGCTTCTTGTCAGAATTCTCGTTGTAATTGATACGTGAAATGGAGTAAGAATTACTCTCAGACTTGGTGTAACCTCCCTGCAAACGGAGCGAAAGGTTACGGCCCTTAGCGTTCAAACGACGCACCAGATTCAACGAAGCATTGACATTGTGGCTCTTGTTGTCACCCAATGAAAGTCGGCGGTTGGTGTTCACCATCAGGGCATAAAGTGCCGGATTGGTAAACTTGATATTGTCGGCAAAGATGCTGTCGAGCGGATTCTTCATGCCGTCAAATTGGTAGGGATCGTCATTGAAGGTAGCGGAGAGCGAATTGCCAGCATTGTGTCCTTCTGAATAAGAATAGGAGGGACGGAAAGTGATATTGGTCATCGAGTCCGGATTCCACTGCAAACGGAAACTACTATACACATTGGTACTCTTCGTACCACTCTTATTCCATGAATTGGCAAACGAGGAGGTAGTTCCTGAGGTCAGGAAGGTCTCTGAATTAGACGAAGAAACCAAGTCGTTGTTTGAATGGCGATAACGCACATTACCGCCTACCTCCAAGCGTCCGGCCTCACGTTTCTGTTTACCATTTTCCCAAGAGAAATCCAAGCCAGCATGTTTGGTAGCAATCAGTCCCTGACCACCGCCAAAGCCGTGCGGACCACCGAAGCCACGATTGTTCGTATTGTTCATCGAACCAAATACGGAAACACGCGTGCGGTCTGTAAAACGAGTGGCAAAGACACGTCCCGTATACCGATCGTGATTACCATAAGCTACGTCGACATTCGTAATCCAAGATTCCTTCATGGCGCGTTTAGTCGAAATATCGAGTACGGTCGTTTCTTCTCCATCGTCAATACCCGTCTGTTCGGTATATTCACTTTGCTTGTCATACGCCTTGATTTTGCTCACCAGGTCGGTCGGCAGATTCTTCATAGCAGTCTCCGTGTCGCCCTTGAAGAAGTCCTTACCGTTAACGAGAAACTCCTTAACCGTCTTGCCATTCCACTTAATGGTACCGTCGTCACTGATTTCAACACCGGGCAACTGCTTAATCAGTGCTTCCAGGGTTGAACCTTCAGGCACACGGTAAGCCGCAGCATTGAAGAGGGTCGTATCCTCTTTCTGTTCCACCCGCGAGGCGGCAACCGAAACGGTGGCAGTACCGAGCATGTTGTCGGTACTTCCCATTTGCAAAAGCCCCAGGTTCACAGAGTCGCGTTGTGCGGTCAGTTCGACTTGCTTTGTCAACGTAGAAAATCCGATGTAGGAAACCTTCACGATGTATTTACCAGGTCCCTTGGCTTTAAGTTTGAAATTTCCCTGTTCGTCAGTTGTTCCTGCTAACACAGCCGTACTGTCTGTTTGCATCAGAACGGCCGAAGCAAACTCCACAGGATTTTGAGTTTTTGCCTCCTTCACCTGTCCGGTAACCACGTAATTTTGGCTCCAGGCAACCAAAGCGAAAGTCCAGGAGAGGAGCGTGAGTAAGAAAAAGCGTTTCATGCTTGTTGATAAGATGGATGGATAGATAATACTTGAATAATTCTTTCCTTAAGTTGCCTACACAAAGACATTCGGACAACCCTTTGCAGGAAGTGCACACGCGATTGAGATGCAAAAGTACGCCGAAGGTTTAAGGCCATTCGCCTTAAATACTCAAAAAGTCTGCGAACTGTCTCTTTTTGTCAAGTAAACAACACGAATACTTGGCATTGCAAAACAAAAGTCACTACATTTGCGTGCAAACGACAGCGTGGAGAGACCATGCTTATCACGCCTGACTACGCATGGTCTATTATCCTCTACCGCTCATCCCTCAACTTTTTAAATTATCCCACTATGATCGCTCAATTCATCCGACGTATCGAAATCAACAGCCTCTGGGCAGGACACAAGCACATCGTTTGGGAGCTTCGTCCGGATGTCAATGTACTCAGTGGCAAAAACGGTGCCGGCAAAAGCACCATCCTTAACAAGTTAGTGCAACACCTTCGCTCCATGCCTACTACGGGCGAAATACCAAGCGGTACCCGACAAGGCGTGCGCGTAGAATTTAGTCCTTCTGAAGCTACAAGCATCCAGTATGACGTACTTCGCAGTTTTGACCGCAAAATCATTTCAACTGAACCTATCGGGGCACTCAGTGACGCACGTATCGTGACCGAACTCGACTGGCAATTGTACCTCGTACAACGCCGCTACCTCGACTATCAAGTCAACGTAGGTAACCGCATGATTGCCCTCCTGACAGGAGGCGACCCCCAAGCAAAGGAGAAAGCAGAAGCGGTAGCGAAACTCAAAACGCGCTTTCTTGACATCGTCGACGAACTCTTTGCCGAAACGGGCAAACGCATTGACCGCGACAGCAACGAGCTTTCTTTCCTGCAATACGACGAAAAGCTTTCACCCTATTGCCTCTCCAGCGGTGAGAAACAGATGTTGCTCATTCTACTCACCGTGCTAACCGAAGACCAGCAACCCCATGTGCTCTTTATGGATGAACCCGAAGCAAGCCTCCACTTCGAATGGCAGAAGAATCTGATTGCCCTCGTACGTGAACTCAATCCCAATGCACAAATCATCCTGACAACCCACTCGCCCGCCCTCATTATGGATGGTTGGGAGGACGCGGTGACCGAAGTCAGTGACATTACCATCTAAAGTCTACACGCCATGAAAAAGCTCAAGCAAAACCTGAATAGTGCTTACATCGAGGCCATGAACCGCCTCGGTGGAAAGCGCAGCCGACAGCGCATCGTGGCGTATGTGGAAAGCTATGACGATGTCTTCTTCTGGAGCAATCTGCTACGCCCGCTCGAAACTCCACACTATTATTTTGAAGTGATGCTTCCTTCACGCACATCGCTCTGTAAGGGAAAGAAAATAGCGATTGCCAACGAACTCGGTAACCGCCTCGGCAAATGTATGATTGCCTGTGTGGATGCCGATTACGACTACCTCATGCAAGGGGCAACACTGACCTCGGCAGCAGTCTGCCAGAATCCGTACATCTTTCATACGTATGTCTATGCCATTGAAAATTTCCAGTGTTATGCACCTGCCCTGCAAAACATCTGTGTCATGGCAACGCTCAATGACCGCCACCTCTTCGACTTTGAGAACTTCCTACGTCTCTACTCCGAAACCATTTGGCCGCTCTTCGTGTGGAACGTGTGGTGTTATCGTTACGGCACGTACAAATCATTCTCGATGTTGGACTTTTACCACATCGTCCAGTTGACCCAGCTGAATTATTACCATCCCGAGCAGACGCTCGACCGCTTGCGTCATTTGGTCAATGCCAAGATAGGCCGCTTGCAACGTCAATTTCCCCAAGGAAAATCTACGTATAAACCGCTGCGAAACGAACTGTTAGCTCTGGGACTTACGCCTCAAACAACTTACCTCTATATGCGAGGTCACGATTTGTTTGACGGTATTATAGTTCCCCTCTTAGGAGGTATCTGCGAAATTCTTCGTCGCGAACGCGAAAAGGAAATTCGCCGTTTGGCTGAACACCAGGTACAAATGCAAAACGAACTCTCTGCCTATCAGAATGCCATCGGTTCTCTCGAAGAAATGCTCCGTAAACATACTTCCTATATGGACTGCCCGCAATACCGCAAAGTACAAGACGACGTAAAAGCCTTACTTTATCAATTAGAAAACGGGAAAAAAGAGGAACAACCTAACGCTTCTAAACAAAATCCAGCACACCAATCCCAGGTTGGACCAACATCCATAGCCACTCCCTCTGCCCCACACCTTCCGGCTGACATGGAGTCTGTTTAAGGTACGTGCAAATGTTTACGCACGCATGACTTTGCCCTCTATTCGTTCGTTCATTCCAAACCTCTGCCGTATATTTGCACCGTCAATGCGGCAGTAGCTCAGTTGGTAGAGCATTGGCTTCCCAAGCCAAGGGTCGCGGGTTCGAGCCCCGTTTGCCGCTCTCATTTATTTATCACTTAGCTTATAGGCTATTCGATTCAACCACAAAGGAATCCCCGTAGCACATCCTTTCAAGGCGTGTACTACGGGGATTCTTTATGCTCATCAGGCGGCTGATAAAGGCGGCTGATTAAAGGAAAAACAGAACGTTAAAGGAGCGAGAGCACATCATCGTTGTACAGCCTCCCCCTTATAGCCACCTCACCTTATAACCCGACAACCTAATACGAACGGTGTTCTACACTGACACCTATCACGGCATTTTCTCCTATCTTAAACTCTGCTGCAGCACCAATACGAGTTTGCGGACGATCTATCCCAAAGGGGAATGGTTCGCGCCAACGGCTACGAAAGAGCGTTTCTTGTCGCGGCAAGAAAGAGGTTGCTGCATAACCATACAGGTTGATGTGATCGGTAGCTCGATATACCGCCATTGCAGAAAGCCCCACATCAGTTGTATGCCAACGTCCCCAATCGAAGTTTTGAGCATAGATACCGGCACCAATGGCCCAACGCGCATTGAGTGGAAGCAGGTAAGCAAAGGCGGCTGTCTGACCAAAACCAACTCCACGAGGAGCACGCTTACCTAAACCCGCAGTCATACTCAATGAAAACTGGGCATTAAAACCTTTATGAAGTCGCCACGAACTGCCCCACGCACTATAAGGATAGTCACCGACACCGTCAAATCCAAAGCCCCCGGGTAAAAACGTATTTTGCCAAGGAAGCGAAAGAGTTAGACTATCGTCTGTAAGAAGCTGGGAGGATTCTTGCACAGATTGGGATGACGCTGTACGCATACTATCAACGGGCAACGCGACTTCAGAACGGGAAATGTCCTGTTGCATCGGATTCTCGGTTTGAGCCTGAATGGGAAGAACACTTATACTGAGTAAGAGGAAGAAAAGAAGCTGTTTCATAACCTTATCTATTTGTCAAGAGAATAACCCCTTGCTTACCAAAAACTTGCCTGACAGCTCCTTCTATTGACAGAAGCAAAAGAAGAGGTGTCTGCGTGCAAAAATAAAGAGTTTTCTGCAGGAGAAACCCAACAGGCTTCTTAAGGGATGATAAATCATACCCATTAATGGGATTAGACGAAGTGAATACTTGGTACTCATATTATTCTCTAAAAAATATCACCCACTTCATGGAGCAGGTAAACCTTCATTTTTTACTTGTACATTTGCAAGGCCTATCGAGAGTGGAGTCATCGTACCAAGTGCTTTCCCCTTATGGTCAATCTCCTTGAAGGTTGCTCATCTCATCCCCTCACACTACTCATACATTATTATCCCCATAGCCCTATGAAGAAAATTCTCTTATACCTCTTTACCTTACTCCTTCTACCCTATCACCTCGCTGCACAAGCAACTGCTGACTACCTTACAGCACCCTTGCGCTTTATCAAAGCGAACGATGTAATAACATGGAGCTACCATGGTACAGATTTTCGTGAGCAAGCTCTTGAGGTATGTCCTCAAGCCAAACACGACTCGCTCGTTGTAAATCAAGAAATATGGAACAATCGCCAACAATACGTTGACAGCTGCAATAATGTGCTGAAAGAGCTCAACGTGGTTGGCGGAGGTGATAACGAATGTACCGATAAACAGGGATTTCCAGCCTGGGTCGGCAGTTTATCGGCTGCCGCAGGATTCCTGCTGACTGGTGAAGCTACCTACATGGACATAATTGAGCGAAGCCTTTACAATGCCGTTGCGCACAGTTTAGCAGACAGCACACTCAAAACTGATCCGCTTGATCTTGTTGCTGTCGCTCATTTCCTGATGAACATTCCGACTTACCTGTATGCAACCTCTGATAGTGGTAAGGATCTGTACGTCAATCTTTACACAAATGCCACAGCTAATCTTTCGGTTGAAAACGACCAGTTTACCCTCGACCAGATTACAGATATGCCGCGCACCAACCAAGTCAAGTTGCGTCTGACTAAACTTGATCAAGAAACACCCCTGCGCGTACATTTGCGCATTCCGGACTGGGCGATCGGACGAAACAGTCCCCATGCCCGCTTCACTTACGTCCCCCAACCCGAACAGACTCATCGTAAAATCAGTTCAGAGGAAAGTAATGAAGTGGAAATCTATGTCAATGGACACCGATGGACACGTACCAAGGTGAACGCAGCGGGTTATGTGGTCATTGACCGTCGATGGAAAAGCCGTGACGAAATATTCATCACCTTCCCGAAGTCATTCCGTTACCTGCGTCAAACTAACGCGAAAGGACAACCCGTACGTGGCGCATTAGCGGGGCAGTATGGTCCGATCGTCTATACCGTTAAAAATTTCCCCCGAGATCATTATAGTTCTTCAAATCTACTTCCGAGCATGGCGCCTGAATCTGCCGAACGTGAATTCCCTTTGTTTATGCTCCCGACCTTCCTCCGCTCTGCTCCCCAAGATGCAAAAGCACCTCGCACCGACCTGCCTGCCCTCCCCTATGCTGAAGTACAGGATGGAAATGTGTGGTGGAATGAAATAAAGTAAAGCCTCAACAACTCCCAATACCCAACACATAAAAGCACCCGCCCCTAAAAAGGACGGGTGCTTTTATTGATATAAAGGGACGGCAATGTGCCGAACCTAAAAAACACAATGGAGGACATATATCGGCAATGTGCCGAACTGGAAAAGCACAATGGATTGCATACTTCGGCTATGTGCCGAACTGGAAAAGCACTATGGATTGCATACTTCGGCAAAGTGCCGAACTAGAAAAACACTATGGATTGCATACTTCGGCTATGTGCCGAACTGGAAAAACACTATGGATTGCATACTTCGGCTATGTGCCGAACTAGAAAAACACTATGGATTGCGTACTTCGGCAATGTGCCGAACTAGAAAAACACTATGGATTGCGTACTTCGGCAATGTGCCGAACTAGAAAAACACTATGGATTGCGTACTTCGGCAATGTGCCGAACT
>UQJC01000018.1 GCA_900541335.1 uncultured Prevotella sp.
GAAGAGTGCCTCCTTGTTCCAGTCCCAATAACTGAAGCGCAAACCATAGGTAAGGTTGAAGAGTCCGGGCTTGGCCTTGATGCGCCAAGTGTCCTGCGCATACAGGCTGAAGCGCGAAGAAGTGATGTCAGCCTTTGACCGCAGGCTGTAAATGAGTTTCAGCACGTCGGGTTCATAGGGCAGGGAGTAGCCCATGGAGTCACGCATTTCCCATTCGCGGGCATTCTCGTGAATCGTTTCGCGATTCCAGTTAAAGCCTGCTTGCAGGGTGTGCCCCGTCAGTTTGGTACGGAAACGCAGTCCCGTGTTCATGACGCGCGCACGCAATCGGTTGCGTGCATGCTCCATGTAAGTACCCACACCGAGTTGTTCCTGAGTCGTAGCTTCGTTGAGCCAGTATTCGCCCTGGATGTCGTACGTTTCCTGTTCTTTGGTTGCAAAGGAAGAGAACTGCAAGGCCAAAAAAGTCTCGGGATTGAAGTGGCGCGTGAGGGTAGCCGCTCCGAAAAGCGTGCGGAAGGCATCTTTCTCCTTACCGTCGAAGTAAACTTTGAAACTCTTCGCATCGGTAATGGTACCAAACTTTGTTTCGCGATCCTCGGGTTTGAAGTTGTAGTGATTGTCAGAGATGTTGCCCAAGAGGTCAAACGACCAGCGGCGGTTGGGATGCCAGGAAAAGAAAGCTTGGTAGTCAAGGAAGTTGGGCTTGTATTCGCCGTGGGTATCCATCGAGCCGAGTAGATATTGTGTTGTCTTGTAGCGCACGGAAGTCATGAGGCTGACCTTCTTATTGCCCCAACCGACATAGCCTCCTGCACCGAGCATGGAAGCTTGGGCTGTAGCCTCGAACCTTTCGGGGCGTTTGTAAGTAATGTCGAGAACGGAGGACATCTTGTCGCCATAGCGTGCTTCGAAACCACCTGAAGAGAAACCAATGCTTTCAACCATGTCGGGATTGATGACTGAGAGTCCTTCTTGCTGGCCGGAGCGGACGAGCATGGGACGATAAACCTCGACACCGTTTAGGTAAACACAGTTCTCGTCGAACGAACCGCCACGCACGTTGTACTGCGAAGAAAGTTCGTTGTGAGTCGATACGCCAGCTTGCGTGGCAATGATCTCTTCTACACCATTACCGGTGGTAGAAGGGCCCAGCTTCATGTCGGGCTTCTGAATGCGTTGCACCGTACCTGTTTGTACACCTTGTCCTGTTACGACCGCCGTGCCGAGTGTTCCCTTTTCGTAAAGGGGCAGGACAACGTCGAGCCGGATGGAATCACCTGGTGATCGGAGCAAGCGTTTGCGCGTTTCGTAACCAATCATGGAGTAAACGACACGCACGGTGTCAGCAGAAGTACACCACAGCGAGTACTCGCCCTTGAGGTTGGTAAATGTCAAGGCATTCTGTCCCATAATGCGTACCGTAGCAAGTTCAATGGGACTGCCTTCGGTGTCCTTTAGACAACCGAAGATGCGGGTGCGCTTTTGGGCAAAGGCAGACGGGAGGCAGACCGTTATATAGAGTAGTAAGAGGATAAGATGTTTCATACTTGATGGAAACGGATTTTGTAGGGGGATATTGTATGACAAAAGCAGGTTGCGGCTGTTGGAGGGTGTGGTAAGGGGAGTAGCACCGTGCAGAGCTGGATTGCAAGACTTTATCACGGCGTTTATACGGGGAAAAAATAGTAGAATATCCTTTGTTTTGCGAAATGTGTTTTACAACATACGGCATTCTGTTTGCTCATTGAGTGAAAGGGCGTAATTTGCGCCCCGAAAACGAGGAAACTCCCCGTTGGCGCAAGTGGCAGGCTGAATGAGGAAGGTCGTAAGCGTTTGGCTTCCCTTCATGACAAAGCCTAGTTGGACCGCCTTCAGCTTAAAATCTAACTAACCCTGCTGAAGTGTCTGCTTGCGTATGAAATTTCCATTTTAAATCAGTTTTCACCATGAAAGTTTACAATTCCCACGAAATCAAAAACATTGCGCTCCTTGGTAATGACGGCTCAGGTAAGACCACGCTCACAGAAGCTTTGCTGTTTGAGTGTGGTCAGATTAAGCGTCGTGGTCGTATCACCGCGAAGAACACGGTGTCCGACTATTTCCCGGTGGAACAGGACTACGGTTACTCTGTCTTTTCCACCGTTTTCCATGCTGAATGGAACAACAAGAAGCTCAACATTATAGACTGTCCGGGTTCTGACGACTTTGTAGGTGCTGCCATGACTGCACTCAACGTGACCGATACGGCTGTATTGCTTATCAACGGACAGTTTGGTCCCGAAGTGGGTACGCAAAACCATTTCCGCTATACCGAAAAACTTCAGAAGCCTGTCATTTTCTTAGTAAATCAGCTTGATAGCGAGGCTTGCGACTACGAACGGGTAGTGGAAGACTTGCAAGTAATCTATGGCCAAAAGGTCGTTCCCGTGCAATATCCCGTACAGACCGGTCCAGACTTCAACTCGCTGATTGACGTTATCTTGATGAAGAAACTCACTTGGGGTCCCGATGGTGGTGAACCTACGTTGGAAGAGATTCCCGCAGAGGAGAAGGAACGTGCAGAAGCGATGCACAAAGCACTGGTGGAAGCCGCTGCTGAAAACGATGAAGGCTTGATGGAGAAGTTCTTCGAGACGGAACACTTGACGGAAGACGAAATGCGTGAAGGTATCCGCAAGGGTATGGTGACACGCAGTATTTTCCCAGTATTCTGTGTGTGTGCCTCCAAGAATATGGGCGTAGGTCGTCTGATGGAATTCCTTGGCAATGTGGTTCCCTTCGTAGACGAAATGCCAGCCGTTCACAACACGCGTGGTGAAGAAGTGAAACTCAATCCCGAAGGTCCCACTTCCATCTATTTCTTCAAGACGGGTGTGGAGCCGCATATCGGCGAAGTACAATACTTTAAGGTGATGAGTGGTGTGCTGCACGAAGGTGACGATCTCGCCAACGCAGACCGTGGTTCGAAGGAACGCATGGCACAGCTCTTCGTTTGTTCAGGTGCCAACCGTGAGAAGGTGCAGGAACTGCATGCGGGTGACATCGGTTGTACGGTGAAACTGAAAGACGTGCGCACGGGCAATACGCTCAACAGCAAGGATTGCGAAAACCGCTTCAACTTCATTAAATATCCTAACCCGAAATATACCCGTGCAATTCGCGCCGTCAATGAGGCCGACACGGAGAAGATGATGGCTGCGCTCAACCGTATGCGTCAGGAAGACCCGACGTGGGAAGTAGAGCAGAGCAAGGAATTGCGCCAGATCTTGGTGCACGGTCAGGGTGAATTCCACCTCCGTACGTTGAAGTGGAGATTAGAGAATTTGGACAAGATTCCTGTAGAGTTCTACGAACAGCGTATTCCTTACCGTGAGACCATTACGCGTGCAGCTCGTGCAGACTATCGTCACAAGAAGCAGAGTGGTGGTGCCGGACAGTTTGGCGAAGTGCATCTCATTGTTGAGCCTTATAGTGACGGCATGCCCGATCCCGTAGTTTATAAGTTCGGTGGTCAGGAGATTCGCGTAGCGATGAAGGGCAAGGAAGAAGTACCTCTGGAGTGGGGTGGTAAGTTGGTATTTATCAATTCTGTCGTAGGTGGTGCGATTGATGCACGCTTTATGCCAGCTATTCTCAAGGGTATCATGAGCCGCATGGAACAAGGTCCGTTGACGGGTAGTTACGCTCGCGATGTGCGCGTAGTCGTTTATGACGGCAAGATGCACCCGGTTGACTCTAACGAACTCTCCTTCATGTTGGCTGGTCGCAATGCCTTTAGCCAGGCCTTTAAGGAAGCGGGTCCGAAGATTCTCGAACCGATCTATGATGTAGAAGTGTTCGTTCCTGCTGACAAGATGGGCGACGTGATGAGTGATCTTCAGGGGCGTCGCGGTATGATTGTCGGCATGAGTAGCGAGAATGGTTATGAGAAGTTGCAGGCCAAGGTGCCTTTGAAGGAAATGGCTTCTTATTCTACTTCACTCAGCTCACTGACTGGTGGTCGTGCTTCCTTCATTATGAAGTTTGCCAGCTACGAACTTGTACCAGGTGATCTTCAGAATAAGTTGATTGAAGAACATGAAAAGGAAGTAGCCGAAGAAAAGTAACTGATGAAAACTGATTGATAGCTTGAGGATGTATCGGACTGGTGCCGATGCATCCTCTTTTTTAGCTTCAAACGCAAGAAGCGACTCCACCATTCGCTGTAAGGAAAAGATTGAGAAGTTCCAAGGGGACGGCACAACAAAAGTGGGATAGGGTAGGAGCCTATCCCACTTGGTTGCGCTTTATGAAAACATGCAGCCCTGTAAGTGCGACACAAGCGAGTTAGTGGATAACCGTGGTTTGTGTTGCCTTTACAGGGCTGAGTTGATCCTTTATCAAGGGTAGCTCACTTCGTGAGCGTTTATGTATGCGTCTGTACTCTTATTTTACTTGGCGTTCGTCGAGTGCCTTCGTATATTTTTGAGCATTCTTCAGATGTGCATCGTAGGTTGCAGCAAAGTTATGTGTACCAGAGAAATCTTCTTTTGCACACATATAAAGGTAATCGTGTTGTGCAAAGTTCAACACGGAGCGGATGGCATTGAGTGAGGGGATGCAAATCGGACCGGGAGGAAGGCCTACGTGCTGATACGTATTGTAAGGGCTGTCAACCGTGAGGTGTTTGTGCAGGATGCGGCGAAGGGTAAAATCCTGTAGGGCAAATTTCACTGTTGGGTCAGCCTGAAGTTTCATCTCCTGGTGGAGACGGTTCAAGTACATTCCTGCAATGAGCGGACGTTCAGCCTCGTTGGCAGATTCCTGTTCGACGATGGAAGCGAGTGTGTAGACTTCGTTCGTTTTCAAACCAGCCTTCTCAGCCTGCTTCTTGCGTGTGTCTGTCCAAAAGGCGTCGTGCTCCCGCTTCATGCGCTGAAGCAATTCTTCGGGAGTCAAATCCCAATAGACTTCGTACGTGTTGGGTAAGAACAGGCAGGCAACCGTTTCGGGGGTGACTCCGAAGCGACGGAGCAAGACGGAGTCGGTAAATGCACGGGCAAAGGCGGCAGAGTCGGGAGCCAAAGAAGTTGCTAGACGGGCCGCCAAGTCATTGAGCGTGTGAACAACAGGAATCACTAAGCGAACGGGTGTTTGCTGTCCTCCACGAAGTTTACGCATCAGCGAGAAGGAGTTGATGCCCGGTGTGACTTCATAGCGTCCCGGATGAATGCGTTCAGCTTGGTAGCCCATGACTGCACCACAGATTTTGATACCTACTAATTGCGAAGGAGCCGCTACTTCGTTTAACTTGACATAGACGGAGTCGGGCGTATCGTCTGCATCAATGCAGACATAGACCGGACGTTCGTTGGGAGCAAAGGCTGAGAAGAACAGCCAGTAAGCTACGGCGGCGATAATCAAGAGGGCGGTGGTAATCAACACCCCGATTTGTTTGGTTCTTTCTGTTATCATGAATAAACTCATTGGTTGGAGTTGCAAATGTAGTGCTTTTTCGGACTTAGTAGGAATAGATGTGAATTGTATCTTTCAGGTATTAGGCAACGAGTGGTTGAAAAGCAAGAAACGTAAGTGTACGAAGAAAGCCTTGAGAAGGCTACCAATGCACAGGTAAAACGTCCGTTCTACTTCGTGTGGTGTAGCCCTTTCAAGGCTTTGTGCTTTAGCAGAAATCATGTAGTCTGTCAGTTTGTACGCTTCATCAGAAGAGGCTCCAACTTACCGTCAGTCCAGCCATGACAATGCTGACCATGCTCATGAGTTTAATCAAGATGTTGAGGCTCGGACCTGAAGTGTCCTTAAAGGGATCGCCCACGGTATCGCCAACTACTGTAGCCTTATGTACCTCCGAACCCTTGCCACCAAAGTTACCTTCTTCGACATATTTCTTGGCATTGTCCCAGGCTCCTCCCGCGTTTGCCATGAAGACAGCGAGAACAAAACCGGCACTCAGACCGCCAATCAGCAATCCCAGTACACCGGGTACACCCAAGATGAGGCCTACCAGAATCGGTACGATAATGGCCATAATAGAAGGCAATACCATTTCGCTTTGAGCCGCTTTGGTCGAAATCATGACGCAACGCTCATAGTCAGGTTCTGCTTCGCCCGTCAGGATTCCCTTAATCTCACGGAACTGACGGCGTACTTCATTGACCATCTTCGAAGCTGCCCGTCCGACAGCGTTCATTGTCAGTCCGCAGAAGACGAATGCCATCATTGCACCGAGGAACATGCCGACCAATACCTTAGGATTCATCAAAGTCACGTCATAATAGTGCATGAAGTCAGCAAAACTGGCTTCGGCCACCTTGACTTGTTCGTCGCCTAACTGGAGTGTAGCCTGACCAATGCGGTCTAAGCCAATGCGCACTTCCTCTACATAGGAAGCCAACAGAGCCAGGCCCGTCAATGCCGCCGAACCAATGGCAAAGCCCTTGCCGGTAGCGGCAGTCGTATTGCCCAAGGAGTCGAGCGCGTCGGTACGTTTGCGTACTTCTTCTCCCAAGCCGCTCATTTCGGCATTACCGCCAGCGTTGTCAGCAATTGGTCCGTAGGCATCGGTAGCCAGCGTGATGCCCAAGGTCGAAAGCATGCCGACCGAAGCCATACCGATGCCGTAAAGACCCATCGAGATATTTGAGAAGTCACCGCCCGAAGCCAAGAGGAAGGAAGCAATGATACCCACCACGACAGCCAAAACGGGAACAGCTGTCGAAAGCATGCCCAAGCCTAAGCCCGAAATAATGACTGTGGCTGGACCCGACTGACCGCTCTCAGAAACTTTGCGCGTAGGAGCATACGACTGGGAAGTATAGTATTCGGTAGCCTGACCAATAACGACTCCCACGGCAAGTCCCACAGCTACGGTACATCCCATTTGCCACCAGCGATCAAGGCCTAAAAGGTAGAGAATACCAAAAGCCGCACCGACAATCAGCACACTGCTGAGATTCGTTCCGACCGAAAGGGCACGCAATAACTGGCGAATGTTGGCGTCTTCGCGTGTACGCACAGCAAAGATGCCCAAAATGGAAAGAATGATACCCACAGCGGCAACAAGCATCGGTGCTACAACCGCTTTGTATTGCATCACCTCATCGCCTGCCAGCATGTAAGCGGCAGCACCGAGCGAAGCAGTAGCTAAAATAGAGCCGCAATACGATTCGTAAAGGTCGGCACCCATCCCCGCAACGTCGCCCACGTTATCGCCCACATTGTCGGCAATGGTTGCTGGGTTGCGCGGGTCGTCTTCGGGAATATTCGCCTCGACTTTACCCACAAGGTCAGCACCTACATCGGCCGCCTTGGTGTAGATACCTCCACCGACACGTGCAAAGAGAGCCTGCGTCGAAGCACCCATACCAAAAGTCAGCATGGTCGTCGTGATGATGCAGAGTTTGGCTGTCGGATAGTCACCAGCAGGCAATAAGGCATTGAGCAACAGGTACCAGAAGGAGATGTCAAGCAGACCGAGACCTACCACCACCAGTCCCATAACCGCACCACTGCGGAAGGCTATGCGCAGTCCGCCGTTGAGCGATTGTCGGGCCGCGTTAGCCGTACGGGCCGAAGCGGCCGTGGCTGTCTTCATGCCCAAGAAGCCCGCTAATCCTGAGAAAAAGCCACCCGTAAGGAAGGCTACCGGTACCCAGGCATTTTGCACGTGGAATCCGTAAGCCATCACGCAGAAGAGTACGACGAGCCCGGCAAAAACGAGGCTGACCACCTTGTACTGTTGTTTGAGGTAAGACATGGCTCCCTTGCGCACCGCTTCAGCAATGTGGATCATGCGCGGTGTGCCTTCAGAAGTCTTTTTCATTTCACGATAGAAGTGCCAGGCAAAGAGTAAGGCTAAAATGGAAGAAGCCGGCACTAGCCAAAATAGAGTTGCATCCATGGCTAATGAAAGATTAGGTTATACAGTGTGGGGAATAACTAACAGGAAAGAAGAATCGGAAGCACTTTCCCCTTTGTACTTCCGACTTCGCAAATGTAGAAATTTATTGGGAGGAGAAGGAAACGTAAGTCGTTTTATTTGAGGGATTTTCTGTAAAGGTTAGTTTATGCGTCGATGAGTCTAAAGTTTAGGCTGTACTCCCCGTTACAGCCTGAGGCAGAACGCATCGTTGGGCAGTTTGCAGTCCAACGGAAAAGATTGCGGTTAGTTGGGCATTTGATGCGATTCATTTCAGTCAGCGAATCTCGTTTTGTGGC
Source organism: uncultured Prevotella sp. (assembly GCA_900541335.1). Classification (GTDB taxonomy): domain Bacteria; phylum Bacteroidota; class Bacteroidia; order Bacteroidales; family Bacteroidaceae; genus Alloprevotella. The sequence goes on from UQJC01000018.1 coordinate 8,221, forward strand.
AGATTCGGTTGTATATCTCTTTTAATCGTAGAGAGACAGCCTTCCGAAGCCTCTTAGAAATTTGTAACTTCGCGCTCGATTTACGCATCCTTGTGGTGCGCTTTGCTCTCATCAATATGACATACAAACAAGAAACAATTAAACCCTATGGCGAAGGCGAGTCTAAGGGAAAGCAGGTGGAACGCATGTTCGACAGCATCGCCCATTCCTATGACCTGTTAAACCATACGCTTTCGTTGGGAATAGATCGCCGTTGGCGCAAAGCAGCTATCCGTTCGTTGAAGCCTTATGCTCCCAAACGCATGCTCGACGTCGCTACGGGAACAGGTGATTTCGCTTTGCTTGCCACGCGCGAATTGCAGCCCGAAGCCTTACTTGGTGTAGACCTTTCAGAAGGTATGATGAATGTAGGTCGGAAGAAGGTGAAGGAAGCAGGACTTGATCACGTTATCCGTTTCCAACGCGAAGACTGTTTGCAACTCTCCTTGCCCGATGCCAGTTTCGACGCCGTTACGGTGGCTTACGGCATTCGTAACTTCGAAGATCTCGATCGCGGTTTGCGCGAAATGTGGCGAGTGCTTCGTCCCGGTGGCCGATTGGTCATCATCGAACTGACTTCGCCTGTACGCTTCCCGATGAAGCAGCTCTTCTGGTTCTATTCCCACGTCTTTATGCCGACACTCGGTAAACTGATATCGCGCGACAGCCGTGCATACACTTACTTGCCAGCTACGATGGAAGCCTTTCCGCAAGGTGAAGTCATGCAACAGATTTTGCAGAAAGCCGGATTTGGTGATGTACGTTTCAAACGCTTTACGTTCGGTCTCAGTACCCTTTATACAGCGGAACGTCCGCAATCGTAGGGAGACGCTTTGCCTCGAAGAGTGCCGGCGGACGGCTTGCGGTGTACAAGCTATCCTGCAGACCGTCAGAGTCGTTTTGCGGGTCACCTCTCGCTTCCTCTTCCCATCTGTGTTTCTCTATCACTTCTCAACTCTTATTTAATTTATTATGGAAAAGCAAGATTTACGAATCGTCTATATGGGTACGCCCGATTTCGCTGTTGAACCCCTTCGCAAGCTTGTAGAGGGAGGATATAACGTGGTCGGTGTCATCACGATGCCCGACAAACCCATCGGTCGCCACCAAACGGAACTGTCAGCTTCCCCCGTCAAGCAGTATGCGGTGGAGCATGGACTGAAGGTGTTGCAACCTGCCAAACTTAAGGACCCCGATTTTATTGAAGAACTTCGTAGTTTGCAAGCAGATTTACAAATCGTGGTTGCCTTCCGCATGTTGCCTGAGGTCGTTTGGGCGATGCCCCGTTTGGGTACGTTCAACCTGCATGCTGCTTTGTTGCCACAGTACCGTGGAGCGGCTCCCATCAACTGGGCCATCATCAATGGAGATACCCAGACGGGAATCACGACTTTCTTCCTCGACCATGATATCGACACAGGAAGCGTCATTCAGCGTGTGCCCGTGCCTATCCTCGATACCGACAATGCAGAAGATGTGCACGACAAACTGATGTATCTGGGCAGCGACTTAGTGGTAGAGACGGTAGACAATATCCTGGCCGACCGGGTACATCCCATTCCGCAGGAAGAATTGGTAAGTGACGAACCTTTGCGTCCGGCTCCGAAGATTTTCAAGGAAACTTGCCGCATCGACTGGTCACTGGGTGTGAAGCGGACCTATGATTTCATCCGTGGACTTTCTCCCTATCCAGCTGCTTGGACTGAACTCTTGGTGAATGGTAAGAAGTCTGTGTTGAAAGTCTATGCAACGACCAAAGAGTTTACCACTCCTTCCGAATCAGTAGGTACGGTGCTGACAGACGGCAAGACTTACTTGAAGGTAGCCTTGACAGATGGCTATTTGCATTTGCAGACATTGCAATTGGCGGGTAGGAAACGCATGGAGGTAGCAGACTTCCTGCGCGGTTTTCATGCTACCGAAGGCTTGTGTGTAGAGTAGTTTATTCCCATTCTCTATAGAATTCTATTTGAATAAAAAGACCTCGTGAATCGTGATATGAAGAAGTCGGTATGGACTTTCGTGCTTTTGCTCCTGTCCGCTTATGGTGCATATTGCTTTTATGAAGCCAATCAAGTAGGCACGCATTCCGGAAGAGTGTGGCTACATCGTACGAACTCGTTGGAGAAGATGCGGGAGAAGGAAGTACGTTTTCCCAACTTTGAAGTAGATCTGGTTTGGCGTGACAAAGGTGTCTTTGATGTGACACACGACGAAGACACGACTTTCAATTTGTCTCTAGAGAGTTATTTGCCTGAAATTGCAGCCGATCGAGACAGCGTGTGGCTTGACATCAAGAATCTCACGTTAGCGAATGCCGATACAGCGTTGGCGGTGTTGAATCAACTCTGTGAGGAATATGGTATCAGTAAGCGGCAACTGATCGTAGAGAGTCGGTGTGAAGCGGCATTGGCACAGTTTACAGCCGATAGTTTCTATACTTCTTTCTACGTGGATCTGCCACGCCCTTCGGGTTTGGATGCAGACGAACAGGTTACGTGCTTAGATAGTTTACAACGGGTGGTGAATCGGAATAAAGTTCGTGCGCTCTCTTTTCCCGTGTATTGGTATCAAGAAATTGCAGACAACATCGAGGGTTCGATAGACTTCCTGACATGGGCTAACCATACTCCCGAATACGGACTTTATGCCGACCTCTATTTTAAGGAAATCTTGAACGACGAGCGGGTGAAGGTTATTCTGGTCAAATCGAAAGGGAAATACCATCGGTAAGCCGTTCATCGTTTTTTTCTTTTCGTCAATCAATAAAACGGCGCAGGTAAGTAATTTAGCTTACCTGCGCCGTTTGTATTTAGGAGAAGGAACTTGTTTGTTCCGATTTCCTCTATTGACAGCGTTTTGCCAACTCAGCAGCCATTTGTTGTTGCAGTTCGTGTGCCTTCTCTGCAGCTACTTCTGCAAAGCGTTCGGTCGTGTCGGCATAGATGATGCCACGTGAAGAGTTCACGAGAAGACCGCAGTCGCGCGTCATGCCATAGCGGCAAACTTCTTCCAACGAACCGCCTTGTGCGCCGACACCAGGAACGAGGAGGAAATGGTTGGGAACAATGCGACGGATGTCTTCAAAGAGTCGACCTTGTGTCGCACCGACTACATACATCATTTTTTCTTCAGAAGCCCATTGTTGTGAGCGGCGGAGTACCTTCTCAAAGAGACGTTCGCCTTCTGCATCCTGTGAGAGCTGGAAGTCAGCCGAACCCTTGTTGCTGGTCAGTGCCAGGAGAATCACCCATTTGTTTTCATATTGCAGGAAGGGAGTCACGCTATCTTCGCCCATGTAAGGAGCTACGGTCAGCGAGTCGATGTCCATTTCTTCGAAGAATGAGCGAGCATACATGGCCGAGGTATTACCGATGTCACCACGCTTAGCATCTGCGATGATGAACTGGTCGGGATAGTTCTCTTTGATGTAGCGAACGGTCTTCTCGAAGGCCGTCCATCCCTTCAGTCCGAAGCATTCGTAGAAGGCAAGATTGGGCTTGTAAGCTACGCAGTAGGGAGCTGTAGCGTCAATGATAGCCTTGTTGAAAGCAAAGATAGGATCTTCTTCCTGCAAGAGATGGGCGGGCATCTTTTTGAGGTCAGTGTCAAGACCAACGCAGAGGAAGGATTGTTTCGCACGGATGTTGTCGATGAGTTGTTGTCTGTTCATTGCTGAATGATGTTTGTGATTGTAACCGAGGCAAAATTAACGAAAACCCTGCAGTTGGAGTTTATTGGGGTCGGAAAGTTCGATGGTAGACCGGAAGTGTAGGGATTAGCAAGCAAATGGAAGGGGAGAATCCATCATTTTTGCCGATGAGTAGGAGAGTGGGGGAACTTGATGTTTTCAATGTGGCTTGATGCCTGGGGTAACAGATGCTTTCCCTTTCTATAATAATAAAGCCGCGACTTCAATCTTGCGAGAGATAGAAGTCGCGGCTTATTGGAATCAGGCGATTGGTTAAAGTGATTTGTTGAAGAGTTTAGAAGTTAGGTCGAGACAGGTGGGAATAACCATGTGACCTTTTAATGACTTCGTTCTTCAACTGTTCAATCTTCATACCAGCCCAAATTGTAAGTCGGGAACATTAGCGCACCCAAACTTTCTTGCCATTGATGACATAAAGACCTTGGGGCAATTGCTGAAGAGCTTGCTTCAACGTCGTGGTGCGGCAAACGAAACGACCGGCGAGGTTGTACACCGTTACGACACCCTGTTGTTGCTGTTCAATCTGCTGAATGTCCGTAGCGGTCGGTTGACCATAGAGAGAAACCTCACTTTGTGAACCCTTGTAGCAAGCGAAGCGCGGTGAAGAAGGATTGTACTGAATGAAGCGTCCACCAATGGCTTTGTTTTCAATCGTAGCAATACCGTCTGTAGTCAATGTAATCGTCCATTGAGCGTTGGGAGTGTCAGCCGTGGCAGAAGTATGAATCTTATTTTCGCTCTTGTTGAGTGAAATGAACACCTTCGCTACAGGGTCAGTCAGTGTCCACGCACCGGTTGTGCCACCCAATACGAATGCATAGGGAAGTCCCTGACCGTTTACCTTCGTCGTCAAGCTACCTTCAGCTGAAGGTTCTACGTTGACATAGTTACGAATGTTGTTACCCTGTTCCGCCATGGCAACCTTCTTCTCATTACAGAGAATGAGAACCGGCATACCAGCACGGAGCTTCGATTCGTCCGTCAGCATGACGTAGAGATCAGAAGTTTGGGGAATTTCGGGCGTTGTGCTCTGTACGGTATACTGTGCCGTTACCGTTTGGCTTTGCTTTTCACCCAAGCGAGCGTAAGCCGAGATGTGCGTTGTCTCGTTGACAGTATATTCTACGGGAGCAGCCTTCGTCTGTTCCTGTCCCTGGTTGATGATGTAGTGAATGGTAGCACCCGCCGTAGCGCAAGAGATAGTTACCTTCGTGCCCGCAGCCACTGTGCCCGAGGGAGTAGAGAATACGGGGGCAGCCACTTCTGTAGGTTGAGGTGTTACCGTGCCGTAGTTTTCGGGGTCGAAGGGAGTGCTCGTCATGCTTCCCCAAATGTATTGCTCCAATCCAGGATAGTCGATGAACGGATTACGGTTTCGCTGAATCTGGTATACTGCTTCGTTGCGAGCGATTTCTTTTTCGCTGACAGGGTCTTCCTGTGCCCAACGCAGCAACATGTCAATCGCCCACTTGGCATAGGCGGGATATTTATTGCCTGCCAACATCGGTGAGTGCCAAGAAGCAATCTTGTCTTCGTAAGCCGTAGCCATGTAGAAATAAGTACGTGCCAGGTCACCCTTCAACTCATCATTGGGTTCGAATACCGTTCCGTTGTAGCCCGGCGTCGTGCAAGAACCTAACTTAGAGTATCCATTCTTTGAGGTGTACATTTCGCCGTTGGTTTCACCAAAAGGATAGTTTGAGCGACGGTTGTTTACATAACCGTCAGAAGGGTAGAGGTGGAAGAGGTCCGTGTACATGGGGTGGCCATCATCAAACCAACTCTTCGGGAAGGAATGTTCGCGGTTATACGAGTCACCTTCCTTCTTGTAGTTAGCACCTTGTGCCGAACCGCCCGGCGTGTAGTTGGTGGCATTGGAATAAATGTCCCAAATCTTGCCATCGGGGCGAACGTCCGTCTTCTTAAAATCTTGCCAGAGTTGTTTGTAGCTTCGTGCTTCGTGTTCACTGATAATTCTGAAGAGCGCCGTCTTGAGGTTGGAACCATTAGCTCCCTTGGCACTTTGATAGTAACTCGGATGGCGTTGAGCCTGCGCAATCAAGGGAATCAACAGCATCCAGAGGATGCCGAGGCGTACGCTTGAGCGCGATAAGTAATTGTTACGCATAACGATAAATGTATAATGGTTGATTATGTTGCCAGTAGATTGAAGGATTCATTTCTTGTCGGGGCAATGTGTTCAAAGGTTATGCAAAGTTGTGATTATTTCGTCACTTCATCTTACTTGTCCGATTACAAATAAGAGAAAAAGGAGAATAACTCATTCAAATCTACCCATAAAGAAAGCCGCATACCCGTAAAGGGATGCGGCTTTCTTTATGTAATGTAAGTCTTCTTGTTACTGAAGAAGATTATTCAGCACGGAGCGTGAAACGCTTGAAGTCAACAATCGTGAGTTCCTTGTCAGCTGCCTTCAAGTAGTCAGCAACAGACATCTTGCTGTCCTGGATGTACTCCTGGTTCAAGAGGCAAGACTCCTTGTAGAACTTGTTCATACGACCGTTAGCGATGTTCTGAATCATCTGTTCGGGAAGGTTTGCAGCTTTTTGTTCAGCAGCCGTCTTCTTGATTTCGCGAATCTGGTCAGCCTGCTCAGCCGTGATGTGACCCTTCATGATGCCTTCTTCGAGGTGTTCCTCGCTTTCAGCCGTGTAAAGGTTGAAGCCAGCCTTCTTGATAGCAGCCTCTACAGCCTTATTGATCTGCTCTTCCTTCGTCTTTTCGATGGCAACCTTGAACTCTTCAGCCTTCACGCTTTCGGGAACGCTTTCTTCGTTCAAAGCAACGGGGTTCATCGCTGCAACCTGCATAGCAATGTTGTGAGCCTGCTCTTCAGCGGGCTTGTTCGTCTGAACCATCGTGCAGAGCATGTGGCGACCCATGTGGTCATAGATAGAAACGTTGTCACCTTCGATGAAGTTGTAACCATCGAGTTCCATCTTTTCACCCGTGATACCGCTACGATCCGTAACAGCGTCAGCTACCGTGTGGTCACCGAGTTGCAATGCCTTCACCTCGTCAAGGCTCTTGCACTTATTAGCAACAGCGAGGTCGAGGATGTCCTGAGCGAGCTTCACGAAATCTTCGTTTTTAGCAACGAAGTCCGTCTCACACTTGAGGGCGATGATTGCAGAGAAACCGTTCTCCTGCTTTACGAGTACAGCACCTTCAGCAGCTTCGCGGTCAGAACGCTTAGCGGCAACAGCCTGTCCCTTCTTACGGATGATTTCAACGGCTTCTTCAATGTTACCGTTTGTTTCAGCGAGTGCCTTCTTGCAGTCACCCAAACCAGCACCAGTCATGGTGCGAAGTTTCTTGATATCTTCTAATCCTACTCCCATTTCTTGGAAATATATTAACGATTAAACTTGTGTATAAAAAGAAAGTTCCTGGTTACCAGATGCGTCAGTCTGAAAAGCTTTCTTAGTCATTTGGATGGCAATACTAACCTTCGACTTTCGCCCCTTGTAACCAAGAACTTGGTAAATCTAATTACTCAGCCGTAGCCTCTTCAGCAGCGGGAGCAGCTTCTTCCTTCTCGGCACGAGCCTTGGAAGCGCGCTTGCGGGGAGCCTTAGCAGCTTCGCCTTCACCAGCAGCTTCAGTGTCAACCTTCTCAGCCTTGCGCTCTTCAACACCTTCAGCGATAGCACCGCAGAGAGCGTCGAGGATAGCTTCGATACTCTTGTTAGAGTCATCGTTAGCGGGGATGAGGTAGTCAACTACGTTGGGGTTAGAGTTTGTATCAACAATACCGAATACGGGGATACCGAGGCGCTGAGCTTCCTTCACGGCGATGTGCTCCTTGCATACGTCAACAACGAAGAGAGCTGCGGGAAGGCGAGTCAGGTCAGCGATAGAACCGAGGTTCTTCTCCAACTTAGCGCGCTGGCGTGAAATCTGAAGGATTTCACGCTTAGACAAGTTAGAGTACGTACCGTCGCTCATGAGTTTGTCGATATTGGCCATTTTCTTCACAGCCTTACGGATGGTGGGGAAGTTGGTGAGCATACCGCCCGGCCAGCGTTCAGTCACGTAGGGCATGTTTACAGAAGCAGCCTTGTCGGCTACTACCTGCTTTGCTTGTTTCTTAGTAGCTACGAAGAGGACGCGCTTGCCTTGCTTAGCGATAGCTTTGAGAGCTTCAGCAGCTTCGTCGATCTTGGCGACAGTCTTATGGAGGTCGATGATATGAATGCCGTTACGCTCCATGAAGATGTAAGGAGCCATAGCAGGATTCCATTTGCGCTTGAGGTGACCGAAGTGGCAACCAGCCTCCAAGAGGGTGTCAAAATTTGTTCTGGACATGATTCAGAATGATTTGTTTGTTCGTTTACTTTCTTGTAAGTTGTTTTGTTTTGTCTTCCGACTTCAACCAGCCTTCGGGTAGTTTCTCGGTTGAGGAGAAAGTCCTAAAGGTTTAGATACTAAACGTAAATCCAGCAGCGAGCGCCGAATATTACTTGGCGAAGCCTGATGGCAGAAGTTGAAACTTCCAATCTGAAAAATAGCAGGGAGAGTGTCCAACGTCTGCAGTAGGCATATTAACGCTTGCTGAACTGGAAGCGACGACGAGCCTTGGGCTGACCGGGCTTTTTACGCTCAACAGCACGCGGGTCACGCGTCATGAAGCCTTCAGCACGGAGTGCCTTCTTGTCTTCAGCGTTGATTTTTACGAGAGCACGAGCAATAGCGAGGCGGAGAGCCTGGCTCTGACCCGTGAAACCACCACCGCAGAGGTTTACCTTGATGTCATACTTTTCAGCAACATCGAGGAGCGTGAGGGGCTGCTTAACAACGAACTGCAGGATGGGAGAGGGGAAGTATTCCGTAAGGTCTCTCTTATTAATGGTAATTTTACCAGTACCTTCCGTTACGTAGATACGGGCGATGGCGCTTTTACGACGACCTAATGCATTAATCATTTCCATTGCTGCTTAGTTATTTGAGGAGGTTAATATCAATTGCCTTGGGAGACTGTGCTTCGTGCTTGTGGTCACCACCTTCGTAAACGTAGAGGTTAGTGAGGAGCTTAGCACCGAGCTTGTTCTTGGGCAACATACCTTTTACTACGCGACGGAAAAGCTTGTCTGCGCCGTTGGGCTTTGCCATGATGCTTGCGGGAGTATGCTCGCGCTGGCCACCGGGATAGCCCGTGTAAGTGAGATAAACACGATCCGTCCACTTCTTACCAGTGAGCTGGATCTTGTCGGCGTTGATGATGATAACGTTGTCACCACAATCTACGTGCGGAGTGAAGTTGGGTTTGTACTTACCGCGCAGCAGTTTGGCAACTTTGGTGCAAAGACGACCGAGAACCTGATCCGTAGCGTCAACTACTACCCATTCTTTTTGTGCGGTCTCTTTGTTAGCAGAAATGGTCTTGTAACTTAAAGTGTCCACTTTTGTTTGAATTAAATTGTAACTACTAATGTTTATCTTTCCAGGAGCTTACTAACCATTACGTCCAGGCCAAAATAGGACGTAACTATTAACTCTTGGTTGGGCACTAAGGGTGCCCTTGATAATAATCGGCGTGCAAAAGTACAACTATTTTATTTATTGACAAGGTCTTCGCTGTAAGTTTTCTGTTGAAACCGGTGGGTTTTGCGTGTTTTGTGTTGGTTTTGAGTAACTGGCTCTAGGTGAGGACGTTGTTGGGCAGGGGGTGCTAATTGCTTCGGTGTGTCACCACTCTTGCTGCGCCTGGCCTGGTGGTCTGTCTGGTGCAATCAGCTTTGTGTGTACGAAGGTGTCAAGTGGGGTTTGGGGCTGTGCTTTCTGTCTTCTTTCCGCACTTCTTTTTGCAGGTTTTGCAGCGATTTGCTTACTTCCAACGAAATGATTATCTTTGGGACTCAATTAGGTTCGCTGCCTCGTTCGGCGTCTGTCGTCTTTTCTAGAGGATGTTTGCATGCACGCCAGTGAGGTCGCTTGGGTTTTAACCGCTTGTGTCGGTTGAAGGCTCATTCACCTGAGGTGGTAGTGGTCTACGTGCTCCGTAGTGTGGCTTCGTGTCAAGGTGGAAATGAATGACCGTTTGTGTACGGATAGCTCGTGAAGAAGTGGAGCGGATGTCCGCCCGACGTATTCGATCATCGAACCTAAGTGGCGACATTATACCCCGGCTGATTAAAGCCATCGACGAAGGGTGGGAGACTTATACGCTGTCCGTATAAGCTTCCCACCCTTCGTCGATTGTCTGACACGGCGCTTCTGTAGCGGTCGGTAACGAGCGAACCTTAGATTGCGCGTGAGCAAGGAGGGCTATTGGGCTTTGCACCTCTGATTACATTGGGGAAAGAAGTGGTTGTAACGCGTTGAACTTCTTCGTGCTGTAGGGAATGGGTTCCTTTGGCGTGTACAGCTTTCAAACACCTCGGGGCAAGCATGGTGCTTTTAGTCTGTCTTTTCGAGAGCCTGGGAGCAATGAATGTTTGGGCACAAAAAAGCCTCTCGTTCCGAGGGATGGAACGAGAGGTGAGTCATAAAGCGTAGCTTCGTATAATGTGTGTATGTCGATTGCTGTTGTGGAAATTGGTTAGAACGGCGGTTCATTATTGTTTCCCATGGGGGCAAAGGGATCACCCGCAGAGAGTGGCGGGAAATTGTTGTTTAATTCAGGCGGCATGAACTCCTGACCCCCCGAAAAGTTTGAACTCAGTATATTGCCGTTGTTGAATCCACCGTCGTTGCCCGTTCCGCCTTCTGCAAAGGGATTGCCCTTTGCGTCATCGAGTCCAGCCCCTTCTTCCGGATTCTGGAAACGGGCGTATTCGCCGCGGAAGGTCAGCAGCACGTTGCCGACCGCACCGTTACGGTGCTTGGCAATGATGATTTCAGCTTTGCCGCGCAAGTCGTGTCCCGCTTCGTCCTGGTAAATCTTGTAGTACTCGGGGCGGTGAATGAAAAGCACCATGTCGGCGTCCTGCTCGATGGCACCCGATTCACGGAGGTCGGAGAGCTGCGGACGCTTGTCAGAGCCTTCACGGCTTTCCACACCACGGTTCAACTGGGAGAGGGCGAGAATCGGGATGTTCAGTTCCTTAGCCAACCCCTTGAGTGAGCGGGAGATGGTAGAAACTTCTTCCTGACGGCTACCGAAATTCATGCCCGAAGCATTCATCAACTGGAGGTAGTCAATCATCAGAATCTTGACGCCGTGTTCGCGAACCAGTCGGCGTGCTTTCGTACGCAATTCGAACACCGACAGTGAAGGCGTATCGTCCACATAGAGTGGGGCACCGACCAGTTGCTTGATGCGGTGGTCGAGCTGACTCCATTCGAAGGGTTTGAGCTGACCGCTCTTGAGGGTTTCACCCTTAATTTCGCACACATTGACAATCATACGATTGACCAACTGTACGTTTGACATTTCCAACGAGAACATCGCGGTCGGAATTTGTTGATCGACGGCAATATTCTTCGCCATACTCAAGGCAAAGGCCGTCTTACCCATGGCAGGACGGGCGGCCAGAATGACCAAGTCCGAATTTTGCCAACCCGAAGTAATCTTGTCAAGCGCAGTAAATCCCGAAGCGATACCGCTCATACCGTCCGTACGTGCGGCAGCCTTCTGCAACATTTCGTACGCCTCTTTGATGACCGGATCAATCTGTGTATAGTCCTTCTTAAGGTTTGTCTGCGACAGCTCAAAGAGTTTACCTTCCGCTTCTTGCATCAGTTCGTCGATGTCTTGCGTAGCATCGAAAGCCTTGGTCTGAATGCCGCTGGTGTAAGTAATTAGTTCGCGGGCGGTAGCCTTCTGGGCGATGACGCGTGCGTGGTATTCGATGTGAGCCGATGAAGCCACCATACCGCTCAGTTGTGTGATGTAGAACGGACCACCCACTTCCTCGAGCTTGTTGGTACTGCGCAGCTGTTCGGTGACAGTCAAGATGTCCACAGGACGTTCTTCGAGGTTGAGACGGCGTATGGCCTCATAGATGATGCGGTGGCGCGCGTCATAGAAGCTTTCGGGTCGCAGGATTTCGCTGACCTGGTAGTAAGCATCCTTTTCGATAAGGAGTGCACCCAAGACCGCTTGTTCGAAGTCAGTGGCCTGGGGTTGTAGATGACCGTAATTGTCGGTCAGGGGAGCTTGCTCTTTCTTGCTGGTATACGGACGTTTGCCCGTCTTCTTAGCACTATAGGTTGAGTCTGCCATTTTATAGAGATTGAAAAGAGTCTGTCGATGATATATAATAGTGAAACTGAAACAAGGCCGCTTGCGCCCTTAGTCGTTGTTCGAAGGAGCAAGTTCAAGGTTTTGACGCAGGTTTGACATATTGGTAACAACCTATGTCAGGGGTCGCACCTCTTGGTGTTCCTTTGCGGTCAATGGGATAGGTCTCTGCCGTAATGGCAGGATCAGCGTGTCCGATTGCTTTGGAATGGGGCGAAAGCTCGAAACTAAAGAGGAGCTTGTCTAAATCGGGTTCGGGCAGGAAGTTCTTGTCTTTGGTGACAAGCGTATCTCCTTCGGCCGTCGTGTCGTCATCCCAGTCCCATTGGCAATTTTCCATTTGACTGGTTTCCTCCTTGGGCTTGGGCGTATTCAGCAAGCAGTTACGAAAGCGATAGGCAAAGGCATCGTCCTTTTGTTCCATATTCTGGTTGCCCATGATTTCGTCGTCTTGATAACCCGTTACCACCGAATTGGCCACAAGCAAGCGCTCGAGCGGAAGGCGTATCCCATTGTCGTGGTTGGCAAAGTCTAAGGCCACGCCGTTCCCTCCCTTGAAGACATAAAAGCGGGCAAGGGTGCAATGGATGAGACGCACATCGCCGCCGCGTACTTGAACGCAGTTGCCTCCCGCATTCGTCAGTTGCGAGTTGCCTACATAGGCATTGACCATGCGCAGATCAAGTCCGTTGCCAGACGTATTGTGCACAATGGAGTTTTCGAGAGTCAACTTCGTACGTTTTACGTCCGCAGAGTCTGCCTGAATGCCGAAGGTACCACTGTGAATGTCGGCGAAGTTGATGTGGTTGTCGTAGGAGGAAGACTTGAGCACGATGCCTCCCCATTGTCCCGGGATGCGGTCGTAAGGTTGCCCGTCGAACATATTGCCCAGGCGGTCGCCACGTAAGGTGACAGGCTGTTGGGCTGTCCCCGTAACCTTCAACGTACCGTAGACGATGAGTTGGGCTTTGGCATGGAAGAGGAAGTTTGTGCCTGCGGCTAAAGTAAGTGTATGCCCGGCTTCTACTACCAAGCTGTCCATGATGCGGTAAGGACGCTTGGCTTCGAGCGTTATGTCCTCCGTGATTCGTTTGCCTTGCAAGGGGATGACCGCTTGTCCCGACGCGGTCAAGACTACACTCTGGCTAACTCCTGCCTCTGTCGTAAACGTCAGCTTGTCACTGACATCGATGGGCAGGTCGTTGTCTATCTCGGGCACATTGGCCATCAGGTAGACTATCAGGCTATCCTTTGCGGCAATCTCAAAGTCGTGAGCGACACCTTCCTGGAGCGGCGTGCCGTCTACGTTGACCCGAAAGGGAGAGTTCGCCCCCTGCTCCAAGACAACTTGCGGGATGCGGATTGCCTTCTTGGAGGGGTTGTGTACGGAGAAAGTATACGTGTTGGTAGGGCTTCCGCTGATGATTGTGTCAAAAGCTACGGTGTCCGTGCTGAAGGTCAAGCAATCGGCTGGGTTTACCGTATATTCTTCATCCTTCATACAGGAAATGAGGGTGGTCAACAGCAGGAGCGGGAGGAAGAGCAGAATTTTACGCATAGGAGAAAGAAGGTAGATGAGGTGTCGAGCGGGAATCAAGGTCCGCTTCTATAAATCCATGAGCAACGTAGGCGTGCGTCGAGGCAATACCTGCAAGCGGGGACTGTCGCCCTCGTTGAGGGTAAAGCCCGCCTCGGTGAGTGCCTGAACCGAAGCGTCCTGCGCCAGTCGGGGCAGGTTGTTCTCAGCACTTAAGTGGCACAGCCAAATGTATTGGATGCGTTCGGGCGAAAGGTGTTGAGCCAAAAAATGGGCTGTTTCGCCGTTGCTGATGTGTCCGTTAGGGCCGCTGATGCGTCCTTTCAGTCGGGCGGGATAGCGTCCTCCTTCGAGCATGCCCGGTTCGTAATTTGACTCGATAATCAAATGGGTGGCTTGTGATACGAAGTCGGGCATTTCTTCCGTAAAATGTCCGATGTCGGTCATGATGACAAACTTCTTGTCTTCGACTTCGATGAGGTAACCATTGTTCTCCGCGCTGTCATGAGGCACGAAGAAGGCAGTGATGTGAAACGGCCCCAGGTCGAAGGGGGTTCCGTGGGTAATAATCTGTTGAAACTCGGCAGGAACTTTCTTGGCAAAGTAATGATTGGCTTGCATCGAGGCGTGTACCTTCTTGGATGTGTAGACCGGGATGCGAAACTCTTGGGAGAGCGCCCCGACCGCCTTGACGTGGTCGGTGTGGTCGTGGGTGACGAGCATGGCGCGGATTTGAGCCAGTTGGAGCCCGTAGTCTGAAAAGGCACGCTTGAACTTTCGGATGCCGATGCCCAGGTCGATAAGCAGACCGTAGCCATCGCAACGCATATAATAACAGTTTCCGTCACTGCCGGAAGCTAAGGATATGAATTGTAACATGGGGTGAAGGTGATTTGATCAGAAAGGTAAGCCCACAGCAAAGTGGAGCGTAAAGTCACGTTTGAAGCTGGGTTGGGTAATCGGGTAGTGCAAACGGCCGGAAGTGACCGCCGGGTTGATAGCCTTCATGCCGCCGTCGAGGCGGAGAATAAAGTAGTCGAAGTTTAAGCGTAAACCTAAGCCGTAAGCCACAGCAATTTCTTTGTAGAAGCGGTTGAACTTAAACAGGGCTCCGTTCATGTCGGGATACGAGCGGGTGTTCCACACGTTGCCGGCGTCGATAAAGAAGGCTCCGTGTAATTTCCAGAAGAGGAAGGTACGCAGTTCGGCACTCAGGTCTAATTTCAAGTTACCCGTCTGGTTGATGAAGTTGATGCGGCCGTCCTTTTCGCGATAGGATCCCGGACCCAGTTCGCGGACGCTCCAGCCTCGTATGCTGTTAGCACCTCCGGCAAAGTAACGCTTCTCGTAAGGAAGAATGGTTGAGTTACCGTAAGGGATGCCGATGCCGAAGGCTGCATGGAAGGCAAGCGAGTTGCGGTCGTTGAGAATGACACTTTTGGTAAAGTCAAAATCGAGCTTGGCGTACTGCGAATAAGCTATGCCCAGAAATTGATAGTTGCCGTTGCTGTTCCGGTGGCTTCGCGTTGCCTTGGAAAGACCATAGAGCAGGTTACCGGCTATTTCAACACTGGCTTTGATTTGAAAACCATTGGTCTGATAGAGTCCCGTGGGCAGATTGGCCGCATCGTGCAAGGAGTTATAGACGAAGCTGTAGCCCATGTTCATGATAAAGAGGTCCTCGTAACTGTATTTCAATACAGAATAATAAGGGTCGTCGCCTTCGAGGTACTCTTTACGGAACGTCTCTGAAATCCACGGCATGTAAACATAGTTGAGCGAGAGCAAATCCCAACGGTTTTGCCAGCGTGGATTGCTCGTTCGATTCCAACGATATGCCCAAGCTCCGGTAAGTACGCGTCGGTGGAACTCGGGACGGTCTTGCATGTCGTACATCAGTTTGGCTTCCGACATAGCCTTTAGCTGGCGCTTGGAGTCAATACTGATAAAAGGCAACAGCAGGGTAGGGAATCGCAGGTTGGCCTCTGCACTCCACTCAATGTAGTTTTGGTTGGAATAGCCTTCCAGTCCCGTAATGGCTTCATAGGCTCCGCGCAGCTTGAGTGCAAAGAGTTCGGAACCTCGAAACAGGTTGCGGTTGCTGTAGGTCAGTGCTACAGCCGCACCGAGGTCGCCCGACGTGTTGGTGCCTTCCAGTTCTAGCCCGATGCTGTGGGGCTTCTTTCGTCGCAGAGTGATGTCACAGTCTAACAAGGAGGGCTTCCCGGGGACGGGATAGAGCTTTAGCGTCGTATAACTGATAGCCGGCAGGGCATTGAGGTTGCTGTAGATGCTTTGCACTTCGCGCTCGCGGTACAAACTGTCTGGACGCAAGCCGATGTGTGAGAGATAGACGCGCTTGTTTAAGTGAGGGTAACCGACGTATTTAAAGCGCAGGTTGCCATAGTCTACAGAGTCACGGGGAGCCTCAGACGTGTAGTCCGTACCCTCTTCGATGACGCGAATCTGGCGAAACCGTTGGGGCGTATAGACCGTTTGCGTATCGACTTCGTGGGGATGGCGAAAACGCAGGTGGACGGCGGCTCCGAGTGACCCGGCAAGAGTGTCGATGTCGTAGCTGATGTAATCTTTGTTGAGGTAATAAAAGCCACGGTCGTGTAAGGCTTTGACAATGCGTCCACGCTCTTCCGAGAGCTTATTGAGATTGAGCGGCATCCCTCGTTTGAGGAGGGTTGCGGCCGAATCGGCTTGAAAGGCCCGATGGAGGTTGGGGGGGGCGAAGTCGTAGGTAAGCTCTTGAATGTAGAAGCGCGGTCCGGGGCGCAGAATGTAATTGACCTGGGTCTTATAGGTCTTGTGGTGGATTAAGGTGTCGGTCGTGGCGTGCAGATAGCCATCATTCTTCATGGCCTGTTCCAAGTTGTTCATACTATACTTGGTCAGGGTGCTGTCATAGACGACAGGCGCCTCGCCGATGTTGCGCAAGATGCGCGAAAAGCCCTTCTTCCCCTTGATGGAATCTGCCTTGGAGAGGCAATAGATGCCTAAGGGAACTTTGAACAAAGTAAACCATTTTGCATTGGCTTCCTGACGTACATAGTTGCGGTAAGCATTGGCCTTGAAGTTGGATGAAGCAGAGGTTACCTTTACGTCAGAGAGTACACCTTGACCTGATTGCAGAAATTTCTGACTACTGCAAGCAGAGAGAATCAACGAGAAAGTTAAGAGCAAGAAAGCGCGAACATACGGGTGTATATTCGCGAGTAAGAATGGATATAATGGAGTAGTCTTGACCTTTTTCACGAAGCAAAGGTAAGGGTTTAAGGAATAACTTCGTAGCTTTGCGCCTGTTTTTTAGAAAGACTGTGGGCTTCAAAACCTCCTTGTACAGGGTGTGGTTTCCCTGGCTGAAGTCATTTTGTTTTCTTCCTTCGGAAGGCAAATAGATTGGGTTTTCCATTCTTTCTTTTTAGTCCATTTATTTAAAGTAGTACTTTAATTGTTTTGATTACAAAGAACACCATTAAATACATTCATTCCCTCAGTCAGAAGAAGTACCGGGATGCAGCCCGATGCTTTGTCGTAGAGGGTCCCAAGGCGGTGACAGACTTGTTGCCTTATTTGTCGTGTCGTTGTTTGTATGCAACCGAAGAATTTCAGACACGAATAGCTTCTCGCCTTCCTTCGTTTCGTGTGAAGGAAGTGGTCTGCATTACGCAACAGGAACTGGAACGTCTGTCGCAACTCCGCACGCCGCGTGATTGCGTTGCCCTGTTTGAGATGCCGGCTTCCGACGAGTCTTGGCAGGATTGGGCTACGGTTGCACAGTCAGAGCTTTGTCTGGCACTTGACGGAGTGCAAGACCCGGGTAACCTGGGGACCATACTGCGCATAGCGGATTGGTTTGGCATCCGACACGTGTTTGCCTCTCCCGACACGGCCGATGTCTATGCTCCCAAGGTGGTACAGGCTACGATGGGTGCCATTGGTACAGTGCGGGTGCACTACGGTTCGCTTCCTGCCTTGTTACAGCCGCTGAAGGGGCGTTTGCCTATTTACGGAACCTTTTTAGATGGGGAAGACCTTTATACCCAACAGCTTTCTTCCTCGTGTGGTGTCATCGTGATGGGGAATGAAGGCAAGGGCATCACTTCGGAAGTGGGCGCTTGCGTGACACACCGCTTGCTGATACCATCGTTTGCCGCCGAAGGCTGTGCAAGCGAGAGTTTGAATGTAGCCGTTGCTACCGCTATTGTGTGTGCGGAGTTGCGTCGGCAAGGTCGCTCGGAAATCGTACGTTGGTAAACGTAGCGACAGTAAAACCTTTTGTCAGCAAAGCTTTTTGAATTACGCTTATGGATTTTCTTTTCTCCGATTCGATTTATTGGTGGTTGGGCGGTCTGCTTTTGTGGATGGCTTTGGTGTTGGTATGTCTTTACCTGATTCGTTGGCGGTATTTCCCCCTGGCTCATAAATATGCAGGATGGCAGCGCGAGGCACAAGTCATCGAGGTGGCTACACATTCGGCACTGTATAACTTGCCTCCCGCTAAGGCTACGGTTTACCCGTTTGTGACGATTGTCGTGCCTGCCCGTAACCAGGTAGCTCACTTAGAGCGTTTGCTGCCTTGCCTGTTGGAACAGAAATATGCGGGACGCTTTGAAGTCATTGTGTCGGATCAATTGTCGACAGATGAGACGGACGAACTACTCCAGCGGCTCCAGGTACAATACCGTTCGCTCCGGGTGACTCATATCCCCCAAAGTTCGCGCCACATCGAATTGCGAAAACTGGCTATTAGCTTGGGTGTCAAGGCAGCTCATAGTGAATGGGTCATTGTGGTCAATCCGGAAACGAAGCCCAATAACGACAGGTGGTTGCAACATTTTGCGGAACACTTTCTCCCCGAAATCAATTTCATCGAGGCTTACTATAATTATGAGTCTAACGGCAGTCAACGAGCACGTCGGGCTATCTTGGAGCGCATTTATGCCTTCACGAATCGGTTGGAAGCTTACGAAGAGGGCATCGTGTTAGGAAGCGAAATGTCGAACTACGCCGTGCGCCGCAGTTGGTTTCTCGAACAGCGTGGCTTTGCTGACAGCCTTTTGCTGCCATTCGGAGAAGAAGCCCTCCTGGCTTTCCATCATGTGACCTCCGAGTGCTGCACCATGCTCTGTTCGGAAGATACCCGCTTGACGGAACAACTTCCTTCGGCTGGTGTCTTAAAGATGAGACGAGTGATGGATGCCGAAGTCAAGCGTCGCCTGCGCGGAGTAAGTTGGCGTACCTCCTATCGATGGAAGTTTGCTACGATGCTCTTTCACTTGTTTGCGCTGTCGTTTGTGGCCTATGCACTGCTTCGTACGCTTCAGCTCATTCAGACTGCTACCTACGATTTGAACTGGATCTATCTCGACTTCATCGCTCTTTTGCTTTTCGGCATCTTCTTGTTTTTGCCGGCTTATTGCTTGCGCCGCAGTTTGCAAGCATTGGGCGAAGCTACTTATGGTCCCTACCTCTTTTTCTATGAGTGCTTCCGCCCCTGGTATAGTTTAGGAGTCAGCATGCAGCGTTTCCTTCATCGCAAGGAGTTCGTTCGAAAATACCTCTGTCAGGCTGTGGAGCGATAAGGAATGCCTGTTACCATATGGCGAAACAGCGTAACGTCTTCACCAAATGTTAGAAGCATTTACTTTTTGCCTCATATTTTTTGTGTGTTGCATTGCTTCTACTAAATTTGTTCCGTCTTTAAGCCGTTAGACTGTGGCAACACCGTTTAGCTACTTTCATTTTTTAATGGGCTTCTTCTCCGTTTTGATGCAGGGTCGTATTTTAAAAGGATCTGGAAGGTTGTTCCATTCGTTTGGAACAGTCGTTTCAACGCCACTACCTTTTCGTATCGGAGAGCAAAGTCCCATCATTCACGATATTAAAACCAAACGACATGCCTAAGATTTCTGAGCGCGCTATCGTGATGCCCGAATCTCCGATTCGAAAGTTGGCACCCCTTGCTACGGCCGCCAAAGACCGTGGAACGCATGTGTATCATTTGAATATCGGTCAGCCTGACCTTCCGACTCCGGAAGCGGGGCTAAATGCACTGCGCCACATCGATCGCAAGGTGTTGGAGTATAGTCCCAGTCAGGGATTTCGCAGTTATCGGGAGAAGCTGACGCATTATTATGAAAAGTACGATATTCATCTTTCGGCAGACGACATTATTATTACTTCCGGAGGTTCGGAAGCAGTGCTTTTTGCTTTTCTGTCCTGTCTGAACCCAGGGGATGAGATTATCGTTCCCGAACCAGCTTATGCAAACTACATGGCATTTGCCATCTCTGCAGGTGCGCACATTCGAACGATTGCGACGACCATCGAGGAGGGATTCTCCTTGCCTAAGGTCGAAAAGTTTGAAGAGCTCATCAACGAGCGCACCCGTGCCATCTTGATTTGCAATCCCAATAACCCGACTGGGTACTTATATACCCGTCGGGAGATGAATCAGATTCGTGATTTGGTCAAGAAGTACGATTTGTACCTCTTTTCTGATGAGGTCTACCGTGAGTTTATCTATACCGGTTCGCCTTATATTTCAGCTTGCCATCTCGAAGGTATCGAGGAGAATGTGGTGCTCATTGACTCCGTATCTAAGCGTTACAGTGAGTGCGGCATCCGTATTGGAGCCTTGATAACCAAAAATGTGGAGGTACGAAAGGCGGTCATGAAATTCTGTCAGGCGCGCTTGAGTCCTCCATTGATTGGTCAGCTCGTAGCTGAGGCTTCCATGGACGAGCCTGGTGAATATGCACGCGAAATGTATGATGAGTATGTTGAGCGACGTAAATGTTTGATTGACGGACTCAATCGGATTCCTGGTGTTTATTCTCCCATTCCGATGGGTGCTTTTTATACAGTAGCCAAGCTTCCTGTGGACGACGCGGAAAAGTTTTGCGCGTGGTGCTTGACCGATTTTGAGTACGAAGGAGCGACGGTGATGATGGCGCCTGCTGCTGGTTTTTATACGACACCAGGTGCCGGACGTAACCAAGTGCGCATTGCTTATGTGCTGAACAAGGAAGACTTGCAGCATGCACTCATCGTTTTAGAAAAGGCGCTGGAAGCGTATCCCGGACGAGAAATCTAAAGAGCGGGAGTCTGATGACTCCCATCTGTGCTCTTGTTTGTTCTTTAAAAACTCTTTTTGTACAGGCTGATTCTGTAAATAACGGTGGAGAGCGGAAAGTGGGGAACGTAGAAGCAGTTCTTGGTTTGCCCTTTACACTTCTTGCTTACAGACGCACCATAGATTATTCAGCCGCTTTTCTATAATTCTAAACTTACTTATGCTCTCTCTCTTCCTTGCCAAAAGGTTCTTTCATAGCAGTCCCTTAGCTTCTACGACTTCGCGCAATGCTTCGGCTCCTGCCATTCGTATTGCTACAGCGGGCATCGCTATCGGACTGGCCGTTATGTTGATTACCGTCGGTGTGGTTAAGGGATACCAGCGAGAAGTACAGCATAAGTTGACGGGATTTGCTTCTCCCATAGAAGTTTTTGACCCCGCATCCTTCAGCTCCCCTGAGAGTTATCCGGTGGTGACTGACAAAGCGATCAGAGATTTGGTCAGCCAGACTCCGGGCGTGCAACGTGTGCAACGTGTGTCTGAAAAGATGGGTATCTTTAAGACCAAGGACGACTTTGCCGGTATGATGCTCAAAGGGGTGGCACAGGATTACGATTTGAGCTTCATGCGCTCGCAGTTGGTGGAAGGCGAATTGCCCGAGTTTCGTGACGACCGCTCTTCCAACTCCATTGTTATCTCGCGTATGATGGCTAAACAACTGGGGCTGAAAGTTGGTGACCGTATCTACAGTTACTACTTTTCTGACGTTGTCAAGCAACGTCGTTTTAAGGTGGCTGGTATTTACGAAACCCATCTTCATCAGTTTGACAAGACGTTTGTCCTGACGGATCTCTATACAGTCAACCGTTTGAACAATTGGCTTCCCGAACAAAGCAGTGGCTTGGAGGTGCATCTTCATTCTTACGACGAGTTGTCCACAGTACAAGCTTTGCTGGCCCAAAAGCTCGATCACCGTGCCGACCGTTACGGCCGACCGTACCGGGTCATCAGTATTGATCAGCATCCTCGTACTGCCTCCGTACTGGCTTGGCTCGAAATGCTTGACCTGAATGTGATGGTGATACTTATTATCATGATTTGCGTGTCGGGTATTACGATGATTAGCGGATTGCTGATTTTGATCTTAGAGCGAACTTCTACGATTGGCGTGTTGAAGGCGTTGGGTGCTTCTAATCGTCGCATCCGTCACACCTTCCTCTGGTTTGCCTCTTTCCTTATTTTGCGTGGTATGCTGATTGGCAATGTGTTGGGGTTAGGACTTTTGGGGCTCCAACATTACGCGCATTTAGTCAAGCTCGATCCTGCGCAGTATTATGTGGAAGCAGTCCCTGTGAGCATGAACCTCCAGTGGCTTGTAGGTATCAACCTCGCGTCGCTCTTGCTGATGATGTTGGCCATGGTATTGCCCAGTTTCTTTGTTTCACGCGTTGAACCGGCTAAGACGATTCAGTTCGACTGAGAAATGAAGGTCTGGAAAGTGATGAGGAACGCGCTTCGGGCGTCTGGCTCTGTTGATGCGCGTAGTCATTGTTTGGTAGGCTTACACTTTTGAAGTCTTCGACGGAAACAACACTTGTGTGTTCCCCATTTATTGATTGATACAACCCTCTATATTCTATGCAACAAAAAATAATCATTCTCGATTTCGGCTCACAGACCACCCAGCTGATTGGACGTCGTGTGCGCGAAATGGACACCTTCTGCGAGATTCTTCCCTACAACAAGTTCCCGCATGACGATCCCTCCGTGATCGGTGTCATTCTGTCTGGTTCGCCTTACAGTGTGTACGACCCCGAAGCGTTTAAGGTTGACCTGTCTGCCATTCGAGGCAAATACCCCATCTTAGGCATTTGCTACGGTGCGCAGTATATGTCACAGCTCTATGGTGGCAAGGTTGAACCAGCAGAAAGCCGTGAGTACGGACGTGCGAACCTTGGCTTCATTGAAAACGACAATCCCTTGTTCCAAGGTTTCGAAGCTCATTCTCAAGTATGGATGAGTCACGGTGATACAATTACTGCCATTCCTGAAGGCTTCCGTTGTATCGCTTCAACTGACAAAGTAAAGTATGCAGCTTACCAAGCTGAGGGCGAACAGCTCTGGGGTGTTCAGTTCCATCCCGAGGTGTTCCACTCGTTGCAGGGTACACTTCTGCTCAAGAACTTCGTAGTCAACATTTGTGGCAGTCGTCAGGACTGGAGCTCCGCTTCTTTCGTAGAAACGACGGTAGCAGAGTTGAAGAAGGAGTTGGGCAACGACCGTGTTATCTTGGGTCTTTCAGGCGGTGTCGACAGTTCCGTTGCGGCAGTGTTGCTTAACAAAGCCATTGGCAACAACCTGACCTGTATCTTTGTCGATCACGGCATGTTACGTAAGAATGAGTTCCGCGATGTACTTCATGATTACGAATGTCTCGGGCTTAACGTGATTGGTGTGGATGCCAGTGCCAAGTTCTTCAAAGAATTGGAAGGCGTGACGGATCCGGAGCAGAAGCGAAAGATTATCGGTAAGGGCTTTATCGATGTGTTTGACGCGGAAGCACAGAAAATCACCGATGCCAAGTGGTTGGCACAGGGTACCATCTATCCCGACCGCATTGAGAGCCTCAATATTACCGGCAAGGTCATCAAGAGTCACCATAACGTAGGTGGTCTTCCCGAAAAGATGAACCTTCGTCTGTGTGAGCCCCTTAAGTGGCTCTTCAAGGACGAGGTGCGCCGCGTAGGTCGCGAGATGGGGATGCCCGAACACCTCATCAGCCGTCATCCTTTCCCTGGTCCCGGACTCGCTGTTCGTATTTTGGGCGATATTACTCCCGAGAAGGTACGCGTACTCCAGGATGCCGACGATATCTTTATCCGTTCTCTCCGCGAATGGAAGACGACCGACGCGGAAGGCAACGAAACGACGCTCTACAACCAGGTATGGCAGGCAGGCGTGGTATTGCTTCCCGTCAAGAGCGTAGGTGTAATGGGTGATGAGCGTACTTACGAACGTGCTGTCGCTCTTCGCTCTGTGACCAGTACCGATGCCATGACGGCAGACTGGGCACACCTTCCTTACGAATTCCTTGCGAAGGTTTCAAACGATATTATCAACCACGTCAAGGGAGTTAACCGCGTATGCTACGACATCTCGTCAAAGCCGCCTTCAACCATTGAATGGGAATAAGCCTTCTTATCCCGATTCGCACGAAGAGGAAAGGCTGTCACACCTTATTGGCAAGCGGGCAGTAGCAGTTGCGTAAGCAATTCGCTTCTTGCCACGCTAGGGTAGAAAGTTTGCCAGCATTTCCCTCGTTACATAAACGAACCGTCCGACAATTGCTTACGCGTTGTCGGACGGTTTTTTGTTGGCCATAGGTTTCGGAAGCCTTACGTGCTGTGGAAGTTTGCGGGCAGGCGATTGCTGAAACGCTTCCTTCTGTAGTATCCTCCGTTGGGCAAGGGTTGTCGGGAATGCGAAGCCTTCAAAAGCCCGAAAAGCTTGAAACATACCGAAAAACGATTATTCTACCTGACATTTTCGGGGTATAATTTACAAACAAAGTCAAGGAAACGCGTTTTCCTACGTTGAGATTTGCATGGAAAGCCCTAAGGTTATACTTTTGCACTGTTTTTCATGGTATTAGATTTAAGGTTAGTAAAAGATTGGTTGTCGTGAGACAATCAATTTTTTTTTTGTACCTACTCCTCAAGTCTCTTGAATCGTGCGAAGAAGATACGCTTCTCCTGGGTTATTTCCCTAATTTTGCGTCATGAAAAAATTCAAGCTCCATTCATCTTATCAGCCCATGGGCGACCAACCCGAAGCCATCCGGCAGTTAACGTCCGGAGCGCAAGAGGGTGTACCTGCCCAAGTTCTGCTGGGTGTAACCGGATCAGGAAAGACTTTTACCGTTGCAAATGTCATTGCTCAGCTTAACAAACCCACTTTGGTGCTGAGTCATAATAAGACCTTGGCAGCACAGCTTTATTCCGAGTTCAAAGGTTTCTTCCCCGAGAATGCGGTCGAATATTATGTCTCCTACTACGATTATTACCAGCCCGAAGCTTACATAGCTTCCACCGACACCTATATTGAGAAAGATCTGGCCATCAACGAAGACATCGACAAGCTTCGGCTTGCCGCAACCTCGTCACTCCTTTCCGGGCGCAACGATGTGATTGTCGTGTCGTCTGTATCCTGTATCTACGGTATGGGTAATCCGGCAGCTTTTTATGAAAATCTGATAGAGGTAAAGGTCGGTGCAACTTTAGCAGTCAATACCTTGCTCAACCGTTTGGTCGATTGTCTTTATTCAAGAAATGATGTTGCGCCGCGAGCAGGCAATTTCCGTGTAAAGGGCGATACGGTAGACATTTATCTGGCCTATGCAGACGAAATCATCCGTATAACCTTTTGGGATGACGAGATTGACGGCATTGAGGAGATTGATGCTTTGAGCGGAATGCGCCTCAATACCTACGACGAATATAAGATATACCCTGCCAACCTCTTCCTGACATCGAAAGAGACCCAGGAAATCGCCATTCGCAAGATGCAGGACGACTTGGTAGAACAGGTAGCCCTTTTCGAAGAGATGGGCAAAACGCTGGAGGCCAAACGTCTGAAGGAACGTGTGGAGTATGACATCGAAATGATTCGCGAATTGGGTCACTGTTCGGGTATTGAAAACTATTCACGCTACTTCGATGGTCGTGAACCCGGCACCCGTCCCTTCTGCCTGCTCGACTTTTTCCCCGACGATTTCCTGATAGTGATTGACGAAAGCCACGTCACCATTCCCCAGATACGAGCCATGTATGGCGGAGACCGCTCTCGTAAGGAAGCGTTGGTCAATTACGGTTTCCGATTGCCCGCCGCTCTCGACAACCGCCCGTTGAAGTTCGAGGAATTCCATGAAATGGCGAAGCAAGTAATCTATATCAGTGCAACACCAGCCGAATATGAGCTCGAAGAGAGTGGGGGAGTCATTGTCGATCAGGTCATCCGTCCCACCGGGTTGCTCGATCCTCCCATCGAAGTGCGTGATACCGACTATCCGGTAGACGACTTAATGGAAGAAATACGCAAAGCCTGCGAACGAGACGAGCGTGTATTGGTTACAACCCTTACCAAACGCATGGCAGAGGAGTTGACAGACTACTTGGTACAACATCAAGTCTCGACAGCTTACATTCATAGCGACGTCGATACCCTCGACCGCGTCCAGATCATGGAAGATTTGCGTCGGGGCATCTACCATGTCCTGGTGGGTGTCAATCTGTTGCGTGAAGGACTCGACTTGCCCGAAGTAGCCTTGGTTGCCATTCTCGACGCAGACAAGGAAGGCTTCTTGCGTTCCACTCGTTCGTTGACCCAGACCGCCGGCCGTGCCGCGCGTAACGTTAACGGACGCGTCATTATGTATGCCAAAGAGATTACCCAGTCTATGCAGCAAACCATTGACGAAACCAACCGCCGCCGTATGAAGCAACTTGCTTACAATGAGGCCAATCACATCACGCCTCGCCAGGTTGTCAAGTCCTTAGATAGCAATGTCCTTGCAGGGATGAATCGCAAGGAAGGCGAAGCCACTGCTGCCACCGCTTCTCAGCGTCCCGCCGCTTCAGACTATGGTACTTCCTTTCAAACGGCCTCTGCCGCTTCTGCCAACCATAGTCAAGCCGCAGAAGCTCCGGCCCGCTACCAGGCAAAGCCCAAAGAAACGAAGGAGGAACACATACAGCGTCTGCAGAAGGAAATGAAGGCTGCCGCTTCCCGCTTCGACTTCATTCTTGCCGCCCAATTGCGTGACGAGATGTTGAGGCTGACGGAGGAGAAGGAATAAAAGCAGCCCGATTGACAGTCGTTTTCGACGAGAAGCAAAGATTTCAGCCTAAAGTCATGTGATGACAATAAGGGGGAGGTGAACGGATGTATTACCGTTCACCTCCCCCTTTCTTCATAAGCCTCTTTTTTCTGACGACCTATCCTTGTACCACCTCACAAACTTGTCCCTTGTAGCCGTAGAACAAATAGCCGCGCACGTTGGGGTAGTTCATTTGCGTCAAGACCCGCATGTACGCCCGCACTTGTTCCTCGTGTTCGGGACGGAAGGCTCCAAATTTGTAGTCAATGACCACCGTTTCGCCTTTACGTGTCATGACGCGGTCGGGACGTAACTCGCGAAACGAACCGTCGGGTTGTGGCAGAAGCAGACTACACTCAGCGAATACCTGCCAGTCGGGCGTAAACCACGGAGCAATGTTAGGTTGCGTGATGCGCTTGCGCACCAAGTCACAGAGCCTTTTCAGCTTCTTCGGGTCAGAGATGCAAGCCTCATTCCACAAACGTTTGCCCGCCGTTTCGATGTCGTCAGCCGTGCGGATGTACGAAAACAGCTTGTGAATGAGTTTGCCCTCGTCAATGTATTCCTGTTGCTTCTGTTGTTTGGCTTGTATCTCTGACTGCAGCAACTCGTCGAAGTCAGGATCCGTTTCAGCCTGTACCTCTGCCATCTTTTCGGCAATAAACTCCTTTGCGCGGTTCGACTGTTGGAAGTCAGCCAGCTGGGCAATGCGTTGCAAGTGTATCTCCAGCTTCGGCGTGTGCTCCGTGTCAAAGGGCGTTTCGGGACGATAGACTTCCGTCGCCGCGTCCTCCTCTTGATGAGCCGGCCGGTCGCCTTCAACGGGACTGTTACCGAATAACTTTTCCTCCCAAACCTCCTCAATCGCTTCGGGTTCCTCGGGTTCCCCTTTCTTTTTTCTCGTCTGCTTCGGTTTCTCCTCTTCGTTGAGCAGCGAACCAGGGTTCACGAACTCCTTGATAAGCGGGTAGATTGACTTTTTCGAGTCCTTTCCCGGTTGGAAATTCCAGACGAAGAGATTATGGCGTGGTCGGGTAAACGCGACATAGAGTTCATTGAATGCATCAATGCGTTTCATCAGTATTTCAGCATTATAATTGGCAGCAAACACCGATTCCTGAATGCCATTTTTCGTGTGACTGTTAATCGGATAAGCTGGTAGCGCGTTGAGAGGCTCAGGCAATCCTTTCGTCACACACCACAGGTTGTCATCATCATATACCTTCTCCATCGCCCAGTTGCAGAACGGCACAAACACCGTATGCTTTTCGAGCCCCTTCGACTTGTGCACCGTGAGAATCTGTATGGCGTCGCCCTCGTTCATCATCACCTGCTTTTTGTGCAAAGTTTGGTCCCAATAGTCCAAGAAAGCAGGCACGTCCGAAGCGTGTTCGTTGAGATACTCCAATACATAGTCCAAGAATGAGAAGAGATAAGCCGACTGCCCGATGCCGTCTGCTTCGCCTCCCTTTTCCGCCTCGGGCAATTCGAAGAGGCGCATCAGTTGTTTACACAGTTCGTAGAGCGGTAAGTTGCTCCATTGCTGTTTCTTCTCGTGCAACGTCTGCATCATTTGCTCCGTGCGCAGTTTCGCCTCGGGCGTGTCGCCCCAAAGCCATAGCAAAGTCTGTCGGCAGTATACTTCAGCCACACAGGTTTGGTTGAAAGCCTGTTTCTGCCCCTTGCCCTTCAACAGCTCCTCGTCAATCGTCAAATAACGCATGGCGGCAATAATCAGATTGACACTGGTCGAAGCGTCGAGAAAGAATGCCTCGTT
This sequence comes from uncultured Prevotella sp., assembly GCA_900541335.1. Taxonomy (GTDB): domain Bacteria; phylum Bacteroidota; class Bacteroidia; order Bacteroidales; family Bacteroidaceae; genus Alloprevotella. The sequence continues at coordinate 36,454 of UQJC01000018.1, forward strand.
TGAAGAGACAGGAATGTCCGGAAAATTTGTCGAGAAGTAATTGACAAGATCCGCACCTTCGCTGTTTTTACGCACGATGATCATCATCTCGTTATACCCCACGTGGAAATCCTCGTGTAGTCTCACAATCTGTCGATAGAGATCGTTCATGACCTCGTTTGTCATGCTCTTCTCTTTCGTAAAAGCCAGCCGGACAAAGCCTTGTTCCTTTTCTTTATGCGGAATTTGCTCCACGTCCTCGTAGATCTGCTTAATCAAGTGCTGGTCATCATACTTTTCAACCGTATTTTTCTCGTCGAGTGCCTCGCGCATGGCTGTAAAGAAGGTATTGTTGAAGTTCACAATGACCCGGTCACTGCGGTAATTATCCTTCATCTCGATAACATCCGCCCGATTCACCCGCTTGCGTTCGTCTGCAATGTCCTTCAGAATCTTCCAGTCGCCGCTTCGCCAGCGGTAGATGCTTTGCTTCACGTCGCCCACAATCATACACTCCTCGTTGTTCGCCATATTTTCCAAGAGCAACTCCTTGAAGATGCCCCATTGCTGGCGCGAAGTGTCCTGAAATTCGTCGATAAGCACGTGATGGAAAGTGATGCCCGCTCGTTCGAAAATAAAGGAGGCATCCTCCTTGTTGACCATCTTATTAAAGAGATCAGTAGTCTTTGCCAACATAAACGTACCCGTTTCGTCGCAAAGATCAGTCACCCCCTTGCCAATCGTGCTCAACAACATGAGCGGAGTCCAACTTTTCAGAATCAGCTGGAAGGTAAGCAGCGCGGGAGCCTTCTGCTTACGTTCACGCTCCAACGTGTTCATGGCCGCAATCAGTTGTTCGGCATAAGCAAGGTTCTCGGGTGAATGTACCTTTTTCGAACTCAACATCCGAAGCGGCTCACCCTCCAAGGCATCTTTTAGTCCTTTCGAATCGACCACGTCGTCCAGCCCGATCTGGCATTTTCCGTCAATCAGTGCTTGCATCCAGAGCAACAACTTGCCATAGCCCGTAAACGTGCGCGGCGTACTGCCAACGGGTAAGTTTTGCAACACCTGCAACGCCTGTCGAGCCAGTTCCACCAACTCCTGTTTCGCCTCGTTACGCAGCTTTGTCAAGCTGTTCTTCGCTTTGCGCAGTGACGCCTCGTCCTGCAACGCCGCTTCAATCTCCTTTTCATGTTGCAGGTATTCCTCCGCGAAAAGATTCATTTGGGCAAACTTCTGCAAATCCTTCGAAATCATCCAACCCTCGTCCGCATCAATCTGCTCCTGCATGTA
>UQJC01000019.1 GCA_900541335.1 uncultured Prevotella sp.
TCATTCGCCGATTTGTTTACAGCTCATCCTGAATATTTACTATGGGGACAGGGCATCGGTACCAACTTTTATTCCATTGGTTTTCATCGTATGACGAATCAGACGGAATGGACTTATCTCGAATTACTTCGTGGGCATGGAATATTCATTATCTGTTTTCTCATTTTATTACTCTACCCTGTTCGAACCTTTTGGCAGCACCGTAAAGACAGCATGACTTTTACGCTCACTGCCTGCTACTTCATGTTTTTGCTAATAGCAGGAACGAATCCACTTCTATCCAGTTCGACGGGTATGATTATTATTGTTACGGCATACTCCATTGCTTACAGATTGCGTGCTAAAAATGCGACAATGAACACACTACCACAGTAAGCAGACCAGCCTTCGTGTAAATTTTCTCTTTATGTACTCTCATCTTCTATTTATATAGCAATTATGATTTCTGTCTGTATAGCCACCTACAATGGTGCAAGCGTCATAACCACTCAACTGAATAGCATTCTCCCCCAGCTCGGGAAGAATGACGAAATCATTATCTCGGACGACCATTCAACCGATGATACCCGAAAGATTATTGAGGCATTAAATGATTCTCGTATCCGCATCGTTGATGGACCAGCTAAGGGAAATCCGATTCCCAACTTTGAAAATGCACTACGCGAAGCCAAGGGCGACATTATTTTTCTTTCTGACCAGGATGATCAATGGCTGCCAGGTAAAGTAAAAGCGGCGGTTGCCAAATTGTCAGAAGGATATGACTGCGTAGTGACGGACTGCATCATGACGGACTTGGACTACAACGTATTGGCGGAATCATTTTATGCCTGTAACCATACGAAGGATGGAAAATATTACAACCTGCTCCGTAAAAACGGTTACTTGGGGGGATGTATGGCCTTTACACGCCGGCTCAAAGAACGTTGTCTCCCCTTTCCAGCCCAAATTCCAATGCACGATATTTGGATTGGCAACGTAGCTGCATTCTTTTATAAGGTGGCTTTCATTAACCATAGTTACAGCTATTTCCGCCGAAGTGGAAGCAATGTATCCACCAGCGGTGCTAAAAGTCAGTCTACATTGGGACAAAAAATTATGTATCGGGTCCGTATGATTCGCTTCCTCTTACAGCTTGGAATGAAAAGTATGTAGTGCCCCACACGACTTCTTTCTTTTGACTCAAACAATATCTTATTTAAAGTTTCGTTACTCCTTCACAATGCTTTAAATAATCCATCTCGAATATATGGCAGCCTATTGGAAGATATATATAGCCATTACCCTTGTCTGCAGTCTGGTTGTAACGCGTTTAGCAATGCCGCTTTTACTTCGCCTCTGCCAACGAAAGGGGTTATATGACGTCCCAGACGAACGGAAAATTCATCATACGAACAACATTCCACGCCTGGGAGGTATGCTGTTTGTACCCTCCATGCTTATTGGAGCCAGTGCTTCACTAGCCATGATGGTAAGGCTGGAAGGTCGCGAATTTCTACATCTCGACCTGACTTCTATGTTGGTGTTGACGGGCATGTTTATACTTTACCTCATTGGTATACTGGATGATTTATTTGGCATGCCAGCCACGCTGAAATTTGTCATCCAGCTCATAGTATCGCTCTTTCTTCCGTTCTGCGGGCTGTATATTCACAATCTGTACGGACTGTTTGGCATCTATGAAATTGCGCCTTGGATAGGCTATCCATTAACGATATTCACCACCTTACTGATTGTCAACGCTATTAACCTGATTGACGGTATTGACGGGCTTTCATCAAGTCTATCCTTTATTGCAATTCTCGTATTTGGTATTCTGTTCCTGCGGCATGGGCTTTCCCTCTACGTCATCTATTGTGCCGGACTGCTGGGCTCGGTTGCGGTATTCTTCTGCTACAACATGTTTGGCAACCCTGCAAAGGGCACCAAAACGTTTATGGGAGATACGGGGAGCTTAACATTAGGATATGCTCTCTCCTTCCTTGCCATCCGCTACATTATGACTTGTACGGAAACTGATATTCAAAACATGCACGCCACAGCGTTGCTCGTACCCTACACGTTGTTGCTCGTACCTTGTTTTGACTTGATACGTGTAGCTTTGATGCGTTTGAAACGAGGGGTTTCGATGTTTTTCCCTGACAAGACCCACATACACCACAAGTGCATGCAAGCAGGCTTTACCATGCACCAAGCATTGGGAATAATCATACTGCTTCAACTTTTCTATGGTGGACTCAATGGCGGATTGGTATTACTTAAGAGTCATATCAGTATTATCGTAAGCATTGACGTTGCACTCTTTATCTTCTTCAACCTATGGCTTAATAACCGCATTCGTTCTCGGCAAACGATACAGAAAGTCTAAACAGCAAGGGAAAGAAGATTCTCCAAGCAACAATAGACTCAAGTTGCCTATATACCAGCAGTAACTTCGTTCTGCTTGTACCTCTGCATCCCCTTTCAAGTTCTTACTGCTAAAATGTCATCTCAATTGTCTGTTAAGGCTTCATCTCGTCCAATCTCTCCATTCAGTGAGAAACTGATTCGAGTGATGGACTGTCTGATAGCCGGCATCTGTTTACTCCTATGCGCTCCCGTTTTTGCGTTCTTCTATTGGAGGATTCATCGCGAAGACGGTGGACCAGCTATTTTCAAACAGGAACGCATCGGACTGAAGGGGAAGCCTTTCTACATCTATAAGTTTCGCACGATGCATCTGGAAGCCGAAGCTGACGGTCCGCAACTATGCGAAATCAATGGTAACGACAAGCGACTCCTGCATATCGGCCGTTTCTTGCGTGACCACCATCTAGATGAATTGCCTCAATTGTGGAATGTCTTTATAGGCGATATGGCTTTTGTAGGTCCCCGACCTGAGCGTGCCTATTACATCCGTATGATTATGGAAAACGATCCACGCTACGAACAGCTCTACCGCATTCGTCCCGGTGTGACTTCCTACGCTACATTATACAATGGATATACTGACACGATGGAAAAAATGCTCCGCAGACTGGAGCTTGATCTCTATTACTTAGAACACCGATCCATCCGACTCAATTTCTCTATTCTCTGGCAAACCTTCTATCGAGTATTATCGGGCAGAATATTCTGACTTGCTCATCGAATATCTATACGGTTACTCATAAACATACTCCTCCCCATGAAACATTTCTATATCCTTCTCCTGGCAGGCATTGCCTTCTGTGGTTCATGTTCCTTCTTTGAATCGAAAAAGGAAGGAAAGAACGAAGAATACAGTGAAAATCGTGCTCGAATGGAAGCAGAAGCACAAATACGTCTTGCTAAAGCTCGTCAACAAATGGCACAAGGTGATTTTGAAGCAGCCAAAGCTTCCATTCGCCAAATGCGTGAAGACTGTTACTTAGCGCTTGCTGCACGCGAAGAAGCTATTGTACTAATGGATTCTGCTGATTTGAAAATAGCCCAACAGGAATTGGCACAAGTAGACAGTTTGCTGTTAGCCGGCGTGGATAGCATTAAGCAAGAAGATTTTGACGAAGCTTGCCGCAAAGTACAATTCTACGAACGCAAGATTCAACACGATAAGGAAAGAATCTCCGGAGAAAAGAAGAAATAGTCGTTCGAATTTCCCCGACTCCCCACCATCACAACATTCCACTCTAAACTCTGTACTTAACTCAGCAATGACTCCTCTCCAATCACTTCCCTCTTTTCAAGAAGATTTGAATGAAGCCCAGCTTGAGGCTGTCACCTACTGTGAGGGTCCTTCACTTGTAATCGCAGGTGCGGGATCAGGCAAAACACGTGTGCTGACCTACAAGATTGCCTATCTTTTGCAACAAGGATATGAGCCTTGGAGCATTCTTGCGCTGACCTTCACCAACAAAGCGGCTCGAGAAATGAATGAACGTATCGGGCGCATTTGTGGCAACATCAACATGGCAGGCATTTGGAGTGGAACCTTTCACAGCATCTTTGCCCGCATCCTCCGCATCGAACACGAAGCCATCGGAATGCCGGCAGACTATACCATCTACGATACTGCCGACTCGCGTTCACTTATCAAAACCATCGTACGCGAGTTAGGACTGGATGAAAAGGTATATAAACCCAATACCGTTGGAGGGCGCATATCGGAAGCCAAAAACCACTTGTTACTTCCTTCACAATATGCCGCAGACTCCAGCATCATGCGCCGTGACCACATCGAAAATTTAGGGGAAGTACACCGCATCTATACGCTTTATAACCAACGTTTGCGTGCTTCGGGAGCCATGGACTTTGACGATTTGCTCCTGTATACCTATCTCTTGCTCCGTGACCACGAAGACATACGCAACCGATACAAAGCACGTTTTCAATACATCTTGGTAGATGAGTACCAGGATACGAACTTAGCACAGCACAGTATTCTCTCTCTACTGACCGAAGCCGATTCGCGCATCTGTGTCGTTGGTGACGATGCGCAAAGTATCTATGGATTCCGAGGTGCCGATATTACCAATATCCTCAACTTCCAAAAACAATATCCCCGCGCCCGACTCATTAAGTTGGAGTGCAACTATCGTTCGACCCGTAACATTGTAGACGCAGCCAACAGTGTCATTCGCTACAACCGAGGACAAATACCTAAAAAGGTATATGCAGCTGGTGATGAAGGTGACAGAATACAAGTTATCGAAGCGACTACTGATAAGGAAGAAGCACAGCTCATCGTACAGGAAATAACCAAACTCCATACGCACGACATGCCGTACAACGAGATAGCCTTGCTTTATCGTACAAATGCACAAAGCCGTGCCTTTGAGGAATGTTTCCAACAAGCAGGAATCCCTTATCGCATCTATGGAGGATTGTCTTTCTATCAGCGAAAGGAAATTAAAGATACACTTGCCTACCTGCGTCTGCTGACCAATCCACACGATGAAGAGGCTTTCCGCCGAATCATCAACTATCCGGCACGAGGCATCGGAGCGACTACTCTCCAAAAGGTGTATGTAGCCTCAGCCAGCGCAGGAACAAGTCCGTGGAACATTATTGCCCATCCTGATGAATATCCGTTACCTATCAACAAAGGTGCACAAGCAAAACTGACTAATTTCTGCAAACTGATTATCGAACTGCAAGAAATGCAACGTACGCACACAGCTTCTGAAGTGGCCAAGAAGGTGATTGTAAGTAGCGGTATGGCACGTGATTTCTTGGCAGATCTTTCTGTAGAAGGAACAGCCCGAAAGGAAAATGTAGACGAACTGATTGGTTCAATCATGGCTTACGAGAAGGAAAGATTGGAGGAAGAAGGCAAACATCGGATAGCTCTCTCTGACTTTCTCGCAACGGTTTCTCTACTCACTGATGCTGATCAGAAAGAAGACAATCAACCCCGCGTTACACTGATGACGGTTCATGCAGCTAAAGGCTTGGAGTTTGGTACGGTATTTATTACAGGTGTTGAAGATGACCTCTTCCCTAATGCGAATGCCAAGCTTTATCCCAAGGAAATGGAGGAAGAACGTCGCCTCTTCTACGTGGCTTTAACGCGTGCCAAGACCTATTGCTACTTGACGTATGCCAATACACGTTTCCGATTCGGAAACTTGCAATTCTGTGAACCCAGTACCTTTATCTCAGAAATTGATGCGGTCTTTTTGGAGAAACGGACTACACGCAAGAGTTCTCCCCGCCCGTTCCGTTCGTCATCCAACAACTTCCGCGAGCACAACGATTGGGGTGGCAACACACGTTCCAACCGTTTTGATGATTTCTTTGGATCTCCATCAGAAGACGATTTCCGCCAATCGTTCAGCGGTTCGTCTTCATCCTACAACGACCGTTCGTACGATGACGCAAATGGTTCTAACTATTATCGCCGTTATGAACCGCAAACTCCCCGGCATGTAATGCCTCCAGCTCCTCCCGAAGGGTTTAAACGAGCAGGCATCAGCCAGAAGAAGGAAACATCGACATCCCATTCCCCTGCAACAGGAATACCTGTCGGCACAAAGATTGAGCACGAACGATTTGGACGTGGCACTATTATAGCTACAGAAGGCGAAGGTGCCAGTGCGAAAATTAGCGTAGCTTTTGATAAAGCTGGTACGAAGAACCTCTTGGTTAAGTTTGCCAAGTTCCGCATCTTGCCATCTTAATTCGTTAGAAAAGGGGGATTATCTTCTTCCTTTTACCTCTTTGGACAGAAGATTTCCACATAAAATGTCTGCAAAATGTTTCAAGCTCCTTCCAATTCGCCTAACTTTGCTGCCCAGTAACATCAACAAATCCCATCTTATCGCAATGAAAAAAATCATCTTACTCCTTATTTGCCTCCTGCCCGTCTGGACGATGCAGGCTCAAAAGCGTAGTGTGCAACCTGAGTATGCTGCTGGCACTGTTCCCGTAGTCAATGGTTTTGTACAATTTGAAAAGACCTATACTGCAAAAGGAAAAAGCAAGGCAGAACTAATGACCTTATTACAGGATTACATACAAAAGGAACTCATTGAGGGTCCCGATCAACTTCCTCAAGCCCGATTGACAGAAGTCAATCCTGAAGAAGGAATTATTGCGGCCAGCATTGAAGAATACATGTATTTTAAGCGCACCAATTGGCAGATTCACCGTGTACGCTTTTACTACCAACTCGTATGCCAAGTAAAGGATAACAGCTTTACCCTCACCATGCGCAGACTCCATTATCGCTACGACCCTGAAGTAACTGCAGGTGAATTCGATGACGACCGCCGCGCAGAAAATTGGATTACGGACGAAGCGGCATTGACCAAGAACGGTACACGCTTGGCGCGCATCTCTGGTAAATTCCGTACGCATACTATTGATCGTAAAAACGAAGTATTTAAAGGTGCAGCAAAAGCTACGGGTCTCGTAAGCAAGAAAATGAAATGGGTAGAAGTTGAAGAATAAACAACACTACAATCAGAAACAGCGGTTGTTGCTTCTCAAAAAGAAGCAGCAACCGCTATTTTATTGTGTACAGCTGGTGGCATTATGATAATAGCTATCTACAAACTATATGCCAAACTTTTCCATAAGGCAGATGATACCTAAGAACAAGATGAAAGAAACTTAGTTGATTTATATACAACAAACAAAATATCCCGTACATAAGATTTCATTTTGCCACTAAAATAAAACTACGTAAAACATTTTGTTTCGGATTATATTTATACATTTGCACCGTGTTAAACAAAACAGCATATCGAGCACATTAGCAAACAACAATCAACTGAATGTTTACATCTATCTACTATACACAGGTATTTGTAAACGATATGTCAAAAGTGGAGCTCCAAAATAACAAAATCAGAATCGATTAAAACAAGTCACTATGTGCGGTATCGTATCCATATTCAACATTAAAGATCAAACCCCTGAATTGCGCCAAAAAGCCCTTGCGATGAGCAAGAAAATTCGTCATCGCGGACCAGATTGGAGTGGCATTTACTGTGGGAAATCTGCTATTCTCTGCCATGAACGTTTATCTATTGTCGACCCGGAAAGCGGACGTCAACCCCTCTTTGCTCCAGACAACAAACAAGTTTTAGCTGTAAATGGCGAGATATACAATCACCGCACAATTAGACAAGCCTATGCAGAAAAATATGATTTCCAAACAGGTTCGGACTGTGAAGTTGTCTTGGCACTCTACCGTGATAAAGGAGTCAACTTTCTTGAAGACTTGAATGGCATCTTTGCTTTTGCCCTATACGACGAAGAAAAGGACGATTTCTTGATTGCCCGCGACCCTATTGGTGTTATTCCTCTCTACATTGGCTTCGATGCAGATGGCACTGTGTATTGTGCCAGTGAACTAAAAGCCCTGGAAGGTTTCTGTGAGCGCTACGAACCCTTCCTTCCGGGACATTATTACCTGGGTAGCGAGGGGAAAATGACCAAATGGTACAACCGTGACTGGGAAAGCTACGATGCTGTAAAAGACAATACGGCCTCTGTCGAAGAAGTACATGATGCACTCGAGGCAGCTGTCAAGCGTCAACTCATGAGTGACGTACCCTACGGTGTGCTCCTCTCGGGTGGTTTAGACAGTTCGGTTATCTCTGCTATTGCCAAGAAATACGCAGCACGCCGCGTGGAAACTGACGGTCAGCAAGACGCTTGGTGGCCTCAGCTACACTCCTTTGCTGTCGGACTGAAAGGAGCTCCCGACTTAGCCAAAGCTCGCGAAGTGGCTGAGCACATTGGAACAGTCCATCACGAGATAAACTATACAATTCAAGAAGGATTGGATGCCGTACGCGATGTCATCTATTTTATTGAAACCTACGATGTTACAACGGTGCGTGCTTCTACGCCGATGTACCTCTTGGCTCGTGTAATCAAATCAATGGGTATCAAAATGGTACTTTCGGGCGAAGGTGCCGATGAAGTGTTTGGCGGTTACCTCTACTTCCACAAAGCACCAACACCTCAAGCCTTCCATGAAGAAACGGTCCGCAAACTCTCCAAACTTCATCTCTACGACTGTCTGCGTGCCAATAAGAGTCTTAGTGCGTGGGGCGTAGAAGGCCGAGTTCCCTTCCTTGACAAGGAATTCCTCGATGTAGCCATGCGCTTGAACCCTGCGGCCAAAATGTGCCCGGGCGCAACCGTCGAAAAGAAAATTGTACGCGAAGCATTTGCAGACATGCTTCCTGAAAGTGTAGCTTGGCGCCAGAAGGAACAATTCTCGGACGGTGTAGGCTATTCCTGGATTGACACTTTGAAGGAAATCACAGCTGCAGCCGTTAGTGATGAACAGATGGCACACGCAGCCGAGCGCTTCCCCATCCATACTCCAATGAACAAAGAGGAGTATTACTATCGCTCTATCTTTGAAGAATACTTCCCCAGTGAAAGTGCGGCTCTCAGTGTACCCAGTGTACCCAGTGTAGCTTGCTCTACAGCCGAAGCATTGGCTTGGGACGAAGCTTTTAAAAATATGAACGACCCCAGCGGCAGAGCCGTAGCGGGGGTTCACCAAGAAGCTTATTAAGAAAGTTCTATTCTAATAAGTCATCAACTAGACGAGACTGACTAAACTACAGATATGTTATTTTGGTTGATCTCTCCGCCGTATGCCATTGTGCATACGGCGGTTTTGTGTTTTAGGCAACTACTTGACACTAGAGAATCATAGTATAGTCACTCCTTGCTTGCAAACTCAACACGTTGTCACTCTGATGAAAAAGAGAGAGGAACCTTTGTCGGAACAATCAAGAAGTTGTACTTTTGCCTTGGAATTTAAATCCACAATCCAATTATTTTTTAAACCATTATGATTAACTACAAAGACTTAGGCTTGGTGAACACCCGCGAGATGTTCAAGCGTGCAATTGACGGTGGTTACGCAATCCCCGCTTTCAACTTCAACAATATGGAACAGTTGCAGGCCATCATCCAGGCTTCTTCTGAAAAGAAGAGCCCTGTGATTCTGCAGGTTTCTAAGGGTGCCCGCGCATACGCTAACCAGACGCTCCTCCGCTACATGGCAGAAGGCGCTGTTGAGTATGCTAAGGAACTCGGTTGCAAGCACCCCGAAATCGTTCTTCACTTGGACCACGGTGATTCATTCGAGACCTGCAAGAGCTGCATCGACATGGGCTTCAGCTCAGTGATGATCGACGGTTCTGGCCTTCCCTACGAGGAAAACGTAGCCCTCACGAAGAAGGTGGTTGACTATGCTCACCAGTTCGACGTAACGGTAGAAGGCGAGCTCGGTGTATTGGCAGGTGTTGAGGACGAAGTTTGCCACGCTGAGAGCCACTACACGAAGCCCGAAGAAGTTGTAGACTTCGCTACGCGTACGGGTTGCGATAGCTTGGCTATCTCTATCGGTACAAGCCACGGTGCTTACAAGTTCACTCCCGAGCAGTGCACGCGTGACCCGAAGACTGGCCGCCTCGTTCCTCCTCCCCTCGCATTCGACGTTCTCGATGCAGTAATGGAACAGCTCCCCGGTTTCCCCATCGTACTCCACGGTTCTTCTTCAGTTCCCCAGGAGGAAGTTGACACGATCAACAAGTTCGGTGGTAAGCTCCCCAACGCTGTAGGTATCCCCGAAGATCAGCTCCGCAAGGCTTCTAAGAGCGCTGTTTGCAAGATCAACATCGACTCTGACTCTCGTCTCGCTATGACGGCTGCTATCCGTCAGGTATTCGCTGAGAAGCCCGCTGAATTCGATCCCCGTAAGTACCTCGGTCCCGCTCGTGACAACATGAAGAAGCAGTACGAGCACAAGATCGTTGAAGTACTCGGTTCTGACAACAAGCTCGCTCAGCTCGACTAATCCTCGACTGAAAGCGAAGCAAATCGCTCACAAAGGACTTTGTTTTTCTTAGCTCATAAGAAAGGCAAAGTCCTTTTTATTATATGCTTAAGCAAAGGAGAGTCAGCACTTATATACAATAAAGAACAAGCCCCTTCGTTAGTTAGAAGTTATGATAGAATACATCCGTGGAATAATTGACGAACTGACCCCTACGCAGGCCGTGTTGGAAGCTAACGGCGTAGGGTATGCCCTCAGCATCTCTCTCAATACCTATACAGCCATTCAGGGCAAGAATGAAGCGCGGCTCTATGTATACGAGGCAATTCGCGAAGATGCCTACCAACTCTATGGCTTTGCCACTCGACAGGAACGTGAACTCTTTACGCTCCTCATTGGTGTATCGGGCATCGGCGGCCAAACCGCCCGCATGATTCTCTCTGCCTTTACACCTGCCGACTTGGCCAACATTGTTCAGGCAAGCGACGAACGTGCCTTGAAGAGTGTCAAAGGCATTGGTCCCAAAGCTGCCCAACGCATTATCATTGACCTGAAGGACAAGATGATGAACTTCCTGGGAGCTTCTGAAGGAGCCGTCACGCAAGAAGGCGAAGCCCCCATCAGCAATTTGGCTGTAGTCGAAGAAGCTGTACAGGCACTTGCCGTATTGGGCTTTGCACCTGCTCCGACCCAGAAGATTGTCAAACAAATCGTGAAGGATGACCCCAACATTCCGGTTGAAGGCATCATTAAAAAGGCACTGAAGATGCTTTAATCCACCGGTCAGTTTGCCTTTTTCATCCCCTACCCTCACAACACCCAAACGAACTCGTACTTTTGAAAACTCCCTTCTACATCCTACTGCTTGTTCTTGCATCCATCTGCGTGGGTGTGAGTCAGGCTGCCTTTGTACAAGGTTCATCCCGTAGCGTATATCGTGCACTGACGGGAGAAACAGCCACAGCTAACGAAGCGTCCCCCGCAGTCGAATCGGTACAAGAACAGCCCGTTTCGGTTGCCAAGGATTCGCTTCCCGAAGTAAAGAAGACGGTGATTGCCACCCTGGCAGACACCGCCCGAGGCCTTGTGGACTTAAAAGATCCCGAAAACCTCAAGAACGAAGCTACCTATGACGAAGAGACCGGCGGCTATTTCTTTGGAACCAAGCTGGGTGATGACTACCTCGACACCCCCTTCAGTTTGAGTTGGGAGGAATACCAACGCATGATAATGCGCCGCTCCATGGCGGCTTACTATCGCAACCGCAATGCGAAGGAATTTAAGGAAAAAGGAAAGGACAAGTTCGACTTTACCGATATGAAGTTCGACCTGGGACCTCTCAACAAGATTTTTGGCCCGGGCGGTGTACGCATCCGCACCCAAGGCTCGGCGGAACTGAAAATCGGAGCCAACACTCGCTTTACAGACAACCCAAGCCTTTCGGAGCGTAACCGCAAAGTTTTTGGTTTCGACTTCGACGAAAAGATCAACTTGAGCCTTACAGGACAGGTCGGTGACAAGGTCAACATGGACTTTAATTACAACTCAGAAGCCACTTTTGACTTTGACGCACAGAACCTCAAACTTCGTTATGAAGGCAAGGAAGATGAAATCATTAAACTCATTGAGGCTGGTAATGTCAGCATGCCCACCAATTCGTCGCTCGTACGCGGTGCGACGTCACTCTTTGGTGTGCGTGCCGATATGCAATTTGGTAAACTGAAACTCTCGACGGTTATTTCACAAAAGAAGTCTGCCTCCTCGAGTGTCAGCTCTCAAGGCGGAGCACAGGTTACGAGCTACGAATTCTCAGCCGATGCTTACGACGAAAACCGACACTTCTTCCTCTCCCACTTCTTCCGCGACCGCTACGACGAGAACATGAAACAACTGCCCACCATCACCTCGGGCGTTACCGTCAATCGTGTTGAAATCTGGGTTACCAATAAAACGGGTGCCACCACCGACACCCGCAACATCGTCGGCTTTACCGACCTTGCCGAACACGACCATATTTCTTCCCCCTTATGGGGTCCTCAAAGCGACATCAATCCTTCAAACAACTCAAACGACCTGTATGCTACCCTCAATGCAACATTGAGCGCAGCACGCGACATTTCGTTGGCAACTCCGACCCTCGACGGTGCCGGACTGGTCGGTGGAGTAGATTATGAAAAGTTGGAGTCTGCCCGCAAACTGTCTTCTTCTGAATTCGACCTCAACCCTGCGTTGGGTTACGTATCCCTGCGCCAAAGTTTGCAAACGGACCAAGTTCTTGCCATTGCCTACGAATACACGTACAAAGGCCAGACGTTTCAGGTCGGTGAATTCTCATCCGACCGCAAGGACAACAAGGAAGTGCTCTTCGTCAAGACGCTGAAGAACACGGCTTGCACGCCGCAAATGGGAAACTGGGACTTGATGATGAAAAACGTTTATTCGCTCGGTGCCACATCGGTGCAGAAGGATAAGTTCAAACTCGACATCAAATTACTCTCTGACACCTCGGGCGTTTACCTCAGCTATATTCCCGCCCCCGGACTCAAGGATAAGAAGATTCTTTCCCTCGTGGGATTAGACCGCTTGAACAATAACAACAAGATTGGCCCCAACGGTTACTTTGACTTTGTAGAAGGCTATACCATCGATCCACAGTCGGGCCGCGTATTCTTCCCCATGGTCGAACCATTCGGCAAGGGACTTGCCAAAGCCATCGGCAACGAAGAGCTTGCTAAAAAGTACGTATTCCAAGAGCTTTATGACTCAACACGTACCGTGGCTCGCCAGATTGCCGAAAAGAATAAATACATCATTACGGGTGAGTACAAGGCCAGCCGTAACGATGAGATTCAACTCGGGGCGATGAACGTACCGCGCGGTTCGGTTGTGGTAACTGCCGGCGGTCAAATCTTGATGGAAGGGTCAGACTATACGGTCGACTACAATTCGGGTATCGTACGCATTCTCAACAAGAGCATCCTCGATGCCGGAACTGCCATCAATGTCAGTCTGGAAAGTAACACCGACTTTGGTATGCAACGCAAAACCATGTTCGGCCTCAACTTCCAATATGATTTCTCCAAAGACTTCCAGTTAGGCGGTACCTTCATGCACCTTGGCGAGAAACCTTTGACCACGAAGGTAGCCATGGGTTCGGAACCGTTGAACAATACCCTTTGGGGACTCAACCTTTCGTGGAAGAAGCAAAGTCAGCGACTGACTGACTGGCTCGACAAGCTCCCCTTGCTCCACTGCACGGCTCCCTCAAGCATCAACTTCACAGCCGAATTTGCCCAACTCATTGCGGGCAAAAGCCAAGGTGCACAGGGCAATGCTTCCTACATCGATGACTTCGAAAACTCGAAGAGCGAAATCGACATTTCCAATCCAGTGGAGTGGAACCTCTCCAGCGTACCCGCCATGTTCCCGGAATCCAAACTCACGTCCGACGTACGCTACGGTTACAACCGTGCCCTTCTTGCTTGGTACTACATCGACCCGCTCTTTACACGCCGTTCCTCATCGCTCACTCCGGGACACATCAAGGGCGACCTCAAGCAACTCTCTGACCCCGATGTGCGCGAAGTATACAAGAGCGAACTCTTCCCTAACCGCAGTGTCAACATGCAGGAGTCGAATACACTCAATGTGCTCAACCTCGCTTACTATCCCAACGAGCGCGGTCCGTACAACCTCGATCCCTCGCTCGACACAGACGGACGCCTGCTCAATCCCGAACAGCGTTGGGGCGGTATGATGCGTAAGCTTGACAACTCCGACTTTGAAGCTGCTAACATTGAATACATTGAGTTCTGGTTGCTCGACCCCTTCATCAAGGCCCGCGAAGCAGGCAAGACCTTCAGTGGCGATCTCTACTTTAACCTCGGTGAAATCAGCGAAGACGTACTCAAGGACGGTAAGAAGTTCTTTGAAAGCGGTCTGCCCGTTGACGGCGACCCGAGCCAGTACATGGAAACCGTTTGGGGACGTGTACCGACCCAAAATGCCGTCACCTATGCCTTCAATACAGCCAGCGGCTCGCGCTCAAAGCAAGACGTTGGCTTCAACGGTCTGTCTTCAGAAGAAGAAAAGACCTACCCTGCCTATGCCAATTACCTGGCATCGGTTCAGTCGCGTGTACGCCCTGCCGTCTATGACTCCCTCTTGCGTTCGCCATCTGCCGACCGTTACCACTACTTCCGTGGTTCAGATTATGACCGCGAACAGCGTTCCATCCTCGACCGCTACAAGTACATCAACAATCCTAACGGTAACTCGGTAGACAGTGAGAACTCGCCCGAGTCGTACAGCACGGCATACAAGACGCAACCCGATGTGGAGGACATCAACCAAGACTTCACGCTCAACGAATACGACAAGTACTACCAGTACCGCGTTCGCATTGCTGAGGACGCCATGCAGGTAGGGCAAAACTACATCGTGGACAAGCGCGTGGCTACCGTCACGACTCGCGACAAGCAGAAGAAGCAATACACCTGGTATCAGTTCCGCATCCCCGTCGATCAATACGAAAAGCGCGAGGGCGGCATCTCCGACTTCTCCTCCATCCGCTTCATGCGTATGTTTATGACAGGCTTCTCCCAGCCCGTCGTACTCCGTATGGCTACCCTCAACCTCGTACATGGGGAATGGCGTGCCTACGAACAGGCTCTTTATCAAGGCAAGGCACCCGAAACAAGCGGTACGCTCGAAGTCAGCGCGGTCAACTTCGAAGAGAACAACGAAAAGCAACCTGTCAACTACATCTTGCCGCCGGGTATCAGCCGTGTGCAAGACCCTGGACAGACGCAAATCTTGCAAAACGACGAACAGTCACTGGCACTCACCGTGAAGTCGCTCGCTTCGGGTGATGCACGCGCGGTCTATAAGAACACGACCCTTGACCTGCGCCGCTACAAGCACTTGCAGATGTTTACCCACGCCAACTCGCTCCAGGGCGAAACGGCGGTCAATGACGGCGAAGTGTCTGTCTTCATCCGTCTCGGTTCTGACTACAAGAGCAATTTCTACGAATACGAAATTCCGCTCAAGATTACACCGCCCAACAAGTATGCCGACACACCGGGCAACGCCCGCATCGTATGGCCGGCAGACAACATGGTGGACATAGACCTCTCTCTCCTGACCGATGCGAAAAAGAATCGCAACAAGCAGAAGGCACTCGGACTTACATCCTATGCCCAACTCTACTCTGAATACGACCCAGCCCGTCCCGCCAACAAGGTGAGCGTGATGGGTAATCCGTCGTTGGGCGAAGTACGTACCATTATGATTGGTGTGCGCAATAAGTCGCGCACGGTACAACACATCGAAGTCTGGGCAAACGAACTCCGTTTGCAGCAATTCAGCAACAAGGGCGGTTGGGCTGCTCAGTCGCAGCTCAACCTGCAACTCTCTGACATAGCCTCACTCAACCTCACAGGTCACATTGAGACCGAAGGCTTCGGCGGTTTGGAGGAAACCGTCAGTCAGCGACGCGACGACAACCTCTACGAGTACTCCATCACGACCAACGTACAGGCGGGCAAATTCCTGCCTGAGAAGGCGAAACTCAATGCGCCCATTTATTATTCATACTCCAAACAGCGCACTTCGCCTCGTTACAATCCGCTTGACACGGACATGGAGCTCGACGATGCACTCGATGCCCTTGCTAATAAGCATCAGAAGGACTCACTGAAGCACATTGCCGAGAAGGTGGTGGTCAACAAGAACTTCAGCATCACCGGTGCCCGTTTCAACATTGCAACGAAGCGCCACACGATGCCCTACGACCCTGCCAACTTCACCTTCGGCTATGCTTACTCCGTACGCCACACAACGGGTGAAACCACGGCTTGGGAAAAGGACCAAAACTGGAAGTACTCCTTCAACTACAACTGGTCGCCCAACTTCAAGGCCTTCGAACCCTTCAAGAAGAGCAAGAAGAAGTCGAAGTGGTTCCGCATACTCAAGGAGCAGAGCATCAACTTTGCCCCGCAAAATATCGGCTTCAACTCCGACATTACCCGTTCTTACTACGAACTCCAGGAGCGTGACATCGAGAATGCGGGCAACAACAGCAGCCTGCCTCTCACCTGGTCGAGCGACTTCCTGTGGAACCGCTCTTTCCAATTGCGCTGGGACTTGACGAAGAACATTCATGCCAACTTCTCGTCGGGTACAAACGCTGAAATCGAGCAACCCTATACGGCTGTCAACAAGGATCTCTACCCCGACCGTTATGCGGCCTGGAAGGACTCCGTATGGCACAGCATTAAGCAGTTGGGTCGTCCGCTCACGTATCAGCAAAACTTCGACCTCTCCTGGAAGTTGCCGCTCAACCGCCTGCCACTCTTCGACTGGCTCACCGTCGACGCTTCGTATAACGGTACTTACAACTGGGCACGCGGTACGGAGTTGGAGAACGGGGCTTCACTCGGCAATACCATCAACAACTCGCGCAACATTACGGGTAACGGACGTATCAATCTTGAAACCCTCTACAACCACGTGCCTTTCCTCAAAAAGGTGAACCGCAAATATGCACAGACACCGAAGGAAAAGAGCAAGAAGGAAGAGAAGAAGAACTTCCAAAAGGAAGTAGTACTCAAGGCTGACACTACGCAGGTGCTTGCCCACAACCAACGGTCAAAGAAGCTCCGCGTCACCGCCCTTCGTCCCGACGGCACTCGCTACCCCCTGCGCTACAAAGTGCTTGACAACAATAAGATTGAGATTCTGACTAAGGACACTGCCCGCGTCAAAGTGACCGTCACGCCACGCCGCCGCAAGGAAGACCAAGGTTGGTACAAGGCATTGCAAATGGGTACGCGCTTCCTCATGATGGTGCGCAATGTCAACGTCAACTACAACAATAAGTTCAACCTCAGTGTGCCCGGCTTCATGCCGACCATTGGCGACGTATTTGGTCAGACTAACGGTGCCGGAGCCGGACTGGCTCCCGGCCTCGACTTTGCCTTTGGTATGACGGGCGAGGACTATGTGCGCCGCGCCGCCGAACGTGGTTGGTTGATGATGGCCGACAGTATCATCACGCCCGCCACGTCCAACCTCACCGAGTCCTTGCAACTCCGTGCCACCCTCGAACCCTTCCGCGATGTCAAGATTGACCTCAACGCTTCGTGGAACTCTACGCGCAACCGCAGCATTCAGTACATGTTCGACGGTATGCCTACGACCGAAACGGGTTCCTTCTCGATGACAACCATCTCCATTGGTTCTGCCTTCGAGAAGATGGGTTCACCCGATAAGGGCTATAAGAGTAAGTCGTTCTCGAAGTTTGTCCAGTCGCTTGACGGCTATCGCCAGCGAGTTGAAAACCTCTACAAGGGGGCAACCTATCCCGCTGGAACCGAATTGGCAGGCAAGCCCTTCGACCCCGCCAACGGTACAGTTAGCCGCTATGCACCCGAGGTGATGATTCCCGCCTTCCTTGATGCCTATACTTCAGGCAACACAGGGCTGGACATCTTCCCCGCACTGACCAAACTCCTGCCCAACTGGAACATTACCTACGGCGGACTCTCGAAGTTACCGCGCATGAAGAAGGTCTTCAAGAGCTTCAACCTCAACCACTCCTACAAGAGTGTTTACTCCGTAGGTTCGTACAACACGTTTACGAGCTACATGGAATACATGAATGGTTTTGGCTTCATCAACGATGTGGCCAGCGGCAACCCCATCCCGAGCTGCATGTACGACGTGTCGACAGTGAGCATCAACGAAAGCTTCTCGCCGCTCTTTGGTATCGACATGACGTTCCAGAATAACATTACTGCCAAGATGGAAATGCGCCGCACCCGTGTACTGATGCTGAGCATGACGTCGCAACAAATCAACGAAACGCGTTCGAATGACTTTGTCATCGGACTGGGTTACAAGATTGCGGACCTCAACCTCTTTGCCCCCAAGAAAACGGTGCGATCGAAGAGTAAGGGTACGGGTGCGAAGAAGCAAACGACCACCAACAGCCAAGGCTTTGCGAACGACCTCAACCTGCGTTTGGACATTACCTTCCGCAATCAGAGTGCCTTCAACCGCGACATCTTGACCCAACTCACGCAAGCCACAAGTGGTAACAAGGCTGTACAGGTGTCCTTCTCGGCCGACTACGCACTGAGCAAGTTCCTCACATTGACGGGCTACTACGACCGACAGATGAACAAGCCTTTGCTCACCTCGTCGTCCTACCCTGTCACAACGCAGGACTTCGGCATCAGCTTGAAGTTTATGCTCAACCGATAAGGACTGGTGCAGACTTGGCGAAGTAAGCCATGTGTACATCCGCAATGTGTCCTCGTGGTGGAAGAATACACAAAGAGAGCTTTACAATGTGTTCTCGTCACCTACGAGTACACATTGTTACCTTGCAGATGTGTTCTCGTCACCTACAAGTACACATTGTTACCCTACAGATGTGTTCTCGTCAACGACGAGTACACATTGCAAGGCACTTGCTGTATGCTCGTAAACCGCGCGGCCATCTCTGCACTTGATTCCTTGTGCGGATTTGCCCGTGGGGTATCCTTTCTCTCACACTCTCCTTCACTGACAACTCCCTCCTATGAAGATTTTCCGTCTCCTTTCTCCCCTTCCCAGCGTGCTGACTGTCCCCGACACCGCACTGCTCATACAGAAACGTCCCTTCTTCATCCCCGACTTTACGCAAGACTGTCGCGCCCAACTCTGTGCCGTCATCCGCATCACACGACTCGGGCGAAGTATCGGCGAACGCTTCGTTCCGCGCTATTATCAAGCGGAACAAATCAGCCTCGGAGTACACTTCGTAGCACACGATTTACTCGAACAATTACGCCAAGAAGGTCAACCTTGGGACATTGCTGTGGGCTTTGACAATGCCGTAGCCGTAGCTGAAACTACCAACGGTCATTTTGCTCCAGAAAGCTCCGTTGCGTTGCACATAAACGAGGATACGACAACAGGCCTGGTGCCTGCCGACTTCCTCACAGAAGCCCACCGCGCCATTGCGCACATCAGTACGCACTACACGCTGCGTCAAGGAGACCTCTTCCTCTTCCCCCTGCCCGTAGCTGAGCGCACGGTAGCCATTGACGACCACCTTACGCTTAGCCTCAACGGGGAAGCCCTCCTTTCCTTCAATGTCAAATAATCTGCTACTTCATCCTATGAAACTATTTTCTCGGCTCATCCTGACCGCCTCGCTGACTTGTGCCACTCCGTTGTGGGGACAGCCTGCGACTGCGCCGCAAACTCTGCAAGGAGTCGAAACGGCGCAATTCAACCTCGGAAAGCTACTGCCCTCGGATTCGATACAGATTTACATGGAATATCCCGAATTCGTTGCGCTCTCAGCCAAGGAGCGCGATGAACTCTCGGCGCAAGGCTTTGTGCCCGATTCGGAGATGCGCTTTCACGTGACGCGCACCGTGTCGCGCGGCGAGACGCTGGCCGATGTGGTCTTTACACCGGTCGTTCTGCGTGACGGTAAATGGATGAAGGTCAGAAACTATGAACTGAAAGTACGCACCCTTTCGCCCCTTAAAGGCATCTACCACAAAGTAGCCGCACTCCAGACCAAGGCGGAACAACGCACCCGCTACGCTGCTCACTCGGTGCTGGCACAAGGGAAATGGGTGAAGATACGTGTAGAGAAGGAAGGACTCTACCAACTGACCGACCAACAGCTCCGCGACATGGGATTTGCAGACCCCACACGCGTCAAGCTCTACGGCTACGGCGGTCGCTTGCTGCCCGACGTATTGAAATTTACAGGGAAAGATGCGGTCATCGACGACCTCAACGAAGTGCCGCTCTACCGACGCAAAGGTTCTGTACTCTTCTTTGCCGAAGGACTGACTACATGGAACGAGGACGGCTCTTTTCTGACCAATACTTTCTCCTCGCACAGCTATTACTTCCTCACCGAAGGCGAACAGCCCGCTCCCTTCCCTACGCTCGAAGCTCCTGCCTCGACGGCACAAACGGTCAACACGGTGAAGGCATTTACGAAGTTTGACAACGATGCTTTCGTATGGTACGGCGGTGGCCGAGACTTTTATGACTCAAAAGACCTGATTGACGGCCCTAAATTTAAACTCTCCCTACCCGGTCACACAGGGGGCAAGTGTAAGGTTTACTACGACCTTTCAGCCCAAAGTACAACCAACCGCATTGCCTTCACTATCACCCAAGGCAGTAACTCGAAACGGGTGGCTACGGGGCAACTGAACATTACGCAAACCGGCGAGACAGCCCGCGGCTATCAGCATTCCTTTACGACGGAATTGGAAAGCGAGGAAACGTTTACGGTCAAGACGGCATACACGGGACGCTTGAACTACCTCTCAACAACCTATCCACAACACCTCTCGACGGCCTATACTACCGCTCCGTTTACGACGACCGAAAGCGCGGCTGTCCGTTTGGAAGTGGCTTCGGCCGATGCTCATACCCAAGTGTGGCGACTGGGCAATGCGGAAGAAACCGTAGCTGCTCTGCCCGGTTCACTCAACGGCTCGACTTACACGGCACAAGCTCCGACTGGCAAGGACCGCTTCATTGTGGTCAATACCGAAGGTTCCTATCCCGCCCCCGAAGTAGTGGGAGAAATTGCCAACCAAGATCTTCATGCCGACAGTTGCCTGGACTATGTCATCATTGTTCCCGCTTCGGGCAAACTGACGGCTGAAGCCGAACGACTGGCAGAAGCACACCGCAACCACAGCAAACTGCGCATAAAGGTGGTACGTGCCGACCAGCTCTACAACGAATTTTCTTCGGGTACACCCGATGCCTCCGCTTATCGCCGCTACTTGAAGATGCTCTACGACCGGGCACAACGACCTGAAGATGCACCGCGTTACCTGTTGCTCTTCGGCGACTGTTCCTATGACAACCGCATGATTACGTCGGACTGGAAGGGAACGTCGCCCGACGACTACTTGTTGGCTTTCGAGCGACACTATAAGGATCTCTATTCCAGCACGGAATATACCATCGGAACCCTCCACAGTTTCGTGACCGATGACTTCTACGGACTGTTGGATGACGAGGAGGGTAAGCGCATGACGGTTGAGAAGATAGACCTCGGCATTGGACGCTTTGTCTGCCACACAGAAGATAAAGCCAAATGGTTGGTCGACCAAACACTGCGCTACTTTCGCAACGAGAATCCGGGTATTTGGAAAAACCGCATGTGGGCCATCGCCGATGTGGGCGACGACAACCTGCACATGAACGACGCCCAGGAAGTGGCCAACACGGTCAAGAAATCGGCCAACGCGAACTTCCTCCTGCGCCGCCTTTATCCCGATGTCTATACTCCTACGCTCACCGCGAAGGGACTGACTTACCCCGAGGCCACAGAGAAGATTAAGACACTGGTTAAGCAGGGTTCACTGATTTTCAACTACAATGGTCACGGCAGTCCCGATCGCATCTCGCACAAGTTCTTCTATACCAAGGAACAGATGTATGAAAACGTGGGGAAGGCTCAGCCCGTGTGGGTGTTCGCTTCGTGCGAAATCACGCCTTACGACCAAGCTATCGACGACATCGGACGCAACGCGCTCTTTGCACCCGAAGGTCCGGCGGTGGCAGTCGTGTGTGCCGCACGCTCGGTGTTTGCCAACTACAACCGCTCGCTCAACATGGGCTTTATGGAGTTTGCCTTAGGTAAAGATGCTGCGGGCAACCGTCACAGTCTGGGCGAAGCGCTCCGCCTTACGAAATGCGAACTCATCAATAACACGGGATTACCCATCGGCACGGATCAGACCATCAACAAACTGAAGTACATCCTCATGGGCGACCCTGCGCTCTGCCTGTCTTATCCCGACCCGGGCATCCGCATTGACAGCATCAATGGCGAAGCAATCAAGGGGACGGGCATGACCGAGTTGCGCATCGGGCAGAAAGTGCGCCTCACAGGCTACGTCAATGCTGACGCGATGGCAACCACGCCCGACACGAGTTACGACGGTACCCTCTCGGGAACAGTCTTTGCTCCCTCTCAACGGATTACCTGCAAGGGACAAGACAACAAGGGAGGCAAACGACTCAGCTTTACGGACTACACCCAAACGCTCTTTGAGGGTACGGTCGAAGTCAAGGCTGGACGCTTTGCCTTGGAATTCATCGTTCCGCGCGGCATTGCTTTCCAACAAAAGGAAGGATTGCTCTCTCTATACGCAGTGAAAAAGGACGGTACGTCGGAACTCAACGGCAGTTTCAAACAATTCTGCTTCTACGGAACGGCCGATGTGACACAAACCGACACGCTCGGTCCGGATGTCTACCTTTATCTCAACACACCCGACTTTGCCAGCGGAGCAAAAGTGAATGCTTCACCGACCTTCTATGCCGCCATCAATGATTCCTCGGGCATCTCGCTCCTCAGCGGCAACTTAGGTCACGATATGGAAATGTGGTTGGACAACGACCCGAGCACCACGCGCACGCTCAACGACTTCTTTAGCTTCGACTATGGTTCTTACAGCAAAGGACTGGTTTCCTATCCGATGGAAGGACTCACGCCGGGCCGCCACCGCGTGACGTTCCGTGTCTGGGACGTGTTTGACAACGCCACAACGACCTCGCTCGACTTTGTAGTTGGCGATCAAGCCGAACCGAAATTTGAGGTGATCTCATCGGTCGATGTACCTTCGGTTGCGACCAACCTGGTCACCACATTGGCTGATCCAGAAGAAGCAGACACACAGATAACCACAGAAGTGTACAACACACACGGCATGCGCGTATGGCACCGCACACTCAAAGTGCCTGCCGGCAATCGCTACGTGTCAACCGTTTGGAATCTGACTGACTACGCAGGCAACCGTCTCGAGCCTGGTGTCTACTTCTACCGGAGTAAAAAGGGCGGAAAGGAAACATCGACCCGCCGTTTGCTCATTCAGTAGCAATTTGGCAAGGCAAACAATAATTTTCCCCCCTCTGCGTTTTAATGAACCGAGCGCGGCTTCGGCCGCCTCGCTTTCCTCATCCATACTTACCTCAGACAATGAAGACAAAACATATCCTTCCGCTCGCGCTCGCCTTCGCAGCCACACCGCTACAGGCTGACGACGAAGTGCGCGACCAGTTTAACCCCGTGCGTACCGCCGTTGTATCGCAGACCATTGCCCCCGATGCACGCGCCGGCGGTATGGGTGATGTGGGTGCCGCAACCGATCCCGACGTACACTCACAGTATTGGAACCCTGCCAAATATCCCTTCACCATTTCCCGTGCAGGCTTTGCCATCAATTACACTCCGTGGCTCCGCAAGTTAACGACGGGCATCGCCTTGCTCGATGCTGCCGGTTACGTGCGTCTTGGCGATTACCAGGCATTGAGTGCCTCTCTCCGTTACTTCACGCTCGGTGAGGTCTCTGCAGGCGACATGACAGTCAAGCCTTACGAATTGGGAGTCGACTTGGCTTACTCCCGTATGTTGAGTGAGAAGTTCTCGGCCGCTGTAGCCATGCGTTACATCTATTCCGACCTCTCGGGCCATTACGACAACGAGACTTCACCCGGTTCTGCCTTCGCTGCCGACATTGCCTTGTATTACAATACGTATGTCATGATGGGCCAGCGCGAATGCCAGCTTTCCTGGGGTTTGAACATCAACAATATCGGTAGCAAAATTTCCTACGGTGACGACTATTCTCACTTCATCCCGACCAACCTCCGCTTGGGTTTGAGCTACATGATTCCCATCAACGAGTACAACCGCATTGCTTTCTCGGCTGACATCAACAAACTGCTCGTTCCCTCCATGCCGCTCAAGGGAGCCGATGAAGATGACAACGAATACCAGGAACGCCTCGAAAAAGACTACTATAACAAGTCGTCCATCGGCGGTATCTTTACCTCCTTCGGTGACTCCGAACGCGGTTTTAAGGGTGAAATGGAAGAAATCAACTTCGGTATCGGTATGGAATACGTATACAACGAGAAGTTCACCCTTCGTGCGGGCTATCATCATGAAAGCAAGATGCAGGGCAACCGTAAGTATGCTACCGTTGGTGCCGGTTTCCGCATGAACGTACTCGCCATCGATGCGGGTTACGTCATTGCAACCAGTCCTTCTAACCCGCTCGACCAAACGCTGCGCGTATCGCTTGCGTTCGACTTCGACGGCATTCGTGATCTCATAGGAAGAAGAAGATAATGAAGATAAAAGTAGGAATGGGATTTGACGTTCACCGTCTCGTCCCCGACCGCGACCTTTGGTTAGGCGGTATTCGTATAGACCATACACTCGGCCTTTTAGGTCACAGTGATGCCGACGTACTCATCCATGCCATCTGCGATGCCCTGCTCGGGGCGGCTGGTTTGCGCGATATCGGTTTTCACTTTCCCGACAGCGACCCTCAGTACAAAGGCATCGACAGCAAAGTGCTCTTGACTCACACCGTTCGCCTCTTGGCTGAAAAGGGTTGGCGCATTGGCAACGTCGACGCCACAGTCTGCGCGGAACGTCCGAAACTCAATCCGCATATTCCCGCCATGCAACAGACTTTGGCTCCGTTGCTCCAAATCGACGAGGAAGATGTCAACATCAAGGCTACCACTACCGAGAAGCTGGGCTTCACCGGACGCGAAGAAGGTATCTCTGCCTACGCTGTAGTCTTGATTGAGAAGGATTAATGAGTGGGAAACGTACTCCCGGCCATTCACACATGTGCTCACCGATGAGCCTACAAAACAGAAAACGCGTATCAGTTCGCTACGGTCGATTGACCCCAACGGACTGATACGCGTTTTCTATTACTCGCCTCCCCCAGCGGATTTAAACTCCCGCTTACTTTCCAGCTTCTTTCGCTTGTTCCTCACGCTTTATCCAAAGCTTGCGTTCGGCATCCCACGCATAGGTTAAAGGTTTCACACACGAAACAGCTTGTTCGCGGTTCTCCTTTGACAATCCTTCCAAGCTCACCCGATAAGTAAGCAAGGCTGCAGAATCGCAAAGCGATACCTCAATGGGAACCTCTTGTAAAGTGGCGTTCAACATCTGACTTTCCATCTGAGAAAGCGGATTGACAGGCAACCAAAAATCAGACAGACTCGGACGCGGAAAGGGCAACTTCAACTTGGTCCAATTGCACCGATAGGCTGTTATGACTGACGAAGTGCCCACCGCCTTATGCGAATAGACACAAACGAGCATCGAATCGTCCTCATACGGCAACATCTTCATCTGCCACTCACCCGACTCCGTCGTCTTCAACGACAAAAAGTCTGCCGTCTTCTTCGTCATCTCCGATTGCCCGCCATACAGATTCTCTGCCTTTGCAGGCAGTCCACTGTTATAAAGGTCCAGCAAGTCCAACTTCGACGTGCGGTTGAGCAAAGGCAAAATTTGTTGCGGAACTTTGGCAAACAAAGAGTCAATTCCCTGTGCCGACAAACAACTTGCCACACAGAAGAAACTACTCAGCAATATCCATCGTTTTCTTTTCATGCCTGCAAAGGTAGTGTTTGAACCCGAACAAGGAAAGGAAGCAACCGATTTATCCCCCTCACATCCACACCATCCTGCCTCTTTCCCCAACCAGACCGATGCCTTCACTCGCACCGCAAACTTCTTGCTAACCTCACTCTTTAACCGATGGCTTCTAATTCCCTTCCCCTCGTGTTCATCCCCCATCCCATCGCCCCCTTCCTCATCATCCACCTAGTCCACAGTCACCATTATCCCCTGCAGCGACTCCCGAAGCATTGAAAAATAGCATATTTCGTCTCCCTACTCCCCACACAAATTAGCCTCAGCTCTTGCCTTTTCGATTATTATTCGTACTTTTGCAGGCGATTTAGACCATTACACTAAGTTGTTACCAAACAATTTGATAACCCATAATAAAGCTATAGCAAAATGAAGAAAGGTATTCACCCTGAGAATTATCGCCCCGTAGTATTTAAGGACATGAGTAACGGTGACATGTTCCTCTCACGTTCAACCTGCAAGACCACTGATACGGTTGAATTTGAAGGCGAAACTTATCCCGTTGTAAAGCTTGAAATCTCTAGCACGTCTCACCCCTTCTACACTGGTAAGTCTAAGCTCGTAGATACGGCAGGTCGTGTAGACAAGTTCATGAGCCGCTACGGTAAGAGCCGCAAGTAATACCAAACTTAAACGGTTCTCATTATAGATATTTCTTATCAAAGGGTAAGGTAACACCCAAGTGACTAAGTGGATGCGTCTCATCGATGCGTCCACTTTTTGTTTAATCTTCATTTGTTCCATCCTCTTTCACGCACCCTAATCCCATGGCAAAGTCTGTTTTCCAACTTTCCTGTCCACCCATTCCCGTTGTCCGCATCGCACTCATCGGACTGGGACAGCGAGGTATGAAGACCCTCGAACGATACGCCTTTATCGAAGGAGCTGAAATACGTTACATCGCTGATCTCGATACTGAGCGACTGCAAATAGCCAATCAGGCTCTTCGTTCTTCGGGACGTCCCGAAGCCCAACAGCTGACTGGTGAGGAAGGATGGAAAGAAGCCTGTCGCAAAGCAGATGTTGACCTCGTCTACATCTGTACCGAATGGACAACACACACGCAGATGGCTGTGGAAGCAATGGAATGCGGCAAACACGTAGCAGTAGAAGTGCCGGCCGCTACCACCCTATCTGAATGCTGGCAATTGGTTCACACAGCCGAGGCGACGCAACGCCATTGCTTCATGACGGAAAACTGTTGCTACGACCTTTTTGCCTTGGAAACATTAGAAATGCACCGTCGCGGCGACTTCGGTACCATTACGCATTGCGAAGGTGCTTACATCCACGATTTAACCCTACCTGCCAATCGACAGGGACAGCTGACCGACACACGTCGCTATTGGTTAGAACATTCGTGCTGCCAACACGGCGGCAACCCCTACCCCACGCACGGCATTGGTCCGATTGCTCAACTCCTAGGTTTTCACCGTCACGACCGCATGGTCTCTCTCGTATCTCTTACTGCACAAGGTGTATCCAACGAACAGGGAGAAGCAATCGGTAAAGTCAATACTTCGCTGATCCGCACAGCCCAAGGAGTAAGCATTTTACTTCAACTCGACGTGACGACTCCCCGTCCTTACAGCCGCATGCAAACCGTTTGTGGCACGCAAGCTTTTGTACAGAAGTATCCTGTCCCCACCCTGCAACGCTCGGGAACAGAAGCCCTGACAGGCGAAGCAGCCCTTCATGAAATGGCACACTATGCCACTTCACCAGCTGCCCAACGATGGCACGAAGGTCATGCCAAAGGCGTACCCAACGAGATGAATTACGCCATGGATGTCCGTCTCATCGAGTGCCTACGCCAGGGCCTTCCCCTCGACATCGACGTATACGATGCGGCCGAATGGTCTTGTCTGGCTGAACTGTCACAACGCTCTGCCGAACAAGGGGGCGTACCCGTTGAGATTCCGGATTTCCGTCACCACTCCATCGACTAAAAACAAAAACCTACCCTAAAAGCCAACCTCGCAAGGTTACTTTTAGGGTAGGTTTTCATTTAAGTCTACTTTATGGGATGTTCTATCAATTACAGTTTAGGAGTTTAGGGGGATAAAGTTTATTCATCCAACCAATGATTTCCAACGTAAACTCCTCAATCTTCAACTTATCAAGTTGATAATCAATAGAGCCTGCCTTATACTAAACCATATCGCTCCTACCTCGTTCCCACATAGAGGCAAACCATGCCCAACAGGACTAAGAAAAGGTCGAAGGCTTTGGCACGAAGATTTTTTTCGTGAAAGAGCCAGGCACCGAAGAGGAAGGAAACGAGAACGCTGCCTCGGCGTACCATCGAAACGACGGCTATCAATGCGTCGGGACTGCTGAGAGCATAGAAATATGCCATGTCGGCCAGAGTCAAGAAGATAGAGATGAATAGGATGCTCCAACGCCAACGGAAAGGTGTCGTGCGGTGGCGCGTGGGATACCAAATTAAGGCCATTACCGCGCCCATCATCAATGCTTGATAGAGATTGTACCAACCTTGTACAAAGTAACGATCCAATCCGGCACCTCCTGCAGACACGGGAGCCATGAGGTACTTGTCGTACAAACCACTCATCGCACCCAATACTGCTGCAAGCACCAACAGCAAGATCCAAATATTGTGGGTAAAACGAATCCCTTCCTTCTTCCCGCTCCGATTGAGCAAAAAGATAGACAAGAGTGCCAATAACACACCGGCCCACTGCCAGCCGTTCAAGGATTCTCCGTAAATAAGCAAGGCTCCCACCAACGTCATCACCGGTCGGGTTGCATTGATAGGCCCCACCAGGGTCAACGGCAAATGCTTCATGGCATAATATCCACACACCCACGAGGACAATACGATCAAGGCCTTGAGCAAAACCAAACGATGGGCTTCCCAACCTGCCACGGGAATCACGGAACTGTAACCTGCCAACGAACCAATGATTAAAGGCAAGAAGAAAAGGGCGCAAACAGCCGTATTGATCATCAAGACTGGCAACACAGCATTGTCACGCAAGGACTGCTTCTTGGCCACATCATAGAGTCCGAGCAGCGAAGCCGAGAGAAAAGCTAAAGCTATCCACATCATACAAAGAGTTCTTCGTCATAAACCACCCGCACGAGTGAGAGGGCATTGCCGGGCATCGAATCGCCTGCCGCGCAACGATCTTTACGAGCTATTACTTGTTGAAAATCATCTAAGCTAAGTTTGCCACGACCCACCTCAACAAGCGTTCCCACTACGGCGCGCACCATGTTGCGCAAGAAGCGGTCTGCCGTGATTTCAAATCGCCACAAATCAGGTTCAACCTGCGTCCATTCCGCCTTAGTTACCTTACAGAAATTTGTTTTCGCATCGGTATGTAGCTTCGAAAAACTGGTGAAGTCCTTTACCTGCAAGAGATATTGCGCCGCCTCATTCATTTTTTCGAAGTCCAACGGATAAGTTATGCGGGTAGCATACTGGCGGCGAAACGGATTCTTCTGCGTATAGACCCAATAATGGTAAGTACGAGCCTTCGCATCAAATCGCGCATGCGCCTCGTCGCGCACCTGCCTGATATGGCTCACACTGATGTCAGCCGGCAACAAGCGGTTAAGCTTATGCGTTAACCAGGCCCCGTCGACAGCCTCTGCCGTATCAAAATGTGCCACCATGCAGTGTGCATGCACTCCGGCATCGGTTCGGCCGGCTCCAGTTACCTCTACGGATTGGCGCAGCAAGGTAGACAACGCCTCATTCAATTTCTGCTGCACGCTTACTGCATTCGGTTGTACCTGCCAACCATGGTAAGCCGTACCATCGAAAGAGAGAAAGATGAAATATCGCATAGAAATTCTAATTTGGAGAGTATACCTTGCGGTCTCAGCACGAAGACCTGCATTCAAGCAGGTGCTTCCTCCCCAGGGGAAAGCAAAAGCGAACGGAAACATCAACAGCTCTTCCATAAGGCATCGTCTTGTCTCCGCCATCACATCGTCATCCATTTTCCCTGACAGAAAGCCACGCCACACGGCCACTCCATCCAACAAAAAAGTGTCGCAGCCCGTATAGGTTGCGACACTCTTATGAATAAAGATTTGCTATGAGCAAAATTAAGCTTCAGCTTCAGCAACAACTTCGAAAGGAATCTCAACAGAAACTTCCTTGTGAAGCTTTACAGTTGCGTGGTAAGAACCAACTTCCTTCACGTCCTTGAGAACGATAATCTTGCGATCAACCTCGAAGCCCAACTTAGCGAGCTCTTCAGCGATGTGGAGATTCGTTACAGAACCGTAGATAGCACCCGTTGCGCTAACCTTCGTAGCAATCTTCAAAGGCTCGATAGCAGACAACTTAGCTGCGAGAGCTTCAGCGTCAGCCTTGATCTTAGCGAGCTTGTGAGCGCGCTGCTTCAAGTTTTCAGCCAAGACTTTCTTTGCAGACTCAGATGCAATAATAGCTTTACCAGTAGGAATAAGGTAGTTACGGCCGTAGCCATCCTTTACAGTCACGATATCGTCCTTATAACCCAGACCAATAACGTTTTCTTTCAAAATGATTTCCATATATCTTATTACCTCCTCAGTTATTATTTCATCAAATCGGTTACGAAGGGAAGAAGAGCCAAGTGACGAGCACGCTTAACAGCCTGTGCCACACGACGCTGATACTTCAAAGAAGTACCCGTGATACGACGGGGAAGAATCTTACCCTGCTCGTTCAAGAACTTCTTAAGGAATTCAGGATCCTTATAGTCAATGTACTTGATACCGCTCTTCTTGAAACGGCAATACTTCTTCTTCTTGACATCCACAGTGGGAGGGGTCAAATAACGAATTTCAGATTGTGCTTGTGCCATGATGTTTAGTCCTCCTTCTTATTAAACTTGTTACGACGCTTTGCAGCATACTCTGCCGCATACTTTTCGAGCTTCACCGTAAGGAAGCGGATCACGCGCTCGTCACGACGGAAAGCGATGTCCAACTTAGCCAAGGCTTCGGGCGTAGCTTTGAACTCGAGAAGCTGGTAGAAACCGGTGGACTTCTTCTGAATGGGATAAGCCATCGTCTTGAGGCCCCACTCTTCTTCATTGATGATCTCGGCACCATTGCTGGTGAGAACACCCTTGAACTTTTCGACCGTTTCCTTCATCTGCTGGTCAGACAAAACGGGAGTCATAATGAAAACGGTCTCGTACTGATTCATCATAAGTGTAATGAATTAATAAATGTTTTCGTTGCAAAATTGCGGGTGCAAAAGTAAGCATTTCTCTT
Source organism: uncultured Prevotella sp. (assembly GCA_900541335.1). Classification (GTDB taxonomy): domain Bacteria; phylum Bacteroidota; class Bacteroidia; order Bacteroidales; family Bacteroidaceae; genus Alloprevotella. The sequence continues at coordinate 31,023 of UQJC01000019.1, forward strand.
GAATAAACAAGTATCAACAACCTTTTTATGCTGATTTTCCAAGAAAAAGCATCATTCAAACCGATTCTAAATCGAAAAACAGGAGAAATAACTGCGTTTCAGATGAGACGAAACATGGCGCAGACTGATAACCAAACGACTTGCTTCGAAGCTAAAGTTCCAAGCATATTCTCAGACAAAGCAAAGGTTGTCTCCATTCGTTGAGAGTCAGAAATAAGCTTTTGCACTAAAGCACCAGAAGACCTTGAGGACATCGACATCCTCAAGGTCTTCTGGCAAGCTAATCCGTTAAGGAATTACTCCCAACCCAGTGCACTGGCACCGAGAACAGCCGCTTCGCTACCATTCAAGGCTGAAATCAAGAGCTTCGCCTTACCACGATAGATGCTGAGTACGTTTTCGTCGTAAGCCTTGCGCAAGGGTTCCATCAAATATTCACCTGCCTTCGTCAGACCGCCGAAGAACACAAAGGCTTCGGGCGTATTGAACGTTGCAAAGTCAGCACAAGCCATACCGAGCATACGACCCGTAAATTCAAAGATGTCACGCGCAATTTCGTCACCCTTTTCAGCGGCTACGAACACATCGTAAGAAGTAATCTTCTCCGGATCGAGTTCACGCAACAAGCTCGGCTTCGTGCTCCTCTCGAGCATTTCGCGTGCCGTACGTGCCACACCCGTTGCCGAAGTATAGGTTTCGAGACAGCCCTTGCGACCACAGCCACAAGTACGAGCGTTCTCACTGCGGTCAATGATAACATGACCCAATTCGCCGGCGAAGCCGTCGCTACCATAGACCACCTTACCGTCGACAACGATACCCGAACCCACACCCGTACCGAGCGTAATCATCATGAAGTTCTTCATGCCGCGAGCCACACCATAAGCCATTTCGCCCATGGCCGCTGCATTGGCATCGTTCGTCACACGACAGGGAATACCCAAAGCATCTTCAAACATCTGAGCGCAGGGAACTGCATCCTTCCAAACCAAGTTGGCAGCCTTTTCAATCACGCCTGTATAATAATTAGCGTTGGGCGCACCGATACCAATAGCGCGCACCTTTTCGATACCGCCAATCGTGTCAAGAGCCGGTTGAAGGGCTTCTACCGAAGCCTTTACATAGTCCGAGAACTCCGCATAACCACGCGTTGAGATTACCGTTTGAGACTTTATATTACCGCGTTGATCAACGATGCCAAACACGGAATTCGTACCGCCCATATCCAGGCCGATTACATAGGGTTTTTCTACGTCAAATTCCATAGAATTATGCTTTAAGTTGAATGTAAGAAAAGATGGGGGCAAAAATACAACAAATATGCATACACTGTTTGCATATCTCGGCTTTTTTTAGTACACTTCTTAAAGGTTCGCCTGATTCCTTCCCCTTCCAGGCAGCCCAGTTTCCCCGTCCAATCCACCACGGCCACATTTTGACATTCATAGGGATTTCTGTACTTTTGCAGAGATTCTGACTCGTCACTTCCCACTATGAATAATATCTTCATCGAATTCGCCAGTCCCCTTTTATTGATTGCAAAAGGTTTGCTCGTAGGCATTATTGCTTCCGCTCCGATGGGTCCGGTAGGCATCCTATGTATTCAGCGCACCATGCAAAAGGGGCGTGCATACGGCATCGTCACGGGTGCAGGGGCTGCCTTGAGTGATATCATCTACGCCCTCATCACCGGTTTCGGTATGTCCTTTGTCATGGATTTTATCGACAAAGAACAAAATATTTTTTGGCTCAAACTCATCGGTAGCTTGATGCTCTTTATCTTTGGCATCTACATGTTTCGCACCGACCCACGCAAGTGTCTGCGTCCGTCGCCTAAGAGCAAAGGAACCCTTATCCACAACTTCACAACGGCCTTTTTGGTCACCCTCTCCAATCCCCTCATTATTTTTCTGTTTATCGCCCTCTACAACATGCTTACCTTCGTCATCCCGGGCAATCTCTTCGGGCAATGCGTCGGTTACCTGTCCATCGTAGCGGGTGCCATGCTGTGGTGGTTGGGCTTGACCTATGTCATCAACAAGATGCGCAGCTCCTTTGGTCTGCGAGGCATTCTGCGGCTTAACTGCACCATCGGTAGCATCGTCCTGGCCGCCTCCATGGTCTACGCCGCCATGACGCTCTTCAATCTTTCTTTATATTAAGGTGTCACCTCCGACGTCCGGAACGAGTCCTTCCGTTTCACCTTAAGAGCAAAGCGGGTGGTTTACGAAAGTAAAGCTCCCTGGTGCGAATGCTACCTACCAGCTTCGGTATCGGTCATACACTGCCCCACCGGCCCACGAGGCTTCTCTTATATATATAGGTGTAGGTTGCTCATCTCCTACCCCGTCGTCCTTCATCCATTCTCTACGAAATTCCCCTCTATGATTATAGCAGACAAACTCAAGCAGACCAATCGCGCGGAATACCTCCTCTACCTCTGGCAGGTAGAAGACCTCCTCCGTGTCTACGATTGCAACGAAGACCGCATACGCAACGAGTATCTCAGCCAGTTTCAGATCAGTGACGATCAACGTGCCCAAATGGCACAATGGTATGCCGACCTTTGTGAGATGATGCGTAGCGAAGGCAAACGAGTTCACGGTCACCTTCAGCTCTGTTGCAACATCCTGCAGGAACTGACCGAACTCCACAACGCGTTGCTCCGCTCCTCCCATTTCCCTTACTACCGCGAAATGTATTATAAGGTACTCCCCTATATCGTAGAACTTCGCAGTAAGAGTAAAACGGCTCCCTCTACCGCCGACGAAGCCCCGGCCAACGGCTGTCCCGACGAGCCCGAACTCGAAACTTGCTTCGACTTCCTTTACGGCTTAATGGTGCTCCGCCTGCAAGGCAAAACTGTGAGCGAATCCACACAACGCGCTGCCAAAGACGTTTCGACCTTGCTCGGACAGCTCTCTGACTATTACTTCAAGGACAAGGCGGAACCGCTTGAACTGTAGGGAAAGCGCAGTCGCTCATCCTTTTCTCCCAACGAATAAAACTTTCAAAGATATCCTCCCATGAAACAGATATTAGTTACTGGTGCCAATGGCCAGTTAGGTAGCGAGCTCCGCTTGCTCGCCCCGAAATATGAAGACGAGTGCGAATTTCATTTCACCGATGTCAAAGAGCTTGATATCACCGACCGCAAAGCAGTCTATGCTTTTATCGAGCAACATCACATCTCCGTCGTCATCAACTGTGCCGCCTTTACCGCCGTCGACAAAGCCGAGAGCGAACCCGAGCTTTGCGACCTGCTGAACCACATTGCGCCGGGCTACTTGGCCGAAGCCGTAGCCTCTGTAGGCGGAACCATGATTCAGGTCTCAACCGACTACGTCTTTGACGGCACCGGTCACGTACCCTACAAGGAAGAAGATGCCACCAGCCCCAACACCGTCTACGGACGCACCAAGCTCGCCGGTGAAGAAAGCGTCATCCGCTCCTGCGCCGGATCGATGGTCATCCGTACAGCCTGGCTCTACTCCACCTTCGGCAACAACTTTGTCAAGACCATGATTCGTCTCGGCAAAGAGCGCGAACAACTTGGCGTCATCTTCGACCAGATTGGCACCCCCACCTATGCCCGCGACCTCGCTCAGGTCATCCTTACCGCCGTCGACAAGGGCATTGTTCCCGGTGTCTACCATTTCAGCAACGAGGGAGTCTGCTCCTGGTTCGACTTCACTCGTGCCATCCACCGCTTCAAGGGCATCGACTCCTGCCAGGTTAGCCCCATCCATACCGAGGACTACCCCGTGCCCGCCCCGCGTCCCCACTACTCCGTGCTTGACAAGACGAAGATTAAGAAGACCTACGGCATCGACATCCGTTGGTGGGAAGACGCCCTCAAAGAATGTATCAAAGAACTCTAAGCTCATCACTCTGCATGAATCAAGAAATTGCACGCCGGCGTACCTTCGCCATCATCTCACACCCGGACGCCGGTAAGACGACCCTCACCGAAAAGCTCCTCCTCTTTGGTGGACAAATCCAAGTAGCAGGTGCCGTCAAGAACAATAAGATTAAGAAGACTGCCACCTCCGACTGGATGGAGATCGAAAAGCAACGTGGTATTTCAGTCACGACCTCAGTCATGGAGTTTGACTACAATGACTACAAGGTCAACATCCTCGACACGCCGGGTCACCAGGACTTTGCCGAAGATACCTTCCGTACCCTGACCGCCGTCGACTCTGCCATCATCGTTGTCGACAGTGCCAAGGGTGTCGAAACCCAAACGCGCAAGCTCATGACGGTCTGCCGCATGCGCAAGACGCCTGTAATCATCTTCATCAACAAGATGGACCGCGAAGGTAAGGACCCGTTCGACCTCCTCGACGAGCTCGAACAGGAGTTGCAAATCAAGGTGCGTCCCCTCTCTTGGCCTATCAACCAGGGCTCCCGCTTCAAGGGTGTCTACAACATCTTCGAACAGCAACTCAACCTCTTTGCCGCTGACAAACAGAAAGTGACCGAGAAGGTGGCTGTCGATATCAACAGCAGTGAGCTCGAAGCCCACGTCGGCGAGACCGATGCCCAACAGCTTCGCAATGAGCTCGAACTCGTAGACGGCGTTTATCCCGAATTCTCCCACAACGACTACCTCAATGCCGACGTAGCCCCCGTGTTCTTCGGTTCAGCCCTCAACAACTTCGGTGTCAAGGAACTTCTCGACTGCTTTGTCCAGATTGCCCCCTACCCCCGTCCTACCCAGGCCGAAGAGCGTCAGGTGGCTCCCGAAGAAGAGAAGTTTACGGGCTTTATCTTCAAGATTACAGCCAACATCGACCCCAACCACCGTTCCTGCATCGCCTTCTGCAAGGTCTGCTCCGGTCGATTCGAGCGCAACAAGCCCTACCTCCACGTACGCAATGGCAAGACCATGCGCTTTTCCTCTCCCACGCAGTTTATGGCACAGCGTAAGAGCACCATCGACGAAGCCTGGGCGGGCGACATTGTTGGTTTACCCGATAACGGCACCTTCAAGATTGGTGACACACTGACCGAAGGCGAAAACCTTCATTTCCGTGGTCTTCCCTCTTTCTCCCCCGAAATGTTCAAGTACATTGAGAACGCTGACCCCATGAAGACCAAGCAACTCCAAAAGGGTATCGAGCAACTCATGGACGAAGGTGTGGCTCAGCTCTTTGTCAACCAGTTCAACGGTCGCAAGATTATTGGTACCGTCGGTCAACTGCAGTTTGAAGTCATCGAATACCGCTTGGCCAACGAGTACAACGCCAAGTGTCGTTGGGAACCCATCCAGCTCTACAAGGCTTGCTGGATTGAGAGCGATTCTCCCGAAGAACTCGAGAACTTCAAGAAGCGCAAATACCAGTACATGGCGAAGGACCGCGAAGGCCGCGATGTTTTCCTCGCTGACTCGGGCTATATGCTTCAGATGGCACAACAAGACTTCGAGCATATCCGCTTCCACTTCACCAGCGAATTCTAAAAATACGAAGTTGCAACAAGCGCAACTTACCGCAAAATCCCAAACGGGCGGTCGCAAATCAATGCGACCGCCCGTTTTTTGTAACTGAAGAGGGAAGGAACAGGAAGGACCAACAGAAACAAAGGTGTTGTATGGTCGCGGCATGCCGCGACCCATAGCAGAAGTAACTTCATGCGCGAAAAGAAGAATGGTATACTAATGGGTC
>UQJC01000020.1 GCA_900541335.1 uncultured Prevotella sp.
AGGTTTCTGACAACGCGCAGAAACCCTTCTGGACTCCTAAATAGGTTTCTGACAACGCGCAGAAACCCTTCTGGACTCCTAAATAGGTTTCTGACAAGACGCAGAAACCCTTCTGGACTCCTAAATAGGTTTCTGACAACACGCAGAAACCCTTCTGGACTCCTAAATAGGTTTCTGACAACACGCAGAAACCGTTTAAACACAATAAAAGGGTTTCTGACAAGACGCAGAAACCCTTTTAGAAGCTGAACCGGACTTCCACAAACTCGAGGAGGAAGGACACGGTAGTAAATCAGAAATGGGTGGGGAAGCGCAAAGCTGGCCATAAACAAGGACGGGGCTTTGCGTAAAGTTGGAAGGCCATCAACGTAAAAAGCTGACGGAAAGATGAAACGCGAAAAACTAGCCTGCTCTACTGAGAGGCCTTCTAACCAGGCAGAAGTTCTTCCTCTGCTGAAAGTAAGAAGCCTGATGGAGGGAGGCTACTTCCCTACTCCTTCGAACCGCCCTTTTCGTCTGCCTTGTTGTCCTTGCGGCGGCGCAACGCACCGAGCAACGCGGAGTTTTCGTTGGGCAAACCGATGGTTAGACGCAGACAACCCATATAGGGACGCACGGCAATGCCTTGTTGCTTCAAGTATTTGTAGACCGCACGCGCATCGGCAAACCGAACCAGGAGAAAATTGGCGGAGGAGGGATAGATGTGAAGGCAGTCGGGCAGTTCCTTGAGTGCCAGTTCTACCTTGGTGCGTTCCTCAATGATCTGACGCACCCATTTGTCTACGTCCATGCGGCGGGCAAGCATCTGACGCGCCAGGCGAATCACGGGGGTGCTGAGGGGATGAGTCAAACCTACGGAGCGCAAACGCTCAATCACGTCGGGATGAGCGATTGCCGCTGCAAGACGCAGTCCGGCGGCTGACCAGGCATGGGAGAACGAACGGAGCACGACCAAATTGCGGTACTGATTGAGTAAACTCAACAAGGAGGCTCGGGGATTGAAGTCAATATACGACTCGTCGAGCACAATGAGTCCGTCAAAGAGTTGTACCAGCTCTTCGATGTCGCTCTTGCTCAAAAGATTGCCCGTGGGGCTGTTGGGTGAACAGAGTATAACCATCTCGGTGTGGTCGTCGATGGCTCCCAACAAGGCGTTGAGGTCGAGCGAGAAGTCGTCTGCACGCAAGGGTACTTCCACATAGGTGGCACGGTTGATAGCCGCACGCCTGCCATAAATGCTACGGGTAGGACTGACCGAAACCACCTTAGCTTGCGGCTTACGGAGGAAGGCTCGCATGCTCAGGTCGATGGCTTCTTCCGTTCCGTTACAGAAATAGATGCAGGGCTGGGGAATGCGCTCGTGACAACCGTACAAAGTACAGAGTTCGGTCCATTCCTCACGCGGATAACGATTGTCGGGAGCATTGAAGGGAGACTCATTGGCATCGAGCGCAATGACGGCCTGTTCCCGACGACGCGACAGGTCTAATTTTTCTGTATGCATAAACGATGGAATTGTTAAGGGCTGGTTCGATGAATGATGAGTTGAGAAGTTGAAGGGTGAACAGTTTATGTGGAAGTCATTACCTGGATGAATAAACTTTTAAACTCTCAACTCTTAAACGATAATTGACTGACCTTCCCTGAAATGTAAAACGAAGAAGCGGCGAATGAGAGGGGAAAGGGTATGTGCGTATGGGGCAAGTTGTCCTGTCGGCTGGATAAGGGGGAAAACTTTAGACGGGGGCTCTCGCACCCGCCAGGCAGACACGCTACCTACCTCACCCAGTTGCGGTAGAAGCGAACGGCGGCTTCGTGCCACACAAAGTCTACCTCATGCTCCTTATTATAATAATGTAGGGGAGGCTGAATGGGGAGTCCCTTGGCCAGGTCGCGCCGATACTCTTTGTCGAGGGTGTAAGGCTCGTACTCCAGGTGTCCGACGATGAAGGTGCGGCTACCATCGGTGGTGGCAACGACCCCTACCCCGCTCTCGGGACTGTCGGCCACGAGTTGCAGCCCCTCGGACGCATGAGCCAGGATGTCTGCGCGGCGTACCTCGGTGTGGCGCGAGTTGGGCATGGCGAAAGCGGGCGTAAGCGATTCCATCAGGAAGGAATCGGGGCAGTGAACCGTCTGCGCAAAGATGCCGAAACACTTGGCGGGCAAGTCGTACTTGGGAATGCGGTAGTGATGGTAAAGTCCGGCCTGTGCCCCCCAACAGATGTAAAGGGTTCGCTCCACGTGGCGGTCTGCCCAGTCCATGATGTGACACAAGGCATCCCAGTAGCGCACCTCTTCGAAGGGTATCTGTTCGACGGGAGCCCCCGTGATAATGAGACGGTCGAAGCAGAAGGCGGCGATTTCCTCAAAGTCCAGGTAAAACTGCTCCACGTAAGCCTGGGGCGTGGTCTTGTACCGCTGTCCGCGTATTTTGAGAGGAATGAGCTGCACGTTTTCCCCCGTGTCGTGAAGGGTTCGCGCGATGTCTAACTCGGTGACTTGCTTTTGGGGCATGAGGTTGAGAAAGAGTACGCGCTTCACGGAGCTGACCTGCTGCCAATCCTGGAGCGGAAAGGTCTGTGCGCCCAAGGTCGCGGCGGCGGGAAGATCTTGAGGAAGGTAGAGCATGATGATAAGGAATAGAACGAAAGAGGAAGATGGGAAAAGGACGATACGGCGAAGAAGCAGACGGATGGGACACCCGCCCGGACGGGCAGCTTATGCCAGGAGGCGAAGCCGATGCTTGCTGAAGCATCGTGCCCACTTGCCCGGCTTAGTCCATGCGGTCGCGATAGTCCTCGTAACGGTATTCGCGCAAGGTCTCGATAGTGCCATCGAGTCTCTCAAACTTGAGTGACGGGTGGTGAATGCCGTTAAACATGTTGGTCTTGACCGTGGTGTAGTGTATCATATCCTCAAAGATGACGGTATCGCCGATTTGCAAGGGGGCGGCAAATTTCCAATAGCCCATGTAGTCACCGCTCAGACAGCTGTTGCCGCCCAGACGGTAGACGCAGGCTTCGCGCTCGACTCCCTGCTCCCGCGCATCCTCGATGGTCTCGGCGCCACGCACCGCAGGGTGGTAGGGCATCTCCAGGCAGTCGGGCATGTGGCAGGTGAAGCTGACATTGAGGATGGCGGTCTTGATGCCGTCGTTCGACACAATGTCTACCACTTCGGAAACGAGGGGACCGGTCTGCCAGGCAAAGGCGGAACCGGGTTCGAGAATAATGGCGAGGTGGGGATACTTGGCCTTGAAGCCTTGCAGCGTGGCAATAAGCCCCTCTACGTCGTAGTCCTTGCGGGTCACGAGGTGGCCACCGCCCAGATTGAGCCATTGAATCTGCGGCAACCATTTGCCAAACTTCTCCTCGATGTATCCCAGCGTCTTGGTCAATGCGGAAGCCGGACTTTCGCAGTGGCAATGGCAATGGAAGCCCGTGATACCCTCGGGCAGCACTTCGGGCAACTGACTGGCCAGCACGCCAAAGCGGGAACCGGGCGCACAGGGGTTGTAAAGCTCAGTCTCGATTTCGCTATGTTCGGGATTGATGCGCAAACCCAGCGCGGGAGCCTCGTTACCCAGTGCGAGGACTTGCGGAGCGAACCGCTCATACTGGCTGAGGGAGTTGAAGGTGATGTGGCTGGAGCAACGCACAATTTCGCCAAAGGTTTCTTCCTCGTAAGCGGGCGAATAGGTATGGGCCTTCGAACCAAACTCTTCGAACGCCAACCGGGCTTCGTAGGGTGAGGAAGCGGTGGTGTGGCGGATGTATTCGCGAAAGACGGGAAAGGTCTTCCAAAGGGCGAAGGCTTTGAATGCCAAAATAAACTCGACACCAGCACGCTCGGCAATAGACTGAATGAGGCTGAGGTTGCGGCGCAGCAGGCTTTCCTGAAGGAGGTAATAGGGTTGCATAATGTGAGGAGGCGTTGAACGCAGTTAGAGGGTTAGAGGTCGGGGTGTTTGAAGGGGTAAAGTGACAGGATGCCAGGGGGATGTGGGAGTGAGACTGAATATAGCGGGTCGCGGTCAGGAGGAAATGAGGTGAACGGGCGTAGCAACGGCTTTTCGAGCAACTTGTTTACCGAAACGACACTTCCCGTTATGCCGCGCTTGCCTTGGGCAGCCTCGACAGCCCCTCTTATTCCTCCCACTCAGTGCCTACCAGGAGGTCGGGACGCAGACGCTTGGTGCGTTCAACGCTCTGAGTGAGTTCCCACTCCTTGATTTTGGCATCGTGACCTGAAAGCAGGATGTCGGGCACCTTCCAGCCCTTGTAGTCCGAAGGACGGGTGTAAACGGGAGCCGCCAAGAGGTTGTCCTGGAAGCTGTCATTGAAGGCACTCTGCTCGTCAGAGAGCACACCGGGTACCAAACGCACCAAGGCATCACACATCACAGCGGCGGGAAGTTCGCCCCCCGTGAGGACATAGTCGCCCACGCTGATTTCTTTGGTGATGAGGTGCTCACGAATGCGGTAATCAATGCCTTTATAATGTCCACAAAGAATGATGATGTTCTTCTTTAGCGAGAGTTCGTTGGCCATGGGCTGGTCGAACTGTTCGCCGTCGGGGGAAGTAAAGATGATCTCATCGTACTCGCGTTCGGAGGTCAACTTACTGATGCAGGCATCAATGGGCTGACACTGCATAACCATACCGGCAAAGCCACCAAAGGGGTAATCGTCTACCCGGCGGTGTTTGTCGGTCGTATAGTCGCGGAGATTGTGTAAATGGATTTCGACCAGCCCTTTCTTCTGAGCCCGGGCGAGGATGGAGGTATTGACAAAGCCGTCGAGCATCTCAGGCAACACGGTGATAATGTCTATGCGCATAGAATAACGAAAAAGAATTACGATAAACTGGTAAGCAAAAACAACCTTCGAATAAGAAAAAAGGAGGTCGCCCCTCCCTTGTCTGCAAGTCCGCTTTGGTTGTTTTCGATGGGCAAAAGTACGAATTTCTTGCTTACATTCCGTATATTTGCGTGCTATGCCGCCCGATTCTCCTCGCGCGACTGGCTCTTATTTTAACTTGACAGCCCTATGTTCGCATCACGCATCCTGCAACTTCGCAATGAGTTGCATCAACACAACTATAATTATTATGTACTCAACGCGCCGACCATTTCTGACCAGGAATTTGACGCGCTGATGAAGGAACTCATGGATCTGGAGGCCCTTCACCCCGAACTGGCAGACCCAAACTCGCCCAGTGTGCGTGTGGGAAGTGACATTAACCATGAATTCGTGCAAGTGGCTCACACACGCCCCATGTTATCACTCGGTAACACGTATTCGCGCGAAGACGTAGAGGACTTCTACCGACGCGTGCAGGAGGGACTGGGCGGTGAACCGTTTGAAATTTGCTGTGAACTGAAATTTGACGGCCTCAGCATCTCTCTCATTTACGAAAACCGCCGCCTCGTCCGCGCAGTAACACGGGGTGACGGGGTCAAGGGAGACGATGTGACCGCCAACGTAAAGACAATTCGCACCATACCCTTGCAACTGACGGAGGCTTCGGGGGCTCCCGAGGACTTTGAGATACGCGGTGAGATTCTCATGCCCTGGAGTAGCTTCGAACGGCTCAATGCGGAACGCGAAGCACGCGAGGAACCGCTCTTTGCCAACCCTCGCAACGCGGCTTCGGGTACGCTCAAAAGCAAAAACTCGGCTGTGGTGGCCCGACGAAACCTCGATGCTTACCTCTACTACGTGTGGGGCGAGGAACTGGAAGCTCCCACCCACTACGACCGACTGGCAGCAGCACGCCGCTGGGGTTTCCGCATCTCAGACCACATCCGCCTGGCACACAGTATCGACGAAGTGTTTGACTTCATTGATTATTGGGACGTTCACCGCCGCGATTTGCCCGTAGCCACCGATGGAATTGTGCTCAAGGTCAATCGGCTCGACCAACAGGAACGTCTGGGCTTTACGGCAAAGAGTCCACGCTGGGCGATTGCTTATAAATTTAAGGCCGAACGGGCGTGTACGCCGTTACTCGCTGTCACGTTTCAGGTAGGACGTACGGGGGCGGTGACTCCCGTGGCAAACATGGAACCTGTGCAGCTGGCGGGAACGGTGGTCAAACGTGCTTCGCTCCACAACGAGGACATTATCCGCCAACTCGACTTGCACATCGGCGACCGCGTGTATGTAGAGAAGGCGGGCGAGATTATTCCGCAGATTGTCGGCGTTGACTTGGAGGCCCGACAGACGAACCCCAATCTGGGCGAGGCTGTGACGTTCATCAAGCAGTGTCCCGAATGCGGAGCTGACTTGGTGCGCTACCCGGGCGAGGCGGCCCATTACTGTCCGAACGATGCGGCATGTCCGCCTCAGCTGAAAGGGCGCATTGAGCACTTTATCAGCCGCGACGCGATGAACATTGACACGCTGGGACCCGAAACCGTCGACGATTACTTCGAGCGCGGCTTGATTCACGACGTTGCCGACCTCTACCGCCTGCAACTGGCAGACCTGTGGGGCGAAGACGGCACCAAAAGGCGGTCGGCACAAAAGGTACTCGATGCACTCGAAGCGAGTAAACAGGTGCCCTTCGAACGGGTGCTCTTTGCCCTGGGCATCCGCTTTGTCGGCAAGGTGGTCGCCAAGACCCTTGCCAACCATTTTGGCTCGATGGAGGCTTTGCGCACAGCTACGACTGACGACTTGCTCAAGGTGGACGGCGTGGGCGAAGCCATTGCTTCGAGTGTACGCACCTTCCTGCTCAACGAAACGAACTTGCAACTCATCGAACGATTGACCGAAGCGGGACTCCAAATGAAGGTGGTAGAGAAGGTCAAGGCCTCGGACACGCTGGCGGGTCAGACCATCGTCATCAGCGGCACCTTTGAACGCCATTCGCGCGAGGAATACAAGCAACTCATCGAAGCGCACGGGGGAAAGAACGTGGGCAGCATCTCGAAGAAGACGAGCTTTATCCTGGCAGGTAGCGGCGTGGGTCCCTCGAAGCTCGAAAAGGCGCAATCGCTAGGTATTCCGCTCGTTGACGAAACGGCATTTCTCGAACGCATCGGTGAGGAGTAGCCCTTACAGCAAGGACGAAGTCGCCGATAAAGTGTAATTTTGCATACTCAAACTTATAAGGCTTGTTCTATGAATGATTAGTTGACAAGTGGAAGGTTGAAGAGTTTGGATTGAAACTCATCGGCTTGATAGATAAACTTTGGAACTCATCCACTCGTAGACTGTAATTGATAGAACACTCCATAACAGCTCAATTATAATGGCTAACCGCGAAGAACAACTCAAGGCTTTCGGCAGACTGCTCGACGTGCTCGACGAACTGCGCGAAAAATGTCCATGGGACCGTAAGCAGACCAACGAGAGTCTGCGCCCCAACACCATCGAAGAAACTTATGAGCTCTGCGATGCGTTGATGAAGGGGGACAAGAAAAATATTTGTAAAGAACTGGGCGATGTGCTCTTGCACGTTTGCTTCTATGCCAAAATCGGTTCGGAAACGGGCGATTTCGACATCGCCGATGTGTGCAACCAGCTCTGTGACAAACTCATCTTCCGTCATCCGCACGTGTATCCGCCGGCTGAGTTGGCAGGCGAAGGCAAAGCGGAAACGGCTCAGCAGGTCATCGAACAGTGGGAACTTCTCAAACAAAAAGAGAAGGACGGAAACAAGTCGGTACTCGCCGGGGTGCCCGATGCACTGCCTTCCCTCATCAAGGCTTACCGCATCCAGGACAAGGCACGCAACGTGGGCTTTGACTGGGAAGAACGCTCGCAGGTTTGGGATAAGGTAAAGGAAGAAATTGGTGAATTCGAAGCAGAAGTGGAACACCTGGACAAGGAAAAGGCCGAAGCCGAATTTGGTGACGTGCTGTTCAGCCTGATCAATGCAGCCCGCCTCTACAAAATTAATCCTGACAACGCACTGGAGCGTACGAACCAGAAGTTTATCAAACGCTTCAACTACCTCGAAGCCCATACCCTGAAGCAGGGACGTGCCCTCAAGGACATGACACTGGCTGAAATGGATGCCATCTGGGAAGAAGCGAAAAAGGAGGACTAAACCAGGGGTCGAAGGCTGAAGGCTGACGGACGAAAGGCTATGGACAGAAAGGAGAAGCTGAGGTCTTAGGACTGCCGCTTCTCCTTCGCACAGCCCTTGCGCCGGCAAATGTTGCCTCCCGACCTTTCTCCGACTCGATGATTCTTCCTTTGGGTAAGACTTTACCTTACCCTCAGTGCAAGTCATTCTTTCACGACCTGGCAATTCCTCTCAGCGGCATCATCCTTATCCCCCATTCATCTCTTAACCCAAGAATCCCTCCTGTTCCGACTTCATGCTTTACCACTTTATCGCCTTTCTGACGGTTGCCATTTGGGGAACGACCTTTGTTTCGACCAAAGTGTTGCTAACCCACGGATTGACACCGGCTTTTATCTTCCTGTTACGCTTTTCCCTCGCCTATGTGGGCATGGCAGCCATGCAAATGGCACATGACCACGGCAAACCGACCTGGCATTGCCACTCTTGGCGCGACGAGGGACTCATGTTGCTGGCAGGAATGACGGGCGGCTCGTTTTACTTCCTTACGGAAAATACAGCACTTCAGCTGGCACTGGCGGGCAATGTCTCTCTCATTGTATGCCTGGCTCCCCTCATCACAGCCCTCTTTGCTTGCTTCATACCGGGCAACAAACGGGCGGGACGGCGACTCTGGACGGGGTCGCTGATTGCCTTTACAGGGGTTGCCTTCGTGGCTTACGGCAGTATGGGGACAGGAACGGCGAGCAACCCGCTTCTGGGCAACGTGTTGGCTTTGCTATCGGCCTCTTCCTGGTCTATTTACCAATTGGTAATCAAGCCCTTGGGCGAACGCTACGGGGTGTTGCTCTTAACCCGCAAGGTTTTCGGTTACGGCTTGCTGACCATCTTGCCCTTTGTACTGACCGAAGAGATGCCCAAGCCCGAAGTCTTTGCCCAACCCGTGGTGTGGGGCAATTTGCTGTACCTCGGGGTATTGGCTTCGCTGATTTGCTATGCGGTCTGGAACCGCGTGGTGGAACAATTGGGGTCGATTGTCTCAGCCAACTACATTTACCTCAATCCGCTGGTTACGTGCATCGCATCTTACTTTGTGCTGGGCGAACAACTCACGCCAACCATGATGGTGGGCGGTTTTGCCATCGTAACGGGCCTGTACCTGGTTGTAGCACCGAAAGGAGGACTCAAACGGAGGAAGTCTTGCTGACGGTACTGCCTTTCTCACGGTGGAATGCCTGCCCCCTCGACAGCAGACAACCTAACACCGGGCGGACGATAACTGGCAATACTTCGCCCCAGCCTTCTCACACCGCCGAGACTCCTCTCCGCGCTCTGCCTTCACTCCCCTCAGGCTACGCAAACGGCTGATTACACGGCTATTTGACTCATTTATTCATCCCTACTATCCTCCTTAGCTAAAGATTCATGTCCTTCGACTCCACTCTATCCCATTGGGGTGACCATCCCTGCGAGGCGGTCGTGCTTTACCGTGCGCCCCACGCCACGGAATGTACCCGACTGATACAATACGGCCAGCCACGCACCTTTGACTCCCTCGATCAGGTGCCACTGACGGGCGGTTACCTCATTGCTCCCTTCACGGTGACAGCGGAAACGCCAGTGGTGTGGATTGAACCCGACGAATGGCTACGCGTAAAGTTGCCCCTGCCCCCTGCCCTGCCCACGACGGCGTGTGTACACCCGATTGACGAGGCAGGAGAACGCGCGGCTTATCACCGGGCCTTTGCCCAAACATCCCGACGCTTGAGTCAAAACGAGGTACAGAAGGTGGTGCTCTCGCGCCGATTGGAACTGCGCTTTGAGGCGGTTGACGAGGGGCAAGGAGACTTCGCGACTGACGAAACGGAGGCCACTAACTGGCAAAAAGGATGGCCGCAGGCGGTATCGTACTTCTTACAGGCTTGTCACTATCGTCCCAACAGTTTCGTGTCCCTATGGTGGACGCGTGCCACAGGAGCGTGGTTGGTAGCAACGCCCGAACCTTTGCTCGAAAAGCATCACCACACGTGGGCAACCGTGGCACTGGCTGGAACGATGCCTTGGAACGACCGTGCCTTGACGCTCAAAGAGTGGAGCGACAAGAACCGCGAAGAACAAGCCATTGTAGCACGCTTTATCAAAGACCAATTGACCGATGTGGTCACCGACTTGCAGGCTTCGCAGACTTACTCTCTCCATACGGGTAACTTGCAACACCTTTGCACGGACTTCCAATTTGGCTTGCCTTCTCCCGAAGCCGCGCTTCAGGTACTTCAACGCCTGCACCCCACTCCTGCGGTATGTGGCTTTCCGCGCGAAGCGGCTCGCCAGGCTATTCTGACCGACGAGGACAGTCCGCGCCGTTATTACGCAGGTTTCAGCGGACCGTTTTACTGGCAAGACGAAACGCACCTTTACGTTTCGCTCCGTTGCATGGCTTTCTCCTCGAGTGCGGCGTGTCTCTATGCGGGCGGCGGCATCATGCCCGAAAGTATCGAGGCCGATGAATGGGACGAAACACAACGCAAACTCCGCACCATGGCGTGTCTGCTGGGCTACGAAACCTGCATCTGAAAACAATGAAGGCTGTTCTATGAATGAGCAGTGAATAAGTGGAAGGTTGAAGAGTTTAGCTTGTAAGTCTTTGGTTTGATGAATCAACTCCTAAACTCATCAACTCCTCAACTGTCATTAATTCGAACCTCCCTGAACTCAACCATTCCTCAACGAACCTTTCCGCAAGGTTCCTAAACGCTTACTCATGTATTCTTCACCCTCACAAGTCAATCAACTCGTCAGCCTGCTACGGGCACACAGCGTTACGGATGTCGTGGTATGCCCGGGTTCGCGCAATGCCACCATCGTGCACGACTTGCACGAGGCTGCCGATGCCTTTTGCCTGCACCCCGTGACCGACGAACGGAGTGCCGCCTTCGTGGCACTGGGCATGGCACTGGCTACACAACAAGCGGCGGCAGTCTGTGTGACTTCGGGATCGGCTTTGCTGGGCTGTGTGCCAGCGGTGGCTGAAGCTTACTACCGACGGATTCCCTTGCTGGTGATTTCGGCAGACCGTCCAAGCGAATGGATTGGTCAAGGCGACGGACAGACATTGCCGCAAGTGGGGGCGCTGCAACCTTACGCAACCACTTTTGCCTTGCGCATTCCTCACAACGAGACGGACCGATGGACTAACAACCGCCTGACGAACGAAGCCCTGCTGACACTCGGCAAAAACGGGGGCACACCGGTACACATCAATGTGCCCATCGCCGAACCGATGTTTGGTTTTGACACGGAAAGCTTGCCTACCGAACGAATCATTCACCGCTACGAACCACAGGCGGAGCGTCCGTTGCCAGCAAGTGTCTGTGAACTGCTTGCAGGGGCGAAAATGCCGATGCTCCTCGTGGGACACTACGAACGGGGGGACTTGCGCAAGGAAGTAGAGGACTTGGAGGCGAACGGCCAGCTGTTGGTCATGCCTGAAGTCATCTCAGACGTGCCCGGCAGTCTGCGTATGCCCGTTTGGGACGCCATTCATTGGCCTCCAAACGAACCGAAGGCCTGGCTTGACCAAGATGAGGTAACGGAATACTTGCCCGACGTAGTGGTACACGTTGGGGGCAACTTTGTACACAAACGATTCAAGCAACTCTTGCGTCGACTGGACTGCAAGGTGGTGCGCATCGGACGTGAAAACGAAATGCCCGACACCTTCTGCCACTTAGACACGCAAGTGGTCTGTGACGAACGCGCAGCCCTGGCGCAATTGGTGGAAGTATTGCCTCGGAAGAAAAAAGAGGTGGTGCGGGCGCAACAATACTTTGACGGGCAGGCTCAAAAACGCATGCAGGCTATTGAAGACTTCAACCAACGGCAATTTGACCCGAAGGCAAAGCTCAATAACGCCCGTCTGACGCTTGACGAAACCCTGAGTTTGCTCTACTACAGCCTCAACCAACAAGCGGCTTCGTACACCCTCCACCTGGGCAACAGTTCGGCAGTACGGGCGGCGGCACGCATCTTTCCCTCGGGCACGCAACCCATTCTCTGTAACCGAGGTACAAACGGCATTGAGGGTTCGGTATCGACGGCAGTGGGCTACGCGCTCAAGCTTTGGGGACTTCACATTGTTGTGGTGGGCGACTTGAGTTTCTTCTACGATGCCAACGCTTTGTGGAACACGCAACTGCCCGACAACTTACGCATCGTGGTGTTGAATAACAACCACGGGGCAATTTTTGACCACCTGCCGGGCTTGGAGAAGTCGCCCGCCCGCGACCGGTACATCGCTGCAGGCGGTCAGACCTTTTCGGCACGCGGTATCAGCGATGCCTATCACTTAGATTATCAATCAGCCAGCACAGTCAGCGAACTGACTCGCCTGTTGCCTACGTGGCTCCAGGAAGGGGAACGCGCCAAACTGCTGGAAGTTATGTTATAACTCACGGGGAGCCAACCGAAACGAAACGATGCCTTCGCCTCTTGCAAACCCAGACACAAGGGGGAAAACGAAGGGCTGAAACGGCGATTCGGTAAACGACTCCTGACAAAAGACTACCTAATTATGCGTAATTGGACTCCTATTAAGCAGTACGAAGAGATTCTCTTTGACTTTTACAACGGCATTGCCCGTATTACCATCAATCGTCCGCGTTACCGCAACGCGTTCACACCGCTGACTGTGGCTGAAATCGGGGACGCACTGCGTTACTGCCGCGAGGCGCAGGATGTCTGTGTCGTGGTACTGACGGGTGCGGGCGACAAGGCTTTCTGTTCAGGCGGTGACATGCACGTCAAGGGACGTGGCGGCTATGTAGGCGGCGACGGAGTGCCTCGCCTCAATGTGCTTGACGTTCAAAAACAGATTCGTTCGCTGCCGAAACCTGTTATTGCGATGGTCAACGGCTTTGCCATCGGAGGCGGTCACGTGTTGCACCTGGTGTGTGACCTCACCATTGCTTCTGAAAACGCGATTTTTGGTCAGACTGGCCCTAAAGTCGGCTCATTTGATGCCGGTTTTGGTGCTTCTTACCTGGCTCGCATCGTCGGTCAGAAGAAAGCACGCGAGATTTGGTTCCTTTGCAGACAATATTCCGCAAAAGAGGCTGAAGAAATGGGCATGGTCAACAAGGTGGTTCCCTTCGATCGCCTGGAAGACGAGGTGGTTGAATGGGCTGAAACGATGATGGAACGTTCACCGCTGGCTTTGCGCATGATCAAGGCGGGGCTGAACGCTGAACTCGACGGTCAGGCGGGTATTCAGGAACTTGCCGGCGATGCTACGATGCTTTACTACATGCTCGACGAAGCACAAGAGGGTGGCCGCGCCTTCCTCGAAAAGCGTAAGCCGGACTTTAAGAAATATCCGAAGCTTCCATAAGACGAGTTGAGGGAAAGGGTTATGAGGTGATCAGGTCAACTTGCGCCCAACGGTACGCGCAGATTCACTCTACCTCGAAACAGCGAAAGCTTGAAATAGCGATATATCGGAATGTAGCAATGGCGCTATTTCGATGTTTCCCCCCTCCATAACCCGCCCCTTCCCCACAGAGTAACTTTATAACCTCCCTCCCAAACAACGCTCAAATGCACTTTCCTCCTTTTCTCCTCCGTGTCATTCCCCGCAAGTTACGCTTCAAGCAACCGGCGGGAACTTCGCGCGGCGTTTACCACGACCGCCAGGTGTGGTACATTCTCTTAACTTCTGCCGACCCGCAACTGCGATTTACGGGATTGGGCGAATGTGCGCCACTCTACGACCTGAGTTGCGACTTTACACCCGATTACGAAGAACGGTTGCGTGCCGTTTGTGACGAGGTGGTCCGCACGCAGGAATTGGATAGCGAACGATGGAAAGCTTACCCTTCCATGCTCTTCGGACTGCAAACTGCTTTTCGTTCGGCAGCCGGTTCGCTGCGCGGGGATTACCGCCAACTCTTTCCGACGGCCTTCTCACGCAGTGAAAAGGGTATTCCCATTAACGGATTGGTGTGGATGGGGAATCAGGAGGAGATGTGTAGCCGCATGGAGGAAAAGTTGGCACTGGGATTTCGCTGTGTGAAACTGAAAATCGGTGCCATTGACTTTGAGGAGGAACTCTCCCTGATACGCAGCCTTCGCGAACGATTTGACCGCCAGACAGTCGAACTGCGCGTGGATGCAAACGGTGCTTTCCATCCCGACAACGTGATGGAAAGACTTGCCGCACTCGCTCCTTACGACATCCACAGCATTGAACAGCCTATTCGACAGGGACAGTGGGAAGCCTTAGCCAAGGTTTGCCGCGAATCGCCCATTCCCGTGGCACTCGACGAGGAATTGATTGGTATTCACGAAACGGAAGACAAGGAAAAACTCCTGGATACGGTTCGCCCGCACTACGTTGTGCTGAAACCTACACTTCACGGGGCTCTGACGGGAGCAGCGGAGTGGATGATGCTGGCACGCGAACGAGGCATTGGTTCATGGATAACTTCGGCACTCGAAAGTAACGTTGGCCTCAACGCAATTGCCCAATGGTGTGCTGCCATCGACCCTGACACGACTTTCCCGCAAGGACTCGGCACGGGACAACTCTTTGTCGAGAACTATCCGATGCCGTTGCGCATTGAAGGCGACTGCCTGTGGTACGGCGATGAAAAGCAACGAAACTTCCGACAGGAAATCCAGGAGTTTACGGCACGTTGGACGGACGACCAGCCGACGCTCACCGTACACACCTCGGGCAGTACGGGCGCACCGAAACCCATGGAAGCAGAAAAGGTGCGTATGTGGAACAGCGCACTGCGCACCCTGGAGGCTTTGGGACTGCAAGCAGGCAACACGGCACTGCTCTGCATGCCGCTCGGATACATTGCCGGACAAATGATGCTCGTTCGTTCATTTGCCGCCCCCCTTCAACTGCTCGCGGTTCCGCCTTCGTCACACCCGTATGAAAATCTGCACGAGGCTCCCGACTTTGCCGCGCTGACACCGATGCAAGTCTACGAGTCTTTGCGCGTTCCCCACGAACGTTCCTTGCTGCGCCGCACACTCTGTCTGTTGATTGGCGGAGGAGCTATTTCGCCGGAGCTCGCAGCTGAACTTCGTACCTTCCCCCACGCAGTGTACAGCAGTTACGGCATGACCGAAACCCTTTCGCACATCGCCCTGCGCCAACTTAACGGTGACGAAGCCAGTGATTACTACACGCCCCTGCCCGGAGTGGAGACTGGACTCTCACCCGAAGGAACTTTGACCCTCTTTGCTCCCGATGTTTGTGCAGAAAGGCTCGTGACCAACGACCGAGCTGAGTTGTTACCCGATGGACGATTCCGCATTTTGGGCCGTCGGGACAATGTAATCTGTTCGGGAGGCATCAAACTCCAAATGGAGGAAATCGAAGCGAAGTTGCACGACTTGCCCTGTCCGCTGATGATTACTGCCACGCCCGATGAGCGATTAGGCGAAAAGGTGACCCTACTCTACGAGGCTGAAGAGGACTTGTCGGAAATGCTCAAAGCACACTGCCACGAACGGCTCACCCGATACGAACTGCCTCGCCGCTTCGTGCGCGTGGACCAACTACCCCGCACGGAGACGGGAAAACCGGCCCGCCAGTTGGCGAAAGAACTCGCAGCCAAGGGGATATATGAATAGTTGGTAAGTTGAAGGTTGACGATTTCAAGAGTTTATGTTGAAAGCCATTGGCTTGATGAATAAACTGGAACCTGCTAACCTCATGCCCTCATAACCCTATAACCTCATCATCCCATCCCCCATAACCCCATAACCCAGTCCCCCATGCTCCCCATTGAACTCCTTGCCCCTGCTCGCAACGCTGATTGCGGCATCGAAGCCATTCGCCACGGTGCTGATGCGGTCTACATTGGCGGCCCTGACTTTGGTGCCCGTGCAGCCGCCGGTAACTCGGTGGAAGACATCGCTCGTCTCTGTGACTTTGCGCATGGTTACGGCGCACGCATTTATGTAACACTCAATACCATCCTTTGGGATTCCGAACTGAAGGCTGCCGAAGCCCTCGTGTGGAAACTCTACCGCGCAGGTGTGGATGCCCTCATCGTGCAAGACCTGGCCTTGCTCGAAATGAACCTGCCCCCGATTGCCCTCCACGCTTCTACCCAAATGGACAACTGTACTCCCGAGAAGGCACAGTGGCTGGAAGCTGCGGGATTTCGTCAGATTGTGCTGGCACGCGAAACACCGCTGGAGGAAATTCGTGCCATCGCCCAAACGGTAAAGGTACCTGTGGAAGTCTTTGTTCACGGAGCACTCTGCGTAAGTTACAGCGGCCGTTGCTATGCTTCGCAGCATTGCTTCAACCGTTCGGCTAACCGAGGCTGTTGTGCCCAGTTCTGCCGATTAGCTTTCGACCTAGTGGATGGCAAAGACCGCGTGCTGGTGCAAAACGCGCACTTGCTTTCGCTGCGTGACATGAACCGCAGTCAGTCGATTGACGAAATGCTTGATGCCGGGGTACGCTCGTTTAAGATTGAAGGCAGACTGAAGGACACGGAATACGTGAAAAACGTGACGGCTTATTACCGTCGCGCCCTTGACGAAGCCCTCGAACGACGCTTGCGAGAAGGAAAGAAATGGAAGGGACAGGACTTGGGCAGAGCTTCGTACGGAAAGTCAGAACTGTCCTTCCGTCCGCAACTGGAACGCAGTTTCAACCGAGGCTTTACCGAATACTTTCTACACGGACGCACGGAGCGACCCGTGGCTAACTTTACCTCGCCCAAGGCTATGGGGGCACTCATCGGACACGTGGGCAAGGTGCGGAGCCGTTCTTTTCAAATCGAACTGACTCAACAGGCTCCCAGTCCGATTACTGCGGGCGACGGACTGTGTTTCATTGACCGAAAGGAAGGTACTTTGCAAGGTTTCCGCGTCAACCGCGCCGAAGGGAACGAGGTATTTCCGAACCGAATGCCCCGCCTGGTGCCGGGCATGAAACTCTACCGCAGCCTGGACTTTGCCTTTAACCAACAACTGGCGAAACCGACGGCTCGCCGCACACTCCAAACGGACTGGACACTCCGCGAAACGGCTGAGGGCTTTGCCATCGACGTGAGGGACGAAAGCGGAACGCACATTTCGCGTCAATTTGCTTACCCGCACGAGGTTTCCCGGTCGCCGCAACGTGCCGCAATCGAACGCCAACTCTCCAAACTGGGCGACACGCCTTATGTGTTGCGGTCGCTGACGATTGACTGGCAAGAAGAACGCTTCATCCCTGCTTCGCAACTGGCTGCCTGGCGACGCGACTGTGTGGAGACTCTGCAACGTGCACACCGCATGAATTACCAAAGAGACTATGCGGGCAAGGTGAACCACGAATTGCTTACCCAACTTACGCCCGAACGACTCGACTTCACTGCGAACGTAGCCAACCACCTGGCACGAAAATTCTATACCGAACACGGCACGGAACAACTGGCTCCGGCCTTCGAATTAGAAGAACCGCGCGGCGCACTCATCATGACTTGCAAGCACTGCATTCGCAAGAGCTTGCATCTCTGTAAAAAGGAAGATCGCAGTGTACCCGATCCGCTCTTCCTGCGACTTCCCGACGGAAGACGCTTCCCCTTGCAGTTTGACTGCCGTCGCTGCGAGATGAAGGTCTACGCGGAGAAGGATTGACACTGCTCTCCCGATATATTATGTGGCAATTTGTCCTTCTACCCACCATCGGACAATTTGCAAGGCAGATATTTGTCCTTCTATCCACCATTGGACAAATTCTCAGCCTTCAGAAGGAGTAACAAAGCCCGGCTCGGATGACCAACTACTCCAATAGCGGTTGCTCCAGCCAGCCAAGTTGCTGCACATAGCAAACTTCTGCCCCCTATTCTGCTTTTCACTTTCCCTCCCAACTCATCCCCGGGCTTTCTACTGCCTGCCCTTGCCATTCTGCGACTCGCTATGATACGGATTCTCTTCCTTCTGCTCACCCTCATCCTGCCCATCTCGTGCTACTATTCACATCCCACGAATGACCAATGGGTCAACGCCAACAAGGAAAGCATTGACTCGGTTAACTTCTACATCCAACACCATTACTGGACGGGGTACAACTTTCAAACAACGGACAGTCTGCACTTGGTTGCCACACCGCCCTTGATGGGGACTACAGACTATCATCCACGCACGTCTGACTCGATTGGGGTAGGTGGACGTGACGTCTTGGTCGTGGCACGCTTGCTATCAGTCCCTTCGGATACGATTGACTCGATTTGGGTGAAGCTGGCACGCGACCAATACACGCAGGGATGGGTTCGCGAATCGGATTTACTGAAGCATGTGGTGCCTAAAGACCCTATTTCGAAATTTATCTACCATTTCTCTGACAAACGAACCCTCTATTTCCTTTCGCTCTTCGGTTTAGCCTTGCTGTTTGGCTTGATTCAAATCTTCCGACACAAGCAATACCGTTTGGTACATTTCCGCGACATCCCGAGTTTCTATCCCACCTTACTTTGTCTTAGTGTCAGCATCTCAGCCACCCTTTATGGCACGATGCAACGCTTTGCTCCCGAGACCTGGGTGGAATTTTACTTCCATCCGACACTCAACCCACTTCATCCCGACCTTCCCTTGGTGCTAGCTCTCTTTATTGCCTCTGTATGGGGGATGCTTATTGTGGCGGTGGCGGTAGTAGACGAAGTGAGAAGGCAACCCGACCTGGGCGACACGCTGACTTACCTGGCCTCCCTGGGCGGTGTCTGTGTGGTACTCTATCTGGTCTTTACCCTCACGACTCCTTATTATATAGGCTACGTGTTGCTTCCCCTTTACTGGCGTTTTGCCATTCGTCGATACTTACAACACGAGCCGTCACACCTGCTCTGTGGTGTTTGTAATCAACCGATTCCGAAAAAGGGAAAATGTCCGCACTGTGGGGCAATCAATGAATAGTATTTGCGTTTAAATACTGTAGGTGGGAAGCCTGCTTCTCCCCTATCCCAATCATCTTAGTTCATCCTCATACCCATATACAATGAAACGAAGCTTTCTTCTCCTTGCCGGTAGCCTGTTGACCTGGCTACCGATACATGCCGACCGCTACACGGACACGGCTGAAAAACATCTCAATTGGGCTATCAGCAACCGGGCTGACAGTATATTGGCTCACGCTACGCCTGAGGTAAAACAAGCGCTACCGGCTGACCAACTCAACAGTATTTGGAAGATGCTGGTGATGCAATTTGGTACGCTCGAAAGCAAAGAGGCTTGGGAAACAACAGACCTGGGCGACGGACTGACCCTTTGCCGACGTTTGCTGCATTTCAAGAACCGCACCCTCAACGTCAACATTGTGTTGAACCGTGAGCTACAACTTTCGGGTATCTCCTTTACCCCTGCCATCGAAGAAAAAATGCGCCACGAGGTGGACGCGAAGCCCTTGCCCGCCGGTATCACCGAACAGGAACTCAACGTGGAGCACAACAACATTTCCTTACCAGGTACGTTGACACTCCCCGAATGTGCCTCAGCTAACCAGCAAGTGCCTGTGGTGGTATTGCTGGGTGGAAGCGGTCCGACTGACCGCGACGGAACTCTCGGTCCGAATCATCCGCTTCGCGACCTGGCACACGGTCTGGCACTTCAGGGCATTGCTTCACTCCGTTACGACAAACGAACGAAAGCTCACCAGGCGGACTTTGCCGAGGTGAGTGGCAAACGCACGACGCTCGAAACGGAATATGTGGAGGATGCGCTTGTTGCCCTTGAAAAAGTGCGCAACTTACCCGAGATTGACAAAAAACGTGTGTTCCTTGCCGGACACAGTCTGGGTGGAACCGTGCTGCCGCTCATTGCCCGTAAGGCAGGTAAGGAAGTGGCGGGAATGATTGTTCTGGCTGGATTGGCCCGCCCCATGTGGGAAGCTGCGACGGAACAACTCCGTTACATGGTTTCCTTACAGGAAACGGATCCGCAACGCATCGACTCAATGGCAGAAAGTCTATTGAAACAGATGCTTCAATTACTGCCGGAGGATTACCTTCAATCCATTGATAACTATCACCCGCTCCAAACGGTCAAGAAACTCCGCAAACTGCCGATGCTCTTTGTACAGGGAGGCACGGACTACCAGGTAACACAAGAGGATTTGGCATTGTGGAAACAAGCTTGTCGCCGAAACAAACGGGCACAATTTGCTTTCTTCCCTGACCTCGACCATTTGTTCCGTCCGCAAGCTAAAAAGGCTGTACCCTCCGATTATCAAAAGGAAGGAACGCTCAGCAAAGAGGTCGTTGAAGCGGTTGCAAAATTCGTCCAAAAAGACTAACCTCATTCGGGTAGAACATCAAGGCGAGAAGGAATAAAAGTTACGCTTATTGCTCAGCATGCCGTGCCAACAAATGAACCGGAACGCTCGTTGGAAGCAATTGGCGAGACTGATTCCTAACTTGAACATCATTCCCCCTCTCCTGTAAGTTCTACCCTCCCCCCTGATTCTTAAACCAATCTCATCATGACACAACACATCGTAATGTTCCAATTCCGCGAAGACGTTTCCTCCGAAGTTCGCGAAACGGCTCGCCAAGCTTTTAAGGAAGGCATCGAAGCCTTACCGGAAGTGATTCCCTTTATCCGCGAAATCAGCGTACATTTCAATACCAATCCTGCGGAAAAGTGGGATATCTGCCTCGTTTCTTCGTTTGACACCCTCGACGACGTAAAGGCATACAGTGTACACCCTGCCCATCAAGCTGTAGGCAAGGCATTGATGCAATACATCGCGAATCGCGCCTGCGTCGACTTCTAATCACACACGTTCCAACGGATAAGCATACCTTATGCGCACAAAAAACGGCAAGACCTGCACGAATGCGGGCCTTGCCGTTTGCATTGGTAACGAATAAGCAAGCGAGGCTTGAATGCTTACTTACTTCGTCAAGTATTCTGTTACGTTCTTCTCAATGCGACCGAGTACATCCTCAGCGGCAGCGGGAACAAACTTTGTACCAGTGATGTGTTCGTAGAGCTCGATATAACGCTCGCTGATGCTGTTTACTACTTCGGGAGTCATTTCGGGCACCTTCTGATCGGCTGCACCGTGAACCTGGAAGCCGTTGTTGAGCAACCATTCGCGAACGAACTCCTTAGAGAGCTGTTTCTGCGGTTCACCCTTGAGGAAACGCTCTTCGTAACCTTCTGCGTAGAAATAACGTGAAGAGTCGGGCGTGTGGATTTCGTCCATCAAGTAAATCTCGCCATTGTGCTTACCAAACTCGTACTTCGTATCGACGAGAATCAAACCGCGCTGAGCAGCAATCTCCGTACCACGCTGGAAGAGTGCGAGCGTGTATTTTTCCAACAGCTCGTATTCCTCAGGAGTTGCCAGTCCCTTGGCAAGGATTTCTTCCTTAGAGATGTCTTCGTCGTGTGCACCGATTTCAGCCTTGGTTGTCGGCGTGATGATGGGCGTAGGGAACTTTTGGTTTTCCTTCATACCCTCAGGCAGACGAACGCCGCAGATTTCACGGACACCACTCTTGTAAGCACGCCATGCACTACCGCAAAGATAGCCGCGCACAATCATTTCTACGGGGAATCCCTCGCAAAGCAAACCTACTGTAACCATGGGATCGGGCGTAGCGAGCTTCCAGTTGGGGCAAATGTCGGCGGTAGCGTCGAGGAACTGGGCAGCAATCTGGTTGAGCACCTGACCCTTGTAAGGAATGCCTTCGGGCAGAACTACGTCGAAAGCAGAAATGCGGTCAGTAGCTACCATCACCAGGCGGTCACCGAGATGATAAACATCGCGTACCTTACCATGATAAACACTTTGCTGACCGGGGAAATTGAAATCAGTTTGAGTTAATGCTGACATAATGAATTGAATATTTTGAGGGGTTAATGAATGACATGAGGGAAGTGAGATGCCAATACAAAAGAGTTTAGAAGTTCGAAAGTCGCATGGAGTTCCATCCAATATCAGAATCCAGCACATTCAAACTTCTAAACTCTTTAAGAGGGGGCGTTGGCAGAAGTACACTCCGCTTCCTGCGCTTGTTTCTGCGCCCGCTTACGCTCATCTTCCCGATCGTAAGCGGCCACAATACGCGTCACAAGCTTATGACGGATGATGTCCTTCTGATTCATTTCAATAAAGGAAATGCCTTCGATGCCTTGCAAGATGCGCTGTGCTTCAATCAATCCACTACGCTGCGAAGCGGGAAGGTCAATCTGTGTACGGTCGCCCGTCACAATCATTTTGGTGTTCCAGCCCATACGGGTAAGGAACATCTTGATTTGTGCCGTAGTCGTATTTTGTGCTTCATCCAAAATTACAACGGCATCATTGAGGGTACGGCCGCGCATAAAAGCCAACGGCGCAATTTGGATGACATTGGTCTCCAAATACTCCTGCAACTTCGAACCGGGAATCATCTCTTGCAACGCATCATACAAAGGCTGCAAATAGGGATCGATCTTATCCTTCATATCGCCAGGCAAGAAGCCTAACTTTTCGCCAGCCTCAACGGCGGGACGGCTGAGAATGATTTTCTTGACTTCCTTATTCTTCAAGGCACGAACGGCAAGGGCAATGGCAGTGTATGTCTTACCAGAGCCAGCAGGACCTACCGCAAAAATCATGTCGCTGTGCTGATAGGCTTCGACCAAACGACGCTGATTTTCCGAACGCGGTGTAATGGGCTTTCCACCCGTGCTGTAGACAATCACGCCCTCCTCCGAAACAGAAGGAGTTACGCCTTGCACTGTTTGCAAAACATCTTCTTCAGTCAAACGATTGAAACGGGCACTACGCTTCTCGAGTTGCGCAAAGAGTTCTTCGAAAGCAGCCATGTCTTCTTCACCACCAATAACGCGCACTACGTTATCGCGCGCCATGATACGCAACTTGGGACAAAGGGCACGGAGCATACGCAAATTGGCATTGTTGGCTCCATAAAAAATAACGGGATCCGCTTCTTCGAGTATAAAATGCTTTTCGATCATCAAAGGATGTTTTTGTGTGCGTTGAGTTGAAAGCCACTTATCGGCTCAAAATGCGGAGCAAAATTAAACATTCTGATGAAGATTCTCCGATTTTGTAGTACTTTTGTGTGCTTCAAAATAACATAAGGGGCAATCCTTGAAATTGCCGGTTCTAAAGTTTAGGAGTTTATCGGCTCGTCTGAATGATTCTAATCACTGCGATAAACTCCTCATTCGTCTACTTTTCTACTGTAATCGATTGCGATTGCCATGATCTGTTTTTCCAATCCCCTATATGAAATATCGTTTTACAAGCCATCGTCATCATTTTCTGTTAGGCTTTAGTTTGATCGTTATCATCTTGGCTGTGGTGAAATGTATCAATCCGGACTTGACGCTCCCACGCCTGCTAAACGACAGAAAAGAAGCTAAGACGAAAGCTCATAAAGCTGCTTATCAACCTGACAGTATTGACATACAAATGAAGCGTGTGGACAGCTTATTAATCAGGCCACGCGCCAAATTGCGCTTGCTCAATGCCCAAGGTAAGCCTGTCAAAAACCGTGTCACAAGTGTACATCGCTTTGAAACGTCCTTTCCTGACCTCAACGATGTTCAACTAACAACCGCTCGCCGCATTGGCATCTCGCACATTGAGAATCGCGCCGAAGCACAAAAGCGTATGAACGAACTGGTCTACATTGGCGATAATCCTTTCTATACCATCCAACCCCTCCATCAATCGATTCCTTATCTTGTTCCACGAGCCGCAACACTACTCAATGAAATTGCTCGTGCTTTTAATGATTCGCTGGTGACCAAAGGATTTGAACCGCACAAACTGATTGTCACTTCGGTACTTCGAACTAAAGAAGACATCACGAAGCTCCGCCGCTTTAACCGCAACGCATCCGAAAACAGTTGCCACCAACACGGTACGACCTTCGACATCTCTTACAATCGCTTCCTGCAAATCAAGGATGACGGAAAAGACGAAATACGCTGGGTGACAGCCTTCAAGTCAATCCTTGCTGAAGTGCTCGAAGACCAACGACTGATGGGAACTTGCTACGTAAAATACGAAGTACACCAGTCTTGCTTCCATATTACTGCCCGCTAAGCCTTTCATTGGCTTTTGCCACACACAGGCAGATATTCTTTCTGAAATAATCGTTCAGCCCAAAATAATAAACCCTATCTGACGCATCTCGAATATTTTTACGATATTTGCGCCAATCATTAAGAAAACAACAGCATGGAATTTTCAGCTAAACAAATCGCCGAATACCTCGGTGGAACGGTTGAAGGCAACGAAAACGCTACCGTCCAGACCTTTGCTAAGATTGAAGAAGGAGTGGCTGGCGCTATCTCGTTCCTGGCGAATCCCCAATACGCACATTACCTTTACGAAACTGCCTCCAGCATTGTGCTCGTAAACAAGGACTTCCAACCCGAACAGGAAGTTAAGACGACACTGATACGCGTAGAAAATGCTTACGAGGCAATCGCTCGACTGTTGACACTTTATCAGTCTACCATTCAGAAGCGCACAGGAATTCATCCACGCGCTGTAGTGGCAGAAACGGCTCAAGTAGGTGAAAACGTCTACATCGGTCCCAATGCTTATATTGGTGAACACGCCGTCATTGGTAAGAACTGTCAGATTTATGCAGGAGCTGTCATTGAAGAACGCGCAACGATTGGTGACGACTGTACGATTTATCCCAACGCATCGGTTTACCACGATTGCAAGGTGGGCAACCGTGTCATCCTTCATTCTGGATGTGTCATCGGTGCAGACGGCTTTGGCTTTGCACCTGCAGCAGATGGTTATGAAAAGATTCCTCAGATTGGAATTGTCACTATTGAAGATGACGTTGAAATCGGAGCCAATACTTGTGTAGACCGTGCTACAATGGGCTCAACTTACGTTCGTAAGGGAGTGAAACTCGATAATCTCGTTCAGGTTGCTCACAACTGTGATGTTGGTAACCACACAGTTATGTCTGCCCAAGTAGGTGTAGCAGGCTCTACAAAAATTGGCCAATGGTGTATGTTTGGTGGTCAGGTTGGCATTGCAGGACACGCTGTCATTGGTGACCGTGTACTCTCGGGTGCACAAGCTGGCATCGCAGGAAGCATTCGCAAGGGCAATGTCACCGTTCAAGGTTCACCCGCCATTGATGCTAAAAACTTCATGCGCTCAAGCGTGGTGTTCAAGTACCTTCCCAACTTGCAAGCTGATGTCAATCGCTTGAAGAAAGAAGTGGAAGCTTTGAAACATCCCAACCAGGAATAAACATTCTCATCGTAGCTCTTTCTCTCCTTTTCCTCTTTTACTTCTTACGTATTATTTCTACCTCGAAGGAGCTACAATGCTCTCTATATAATTATGTCTAAGCAAAAAACATTAGCGGGGAGTTTCTCTCTGTTTGGCAAGGGTCTGCATACGGGTCTGAGCTTGACAATTACATTCAACCCCGCTCCTGAAAACCACGGATACAAGATTCAACGTATCGACTTGGAAGGCGAACCCATCATTGAGGCTATTGCTGAAAACGTAATAGATACCTCACGCGGTACGGTCGTAGCCAAAGGCGATGCACGTTGTAGCACCATCGAACATGCCATGGCCGCCCTCTATGCCATGGGTATTGATAACTGTTTGATTCAAGTCAACGGTCCCGAATTCCCGATTCTTGACGGTAGTTCTATTATCTATGTAGAAAATATTCGCCGCGTAGGCGTCGTGGTACAGAATGCACCGAAGGACTTCTATGTCATCAAGAAGAAAATCGAATTCCGTGATGAGGAATCTGGTTCATCTATTATCATTCTGCCTGATGAACAGTTCTCCATTACGACCATGATTTCCTTTGAGTCGCAATTCATCAACAGCCAGTTTGCCACACTCGACAATATGGAGGATTTCGCAGACGAAGTTGCTTCGGCACGTACCTTCGTATTTGTTCGCGAAATAGAACCGTTGTTGCAGGCAGGTCTTATCAAGGGTGGCGACTTGACCAATGCAATTGTGATTTACGAAAAGCAAATCTCACAGGATGCACTTGACAAATTGGCTGACCATTTGCAGGTGGAACACCGTGATGCTACGAAGTTAGGATACTTGAATGAGCGTCCTTTAGTTTGGAGAAATGAGCCTGCCCGCCATAAGTTGCTGGATATTATTGGTGACATGGCACTCATTGGCCGTCCCATCAAGGGTAGAATCATTGCTACACGCCCCGGACACACCATCAACAACAAGTTTGCTCGCCAAATGCGCCGCGAAATTCGTCAACACGAAATTCAGGCACCTGACTACGATCCAAACGATACACCGCTGATGGACGTCAATCGCATCCGCGAGTTGTTGCCCCACCGCTATCCTATGCAGTTGGTCGACAAGGTGATTGAAACGGGATCAAACTACATTGTAGCTGTCAAAAATGTGACTTCCAATGAGGCCTTCTTCCAAGGACACTTTCCGCAAGAACCCGTCATGCCTGGCGTTCTTCAAATTGAAGCCATGGCTCAAGCAGGCGGCTTGCTCGTCCTTAATTCAGTAGAAGAACCTGAACGTTGGAGCACTTACTTCCTTCGCATTAACGATGTGAAATTCCGCAGGAAGGTAGTACCTGGCGATACTCTTATATTCCGCGTAGAACTGATGGCTCCCATCCGTCACGGCATCTCTTCGATGCACGGATTTGCCTTTGTCGGCGAAAACATTGTGATGGAAGCAACCTTCACTGCTCAAATTTCAAAGAACAAGTAAATCTCTCGGTTGAAGCGCTATGTTGGACGCAATATCAGCGACAAACATCGCGCTTCAACTACCATCTCTGTAAATATGATTAGCCCCTTAGCATACGTACATCCAGAAGCCATCATTGGTGAAGGTTGTGAAATTGGCCCTTTCTGCTACATTGACAAAAATGTAGTTATCGGAAAAAACAACCGATTGATGAATAGTGTCACCATTCTCTATGGTTCACGTATTGGTGACGATAACACCTTTTTCCCAGGTGCCGTAATCGGTGCCGTACCCCAAGACCTAAAGTTTAAAGGGGAAGAAACAACAGCTGAAATTGGTGACCGCAACATCATCCGCGAAAATGTAACCATCAACCGGGGAACTGCCGCCAAAGCCAAAACGGTCGTAGGTTCGGACAACCTCTTGATGGAAGGAATGCACGTAGCACACGATGTAGTGGTGGGTAACGGCTGTATCATTGGCAATTCTACGAAAATTGCAGGTGAAGTTGTTGTCGACGACTTTGCAATCATCTCTGCTTCTGTACTCGTTCATCAATTCTGCCACATCGGTAGCTATGTCATGATTGGTGGTGGTACACGCACGGGACAAGACGTACCTCCCTTTACGATGGCTGCACGCGAACCCGTCAGCTATTGTGGCCTCAATCTTGTCGGCCTTCGTCGTCGCGGCTTCAAACCCGAACTGATTGAAAACATACACAACACTTACAGACTGCTCTATCAAAGAGGAAAGCTCCGCGAAGAGTGTATAGCTGAAATCAAGGAAACCATTCCTATGAGTCCCGAAATTGAATACATTCTCAACTTTGTCACGCAGTCCAAACGAGGCATTATCAAATAAGCACGACTTCTAAATCAATATCCGTTATGCTCTTTAGAATCAAATTTATCTCCGATGAAGTCGATGGCTTTGTCAGAGAACTGAAAATAGACAGCGACGCTACATTCCTCGACTTGAACCAAGCCATTCTCGAATCTTGTGGCTATCCTGACGACCAAATGACTTCTTTCTACCTCTGTGATGAAGAATGGGAAAGAGGCTTGCAAATTACGCGCGAAGACATGGGCGTAGGCAGTGCTGACGAAGACATTTATGTCATGGAAGAAACCAAACTCTCTGAACTCATCGAGGACGAAGAACAACACCTTGAGTTTGTGTTCGACCCCTTCGAAGAACGAAGTTTCTTCATTGATGTAAAAGAAATCATCCCAGGTGAAACGTTGAAACATTACGCCATCATCCGTGCCAAAGGAGAAGCTCCTCAGCAAATCAAAGACATGGATATGGATTTGGATCTCAGCGAGTCTGCGACAAAGAGCAAGAAGCGCAAAGCGGCACCTGCAGAAGAAGAAGATTTTGAAAACGAAGCACTCTACGAAGGTGCAGCCTTCAACGATGATGAAATCGACCTCGAAGGCTTTGAAATCAGTGAAGGCCAACCTTACTAAGGTTTGAAAATACAGTGTGTGCAGGATTTGCAGATACCGTCTGCCTAAATCCTGCACCTTTTTGTACATGGCAACTTGTAAGGTAGTGTCTACACACACCTGACGACATTCCTTCTCCTACTTAACAGCTCCCCCTCACTTATGGAAAAGACGCTTAAAGTCATCGTCGGTCCCACGGGCGTAGGGAAAACCGCCTATGCACTCCGCGCGGCTGAAGAAGCCCAATGCCCCATTCTCAATGCGGACTCCCGTCAAATCTACCGCGACCTGCCTATCGGTACAGCTGCACCGACTGCTGAAGAATTGAAACGCGTAAAGCACTACTTTGTCGGCATCAAAGCGCTTGACGAATATTATAGTGCTGCCCAATACGAACAAGACGCGCTCCAATTGCTTGACCAACTGTTTCAAACCCATGATACCTGCATTCTGACAGGCGGCTCTATGATGTACATTGATGCCGTGTGCAAGGGGATTGACGACATTCCAACCATTGACGACGAAACCCGTACGTTGTTGAAACAACGCTATGCCGCAGAAGGCCTCGAACCACTTGCTGCTGAGCTGAAACTTCTCGATCCGGAATACTATCATCAATGCGATACGAAAAATCCCAAACGCGTTATTCACGCACTGGAAGTATGTTACATGACCGGAAAAACCTTCACTTCCTTCCGCACGGGAAAGAAGGCCGAACGCCCTTTCCGCATTGAGAAAATAGGACTTTGGAGGGAACGCGAAGAACTCTTCAATCGCATCAATCAACGGGTGGACTGTATGATGGAAGAAGGATTACTTGACGAAGTACGCCGCGTACTCCCCTATCGACACTGCAATGCACTCAATACTGTAGGCTACAAAGAATTGTTCCAATATCTCGATGGAGAATGGGAACTCGACTTTGCCATAGAAAAGATAAAGCGCAACACGCGTGTCTATGCCAAAAAGCAAATAACCTGGTTTAAGAAAGACCCCGAACTTCAATGGGTAAACTTATAGGTTGCCCTTAAACAGCCCATAAGTATGCTTCCTCAACAGACCAGCATCTCCATTTCTCTATCTTGACGATGCAAGGCTAGGATTCGTTTTCCCTGCACGCGCAAAGTAGAGAAACTGCTATTTACTCTCTTTTTAAGCACACTAACTATGAGTAAGCTTCCTGCTACTATCGGACAAAAACTGGCAGCTCCCTTTCGTGCCACAGCACGAGGATTGAAAAGAATAGGCAATTGGTACAAACACCAATTTGTCGGTCGCCCCTGGTGGTACAAACTCTGTTCCGCCCTATGGTCGTTTGCCCTCTTCATTGCCCTGTATGTCTTTGCGGTTATTTTCAATCTCTTCTGGCTGTTTGGCAAATCGCCCACAATGGAAGAAATCCGCCATCCCAAGACGGCTGCCGCCTCTGAGCTTTACAGTGCAGACGGCAAATTGTTAGGCAAATACTTCCGTGAAAACCGCCAGCCCGTTCCTTATGACTCCATCAGTCCCGCCTTCTTCCAGGCACTGATTGCTACAGAAGACGAACGCTTTTACCAACATCATGGCATCGACTACCAAGGTCTCTTCTCCGCCGCTAAAGATGCCTTGCAAGGAAAGGCGCGTGGAGCCTCAACCATTACGCAACAACTCGTCAAGAATATGTTTCGCGTACGTACGAAGTATTCTACGGGCTTACTCGGTAAGATTCCAGGTGTTGGCATTTTGGTCATGAAGAGCAAGGAAATGATTATCGCCAGCGAAATCGAATGGAACTGCGACAAACAGGAAATTCTGGAACTCTACGCCAATACGGTTGACTTTGGCTCGAACGCTTTCGGCATCAAAACGGCTGCCCAAACGTACTTCAACACAACTCCTAAAGAACTCAAGCCTGAAGAAGCCGCTGTACTCGTTGGTTTGCTGAAGGCAACATCGGCCTACAATCCGCGCATCAACCCGAAGAACTCCTTGAAGCGACGCAATACGGTACTGAACAATATGTATACCCACCGTCACACGCTCAAGGAACGTTTCGGTAAAGTGTACATCGAGGACAAAGCAACCTTGAAGAAGCTGCAAGATGAACCAATCAAGCTCAACTTCAACGTAGAGAATGCCTACGATGGCGAAGCCCTCTATTTCCGTGATGCTGTCAAGGAATACATCAGCGAGAACTGTCCCGACCTCGACATCTTTGCCGACGGATTGAAAATCTACACGACGCTCGATTCGCGTATGCAGGCTTATGCCGAAAAGGCAATGCACGAACAGATGAAGCAGGTGCAGGACAACTTCAACCGTCACTGGAAAGGTATCGGAGATCCTTGGCGTAACGAACGCGGCGAACTGATTCCCGGCTTTATCGAAAGCAAACTGAAGGATACACCAGCCTACAAAATGCTTAAAGCCCGTTTCCCCAACGATCCCGATTCAGTACAGTTCTACCTCGAAAAACCACACAAGGTAAAGGTGTTCAGCTACGATGGCGAACGAGAGGAATTTATGTCGACTGTCGACTCACTGCGTTACATGCTCCACTTCATGCACGCAGGCTTTGTGGCCATGGAGCCTGAAACGGGTTACGTCAAAGCCTACGTGGGTGACATCGACTTCCACACTTGGAAATACGATAAAGTGCAATCCATGCGTCAGCCTGGTTCTACCTTTAAGCTCTTCGTTTATGCCACGGCGATGAAGCAGGGCATGACTCCTTCCGACACGGAGGAAGACTCTTATATTCGTATGGAAGTGTACGACAAGAAGCGCGACACCACGACCATTTGGCAACCGCACAATGCCAACGGACGCTTCACCAACACGCACCTACCCTTACGTTCGGGCTTCTCACAAAGTGTCAATACCATTGCAGTACGTTTGGGACAAAAGGTTGGTATTCCGAAGGTAATCGAGACGGCTCACGATATGGGTATCCTTTCACCGCTTGACGACATTCCTTCGCTCCCACTCGGTGCCTGCGACGTCAACCTCTTTGAACTGGTCAACGCCTATGCAACCGTTGCCAATAACGGTGTACACGTCAAACCTGTTTTAGTAACAAAGATTGAAGATGCAGAAGGTAATGTAGTCTACGAAGCTAAGCACGAAGAAAAACGTGCACTCTCGCAAACAGCCGCCTTCTACACACAAAAATTGCTCGAAGCGGGTGTGACCGACGGCGGAGCAACCTCTCAAACCTTCGGAGCTTACCGTTACTTGGGTCCCTTCCGCAAGCAATTGGATATGGGCGGAAAAACTGGTACGTCAAACAATCACTCCGACGCCTGGTTTGTTGGTGTCACACCGAAACTTGTCGGTGGTGCTTGGGTTGGTGGTGAATACCGAAGCATTCACTTCCGCACAGGACGACTCGGACAAGGTAGCCGTACGGCTTTACCCATTGTGGCTCAATTTATGCGTAGCGTCATGGACGACAATAAACTCGCTCCACACTACCTGCATAAATATGGTCTTCCTCCCGAAGGCATTGATCCCAGTTCCTACGCCGCTACCTATTACATTGCACCCGAAAAGCCTGACAGCACGGCGAACGACTCGACAACGCAAACTGCATCAGATGACTTAATGGGCATTGGTAATGAAACGGAAAGGGCAACGAAAGCAACAGAAACTTCCACCGAATCTTCCAACTCCCCTACCCAGACAACAGACAAGAAAGCTTCGTCTGCAACGGAACAAGGCGGCAATCTCTTCGAATAACTCCGAAGAGTTTCTACTCAAGAAAAAGGACAAGAAGTGACCAAACGGTTCACTCCTTGTCCTTTTCTTTTTGGTAGATGCCCCACAGCTCCCCCTTTCTCTTCGAAAACGAAAACTATAAGATAATCACAAGCAGACGATCGATTCAAACAGTTCAAAGGAGCACTTACTTACGAACGAAGCTACGCCCTACTTTCCGGGCAAGGTGTAGCGCAATTGCAAGGACAGATCATTCTTCCAAGGAGAAGATATTTCAGCAATCCCCGATGAAATGGTATCGCGATTAAAATAACGCAACGTGGAAAAACGAAGGGCTAACCACAAGCGGGACAACGGTTGCCATTGAGTGATGAGGACAGCACGCGCTCCATGATAGAAATACGACGGAAAGGAAGAAGCATGCAGCAACTGGGGTTCATAAGCATAAACGGCTGACTCAAAGTTATCCGTAAAAAAGAGTCCCGCAAACCCCTTCAGTTGGAAGGAAGCGGATGGTCGCCAGCTAGCTCTACTGGAAAGCATCCAACCCAAGGTAAGTGGCTGAGTCTGCCGCGTAGCGAATGTAGCATCTGCCTGCAAGTGAACATCGTATTGACGCTGCGAACGGGAAGCAAAACAACGTAACCGATGAACCTGACGATACTCCATCAATTCCTGACCGCTCACTGTACGTTGACGCGTCTTCATACGATAACGCAAACCGAGTTGCCAAGAACGTGATAGTTTCCATTTCGACTGCAAGGAAAGTTCCATTCCCTTGGCTCCAGATAATACGGTCAAAAAAGTTGGTTGAGGAAATCGGAAGAAGTCAGCATAACCCGTTAACTCCCAATGACGCATGGGTAGCCACCGACTAGAGAACAAAAAGCCCTGTTCGTTGCTAACGCGGCTCCCTTGCTGCAGAGCATCACCATAAAAACAGAAATAATCGGGACTGAAATACCGCAATTGAGCTCCCAGTTGCAAAGCGGTAGAAAGGCGTATGGAAAGAGACTGTAATGTGGCAATACGTCCCAAGTGGTTGGTGGCGATTTCACCTTGCCAATTTGAACGCCCCCACTTGAGGTAATGTGCCACTGAGACATTACCCGCATATTTTCCACGAAAATACGAACGATTGTAGCGATTGAGCTTAGGGTAAATAAAATACTCAAAGGAGGTAAAGGCACCAGCGATTTCAAGTCCCCAATGCTTTTCCTTCCAGCCCACACTTCCTCCAACACACAGTTCGCCTAACGTACGGCGATGACTGATTTCACTTTGGGTGCGATGGAGTCCACTTTGATACAGGGTTTCTACAACGGGACGCGTTTCACTTAACCGCGCATCTTTCTTCTGGTAAGAAACAAAAGCAGCGAGGTGCAGTTTTTTCCACTGGTAAGCACCAGCACCTCCTCGAAAAAAACGGCTTTCGTCCGTTCCTGTATGCGGACGGAAACGGAAATCTGCCCGACGGCCGCTGTGGTAACTTCCTTCACGATTGGCAAAAAACTGTTTGCCAAAGACTAATCCTTCTCCATGTTGTAACTCATAATCTCCCACGACCCAAGCCCAATTACGTCCAACCGGACGAAAGTAGGCATAAGCAGAAAGATAGTCATAAGGATAAAAACCACGTCGAGCAAGCGGTTCACCAGGATCTGTTTCGAGAGTAACTCCATAAACAAGAGCCCGCTTGTAATGATAACGATAGCGCAGCAAATGGCGAAACGGTGCTCCCGTATAATAATTGGTCGGTGTAGGCTTGTCAGGAATCCGATCTCCTTGACGACGATAAAGCGGCAGGTCTATACGAGTTTCCCACTCATGTGAAGCTCGCTTGAAATGTTCCTTCAGAGCAATCGGAGCTTGCTTCCCATACGAACGCGGAGGGAGTACCCAGGCTGAATCACAACGCACAAAGAGCGACAAAGCTTGCCGAGCAAAAAAATCAATGCCCGAAACCAATTGCAGTTCACCCATCGAACGAAATCCATATTTACGTTTGCGATAATCTAAGATGGAATCTACCTGTTGTTCTGCCAAAAAAGGTAGCAAAAGTAGATCCTCGCGCGTCAATCTGTTCAACTGCATCGGATGTTGTACCAACTGTTCAAGGAGAAGGAGTTCATCCATATTCACCTCGTCTGCTTCGTCTTCTGAACGAAAGGTAGCTTCATAGGATTCCACAAATTCTTCCCAAGTCAGCTCACCTTGTTCCGGCATTTGAGCGAAGACTTGATTGGGACTCACAAACACCCCAAGAAGCAGGAGATGGAGTAAAGTCAATGAAGTTCTCATAAGGGTATCAGTAAAGGATGATTAGTTTGTCACAGGAAGGTCGTAACGAAAAGCACCTTCCCGACGCATATCATAACAGGCAACAGCAAACGAACGACAAATAGATTGCCAACGCTTACACTGCCCACGCGCCAGTGTAGGTAGTAAAACAACTTGACACGGACGGTAGATCGAACAAAGCACTTTCGGATCGAGGCGACAACCTCGGTCAATTAGCCAAATTCGTGCCCGAGGCAAATGTCCAAGTTGTGCGGCTGTGTAAGAACGGTGAAGCCACAGTATGCGTTCACCACAAAAGGCAAAAAGACAATCTGCCCGCTGCAACGTGAATGTGCGAAATTGCGGTGATTGAATACAGTTGGGAGTTTGCAGCCCATTGGGCTCCCAGAAATTCTTTTCAATGTCCAACCAAGCAGCAGTATGGAACAAACTATCACTGGAAGGAAGCAAATAAGATTCATCAGCAGAAGCGATGAAATGAACTGCGTACGAACGGGGCAAGTTGTACACGATAAGTTGCGGTTTCATACGCTGCGGACGATGTGCGTAAAGTTCGCTAAAGATAGCTACAAAGAGGAAAACTCCCAAAACAACGATGCTATGGCGGCGCCATCGCTTTGGACCATGGAAAAAATACCAAAGCCCAACGCCCAAAAGAGTCAACGCAAGCAGGGTCAGCGGATGAAGGTAGAGCGTAAGATTGGCACCAGGCCACTGCGAAAGTGCTTGCAACCCCTCAGTTAAAAGCTGTAGAGCAGCTGACAAGAGATGAGCAAGGGCAGCTGAAACGGCTTCACAGGGAATTAGAAAAAAGAGAAGTACACCACTAAGCAGAAAATAAGCAAGGGGAATGACAAGGATGTTGCCGACTAAACCGTAAAGGGGCAACTGATGAAAATAATAGACGACAAATGGAGCTGTTCCAAGTTGGGCACTCAACGAAATGGTAAAAAAGGGAACAACTACGCGCGACAGGAAACGATAACCCGCACGCGCCAAACGGTAACGAATAAAGAGCAGACGCTGGTGAAACGTGGGTTTGAGGGTATAATTCAGCAGATGTTTGACATCTGCGGTATCTTCCCATTGGGGAAGCGGGTGAAGTGCCCACACATAGCGATGGAAGAGGGCGATGGAAAGTACAGCTGCAAAGGAAAGTTGAAAACCGACATCAAAGAGCGACAGGGGTGAAAACCACAAGATGAGTAAAGCGGCTAAGGCTAGGTTGTTGAGCGTACCTTGGTAACCTCGACTAAAATACATACCAACCTGTAGGATAGTCAACATCCAGGCAGCACGCTGTAACGAAAGTGGACTGCCTGTCAACAAGACAAAAAGCCAAAGTGAAATCAGACTCAGACCCTGAACCAGCATACGGAGCCAATGCAAGCGAATCGGGCGAATAAAAAAGAACTGGACGAGGGAATAAAGTATACCTAAATGCAAACCAGAAAGAGCAAGCACATGACTCGTACCTGTTTCTTGAAAAGGACGGAGTATCTCGGCACGTAATTGAGACTTGTCACCCAATGCAAGTGCAGACAAGATAGCCAACTGCTCTCCCTGTAAGTAACAATTCAAGCGTTGGATCAATTGAAAACGAAATCGCAACAACCGATGAATGAACGTAGGAGTATCGGGCGTGACAGAAAGGGTCCACTTCGTAGCAGGCACAAACGCTGTTCCACTTATACCATGGGTCAGTAAATACGTTTGCTGATCAAACGCTCCCGGATTACCTCTCCCGGAATGATTGGCGATACGTGCACGAAAGAGCAACGTAATGCCAGGCAACACTTGGTCAGGGCTAGCTCCAGCAAGATAGAGTTGGACTTGCTTCCCGACATAAGCAGAGTGATTAGGGGTGAGTTCTGCAGTAAGAAGAAGGCCTTTCCCTTCATAGACTTTCTGCACTACACTCACATTAGCACGCCAAGTAGTAATGCTATCGGGCCAAGCGGTTGTTTGGCGTTCGTGAACTGCAGTAAGACGACAGGCAGCTAAAGCAGCCAATAAACAGAAGCACAATCCCGTCAAGAGTGCTGAGCTAAAGACAGACGATGCAGACACTCTATTTGTATCGTTTACTGCATAATGATGTCGCCTTCCCCTACCCCATAACTTTACTCCGACCAGTAACAGCAGAATCAGACAAAGTATTCCTGCCATTCCCAACCACATACCACTACTCACCCACGTGCGCAAAAACCATCCAC
>UQJC01000021.1 GCA_900541335.1 uncultured Prevotella sp.
ACGTCTTGGGAAATGCATTTAGGAGGTTAAAAGGGTTTCCCAACGTCTTGGGAAACGCATTTAGGAGGTTAAAACGGTTTCCCAACGTCTTGGGAAACACATTCCCCCTTGTGGGGACTCCCGTTGGAAAAAACAGACGCTCTTCCTCAGCCGAAGCTTCCTTTCCCCCACTCCAAATCCCCCTTTTTCTCCCCTCTAAGCACTTTCGAATCCTTCTCCGACCCCCTCGGAAAACCTCTCGACAGCGCACACAAACTCGCTTAGAACGCAGATAAATGCCCTTTTCGGCGGTCATTGGCCCCGAAAAGGGCTTTTTTCGTCTCGAAATAAAGAGTCACCTTAAATAAATCGGTATTTTTGTCACTGCAAATAACAACACCTACAAAAATTAAATGGAAACAATCGACGATAGAATCATCAAAGTCAATATCGAGGAGGAAATGAAGTCCTCGTACATTGACTATTCGATGTCCGTAATCGTAGCCCGCGCTTTGCCCGACGTGCGCGACGGCTTCAAACCCGTGCATCGCCGTATTCTCTACGGTATGATGGGATTGGGCATTACCCATGACAAGCCTACCCGTAAGTCTGCCCGTATTGTCGGTGACGTACTCGGTAAGTATCACCCCCATGGCGACAGCTCCGTTTATGGCGCACTGGTGCGTATGGCACAGCCGTGGAATATGCGTTATCCCCTGGTCGACGGACAGGGTAACTTCGGTTCGATGGACGGTGACTCGGCTGCCGCCATGCGTTACACAGAAGCTCGCCTCACTGTAGAAGGCGAAGCCATGATGCAAGATATTGAGAAGGAAACTGTCGATATGGACCGTAACTTCGACAATACGCTTGACGAACCCAGCGTGATGCCGACCCGCATCCCCAACTTCCTGGTCAACGGTGCCAGCGGTATTGCCGTAGGTATGGCTACCAATGTGCCGACTCACAACCTGAGCGAAGTCATCGATGCGTGTGTGGCATACATTGACAACAATGACATTACAGTCGAGGAACTCATGCACCATGTCAAGGCACCCGACTTCCCGACGGGTGGTTTTATCATGGGAATGCAGGGTGTGCGCAATGCTTACGAAACGGGTAAGGGACGCGTCGTGATGCGTGCCCGTACGGAAATCGAAAGCGGACCGCAACACGACAGTATCATCGTGACCGAACTTCCCTATGGACTCAATAAGGAGGAATTGGTGAAGTTTATCGGTCAGTTGGCAGCTGATAAGCGCATTGAGGGCATTTCCAATGTCAATGACGAAAGTGACAAGGACGGTATGCGCATTGTGATTGACGTGAAGCGCGATTTCAATGCCAACGTGGTGCTCAACAAGCTCTTTAAGATGACGGCACTCCAAACTTCGTTTGCTGTCAACTGCATTGCCCTGGTACATGGCCGTCCGAAACTCTTGACCTTGAAGGATTGCATCAAGTACTTCGTGGAACACCGTCAAGACGTGGTTGTGCGTCGCACACGCTACGACTTGCGTAAGGCACAGGAGCGTGCTCACATCCTCGAAGGTTTGATTATTGCTTCAGACAACATCGACGAGGTGGTTCGACTCATCCGTGCGTCGAAAAACCCGCAAGCTGCCATCGAAGCATTGATGAATCGCTTTGCACTGGACGAAATTCAGGCAAAGGCAATCGTCGATATGCGTTTGGCACAGCTCACCAACATCCAGCAGGAGAAACTCCACGAGGAATACGAAGAAATCGAACGCCGCATTGCTTACTACGAACAGATTCTCAGTGACGAGGAACTCTGTCACCAGGTGATGAAGGACGAGCTGATTGAAGTGAAGGAGAAGTATGGAGACGAACGCCGTACGGAAATCTGCCTTTCTTCGACCGAATTTAACCCCGAAGACTTCTATGCCGACGACGAAGTGGTGATTACCATCTCGCACTTGGGTTACATCAAGCGTACGCCGTTGGCTGAATTCCGTGCACAGAGCCGTGGCGGTGTCGGGTCGAAGGGCGGAAGCACGCGT
Source organism: uncultured Prevotella sp. (assembly GCA_900541335.1). Taxonomy (GTDB): domain Bacteria; phylum Bacteroidota; class Bacteroidia; order Bacteroidales; family Bacteroidaceae; genus Alloprevotella. The sequence goes on from UQJC01000021.1 coordinate 2,004, forward strand.
GAGGCCGACTTCATCGAATACATCTATCCGGCAACGATGCACAACACGATGCTCTTCTTTACGGCGAAGGGCCGTTGTTACTGGCTCAAGGTGTACGAGCTTCCTGAGGGAGCCAAGAACACGAAGGGTCGTGCCATCCAGAATATGCTCAACATCGATCCCGATGATGCCATCAATGCTTGCCTCCACATCCGCAAATTGAACGACGCTGAGTTCTGCCGCACGCACTATGTGATGTTTGCGACGAAGGAAGGTATCATTAAGAAGACCTGTCTGACGGAATACTCCCGTCCGCGTACGAACGGTGTCAACGCCATCAACATCCGTGAAGAAGACCGCGTGGTGAGCGTAGTTCTGACGAACGGTACGGACGAGATTATCATTGCTAACCGAAACGGACGTGCCATCCGATTTAACGAAAACACGGTGCGCACGATGGGACGTGTGGCTACGGGTGTGCGTGGTATCCGACTCGACGAAGATGGCAAGGACGAAGTAGTCGGCATGATCTGTATCAACGATCCCGAGAACGAAACGGTGATGGTGGTCAGCGAAAACGGCTATGGTAAGCGTTCAGCAGTAGCTGATTACCGCGTGACCAACCGTGGCGGTAAGGGTGTGAAGACACTCGACATTACTGACAAGACGGGTGACGTGGTAGCCATCAAGGCAGTGACCGACGAGGACGACCTCATGATTATCAATAAGAGTGGCATCACCATCCGCATGAAGCTCACCGAGGTTCGTGTACAGGGCCGTGCCACTCAGGGTGTGCGCCTGATTAATCTTGAAAAGCGCAACGACGTCATTTCAAGCGTCTGCAAGGTGCCCACTGAGGAGGAAGAACTCGATGAAGCGGTTGAAACGCTGGAAGAGGGTTTGACCGAAAACCAGGGTACGACGGAGAACACGGGCGAAACGGTGACGGAAACCACAGCGATGCGCGGCCTCTTTGACGGACTCGATGAGGACGATGTCATTGAAGGCGGTACGTCGGATGACGGTGAGTAAACTCACGGTGACAACCCATAAAACAGACGATGACGTATTCCCGGCTGTAGAAGTCTGCGGACTGAAAAGGGGGCGGTCGTGACTGGCGACCCTGACACCCCTCGAAAGGGTGCAGCCACTTCTGCAACGTGAAGAAGCATTCGATATAGCAATCAATCAATCGTGGGCAACCCGCACACAACGGTGACGCGGGACTGCCCACACCATACAACCAATCTTACCAAATCCAATTAGGACAATGAAAAAGATTATGCTCAGCCTCGCCCTGCTCTTTATGACTGCCGGTGGCGCGATGGCACAAGGTGAAGGACCCAAGCCGGGTTCATGGAAAGCTTATGACAAGATTTCCAAGGCAGACCGTTTGGTCGGTGAACGTAAGGCAGAGTCCTTCGAGCAAGCTCAGGTTCTCTACAAGGAGGCTGAGGACATCCTCAAGGCAGACATCGAAAAGGCTAAGGCGGAACAGAAGACCGACAAGCTCGCTCTGCTTTACTTGCAGAACGGTCAGTTGCAAAACAAGATGTTGGCGCCCGACTTGAACCGCGCACAGCAGGGTGTTCCCTTCGACACGATTGCTTTCTGCCAGCGTATTGACAATATCATCAGCAGCTACAACGATGCGGCTGAGTACAACTCAAAACCCAACGCAAAAGGCAAGGTAAAGGAAGACCCCGCGGTGAAGATGTACACCAAACTGGGTATCTCAAGCCTCTTGACGCTCTATTACAACTGTGGTGCCTTCATGGATGCCATGGGTAAGAAGCAGGAGAGTATCAACTACTTCCAAAAGTTTGTCGACCTGCCCAAAACTACGCCCGTGTTTACGGAACAGGAAGTGGACTCTATCTATAAGTCACAGGAGAAGGTGTACAACACGGCTCGCTTCAACCTGGCTCTCCAGAACTTCTACTTGAAGAACTGGGACAAGGCGATTGAATGTGCCGATGCAGCCATGGTAGACACGGCCAACCTTCACGACCTCTTCCTCATCAAGATCAATGCTTACGGTGAGAAGAAAGACTCTGTCGCTTGGCAGCGTACGCTCGTGGAAGCTTCACAGAAGACGGGCCGTTCTTCGTACTTGCAGAACCTGCTCTACTATTACATCCAAAACAACAAGATGCAGGAAGCTACCAGCTTGGCTGAGAAGTTGACTGTAGACTCTCCCAACGACAAAATGAGCTGGTACATGCGTGGTGCCATCGAACTCAACGTGAAGAAGGACTACGAGGCAGCTCGTAAGAGCTTCGAGAAGGCATTGGCCATCGATCCCAACTTCGAGGATGCGCTCTTCAACATGGGTACGGCTTACATCAACGATATTTATGACCAACGCGTATCGGGTAAGTTCAAATACATCGGTACGAACCGTCGTATCGCCGGTAAGAACGAGGCCGCTTACAAGAAAGAGAAAGCTATCTATGATCAGGAGTTGGCTACGGTGCGCAGCTACTACGAAAAGGCACGTCCCTACATGGAGCGTCTGCGTGAACTCACTCCCGACGGTGCTAAGCGTTGGGCTTCTCCGTTGCAAATGATCTATTCAAGCTTGAATATGCCTGCTGAGGCAAAGCAGATGGACGCTTTGTTGGAACAGGCTAACCAGGCTGGTAACTAATAAGGGATGTTCTATAAATTACAGTTTGGGAGTTGATGCGTTTAAAAGTTGATTTATCCAGCCCCTGGCTTTCAACCTAAACTCTTCAACCTTCAACTTACCACTGATAATGAATAGAGCCAACCATAAAGGACGATGACTGGTCGCCCACAGGCTCCAGGCATTCCTACTGACCAAAGGAGGATGTGCCAATTGGAGGCACATCCTCCTTTCTTACACGTCGGGTGGGATAGCGTTTGGACCGAGACGGCTTTTCTGAACGGGACGGATGCCCGTTGAGTGGCTCGGAAACAAAGGCTTTCTCCTTACGTGACCTACTGAAGGCAATCGGAAACTATCCGCTTCTCTGAAAGGGATAGGGAATCATACGTGAACAGCTCGCTGGCGGTTGTCAGTGAGTGGAGCGCAGTTTGAGCGGCCGTTTGCTGTCCGATAGCCCTTAACTCAGACAACACAAAATATTGACGATGCGATATCTACTCTTTTGGTTACTTCTTTTCACCGCTCCCGGTGCCTTATCGGCGCAGCGAGCTTTCAAACCAGTGAAGCTGGCCTTGAAGGCGAAGAATTACGGAGAAGCAATCAAGCAAATTAACCAGTTGAGACAGGACTCTGTCTATCGCGACGCACCCAAGCTGTGCATTTACAGCATGGAAGCCTATCAAGGGCAAAACGATGCGCAAAACATGAAGCTCTACTTAAAGCAGAGCTACGATACGCTTGCCTTCTTTTCGACGACTTATCAGATAGTCAACGAGGCAATCCGTTTAGACTCGCTCGAACAGCAACTGAGGGTAACTGAAGAGCAGAAACCGAAGTATCAAAACCAGGTGAAGGAGCAGTTGCGCCGCTATTTTCCCAACTTATTGGTGGGGGCGCGCTTCTTTTACAAACGTGGTAAGTACCAGGAGGCGATGCCCTACTTGAGACGTTGTCTGGACTTACCCGAAACACCGCTGGGCAAGGATGCTGGTTTGCCGACGAAGGCGCATCAGAGCAATGCCAGCCTGTATGTGGTGTGTGCGTACAACACGCAACAGTATGACGAGGTTCATCGCTACCAAGAATGGGCATTGGCCGACACGCTCTCGCGTGCTACGATTCTGGAATGCCTGATCAATACGGCGGCTGCCGAGAAAGATTCGCTCGCTTACCTGCAAGGACTCCAAACCGGTTGGCAGGAGTTTGCAGACAAGCCGGCTTTCTTTACTCGCTTGGTCGATTACTATGCATTGAGAGGGAATTATCCCGAGGTGCTCGGTTTGGTTGGGAAACAGTTGGAGCGTAACCCGATGGACGCTTCGGCTCGCTTGGCCGAATGTATGGCGAACCTCAATCTTGAAAACTTTGATGCCTGCATCGAGACGGGAAAACTGCTCTTGCAGGCCGATACGTCGCTGGTAGACGTAAATTACTACGTGGGAGCCGCCTATGTTGCCAAGGCACTGTTGGTCACCATGCCCGACAATGCCCTGTCAAAGACTTATCAGAAGGCTTCCCTGCAACGTAAGTCGTATCTGAAGGATGCGGAACCTTACTTGGAGCTTTACCGCAAACTGGCTCCGAAGGGCACGCATCGTTGGGCACCGTTGCTTTATAAAGTGTACTTGGGGCTGAACCGTGGTGACAAGTTTGCTGAAATTGAAGCGGTGCTGAAAGCGATGTAAGCGGGTGCTATTCAGGATCAGTTGAACAGTTGAAGGTAGAAGAGTTTATAATGCAAGTCATGAGCTTGATTCAACAACTCTTACACTCATCAACTACTCAACGGTCATTGATAGAACCCCCTCAAGGGAAGCACTCGCCCTTGGCTCGGCCCGCGAGAGGCTGCGCAGGCGTGAGGGCACTTCCCCTTCTTCAATCGATATTCCTTTCATTCAGCAGTCTGCCTGCTGAACGAAACCTCATAGGGCCTCGTTGGCCCCAAACAGTCGAAATGCTTTGCGGTAATGGGTCGCGAACTTGCTGTTCACACCCCCTGCGAAACATTTGATTCTCCCTAACGGGCTACCTGCCTCGGGGCGTAGCCTATTTCCATTATTGAAACAGTTCTTCATTATGCGAGACTTCATAACTTCCCAACTTTTGGACGATGCCGCCTGGAAACAGGCGTTGCAAACCTCTTTTCCGCAGGCTACCTACACGGAAGCCGATGCAGACTTCCTGCGCAAGGAAATGGAATGCGGTATGCAAGAGGAGTTGGAAGAAATCGAAACCCTGGTCAACAACCCCGAAGCTCCGGGATTTGAGAATACCATCGTAGCCTTGAGCCGTACGGGCAACCGACTGGAACGGGCGACGACGGTCATGTATAATTTGCTGAGCGCGGAGACAAACGATGCGCTCGACGCCCTGGCCAACGAAATGGCACCGCGCCTTTCGGAACACGGCAACAACATTATGTTGCGTGCAGACCTCTTTGCCCGTGTGCGTGCGGTCTATGAGCATCGACCGGCTGACTTGACGCCGGAAGACAGCCGTTTGCTGGAGAAAACGTACGAGGGTTTTGAGCGTTCGGGTGCTACGCTCGACGAAGCGGGCAAGCAACGCTTCCGTGAGATTACCCGTACACTCTCAGAGAAGGGGTTGCTCTTCTCACAAAACCTGCTCAAGGAGACGAATAAGTTTGTCCTCCACCTGACCGATGAGCAAGAGTTGGCGGGACTTCCCGAAATGCACCGTGCCGCAGCTGCCCACGAGGCGAAGGAGAAGGGTATGAGCGGCTGGGTGTTTACCTTGCACGCTCCGAGCTTTGTCCCCTTTATGATGTATGCGGACAACCGCAAACGGAGAGAAGAACTCTATCGTGCTTACCATACCCGTTGTACTTCGGACAATGAGAATTGCAACTTCCAGGTAGTCAAGGACATTGTGAACCTCAAGCGTGAGCTGGCTCAGCTCCTGGGCTATGAGCATTACGCTGACTACGCTTTGCGTCGCCGCATGGCGCAGCATCCGGCAGCTGTTTACCAGTTGCTCGACGACCTCATGGCTAATTACCGCGACCGTGCGCGTCAGGAAGTGGCTGAAGTGGAGGCTTGTGCCCGTCGCTTGGAAGGCGAGCAGTTTGAACTGAAGGCGTGGGACTTTGCTTATTACAGCCAGAAGCTGAAAAAGGAGCGTTACGACTACGACCCCGACATGTTGCGCCCCTACTTCGAACTGTCGAAGGTCATCGACGGGGTATTTGGATTGGCGCAACGTCTCTACGGCATTACCTTTAAGGAGGATGCAGGCATTCCGGTATATCACCCCGACGTGAAGGCTTACCGTGTGTACGATGAACAACAGCAGGAACTGGCTGTATTCTACGCAGACTTCTTCCCTCGCAGTACCAAGCAGGGAGGTGCGTGGATGACCAACTACCGTGACGAACACAGTGAGGTGGACGCGAAGGAAACGGTAACTCCTGCCAACTCCGTGCGCCCGGTAGTGAGCATTACCACCAACTTTACGAAGCCCACGGCGGATACACCCTCGTTGCTCACCCTCTCGGAGGTAGAAACCTTCCTGCATGAGTTTGGGCACGCACTCCATGGCATTTTTGCGATGACGCACCACGCTTCGTTGAGCGGTACGTCTGTATTTTGGGACTTTGTGGAGCTCCCTTCACAATTCATGGAGAATTATGCGGTTGAGCCGGAGTTCCTTCATACATTTGCAAAGCATTATCAAACGGGTGAGTCATTGCCCGAATCATACATCGAACGGATTCGTCAAAGCCGTAATTTCCAAGCGGCTTACGCTTGCATGCGTCAGGTGTCCTTCGGACTCCTCGATATGGCTTACTTCACGCAGACGAAACCCTTCGCAACCGATGTACGCAGCTTCGAACAACAGGCTTGGAAGGAGGCTCAATTGCTTCCCACAGTCGATGAGGCGTGTATGACGGTACAATTTGGTCACATCATGTCGGGTGGTTACTCGGCAGGCTATTATAGTTACAAGTGGGCAGAGGTGCTCGATGCCGATGCCTTTTCCCTCTTCCGTCAACACGGCATCTTTGACCGTGCCACGGCGACTTCCTTCCGTCAGCACATCCTTTCGCAGGGTGGAACGGAGTTGCCCATGAAGCTCTATCAGGCTTTCCGTGGGCAGGAACCGACGATTGACGCTTTATTACAGCGTGACGGCATCCTTCCGAACGCAGAAGCGTAGCGGAGGGAGCTTTCTCGTGTCTTCATTTCTTTATTCTGAAAGATTTTATGGATAAATCTGCGCTTTTAGATTGCCGCTATCTACGCATGGCACATATCTGGGCCGAAAATTCCTATTGTACTCGTCGCCAGGTAGGCGCACTGATTGTTAAGAACAAGATGATTATCAGTGACGGATACAACGGAACGCCTTCAGGCTTTCCCAATGTTTGTGAGGGAGAGGACGGGCTGACGTTGCCCTATGTGTTGCATGCCGAGGCCAATGCCATTACCAAAATTGCGCGTTCGGGTAATAATTCAGACGGGGCTACGCTTTACGTGACGGACTCGCCTTGTATCGAATGTGCCAAACTGATTATTCAGGCAGGTATCGCGCGCGTGGTTTACGCACGCAGTTACCGGCTGACAGAAGGGATTGACCTTTTGAAAAGAGCGGGCATCGAAGTGGTGCATATTGAACTGCCGGAAATCACGTTGCCCGGTTAAGTAGCGCACCTGTTGCGAACCGGAAAGTGGTTGGGCAGTAGGAATCGCACGGAAGTTACTGCCCGTAGGAATAGTCCGTGGCGAGTATTTGTCCTATTCTGTGGAAGCGTTGCAGGTTAAAAAGTTTAGGCGGGAGTCCTTCGGGCTTTTAGGTTACACTTTTCAAACGCATGGACTTCTTATACAGGCCTTGTTAGAAGTGCCTAGAATTTCTTCTATTTCATCACCATCATGATCAAGCATAATAAGAATCGCTTTGTTCCTATCCTCTTATCGTTGGGAGTCGTCGTGGGCATTTTGCTTGGCAGTTTCTTTGCCAACCATTTCTCTGGAAATCGGTTGAGCATTATCAATAACTCCAGCAATAAGATCTTTGACTTGTTCCATCTGATTGACGACCAGTATGTAGACACTGTTGACATTCCGGACTTGGTGGAACGCTCGCTGCCACAAATCCTAAAGGAGCTCGATCCGCACTCTACCTACATTACCGCAGCTGAAGTGGAAGAATCGATGCAGGATTTGAAGGGAAGCTTCTCGGGTATCGGTGTACAGTTTACGCTTTACAACGATACTATCCGCGTGGTGCGTGTGGTGAAGGGAGGACCTTCGGAAAGCGTAGGCTTGCAGGCGGGGGATCGTATTGTGACCATCAACGGCGAGAAGTATGTGGGCGATACGATTACCAATGCGGGTACGATGAAACGTCTGAAGGGACCCAAGGGTACGACGGCTTGCTTGGGCATCAAGCGTGCAGGTAAAGCGAAGTTACAGACCTTTAATATCTTGCGTGGTGATGTGCCCGTGAAGACAATTGACGCGGTGTACATGGCGACGCCGACCATTGGGTACATTCGCATCAACAGTTTTGGGGATACGACTTACGCAGAATTTTTGGCAGCCCTCGCCAAGTTGCAGACCGAAGGTTTTGAAAACTTGATTATTGACTTGCGCGGTAATCCGGGTGGCTACATGGAAACGGCGACAAAAATTGCCAATGACTTTTTGCCGAAAAATTCGCTGATTGTCTATACCAAGGGACGCAAATCGGCGCGACAGGAATACCGTACGGACGGACGCGGTGCTTACCAGAGCATGCCGCTCGTGGTGTTGGTCGACGAAACGTCTGCTTCGGCCAGCGAAATTCTGGCTGGAGCTATTCAGGACAACGACCGTGGCATGATTGTCGGTCGTCGCTCATTTGGCAAGGGCTTGGTACAGGTGCCGATTGAATTTCCTGACGGTTCGATGCTTCGATTGACTACGGCACGTTATTATACGCCTTCGGGTCGTTGTGTGCAGAAGCCTTACAAGCCTGGTCAGGAGGAAGATTACGAGGCTGATCTCATTCTGCGTGCCGAACACGGGGAATATTACTCGGCTGACAGTATTAAAACTTCTGGTGAACAGTATCGGACACGACTCGGACGCATTGTTTACGGTGGCGGTGGTATTGTGCCGGATGTCTTCATCCCTCGCGATACGACGGGCATCACGAGTTACTTCCGTGAAGCTTACCTGAGCGGTATGCTTTATCAGTTTGCCTACGATTTTGTAGACAAAAACCGCGAGAAACTGAGCGATTGCAAGACCTTGGAGGACTTGCAGAAGTTCTTGAAATATAAACGCCTCGTCGAACAGTTTGCACAGTTTGCAGCTAAGAACGGATTGAAGCGTCGCAACTTGATGTTGGCGCGTTCGCGTAAGCTGATTGAGTCGTATGTGACGGCTACGATTGTGACCGACGTGTTGGACGACAGCGAGGCGGCAGAATATATTAACCAAACAGATCCGGCCGTGCTCCGGGCTATCGGTTTGCTGGAGGCAGGCGAAGCTTTCCCGAAACTTCCAGAAAAAGGAAAGCCAGGGAAGAAGGTGGCCAACCTCTTTCGGGTGCCACAGCTTTTGCCTCAGGGGCGTGCCGCTTATGCGCAGACGACCGGAGACGCTCCTTCTATCTATGCCCTATGTCCGAGAAAAGTACGCTTCGTAAAAGCATAAGAGAACAGGTTGGCCAACTCACGGACGAGCTTCGTCAGCAAGAGTCAGTTGTGGTATTGGAGAAGTTGGCGGCTCATCCGCTCTTTCAGCGTGCCCGCACGGTGATGCTGTATTATTCCCTGCCCGACGAAGTGGCAACCCATGAGTTTGTAGCGCATTGGGCCACGCGTAAGCAAGTGGTATTACCTGTGGTCAAAGGTGACGATTTGGAATTGCGCCTTTACCGTTCGCCCGAGGCGATGGAAGATTCTTCCTTCCATATCCAAGTGCCCACGGGCGAAGCCTTTACTGACTGGGCTTCCATCGACTTGATTGTGGTGCCGGGGATGGCATTTGACGCAGCTGGCCATCGCATGGGGCGGGGAAGAGGTTACTACGACCGCTTCCTGAGTCAAGAGGCAGTACGGACTTGTCCCAAACTGGGTATTTGCTTTCGCTGTCAGCTCTGCGAGGCTGTTCCCTTCGAGACGCACGATGTGCCGATGGACGCGGTGCTTGTTCCGTGAACAGGTTACAAGCGCTTGGCGCCTGGCAACCGTAATATGAAATAACAGAAGATAATGACCTTACATGATATAGAAGTTTCAGAAGCTTCGCAGGAGGTGGTGGAATCGCTTTCCTGTGGTGACGGAACGAAACGCTTACCTACTGATCTTTACTTTGAATTTGAAGCCCATGCTGACGAACGGGGCGTGTTGACAGTGGCTCAGGCGGTAGACGATGCTTATTTGCCATTCACGGTGGAGCGTATCTTTTGGATTACGCAAGTGCCGGCTGACGAAAGCAGAGGGATGCATGCACACCGTACTTGCTGGGAAGCTTTGGTTGCGGCGAGTGGTAGCTTTAAAGTCAAAATAGATGACGGCATCCATCCGCCTGTAGTCTACCAGCTCGACTCTCCGCAAAAGGGCGTACTGATTCCTCCGATGGTGTGGTGTGAATTGTACGACTTTACCCCTTCTACCGTTTGTCTTTGTCTAGCTTCGGGCAAGTATGACAAGGAAGGCTATCTCAGCAACTACGCCGACTTTCAGCAAGCGGTGCGGGGGTAAGGAACGGGGCGTTCCTTCGTAGCGGTGAGGAACACTCGGAGCGGATTGGGATAAAGGGCAAAGCAAGCCATGGGCTTTGACGAATTCCTTATGGATACATTCCCTCATCAACGGTCATTCGTTGTGAATGTCCGAATCAATTGCGTAGTATATGAAATACCAGTTACAGGTTTATACCCCTGATTGGAAAGGGCTTTGGGACGATGCTATCGAGCAGGTAAGGCAATCTTCCTTTCTCTTTAAGCGTGACTTTATGGATTACCATAGTGATCGCTTTCAAGATATTTCGGTGCTATTTCTGAATACGGAAGGTCGTGTGGTGGCATGCTTTCCGGCCAATGTTTCCCGTTCCGAAGCGCATACCGTAGAGTCGCATGGAGGGCTGACCTATGGTGGGCTCTTGACTTTACCCGAAGTAACCGCTGAAGTGACCTGTGAGATGATGGAAACCCTTTGGTTGCACTATCAAGGATTGGGTTACAAGCAGTTGCGATACAAGTCGGTTCCACATATCTATCGTCGCTATCCGGCAGAAGAAGATCTTTACGCCCTGTACCGGTTGGGGGCGCGCCTGGTTGCTCGTTCCATTTCGTCGGTGATAGACTTACGTCAGCCTTATACGCTCAGTAAACTCCGTAAACGCAAGGTAAAAAAGGCGCAGAAATATGGCCTGACCCGTACGGGAGACTTGGTTTACTTGTCAGACTTTTGGCAAATGCTGGCGGAGGTGTTGCAACAACGCCATGGAACCCTGCCTGTTCACAGTCTGGAGGAACTCCAATTGCTTTGCGAGCGTTTTCCCGAACGAATCCGATTGTGTACGGTTCACGCAGACACGACCCTTTTGCCTGCAACGGAAGTGCAGACGACCGAAACTCTCTGTGCACCCTCGAAGACGATGGTGGCGGGCTGTTTGCTCTTCTTGACCGACAAAGTAGTACACGTGCAATACATAGCAGCGAACGACTTGGGTTGTAAAATCGGTGCGCTCGATTGGTTGTTTGACCAATTGATTCAAGACGCGCAAGCCTCTGCCGAGCACGTGCCCTTCTTTGACTTCGGTATTTCGACCGAAGCGGGCGGACAAGTCTTGAACGGCGGATTGATATTCCAGAAAGAAGGTTTTGGAGCACGTGCCATTTGCTATGACACGTATGCTATTCAGTCATAGAAGGCTGGGGCTATTAATGATCAGTTGTTCTGTTGAAGGTTGAAGAGTTTAGATTGAAAGTCATCGGCTTGATGAATAAGCTTTTAAACTCATCAACTCCTAAACTGTAATTTATAGAACACTCCAGAGGCTTTTTATTCACCTATGTACCGTAGGCAGTGCCTCAGACAGCCTGTTGGACTTCAATGAGAAGGGCAATTGGAAGCAGTTGCCGTCTTCTGTTATTATTGCATATTCTTATCTTACTGTTTATGATTCCCTTTCTTCCCTTACAGCAAATCAATCATCGTTATGAACCCGCGCTTTCGGCAGCTATACAGCGTGTCGTGGACAGTGGGTGGTACCTGTTAGGGAAGGAAGTAGAACGTTTTGAACATGACTTTGCTGCTTATGTGGGTACGAGTCATTGTGTCGGTGTTGCCAATGGCCTTGACGCTTTGACATTGGCGTTGATGGCCATGAAGGACTACTTCGGTTGGGAAACAGAGGCGCAAGTGATTGTGCCGAACATGACGTTTGTGGCTACGGCAGAGGCTGTCGTGCGCGCAGGCCTGGTACCCGTCTTTGCTGAAGTGGATGACTCGGCTTTGCTCACGGTAGAGGCTGTTGACGCTGTTTATACTTCGCGAGTAAGGGCCGTGATTCCCGTACATTTGTATGGGAAAATGGCTCCCATGCCAGCTTTAAAGGCTTGGGCAGATGCGCATCAAGTACAATTGTTGGAAGATGCGGCACAGGCACATGGTGCTGCATGCGAAGGTATCAAAGCCGGTGCATGGGGAATCATGGCGGCATTCAGTTTTTATCCTGGAAAAAATCTTGGCGCATTGGGCGACGGTGGTGCGGTAACAGTGTCGAACGAAGCGTTGGCACGACGTGTCCGCATGTTGGCTAATTATGGAGCGGAACGCAAGTATCACCACACGGCTTTGGGCATGAACAGCCGCTTGGACGAGATTCAAGCAGCGGTGTTGAATGTCAAATTGCCGCATTTGGATGCCGACAATCGACGTAGACGCGAGATTGCTGCGATTTATGCGTCCCACATCAGCCATCCGTTAGTGCGTCTTCCCTATGATGGGGAAACTGAAACCAGTGTGTTTCATATCTATGCGCTTCGCACTGCCCATCGCGAGGCTTTACAGGCGCATTTGGCGGAAGCAGGGATTCAAACTTTGATTCACTATCCCTTTGCGCTCACCCAACAGCCGGCTTTGGCACCTTATGCAAGTGAAGCTGGTACTTCCGAAAGCCCCTCTTGGGCGTTGAAATGGGCTGCAGAAGAATTGAGTTTGCCCATTTCACCGGTCATGACTGATGCTGAAGCCCTCGAAGTTTGTGAAGTAGTCAATAGCTTCCGTGCGTAAGTCTGTCGTTTCTTTCTAATACATTGTAATTTTGCTGTAGAACAGAAGAAAGAGTTACATCTGACTTTGTAACTTGCTGTGGTTCTGTTGATAGTTTTTCTATTCTTTGTTCTTAATTGTAATCTCTCTAAATACTATACTTTTATGACACTTGATATTCTGATTTGTTCGCTCAATAAAGGTATTGTCCGCGTGCAAGATGTGTTGTTGCCTCCTCAGGAAGGCGTGAGATACATTGTGTCATACCAATACACGGATGAGCGTTACCTTGACCTTATTCCGAAGGTGCTTCACGAACGTCGGGATGTATCCATTTACAAGTATATGGGTCAGGGACTTTCTGCTAACCGTAACTTTGCCTTAGATAAGTCAACGGCTGACCTGGTGATGTATGCCGATGACGATGCACATATTCTTCCCGAAACGCCGGCTACCGTGTTGCGCCGCTTTGAGGAAGATCCTTCACTCGATGTCGCCTTCTTTTGTGCTACTACCTATACGGGTAAACCCTTGAAGAACTATCCCAATGAAGCTTTCCGTCTCTATGCAATGCCGACGGCTTACACGGTTTCGGCACTGGAGATGGTTTGCCGTCGTGTCAAAGTTCAAGGCAAGATTCGATTTGATGAACGCTTCGGACTTGGCACTAAATTCCTCACTTGTGGCGAGGAAGAAATTTGGCTCGTAGATGCCCTTCATGCCGGACTTCACCTTCATTACTTTCCCGATAAGATTGTCGAAACGAGTACGATGCTGAAGAAGTCGCTCGTCTATGTCGACAGCGGGGTACAAAGGAGTCGTGGTGCGATTGCTTATTACCTTTACGGCAACAAGGCTTGGTGGATTTGTCTTAAATTTGCTTTGACCAGTGCCCATAAGGGATATTGTCATTTCCTTCCCATGATGCGTCATTTGGCAGAAGGTATTCATTTCATGGAACGCACAGGTAAAAAGTAGGTGAGTCATAGGTACTCAGCCTGATGATCTGTGTATTGAAAGCGTAGGGGAGGTGTTGAGAATGCTTCCCCTTTCAATTTTTTCTATATCGTCTGTTTCGTTCGAAGTTTATCCTTTGCATCTTCGGCTTTTTTACTCCTTTGTTTGAGATTGCTCTTTTCGCGCTTCGTTTTCCACTCACTTTGGGAGAACAGATTTCCTGAAAAGTAGCGTTGGCTTTATCTTGAGTCCTCCATCCAGTTCTTGCTATTCGGTTATGACCCTTGAATTTTTAATTTGTACGATCGATGACGGAATGCAGTCGTTGCCTTCCATGCTTCTTCCCCCTCAGGAAGGAGTGCAATACTTGATCAGTTGGCAACACAGCCTCGAAGCAGGAAGAAAAGGGGAGGGAAGTGGCGATGCCAACCGATGGAGTGTGCCTGAATCCTTGCTACAACGGCCAGACGTGCGTGTGGTGGAGTTGGAAGGCCGTGGACTTTCGCGTAACCGCAATCACGCATTGCGTCATGCCCAAGGCGATTGGCTGATTCTTGCAGACGATGATTGTACGTACACTGTCGAAGGCATAGCGCGTCTTCGTTCGGTCATTGCAGCTCATCCCGATGCCGCAATCTTACAATTGCAAGGACACGATGCCTTGGGGAATCCGTTGCGGGCATACCCTTCTTTCCCTTATGAGTATCGTCAACGCCCCAGGTTCAGTTACGTTTGTTCTTGGGAGTTGGTGTTGCGCCGTACGGCCAACCTTCCTTGGTTTGATGAGCGTTTTGGTATCGGAGCTTACTTAGGTTGTGGCGAAGAAGAGGTCTTCGTACATGAATGTTCGCAACGTGGTGAGGCTGTTTACTACGAGCCCGTTCCCTGGGTTACGACCGATGCGGCAACGACAGGCACACGTTTTGACGAATCGCGTGCTGTACAACGTGCGAAAGGTGGTGTGCTCGCTGTCATGCACGGAGCCGTCGGGGCTGTTTTGCGTTGTACCAAGTTCGCCTTCACCTACTCGGGGGCATCCTGGCTGAAGCGTTGGCGCATCTTGTTTGAAATGTATAAAGGCATCGTTCATGTTTACACTCATCATCCCATACCATAATCGCGCATCGTATTTACCGCGCTTGCTCGACTCAATCGAACGTTGTACTATTTGTCCAACCCAGATTATTTTAGTTGACAATGCCAGTACGGATGATTCTGCGGCTTGTTGTCAATCCTTTGCGCAGCGTCATCCCGAACTTCCGATTGTACTTGTCAGTGAATCCCGCCGTGGAGCAAGCTTTGCACGCAATGCAGGTTTGGCGAAAGTAACCACTGAGTGGGTTTACTTTTTTGATTCCGATGATGAACTTAGTCCCGATTACTTTAGCGAAGTGCAAAACTTCCTTCGTGTTCATCCTGATTTAGACTTAGTGGCTTCAGCTACTACGATGGTATTCGCCGATGGTACCGAGGTAGCTCGCAAAGTGATGAGAACAGCTTTGCCTGCAGACCAAATACTTTCTTCACAGCTTGCTACGCAAGGTATGTTCCTGCGTACAGCTTTCCTGCGTGAAGTGGGAGGTTGGAACGAATCCCTTCGCTTGTGGGACGATTGGGAACTGGCTTTCCGCTTGTTACATCGCGGTGCGCGTACAGCTTGGTTACCGGGTCGTGCTTGGCATCGCATTTACCAGCATGGTGACAGTATTACTGGAACAGATTTTACCTCGCGTCACGAACAAATACTTCGTGCTCTCGCTGCAGTTAGCCAGTCTTTCACCTCAGCCGATACTTCGCTCGCATTGGCATTGTCTTTCCGTCAAGTCTTGATAGCCGGTAAACTTTACCACGAAGGAAGCCACGCTTTGTCTAAGTTTTATTACCATCAGGCTCTCAATGGACAAGCGCATGCTGAATCTTCTTCAGTCACACCGACAGCTTCTCTGTCTGGCTGGCATCCTTCCTTCCTTGCATCCCTCTTGCTTCGATGTTTGTATCGATATACCTGTTGGGGAGGAAGAGGTGGTTGGTATTTGGCAATCCGTTTGACTCACTGGTTAGCTTGATTTTTCGCTCGTGTAGCTTTATCCCAAGATTACACAATCCCCCCGTTGCAAACATTGAATGTGTTTGCAACGGGGGGATTTCTATTTGCGAAAAAATCTGCAAGCCATGCTGAGTGAACAGACATTGCTTGCAGATTAAATGCAATGTTCCTTTATGGCAAGGAACTTATAGTAACAAACTATGAGAACTCTTAGATGAGACCCTGTGCCATCATGGCGTGAGCCACCTTCATGAAGCCCGCAACGTTCGCACCGCGTACGAAGTTAATCGTTCCGTCTTCCTGACGACCGTAGCGAACGCACTGATCATGTACGGCAGACATGATATGATGCAAGCGTTTATCCACTTCCTCAGCTGTCCAAGAGATGTGCATGGCATTCTGCGTCATTTCCAAACCAGAAGTAGCCACACCACCAGAGTTTACAGCCTTACCCGGAGCGAAGGGCATCTTGTGTTCGATGAAGAAATCAACAGCTTCAGCCGTGCAACCCATGTTGCTGACCTCTGCTACAAGTTTCACACCATTCTTGTGGAGCATTTCTGCATCCTTCAAGTTCAGCTCATTTTGTGTTGCGCAGGGGAGTGCAATGTCAACCGGCTGTTCCCAAGGTTTCTTTCCAGCGAAGAAGGTAGCTTCCGGATAACGCTCAGCGTAAGGAGCCACAATGTCGTTGCCAGAGAGACGGAGCTCGAGCATATAGTCAATCTTCTCACCGCTTACACCCGTCGGGTCATATACATAACCATCAGGACCGCTTAAGGTCACGACCTTAGCTCCCATTTCAGTAGCTTTCTTCACAGCACCCCAAGCCACGTTACCGAAGCCAGAGATAGCTACAGTCTTGCCCTTGATGTCCATATCGTAATCAGCCAACATTTGCTTTACGAAATAGAGTGCACCAAAGCCTGTTGCTTCCGGACGAAGGATAGAACCGCCGAATTCCAAGCCCTTACCCGTGAAGGTACCTGTGTGTTCTTGCTTCAACTTCTTGTACATACCGTACATATAGCCCACTTCGCGACCGCCCACGCCAATATCACCAGCGGGAACGTCCTGATCGGGACCTACGTTGCGCCAAAGTTCAAGCATAAATGACTGACAGAAGCGCATGATTTCGTTATCACTGCGGCCACGGGGAGAGAAGTCAGCCCCCCCCTTAGCACCACCCATCGGAAGGGTAGTCAACGCATTTTTGAAAGTCTGCTCAAAGCCGAGGAACTTCAAGATGCTGAGGTTTACAGAGGGATGGAAGCGTACGCCGCCTTTGTATGGACCGATAGCATTGTTAAACTGTACGCGGTAACCCAAGTTTACGTGTACTTCACCCTGATCATCCATCCAAGGTACACGGAAAGTGATGATGCGGTCGGGTTCTACCAAACGTTCAATCAACTTTGCTTTTTCAAATTCAGGATGTTCATTGTAAATATCTTCGATAGAGAGCAATACCTCGCGTACGGCCTGGAGATATTCAGCTTCACCTGGGTGTTTGGCTTCAAGAGCCTGCATAATGAGTTCGGTCTTCATGTTATGCGTAATATTTTAGGTTGTTAGATAGGTAGTCTGCTCAGTAGAGTAGCAGAAACAACACAAAAGTAGCGGCTTGTAGCGGATGACGAGGTTTTTTAGTTTGAATGAATCTTAAAACCTGTCGCAGGACATAGGTTTAATCGAAAGTCATCGTTTAGCTGGGTCCGTTTAGCTCTTCTGCTTCGGTTAGTAACTACCCGTTCATGTTATAAAGTAGCCTGACTGCACCTCAACCATGGGTTTAAGTGCAATCAGGCTATGTCGTTCAAGTGTTAGTTGTGATACTCTTTTGCGAGACCGCCTTCTGACGTTTCGCGATAGAGTGAAGGTAAGTCATGCCCCGTCTGTTTCATGACTGTAACAGCCTTGTCATACGGAATGCGGTGTACACCATCTGCAAAGGTAGCATAGACATTGGCGTCAAGCGCGCGTGCCGCAGCGTGGGCATTGCGTTCGATACAAGGAATCTGTACCAAACCGCAAATGGGGTCACAAGTCATACCCAAATGGTGTTCCAACCCCATCTCGGCTGCATATTCAATCGTAGCCAGTGAACCGCCAAAGATGTAGTTAGCTGCTGCCGCCGCCATGGCACAAGCCACACCGACCTCTGCCTGGCAACCAGCCTCCGCACCCGAGATGGAAGCGCGACTTTTGGCAATATTACCAATCAAACCAGCTGTAGCCAAGGCGTGCAGAATGCGGCGCAAAGGGAATTTGCGCGTCTTCTGAATGTGGTAAAGCACAGATGGAACCACACCACAGGCTCCACAGGTCGGTGCAGTCACAATCGTTCCGCCCGAAGCATTCTCCTCGCTGACCGCAAGAGCATACGAGAACACCAAACCACGTGATTGCAAGTTGGCACCATAGCCCATGGCGCGAATATAGTAGTCAGGTGCCTTACGACGAAGGTTCAGCACGCCAGGCAACACGCCTTCATGTTCGATGCCACGTTCAACCGCTGCGCTCATTACCTTCCACACCTCTTCAAGGTATTCCCAAATTTCAGGACCCTCACAGTCTTCTACGTATTCCCAGTACGACTTTCCTCGGCTTTCACACCATTTCTTAATGTCTTCCAAGTGATCGAGCGGATAGACTTCTGGCGTTTCTGTTTGCTTCTTACCTTCTTCCACGAGGGCACCTCCGCCCACACTGTAGACAGTCCAAGCTTCCGTGTAACTACCTCTTTCGGTGTGTACCTCAAACATCATACCGTTCGGGTGGAAAGGCAAAATCGTTTCGGGTTTCCATACGATTTCAGTTCGTTCCTTGCCCAGTACCTGGTAGATAGCCCAGTCCGTCAAGTGACCTTCGCCCGTAGCGGCGAGACTGCCA
This sequence comes from uncultured Prevotella sp., assembly GCA_900541335.1. Classification (GTDB taxonomy): domain Bacteria; phylum Bacteroidota; class Bacteroidia; order Bacteroidales; family Bacteroidaceae; genus Alloprevotella. The sequence goes on from UQJC01000021.1 coordinate 20,742, forward strand.
TAGAGCGTCACCCGGAAGGCATGCGCTTCGGGATGACGTTTAAGGTATCGTTCAGCCGCCAGTCGGGGACCCATCGTGTGACTGGAAGAAGGGCCTTGACCAATGCGGAATAATTCTTTTAGTGATTTCATTATCTGAGAGAGATTAGAGGCAACGGCTGAAACTACGAGCTGCAAAGAAAAGTGTCCGTATCACAGCTTCCGCTTTGAATCGAAACTGCCCACATCTCCTTTTTTCATGCGTCAGCAATTCCTTCATCGCCTTGCCTTAAGATTATATAGGAGTATAGAAAATATGCTTTGTGTGTCAGAGTAGGGGACAAGCCAATGGGGAACAGGTCGTCCTGTCAATCCCGCTGTTTGCTGTCCGTTAGGTGTTTTACCCTTATTCCTTAATGAAGCCTCTACGGTAAGCCACGAGCAAGCGTTCGAGGTCTGCAATCTGTTCGCGCAACTCCACACCCTTGTCCGTGTCGTTAACCATGGCTCGATGGCCCATCATTTCCACGATTTGCGTTGTCGATTGAATGTCCGTACCATTGAGAATAGCCTCGTCTGTCGAAGTAAAGGGAGCATGTTGCACCAGTTGGAATCCGCGTGAGTGATACACCAGCGTATAGCCTGCAATACCCGTTGTGTCGTGGTACGCCTTGGCAAAACCGCCATCGATGACCATTAGTTTACCGTTTGCCTTAATCGGATTTTCTCCCGAGGCAGCCCTCACAGGCACGTGGCCATTGATGATGTGGCGGTGTTTCCCCTTCACGTTAAAGGCATCCATGATCACATCACAGATTTCCTCGTTGTCGCGCAGGCGGTAGTAACATCCCTTCGCCTCTTTGTGCGTAGCTTTATCCTCGATGAAGTAACGCTCAAACGTAGCCATCTTCGATTTGTCAAAGAGCGGAGAGTCCGGTCCGCACCACAGATACCAAAAATAGTCGCGGGCTCGTTTCCGATCCATAGCGTCCGCCTCTTCGTCGTAAGCCAGTCTGACTACTTCCTCAATGCGGTCCAGCAAATCCTTTCCCGCAACCTTTTGTCCTTCCACGCAAACCTCTTTCAGGCTTCCCTCTTCCGTCATCGGCACCGAAGCATGGAAGAGGAGGTTCGAATTATAGATACCATAGAGCGATCCATGTATCAATAATTCCTGAACGTGCGCTTGCAGGCGGTCTGAAATAAGGAACGAATGGCGCAAGCGTTCCATCAAGTCCTTTTCTTCAGCTGTCAGTTCGTATGGAGCATTCGTATCCAGCGTGGGGAAGTAGGCTTCCTTTAGCGGGTATTCCGTACCCTCGATCGAGCAAACTCCGCGTTCCTTGTCAATACCTTCTAACAAGGCGCGGTTGCCCATCCCCCATTCCGGATGCGCAGCATACAGTTGGCCTTCCAACTTAAACTGGATAATCGCAATCGCCTTATGCATCTGTGCAATCAAGCGACACGTCTTTTCGTTCGGTTTCCGGTTCGGGTCTTCAATCTTCGGGTAGAAAAGCGTGCAGGGATCGTCGCCATACGTCTCCATGGCAAAGGTAGCGAGCGGCACCATGTTGATGCCATAGCCTTCCTCCAGCGTTTGCGTATTCGCATAGCGGAAAGAGAGTCTCAATACGCTCGCAATACAAGCCTCATTGCCCGCAGCAGCTCCCATCCACAGGATATCGTGGTTGCCCCACTGAATGTCCCAATGGTGATAGTTCGTCAGCGTGTCCAAGATAATGTGTGCGCCAGGGCCACGGTCGAAAATGTCGCCCAAAATGTGCAGTTGGTCAATAGCCAGTCGCTGAATGAGTTCACAGATAGCCTCGATAAAGCCAGCCGCGCGTCCCGTACCAATAATAGTTTGGATAATGACACCCACGTAAGCCTGTTTGTTACGGTCGTCCGAATTCTCGTGCAAGAGTTCTTCGATGATGTAAGCAAATTCAGGGGGCAGGCTCTTTCTCACTTTTGAGCGCGTATACTTCGAAGACACATTGCGGCATACGGCAATCAGCTGATTGAGCGTCGTCTGGTAGTAGTCTGCCAGATTCGTATCGTTTTGCTTCACCAGCTCCAGCTTCTGTTTCGGATAGTAAATCAGCGTGCAAAGGTCGCGTATCTCCTTGCCACGTAGCGTGTTGCCAAAGAGTTCCTTTACCTTGCGCTTGATATTACCCGAAGCGTTGCGCAACACGTGTTGAAACGCTTCATTCTCCCCGTGCAAGTCAGCCAGGAAGTGCTCCGTAGGCTTAGGTAAGTGCAGAATCGCTTCGAGGTTAATAATCTCCGTGGTAACTTGAGATATGGTAGGAAAATCGCGGGCCAGCAATTTGAGATAACGCAAATCAGCCTGAATGCTGCGATTTGAAATGGTTGTCTTAGGCATAAGTGTATCGGGTATAAGTTATTTCTTCATTGAGCGGAGCGTAACGCATGCGCGTCAGCAAAGGTCTGTTCCCTTTGGAATCAGCTCATTCGGACGGGAGCAATTCGTTCCTTGGGGGTATAGTTGGTTGCGTGCGAAGAGGCTATCCGTCTTCCATCTGTTGTGAGTGGATAAAAGACCGGAAACATTCGTTTCCAATAAGCCGTGCAGATTGGTTTGCTGTCAGCCCCACGCCTTCATGGTTTCGGAAGCCTCACTGTGTGCTGATCAATTCCGTTGGTCCGCCCCCCACATCATCTTGTCGCGCAAGGTCTCGAAGAAATGTTTATGGTTAATCTTAATCACTTTAATCGTATGAGGTGCCCGGCGTACCGAAATCACCGTGGTGTCGGGAAGCGATTCACTTTTTCCGTCACTTGATAGCAGAAAATTGTGGCTACGACTCTTCACTTCCAGTCTGATTTCCACGTCGTCACGAATAACGACCGGTCTCACCGATAAGCTGTGTGGTGCAATGGGTGACAGACAGAACGTGCCCGACTGGGGAACCAAGATTGGTCCGCCCACACTGAGCGAATAGCCCGTAGAACCTGTCGGAGTCGAAATGATGAGGCCATCTGCCAGGTAGTTGGTCAAGTAATGATCGTTGACGAAGGTCTTAATCTCAATGAGGGAAGAGTTATCGTGTTTCAGCACCACCACCTCATTGAGTGCATAGGGATAAAATGCTGAGAGCACTCCGTCTTTTTCAACAGCCAAGGCCTTTCGTTCCTCTACGATGTAATCGCCCGCATAGAGAGCTTCGAGCGAAGAGTCAATACAGTCGGGTGACACGTCGGCCAGGAAGCCCAAGCGACCCGTGTTGATACCCAAAATGGGAATACCTAATGTTCCCACCTTCGCAGCCGTTCCCAAGAAGGTTCCGTCGCCACCAATCGAGATGGCCAAGTCTGCCCGTTCCTGATTGCAGGTACAAAATCGCCCGCAGGAACTCAAGTCCACCCCCAGTTCTCGTTGGATAAAGTCGCCAAATTCCTCTTCTACACAGATTTGCACCTCCATCGCCTGAAGTTTACGGATGATAGCGGCCACATATTGATTCTTTTTTGTTTGGTAGACATTGCCAAACAGTGCGAAGCGAGGGCGATTTGAATTCATGACGAGAAAGAAATGATTAAAAGTGAGGGTTTTTAGTCGTTTTAGTCGGGTCTAGTGTGGGTAATCTTACTAAAAAGGCGTAATTTTGCATCCATACAAGAGAGTGAATGAAAAAATATTTCAACATTCTTCCCCAAGATAGAAAAAACTCGTCTCGTTTGGGTTCGAATAGTTATTTAGGGAGTGTTCAGACAACCTTCCAGTCTTTCTTTTCATTCTTCTATTTTCTCTTGACTTTCTTATTTAGCGCAAGGAGAGCTTCTCTCCTGCGGACTACGCAAAAGTACTGCTTTCGTAGGAAATAATACTTGAAGATTATGACAAAATTGAGTGTAAACATCAATAAGATAGCCACGTTACGCAATGCGCGTGGTGGCAATAATCCTGATGTATTGAAGGTCGCCTTAGATTGTGAGCTATTTGGTGCTCAAGGCATCACGGTTCATCCTCGTCCCGACGAGCGTCATATTCGCCGCAGCGATGTGCGAACCCTCCGTCTGTTGTTGACAACCGAATTCAATATCGAGGGTTATCCTTCTCCCGATTTTTGTGACCTGGTACTCGAAGTACGTCCCGCTCAAGTGACGCTCGTTCCCGATGCGCCCGACCAGCTTACTTCCAATCATGGATGGGATACCGTGACCCATGCCGACTTCCTTCGTCCCATTATCCAAAAGTTTCAGGAAGCAGGCATCCGTGTCAGTCTTTTTATCTCACCAGATGTAGCTATGGCTGAAGGTGCTCTTGCTTTAGGAGCCGACCGTGTAGAACTTTATACCGAGCCTTATGCAGCCCAGTATGCCCAGGACCGCGAGGCCGCCATAGCACCTTTTGTCACGACCGCCCTTCGTTGCCGCGAGTTGGGATTGGGACTCAATGCCGGTCACGATCTCAGCTTAGACAATTTAGCCTATTTCCACCAACGTATTCCCTGGCTCGACGAAGTCAGCATAGGTCACGCCCTCATTTCCGACGCTCTTTACCTCGGTTTGCACGATACGATACAGCAATATCTTAAGTGTCTGCAAGCCTAAATACGTGTCAACGCGCAAGCGTTAGTTTCCCTCAATCATTTGACTAATCAATTTTATTAAAATAGCATGGTTTATTTATTTCTCGCTGATGGTTTTGAAGAAATCGAAGCCCTTGGTACCATTGATATTCTTCGCCGTTGCGGACTGATGGTTCAGACGCTGAGCGTAACGGGCAAGCGTGTTGTTTCCAGTGCCCGTGGCTTGGAAGTGAAGGCCGATAGTGTCTTCCGCAAGAACCATTTAGTAAATTGTGAAGCCCTCGTTATTCCCGGTGGCTTAAAGGGAACAGAATCGATGATGAAAAATGCCGTGTTGCGTCAGGCCATCGCTTCTCAATATAATCAGGGTGCATGTATCGCAGCTATTTGTGCGGGTCCGATGGTACTTTATTCGGCCAACATTCTTCAGTTCAAGCACTTCACCATGTATCCTGGTTTGCAGGAAAACATGGAAAAAGTCTTCTACCACAATGAAGCCTTTGTTGTGGTTCACGACAATATCATCACAGGATGTGGTCCGGCCGCTACCCATCTTTTTGCAGTAACGTTAGCCCGTCATTTAGTCAATGACTTGGCCATCGTCGACCAGGTAGAGCGTGAAATGTGCTTTACGGGTTACGACCCCAGCATGCACTGCGTGCTTACCATTTAAGTTGCACATCTTCATGACCGTGGCCTCCCTAGCAGTTTCGGGGAGCTAAGCCGCAGTGTATGGAAAAGGATTTGGTGAATCTTCATCACTCGCTTCGCAGTTCCGTTGATATAGAGGAATCTGCCGAAAGTAGCGGTACTGAAGGCTCCTCAAATCCTTTTGCTGTGTCCAAGCATTGGTGCTCATGGAAGAGCATGAACGGCACATTTCTGGTTCTTCCTTTCAGCCGAGAGAAGCAGCAACTTCGTTTTACCGTGCAAAGTCTCCTGCTCGCGTTTGTTCCTGTACGATGAACACACCCTGTATTCTTTTGCGCGTAAGGAGCTCCTTTGTGTCGTGTTCATTCTATGTTTTCATCCACTATTCCACCTCCGGCAATCGCTAAAGGGATGTTCTATCAATTACAGTTTAGGAGATGATGAGTTTACAAGTTTATTCATCAAGCTAATGGCTTTCAACTTAAACTCTTCAGCCTTCCACTTATCAATTGATCATTAATAGAACCAGCCTAAACATTGCCTTATGCAGTTATGAATCCCCTTCAGACCGACATCAAGTATCTCAAGGGCGTAGGTCCCTTGCGAGCCAAAGTTCTGGGTGATGACCTTGGCATTACCACCCTGCGCGATTTGCTCTACCACTTTCCCTATAAGTATATTGACCGTAGTGTTGTCCATCGGGTAGCCGACCTTGTGGAAGGAATGCCTTATGTTCAGTTGCGGGGACAAATCGTGATGAAAAACATCGAAGGAAGCGGACGTAGCGAACGTCTCGTAGCCCTCTTTTCCGATGGTACGGGCTATGTAGAACTCGTTTGGTTTCGTGCTGTCAAAGCCATGGACAAACAGGTGCAGTACAACCGCACCTACCTCTTGCTTGGCAAGCCCACTCATTTTAATGGTCGGCTGAACATTCCTCACCCCGAGCTGGAAGATGCCGACCAGAGCGAGGAGAAGCCCTTGACCATGCAACCCCATTACCATACCTCCGAGCGGATGAAGCGTCAGGGCTTTACCTCACGCAATATGGGCGACTTGGTCGAACGTGCTTTTGCTATGCTTCATCAGCAACCTGTTCCTGAATCCTTGCCTCCTTACTTAGTCAACCGTTACCACCTTCTTCCGCTCGACGAAGCTCTTCGTACCATCCATCACCCCCAGTCAGCCGCTGCACTTCCCGAAGCCACGCGGCGGCTCAAGTTCGAAGAACTCTTTTACTTGCAGCTCGACATTCTCCGCTACCACCGACAGCAGAAACTCCAATGTGCCGGCTTTGTCTTCGAACGTGTGGGCGAACAGTTCCTCCGCTTTTTTAATGAGCGACTGCCTTTCGAACTGACCAATGCCCAGAAACGCGTGGTGCGCGAGATACGCAAAGACCTTTCGACCGGGCGACAGATGAATCGCCTGCTTCAAGGCGACGTTGGCAGTGGCAAAACCATGGTCGCCCTGCTCTGTGCTCTGCTTGCCATCGACAACCAATTCCAGGCTTGCATCATGGCTCCTACTGAGATTCTTGCCGAGCAACATTTCGTCTCCATCAGCGAATATCTTGGTCCGCTTCCTGTTCGGGTCGCCTTGTTGACTGGCACAGTCAAAGGCAAAAAGCGAAAGGAAGTGTTGCAGGGAGTAGCTGACGGAAGCATTCAGTTACTGGTTGGCACCCATGCACTCATTGAGCCTACCGTCGGTTTTCTCAATCTGGGCCTCGTGATTATAGACGAACAGCATCGCTTTGGGGTCAAACAGCGTGCGCAACTGTGGGAAAAGAATATCCGTCCGCCTCACATCCTCGTCATGACCGCCACTCCCATCCCCCGCACCCTTGCCATGACCGTTTACGGCGATCTCGATGTCAGCATCATCGACGAACTGCCCCCGGGACGAAAACCCATCCAGACACTTCACTACCGTTCGGCCGACCGCGGACGACTCTATGAAGGAATGCGTCATGAGCTGAGGCTCGGTCGGCAAGTCTATGTCGTTTATCCATTGATTAAGGAGAATGAGAAGCAAAACCTTCGCGACCTCGAGACGGGTTACAACCAGTTGGTCGAGCTCTTCCGCGACTATCGTGTAGGCATGGTACATGGTAAGATGAAACCTGCCGATAAGGAGGAAGCCATGCAACGCTTCAAACGGCATGAAACCCACATCCTCGTGTCGACCACTGTCATCGAAGTGGGTGTCAATGTGCCCAACGCTTCTGTTATGGTCATCGAGAATGCTGAACGCTTCGGTTTAGCTCAGCTCCATCAGCTACGAGGTCGTGTGGGCCGTGGAGCAGAACAATCCTACTGCATCCTCATGACCAAAGACCAACTGAGCGAAACCACTCAGCGCCGCATGCAAGTCATGGTCGACAGTACCGATGGTTTTGTCATTGCCGAGGAAGACCTCAAACTGCGCGGACCAGGCGATCTCGAAGGAACCGCACAGAGCGGAATGCCTTTCGACCTCAAGATAGCCAATCTGACCAAGGATCAGGAGCTGATGGAGATAGCCCGCGAAGCGGCTGCCGACGTGCTCGAACACGATCCTACTGAGACTCTTCCGCAAAATGAAGTCGTTTGGTCCCATCTCCGTCTATTAAAGAAGACAATAATCAACTTTTCTGCGATTTCTTAGTAATACCCACTCATGTTTCGATTTCTCAAAACCTGGACACTTCCCCTAGCCATCCTGACCGGAGCACTCGCTTACGCCGTCTATCATCTTTGCCCCTGCTTTGACCTCACGCGTCCCTATGCCGCACCCATAGTCTCCGTCGTACAGCCCGTGCTCATCTTCTCGATGCTCTTCCTCTCCTTCTGCAAGGTGTCGCCCTCCCAGCTCCGCTTGCGCCGCGTCCACTTTGTTCACCTGCTTTTTCAGTGCGGTCTTTTCGCAGCAGGCAGCCTGCTGCTTCATTTCTTCCCCCAAGTACCTGGTTCGATTATCATCGAGAGTGCCATGCTCTGCTTGATTTGTCCCACGGCCACCGCAGCCGCCGTCGTGACGCAAAAGTTAGGGGGTGATGCCGCCGATGTCACCATGTATACCCTCCTGATTAACCTCAGCGTGGCCGTGACCGTCCCACTGCTCGTTCCGTTGATCCATCCCGAGGTAGGCAGCCACTTTCTCCATTCCTTTTTCCTCATTCTCTGCCGGGTGTTTCCCATGCTCATTTGTCCCCTACTAGCAGCCTTCGCAGTGCGTCGCTTTGCGCCTCGTCTGCATGCCTGGTTCACCTCCTTCCGCGACCTTGCATTCTATCTTTGGGCAATAGCCCTCAGCCTGGCAATAGCCGTGACTGTGCGTAGCATTGTCCATACCGACCATGCTGCGACCGAACTAGTTGGTATCGCTTTCATCTCCCTCTTCTGTTGCATCCTTCAGTTTGGTGTAGGCAAACGCCTGGGGCGGCGTTACGGTTTGCCCGTCAGTACCACCCAGTCCCTCGGACAGAAGAATACCGTCTTCGCCATTTGGTTGGGCTACACCTTCTTCAATCCCGTCACCTCCATGGCAGGTGGCTTTTATAGCATCTGGCACAACCTCTACAATACTTGGCAGATGAGAGCCTACAGCCGCAAGGCAGGGAAGGGAGGCGCGTAAACCATCCGTTCCTTCCCGCAGATTCTCCTTCTCGGCTCTTGACAGTCGTAGCCATTATGTTTACCTTCGCAACTCGTTGGGGGAAACGACCGTTCGTTTCCTCTTAAATACCTTCCGTTTTATGAAACCCTTAGCCGAACGCCTTCGTCCGACCTCGCTTGACGACTATATCGGACAGAAACACCTGGTGGGCGAAGGAGCCGTCCTTCGTCGCATGATAGACTCCGGGCATATTGCTTCCTTTATTCTGTGGGGACCTCCCGGTGTAGGTAAGACTACGCTTGCTAAAATCGTAGCCCAACGTCTCGACACCACCTTTTACACCCTTTCGGCAGTCAACAGTGGGGTGAAGGACGTGCGTGAAGTCATCGAACGCGCTTCGGGCGGACGCTTCTTTAGCAACCAGAGTCCCATTCTTTTCATCGACGAGATTCACCGCTTCTCCAAATCCCAACAAGACAGCCTGCTTTCTGCAGTCGAGACCGGTACCATAACCTTAATTGGCGCGACAACAGAGAATCCTTCCTTTGAAGTCATTCGTCCGTTGCTTTCGCGTTGTCAGGTCTATGTACTGAAGAGTTTGGAAAAGTCCGATTTAGAAGAGTTACTTCACCGCGCTTTGACGCAGGACGTAGTACTCAAGGAACGACAGATTGAGGTCAAGGAAACTGAAGCCCTCTTTCGGTATAGCGGAGGGGATGCTCGAAAACTTCTCGGCATCTTAGATCTTGTCACTTCAGCTTCGCCCGATGGTCCGTTGGTCATTGACAATGAAACCATCACCTTGCGCCTTCAGCAAAACCCGTTGGCATACGACAAACAGGGTGAAATGCACTACGATATCATCTCAGCTTTCATCAAAAGCATCCGTGGAAGCGATCCCGACGCAGCTCTTTACTGGTTAGCCCGCATGATAGAGGGTGGGGAAGACCCCAAGTTCATTGCCCGTCGCCTGGTCATTTCAGCTGCTGAAGATATTGGGCTAGCCAATCCCAATGCGCTGTTGCTCGCCAACGCCGCCTTCGATGCCGTCAGCAAGATTGGCTGGCCCGAGGGCCGTATTCCCCTTGCCGAAGCCACAGTTTATTTGGCCACCAGTCCGAAGAGCAATTCAGCCTATGCCGCCATCAATTCGGCACTCGAATTAGTACGTCGCACGGGCAACCTTCCCGTGCCTCTTCCCTTGCGCAATGCGCCTACCCAGCTGATGGCAGAATTGGGTTATCACGATGGCTATCTCTATCCACACGATTATCCCAATAATTTTACGCCGCAGCAATACCTTCCCGATGAATTACAGCATACGCGCCTGTGGACTCCCTGTGCCAATCCGCAGGAAGACCGTCTGCGCGATCGCATGGAGGCTTATTGGGGTAAGCGATAAAGTGGATGATTTGAAATGCTTGAGAAATGGGAGGTATGACCTGCTTGTTGGGGCATATTCATTCCTTGCTCAGGTGGTATGCGATTATGCTAAAAAAGCCGCTTGATGTGTTTCGTAGTAGAAGTAGCTTTATGCGCTGAAAGGAAATAGTAAAGTTGTAGTAGGAGTTCCTTCTTCCATCGAAGTAAGAATGGTATGCTGATGTGTCGCTAATGCTGTACGGTCGCGGCATGCCGCGACCCATAGCAGAAGTATCTTCATCCGCCCCAATTAGATAGCCAACCTATAGCAGAAGTTCCTTTATCTATCGAAGGAAGAATGGTATACTATTGGGTCGCGGCATGCCGCGACCGTACATCATCTTCGCTTCCTAGCAGAAGTATCTTCATCCGCCCAAATTAGATAGGCAACCTATTGCAGGAGTTCCTTCGTCCACGAAGGAAGAATCGTATACTATTAATTTGCCGCCATCCAGCAGCCATCGCCATCTTTATTTCATCTCAAGTAGAAAACGAAAAAAGGAGAATGACAAGCGTCATTCTCCTTTTTTCAAGTGATTCCGTTGGGGTTCGAACCCAAGACCCACGCCTTAGAAGGGCGTTGCTCTAATCCAACTGAGCTACGGAACCATTTGCGGGTGCAAAAGTAAGCTTTTTATTTGATTGCAGCAAATGATTAGCACTGATTCGTTGTGATGAATCAGAAAAAATAGCAATCAGCTTACTCCTTATGTTATCTGATGCTGTAAAGCAGCGATAAATCTTTCAATTACTTCTCGTTTTCGCCCGGCAACTTGTCGCCGATGAACTCGAATGTAAAGTTGTTACCCTTTGCGGAGGGGAACTGGCTGCGCTGATCAACTTCGGAACGACCCTTCAAGTGTTTGATAATGCGGTTGTAACATTCCATACCCGAAGTCGTGCGTACATAGGCTTGGAACGTCGTGTCCTGATAGTAACACTTTTGCGTCGTGGCAATCTGAATCACACGCTTAAAGAGCAAGGTGCCCAAATACCAACCTTCGCGTTCCTCAGCCAGTTGAGCCGCTTTGATTTCCTTCTTGTTAACCAAAGGTTCAGCAGCAGAATTCATGGATTGAGCCAAGCTTGCAGGCGATTCAACCGTTTTGCGGTTCGTTTTGAAATCCTCCATGGTCTCAGCGTCCGTCTTAATCAGAATAAAGTAAACGCGCGGACGGATTTTGTAACGCTTCGGGTAGGGCATATCGCTTTCCATGTAGGTACGTATATCCTCCGCCAGGCGTTGGTTCATGGGAATTTCGGGAATGCTGGTGAGAAAATCCATCAATTCATCATAACTACGCACCAGGACATCCTGATTGAAATAACGTGCATAAATGTTCATGGTTACCTACTTTAGAGCGATAATAAGGAAGGATTTGTCTTCGCAAAGTCCAAATTCGCCCGCAGTGTGTCGCAGGTAGAATTTGACAAATCCATTCCCATGTGGTGAGAATTAAATGTAAAAATAAAAAAGCAGCTTCGCGAATTCCGCAAGGCTGCTACTTTTGTGTGGAGCGGAAAACGAGACTCGAACTCGCGACCCCAACCTTGGCAAGGTTGTGCTC
>UQJC01000022.1 GCA_900541335.1 uncultured Prevotella sp.
ATAGGTGTCAGCCCTAATTTTATCTGGCAGAAAAACTTTTATCGGACAGCAATAATTGTGAACCTGTATCCGTTCTTTTTCCTCCCCTTTTGTCTATCGTTTTCGCCGATAGCAGCTATTCAGACAACCGTATGCCGATGCTTCGGTTTGCTCGAATGTCGCAGTACTTTTGCATCGCTTTTAGAAAACATCAAAACTTAAATACATCATGTTAGTAGCAATGCTTAATCCCTATGGTGCCTGGATGATAGGCGCTTGTATCCTTCTTGTTTTACTCATTGCCTTTGGTAGCACATTGGTTCATAAGTTGGCAGGCTTTAACCGTAAGCACCACGTGGTAGGTTGGGACGAGAGTACTATTTATGCTTGGGATGAAGATGAAGACTAACGAGGTTCAAGCCATCGGCACCTTCCTTTGTGATTACGCAACGACCTTGCTGGAGAGCGGGGCCACAACGGTACGCATCGAAAAGAATGTGTGGCGTATGGCTGAGTCTTATGGCTTCGAAGCAGAGGTAAATATCTATCCGCGTCATGTCGATGTCGTTCAGCGTGACCAGGAGACAGGAAGCACTGCCATCTTTAGCAAGACGATTAAAGGAAGTGCTAATAACTACGCGACAATTACGGAGCTGAGTAAACTCAGTTGGAATTGTTATGATCACCATCTCTCACTCGAGGTTTGTCAGCGTGAATACCAACGCATCATCCATACTCCGCGCCTTTCTAACACTTTGGTCACCATTCTGACCTCCTTTGCCAACCTTTCTTTCTGTCGACTCTTTGGCGGTGATTTGATTTCGATGACCATTGTCTTTGTCGCCACACTTTGTGGTTTCTATGTCAAAGGCGCTCTGCATCGGAAATGGGGCGTCGATATGCGTGTAGCCACGATTGTTGCAGGTTGCATCTCAGCCATCATGTCCTGTTCAGGCTATGTTTTCGGTTGGGGCACGACGCCCGATGTAGCATTGGCAACCAGTGTGTTGTATCTCGTGCCTGGTATTCCTTATTTGAATTCCGTAAGCGACCTGATCAATGGACATAACATTTGTGCTACGAGCCGTTTCCTTCAGGCTATGATTATCACAGTTTGTCTGAGTGTAGGTCTTTATCTCGGCTTATGGCTGATGAACATCGGTATTCTGTAATCTTCCTCACTTCCTATGATTCCACTTCTCGAAGACTGCTTCTTTGCCGCCATTGCCGCCATTGGTTTTGGTAGCATCAGCAATGTGCCTGTTAAGGCATTCTCAGGTTGCGCCATCTTGGCCGCCGCCGGTCACGGCACACGTACCCTGCTTATGGGACAGTTTGGCGTATCCATTATCTTGGCGAGTCTCATCGGCGGACTGGTTATTGGTTTCCTTTCCATTCCCGTATCAACCCGTTGGAAGGCTCCCGCTGAGAGCATGTCGTTTCCCGCCTTGCTCCCCATGATTCCCGGTATGTATGCTTACCGCACCATCCAGGCTTTTTTGGCCTGTGTTCAACCTGCTTCCGAGAGCGACTTCATACATTACCTCTACCTTTTAAATTATAATGGCTTTGTATGTTGTCTCATCATTTTGTTGATGTTTCTCGGCGTAACGGTGCCCATCTTTTGCTTTAAGCGCTATTCGTTTTCAGCCACGCGCTAACGATTTAGCTAAGCAAAGGTGTCAAGCATTTTCGTCAAACCGCTTATTTTTGCATCTGCGTGTAATGCGTGATGTTGTGGGGCATCGCTCACTAGTGTGATTCAGCCCTTGGGTATTGAAGCCAATGAGATAACGTTGTCCTATAAAGAGATTTGTCAGAGGTTGAAGCTCCCTCTACAAGTCTCGGGAGAACGTCCCTTTAAAGAATGAATATATGATAGACGCTCTGTGGCGATTACAACAGTCGCGACCCTACAACATCACCACATTACACCCCCATCAGTCAGCCTTCCCGTCACGCCAACGGTATCCAGAACATTTGCGGTTCATGGCGTGGCGGGAAACTGCATTAGTCAGAAATCCCGTAACTCTTATTCCTTCTTCTTTCCTTTTTATGGAACTACGCTACCTCAAGTCCTTTATAGCAGCTGCGCGGACACTCAATTTTTCAGAAGCAGCGCGAACCCTCTGTGTGACGCAAAGCACTTTTTCGCAAACTATCAAGCAGCTGGAGGAGGAACTCGGGTGTACGCTCTTCTTCCGCAATTCCCATGAAGTTTCGCTGACTGATGCAGGACTCGAACTCCTTCCGTTTGCCGAACGCACGGTGCAGGCGGCTGAGGATTGTACCCATCGTATGGAGGATTTGCGTGAACTCAAATGTGGTACGCTCAACATCGGGGTGACGCATTCTTTTAATATGGTGATGAACGAAACCTTGAAGGACTTTACTAAGCGTTATCCAGGTATAGTACTTCACATCATCTACAAACCGATGACGGAACTCATCGCGCGGTTGGAACGTCGCGAGTTAGATTTCGTGCTTTCTTTCCGTCCACAGGGACATTATCCCGATATTGATTCCCACATTCTTTTTGAAGACCGTCTGTCGGTTATCGTGCGGAAAGACCATCCGTTAGCCGTTCAAAGTAGTGTGTTGTTAACCGACTTACTTCGTTACCCGGTGGCTTTGCCCGCCATCGGATTGCAGGCACGCAATATTCTCGAAGAAATCTTGGTAGGCAGTGGGGTGAATCTGGACGTGCGGGTCGAGATGGACGAAGTGTCTCCGTTGCTTCGTTTGGTAGAGAATACCCACCTTTGTACTGTTCTCTCCAATTCAGCTGCCAATGATGTCGAACAGCTTTGTGCCATTCCTATTCAGCACGAAGGTTGTCGCATGGAAGGTTGTGTGCAGACGGTAAAAGGGCGGTATATGAAAGCCGCCTCCAAGGAGTTCATCCGCATCCTTTGTGAAACCTCACTGGTGCGCAAACGTATCGGAGAGTGGTTGGAATAATCTTCCCATCACGATGGTTATAAGCTTGTGAAAATGCATCCTGTTTTGATCGGAAATGGTCGGGGCAGGATGCATTTTTAGTATAGGGGGGTGATTGTGTCTTCCTTTGCTTTCGATGTGTTTCCTTTTCTTCCCCCTCTCTTCATTCCTTTGTCAGTCTTGTGGTAGTCCGTATCTTTGCGCCACAAAATCAATATCAATCCAATCTTCTATGAACAAGAAATTGACCACCGCCTTATTCTCAGGCTTCTGTGCACTTTCGTTGACGGCACAGAGTGAACTCTCGCTGATTCCATTGCCAGCTCAAGTACAAACAGAGCAGGGAACCTTTCGTTTCAATAAGAAGGTAAAGACTGCGGTCGACGCATATCCTGGTGATAGCATCCAGTGGGTGCTCGACAACTTTGCCAAGGACTTTACAGCCGTAACGGGTGTCAAGGTGGAAACGAGTAAACCGACTAAGGCACAACTTCGTATGAAACTCAATCCTTCGCTCGGTGCCGAAGCTTACAAACTCCACGTCACGAGTGAGGCGATTCAAATAGAGGCCGCCCGTCCGGTTGGTTTCTTCTATGCTTTGCAAACCATCAAGCAGTTGCTTCCCTCGCGTGCCGTATTGGCCGGTAAGGCTGATCCTCAAGTAAAGGAGTGGACGTTGCCTGCTGTCAACATTACCGATGAACCCCGTTTCGGCTGGCGCGGCTTTATGCTCGACGAAGGTCGCCACTTCTTTGGTAAAGATGAAATCAAGAAGGTCATTGACGTGATGGCTGCTTACAAGATGAACCGTTTTCACTGGCACTTGACCGAAGACCAGGGCTGGCGTATCGAAATCACCAAGTACCCGAAGTTGACCTCTGTTGGTGGCTGGCGAAACAGCAAGGTACTGGGTTGGGGCGATGTGAAACCCGATGGCCAGCGTTATGGGGGCTACTATACGCAGGAAGAAGCCCGCGAAATTGTGAAGTATGCCCGCGAACGTTTCGTTGAAATCGTTCCCGAGGTCGACATTCCCGGTCACTCACAAGCTGCAGTCGCTTCTTATCCCAACTTCCTCGCTTGTGATTATACCAATAAGCACGAGGTATGGCTCTATCAGGGTGTTTCGACTGAGGTAATCAATGTCTCCAACCCTAAGGCTGTACAATTTGCCAAGGATGTGGTTGACGAACTGACCAATATCTTCCCCTTCGGCTACATTCACCTGGGTGGTGACGAATGTCCGACTACGAAATGGGAAAAGAATGAAGACTGCCAGAAGCAGTTGAAGGAAATCGGTTCGACTAACTACCGTGACCTCCAAATCAACTTCTACCGCCAACTTCAAGATCACATAGCTAAGAAGCCTGAAGCCGAACGCCGCAAGCTCATCTTTTGGAACGAAGTACTCCATGGCAACACCGCTCCGTTGGGCAAGGATATTACCATCATGGCCTGGGTGGGGGCAGATGCTGCTGCACAGGATGCGGCAAAGCGTGGTATGACTACCATTCTCTCTCCGCAAATTCCTTATTACATCAACCGTAAGCAGTCCAACCTTCCCACAGAGCCTCATTCACAGGGTTACGGTACAGAAACGGTTGAGGCTGTTTACAACTATGTACCGATGAAGGATGTTGACGCCTCTTTGCAACCTCAATACATGGGTGTGCAGGCCAATTTCTGGACGGAATGGGTAGAAGATGCTTCAACATTGGAGTACTTGATGTTTCCCCGTTTGGCAGCAGTAGCTGAGGCTGGTTGGACACCGCAGGCACTTCGTCAATACCCAGACTTTGTCAAGCGTTTACAGAAGGATGCTACATTCTATCAGCTCAAGGGCGTGAATTACGGCAAGCATGTATTTACGGCTGAGTAATTCATCATTTTGCTCATAGCCTTACCTTGTAAGGCCGTTCTTACTCTATCGCAAGAGGGTGTGTCGCTTTGTTGTGACACACCCTCTTGGTGTTTATAGGCGTTAGTTGTTGGTATATGCCCCTTGGCGTATGCAACGTAGCATAGAGGAAATTTTAGGGAAAACAAAAAACTCCTCGCAGCAAACGGAGGTTGTGTCCGTTAGTTGCGAGGAGTTGTAAGTTGTAGATGAAAAGACGTGATGTGAAGCTTACCAGTTCAGTTGGTCAAAGCCTGCGGCGCGATACCATTCCGTTTGACGGAAAGCCTCATTGAGGTCGCCGTGAGGGGTGTATTCTGCTTTTTGCGAGTAGATTGTTTGGGGAATGAAGAGACTAACGCCGCGGTAATCCTTCGTATCTACGGGTACGGTCAAGAAGGTGTAGTAACCCGGACCCACCCACACTTTGGGCGTAGAACCATAGAATACGACTGCTTCGTCGAGTGCTTGTTTCACAGGAGCGAAGTGTTCTGCCGGCAGTAAGTGTCGCAGTGCTTGGAGGGCATCGTAATTATGCGGACGATAGTAGTAAGCCGAAGTATAGGGCTGGTAGGCAAGCACACGATGACTGCCAGTGCTGTCTGTCCATGCCATAGGCGGTGTACTCTTGAAGGGAGTGTTGGGAAGTGCTTGCTTCAGTGTTTGGGCAAGTGTCTCCATTCGGTCGGTCCGCAGGCAGGCAATAGTTAGTCCAAAGTCTTCATAGTCATTGATATAATCCGGGTTGGTTACATCCGACAGGTAAGTGCGGGCAATGTCAGCCGGATCGGTCGAGAAGAATCCCCTTCGGATGTCATTGGTGTAATTTGACCCAGCTCCCGGAGTGGCAATGGGAGCAGCTACAAGGTAGTCGGTCACGTGGCGTAAGTCGTAAGCAACCTCCAGGTTCTGCATCAAGCAAGCATCGAAGAAGATAAATTCGAAGTGCATGCCCGTGCGTTCAATCGCATGAGCCAAATCAACCGTGTTGAGTTGAGTCCCATCATTGTTCAAGTTCCCGTTCGGCCCACAGTCTATGCCGAAGGAGAAGGGTTGTTGGCGTGGTGCTGGTGTAATGCTTCCCCGTTCGTAGCGGTCGTAAATCGTGTCTGTAGCGGGAATCCAGCCATCGGCGTGCGACCACATGACCAATCCGTATTCTTCGCTTGGACAAGTTTTCTTGACGCGTTCCAAAATGGTTTGAAAATGCTTGGGATTGGTCGAGTTAATATCTTTCGTCCACTGTCCAAGTAAGATGGGTTGAGGTTGGTCGGACGTGAGTCGGTACAGGCGTGGCGCATGGTTGTCGTCAATGAATAGGGCTATTTGGCAGTTGGCAGGAATGTAGCGGATGCCCTGGACAATTTCTGCAGAGTCAGCCTGGTGAAAGTAAGGGTAGGCTGCCAACGAATTTTGTGCCGCCATGTAGATGAGTACCGTACGTGTACATTCAGTACAGCCTGTACTGTCTTGGGGATTGGGAGGGAAGTTTCCCGATGAATGGGGCTCGTTGTCACAGCTGAGGGTCAGCAGCGGAAATAAGAGAAGAAAGAGAAGTTTTCGCATGGAGTAGCAGAGATATTAATAGCGAAGTGGAAGGAAGGGGGAGCCATAGAGCTCAATCTTATTTCTTGGGCGCAACAAATTCGATTTCAACTTTCTTGAAACCAAAGGAGGTAAAGATGCGGGTAAACTGTTCGCGTGCATTGCGTTCGGCCGCCTGTATATTTTGCTTCGTAAGGCACCGCCGTTTCATGGCAAGGCTTGCTTGTCGATAGAGTTGGTCGAGAACTTCGGGCGGTACACTTCCTTTTTGGTAAAAGGAGCGGGTACGCGTTTCGTCTATGAAGCGTTCATCGAGCAGCGTGATGCGCGGCAACTGCAATTGGGCCACAGAATCGGGCAGGGAAGTAAACCAGGTCGAGTCTGCTTGAGCCAGGTCAACACCCAGGCGGAGGGTTCCTTGATAGATGCGTACCAAGTGGTCGTTGCCCAATGTACGGCGGCGATGCCATTCAACCATTTCCTCTGTTCGGACGGAGAGAAATTCCCATTGTCCAATGTCGCGAATGGAGCGAATCTCTTCGGGTGTAATATCAATACGGGTATTATGTACTACTTGCAATTGGACGGGAGGATTTTCCTGCCAACTTTTCACCAAAATCACGACGGCAACGAGAGCCGCCGCAAGAGCCGCAACCCACCAATAGCGTAAGAGGCTCATCAGGAGGGGGAAGCAACCGGGACGGGAAGAAGGTTCTTTAGCCATGGGGAGTCATTAGTTTTTTTGAATCATACGAATCAGTTCGGGATTAGAGAAGTTCTTGCGGAATCTCACCGTGATGTGTTCTTCCTGGTAGCCCATGCGTTGGATGAGTGGTACCAGTGCAGTCGCCGCACTGCGTTCCGCCTGTTGTGTAATGCCAAACTCACCGATGTGGCTTAAAATGCTGTCGGTACCTTGACGGGCATATTCCGTGATTTCCGCATCGGTGTAACGGGAGCGAGCCAAGTCTATGTACTGGCGTGTTCCCCGATTGTCAATGCGTGTGGAGGTGGCCAAAATGTGTGGGTCGGGCAGTGTGACGACAATGGTCGAATCCGTGGGGTGTTGGATGTTCCGCTCGCTAAATTCAGCAAAGTCAATGTAAGCCTTTAGCGTCACATCGATAGGAATCGCCACCTTGCGGTCACCCAGTCGAGTCGGCACTTTGACCGACATGCCCAGCACCTTTCCTTCGAGGGTAGGGGCATCCGAGTGCGTCACTATTTTATGTATTTGGTATTCCGTTGTATACAGTCGGGCACATTTGCTCACTTCCATCACGATGCGGGCAGTGGTGTCGATGCGTGGAGCGGTAGCCTTTTGTTCAGGTGTTTGCGGGGTTGGTTTCTGACATCCGTTGCAACTGACCAACCATCCTAATAGAATACTAGCAGAAAGTAGAGGGACGATTCTGTAAAGCCAAGAACCCCATGAAAGCTTGCTCACAGGAGTTGGGCAAGGAATCGCACTTTTAAGAATGTATGACATAGCGTAGAATGTTGACGTTTTGATAGGGCGAAATTAAGGAAAAAGTAAAACCACAGGCAGACTCTCTCCCTCTTTTCCTTTGAATCCTGCTCATTTTGTTGTTATTTTGCGACACTTTTATCGCACGCATAATCTCAAAACTCTATATGAAACGAAAGATATTGATGATGGGCATTGCCCTGTCTGCAAGCGTTTGTTGCATGACGTCTTGTGGAGAAAAGAAAGGTTCGGCTGAAACTGCTACAACCGACAGTGTAGAGGTCAGTACGTCTGAAGCCAAAGTTCATTCCGAGCAGTCGTTGCGAAACAATTACACGGCTAAGTTGGGTGGAAAAACGTACGACGTCCTTGTTCATCGTGTTGCTGATGCAAGTTTGCCCCAGGTGGCAGATGAGGTTGGTAATAAGTACACGGACAATCGAGTAGATGTAACGGTTTCTTGTGAAGGCAAATTGCTGATGCAACGCAGTTTTACCAAGGATTGTTTTAGTGATTTCCTTACAGCAACGGAACGAACTGGTACCATTCTCCTTGGCATGGCCTACGACTCAGAGCGTAGTAACGCACAGACGCTTTGTTTGGGTGCACAAATCGGACAGGTTGGCATCGAGGAAGGTCCGGCTTTTATCGTCGAAATCCCCTTACAAGGTAAGGGTTCTTTCAGCATTGTGCGTGACCAGGCACAGGACACGACGGGCGATGCCGGGATGGGAGACTAAAACCTCTGATTGCTTTTCTCTTTATTGCTAATGGGGGAAGGTCTAATCTTCCTACTTTTTAGAACAACGGATTTCTTGGAAGAAACGAAAGACGCGAGATAAAAGGAATTATTTATTTTCCAGTTATCTCGCGTCTTTTGTATGATGTGTGTGCTATGGATTTTTGTATGTAAGGAATACCGTCATTTACTTATAACTATAACCTTATTCTGTAAGGTCGCATCCTACTTTCCGAGTGTAAATCTCAGCCCTGCTTCCATGTCAAACTGCCAAGGCTTATCGTGGCGGATGGAAGGAAGTGAACTTTGATCAGGTACGAAGTAAGAAACACCCGGTTCGAAGTAAATTCCCACGTGGCGAACCAAATTAAACTGCATACCTGCCGACAAACGGAAAGAAGCCTGCCAAAGTCCTTGACCTAAATCCTTGTCTGATTCCGTTCCCGATTTGTAAGAGTCTGTGACATGGATAAGCGTTGTACTCTTTCCTTTGACACACTTCTCCAACATAAAACCAGCCGTCGCATAAGCGTTGAAAGGACGTGATTGGAAGAACGTATAAGAAGCCTGAATGGGAATGCCAACATAGTGAAGCTTCAGTGCTGTAGTGAAGTAAGACTCTGCAGAACCAGAACGAATGCCAGTCTTCAACAGCGTGTAAGTCAGTCCCGTACCGATAGACCAACGGGAGGTCAATGGCATGGTTACATTCAGACCAACTCGAACCGGAATGTGGTGATTGATGTCCGTTTGCACTTTGCGGTTCACGTTCTTTGCAATGAGGAAGATTAGGTCAGCATCACTTGGAGAACAGATGAAATGGTTGGGACGGAACACCGTGCCGCGAGTGGTGGTCATAATAGCCTGTTTGTAATAGCCCTCGTTGAAGGTATGTTGGGCTGGCATAAAGCCACTCGAAAAAGCGAGGGTTGGTTGAAGCCGTTTTTCACGTTTGGCTCGTTGTGCAAAGGCATAGTTCGCCTTTCGGAAGGGAGAGTAATGAGAGCGTGGAGCCGCTTGACGAGTCTCTGCCTTCGTTTCTTGTGATTGACGTGCTTCGGCTGTTTCCTGTTTTTCAGCAGGCGCAACTTCCTCCTTCGTTTCCCCCTCAGCCAAGTCTGCAACGGGCATTGCTTCTGATCGTTGAGCGTAGGCAAGGGCGGGTTGTGAAGTCGGCATGTCTACTGTAGCCTGTTCCTCCATTTTCTCCTGTCGTGGAGTTGAAATCGTCTCCTTTTGAGCCAGGGTAGGAGTAGAAGATTTTGCCGGTAGAGTAGGTTGGGCAGAAGGTGCGGTCACCGATTCGACTTCCTTGGCCAGTTGTTTCGGAAGCGCGGGGTCGTTCGGGCGATCAATCAGCAAGACCATCGCCAAACAGGCCGCAGCCGAAGCGGCTGGTACAAAGAAGGCGGGACGACGCCAAAAGGGAGTCGGTGGTACAGATGGGAGAGAAGGAGCAAGTGCGCTTTCCAACTTTTCCCATCCCCCCATGGGTGGCTCCATGCGGTGGTCGGCAAATCGACGTTGCAAGTCTTTTTCCCAGTTGTTGAATTGGTTCATAATTCGTGAATTTGAAGGTAATGAGTGATTTTTTCTTTTAGTAATTTCTTGGCACGTAGATATTGTGAAGCAGAAGTACTTTCTGCAATATTGAGTTTGCGTGCAATTTCAATGTGGCTCCATCCCTCAATGAGGTAAAGATTCAGTACCGTGCGGTATCCCGTGGGCAGTTCGCCAATCAACTCCATGATAGTGTCCGTGCTGATTGTCGGTGGTGGAGCGTCTTCATCGGGTGTGTCGGGTAACACTTCCACATCTTCTATGCAAAAGCGTCGTTCGCGTTCGAGGTAAGACAAGACAAAGTTGGTAAATACACGTCTTAGCCAGCCGCCTAATGAACCTTCTCCCCGATAAGTAAATTTACCGATCACCGAGAACACCTGTAAGAAACCGTCGTGAAGCAAGTCCTCAGCCTCCTCTCGTTGCCCCGTGTAACGCAAGCAGAGAGAATACATCGCCCCCGCAAAGTGCTCATAGAGCTCCTTGCGGGCCAAATTGTCATTTTGCTTTAAGCGTTCAGAGAGTTCGAGTTCGGTCATGAAGTAATGCTTACGTCTGATAGGTTCTTTCTGCGCATGCAAACAGAAAGGAAGTACTTGTCAGAAGCAGGAAAAGTATGCGTATTTAGTCCTCTACCGTGATGATTTTCGGTTCACCGTATTCATTGATATAGATGAGTCGGAATTCATCCAAATCTTCGTCTTGGGGAAGTGGGAAAGACACATAGAAAGGTGGACTCCAGATGTTAGGCTTTATTCCGTTCAGATTATGGCAAATACAGAATAGTCGGTATCCTTCACTGTCAGTTACTCCCGTATCGTAAGCATTGATCAGATGCTTCTTTCCTGCAGTTAAGCTGCTTTGTACGCGGAGTTTCAAATTCAAGTGCCCCCCACCCATCCAGGCATAAACGATTTGAATTGGATCCTTTCCCAATTTTTCCATTTCAGCCTGGTTAGCCGGGTGAGCCAGCGGTTTGGTCAGTACACTGAATACTTCCTGCAGCTTAATCCACGTGTGGTTCTTTCGCTTTTCCGTGAAGTGATAGGATACGAGTAACCGTTGTCCCGTCTTCTTATCGCCATATTCGGTAAGCATGTCGCTGTTGGTAATGATGAAGGGTTCTTCCTCTTCATCCATCAGAATGCTGTAAGGATAGCGTCCCATATTCTTCTTAATCAAGGTTCCCATTCCTACCTTGTAAAAGTCCTTAGGGTCTTCCGTCGTACATGAAAGGAGAAAAAGGGCTGACAGACAAAGTAGTGCCGTATGCAGACAATGGGTGTATGAGCGTAAAGTTTTCATTGAGAAGGAAGTTTTCTGGGACAATCTGTATAGGGGAGTCAGAAACTGAATGAATGCCAAGCCAATGATGGGCGTATAAGAGTTTGTAGACGATAAAGAAACGCAAAGGTATGGATTTCCTTGCATCGGGTCAAGAAACTTCTTAAATGAAGGTAAGCATAGAGGGTCTGATGAGTTGAAAACAAGCAATCGATTAAAAACCTCCCGCGTCACCGATACCGATAGGTTCGGGGCGCGGGAGGGGAGGGTAAGGAAGTCCTTTTCACCCCTTAAGAAGAGGACTTCGTTGTCTGTTTGTCTTCAAAGCGAAGGAGCAAGCGTCAAGCTGGTCGGGCTTCGGTGATGATGCCCGACGACGTGTGCCCGTCTTCTTCGGGTGACGGGATGGGTTTCTTATCCGTTGGTGATTGGGAAGTGCCACTCGATGAATTGCCTGAATGGTTCCCCGTATCGTTTGGGGAGCTTCCTGAAGTCCCCGAGTTGTTGCTCGAGGTGTCACTAGGATTGTTGCCTGGGGAATGTTGCGAGTTTTCATTCGAGGGCTGGTTCGCAGTGCCGTTCCCTTCCTGTGGAGTAGGTTGAGGCTTGGGGTGCGTTCCCTGTTGTTCCGTCGGTTGATTGCTCTGGTTTCCTGGTTGGGTAGTCTGCCCTTCCGGGGTAGGCTTCTGTTCCGGCTTCACGTCCGTCACACCGCCCGATTGCTGTCCTTGCGTGTCTGCACCCGGAGCCTGGTCGGTAGGTGCTTCCTCCTTGTTCTTACTGCGTAGAGTTGCTTCGTTGATAGAGCGTTTAATCTCCACGTTACACGCATCGATGAGCGTGATGAGCTTCTCATCGTCAAGAAAGTTGCACATAGACTCAATGAAATCAGTCAATTCAAAATAAGCTTTGTCTGTAGCCTTGCGGGCTTGTTCCAATGCGCCATTTTTGAGTTTACCCATTTCGATGCTTCGTTCCTTGAGCAGACTCTTCACCTGTTCGTTTTGTTCCTTAAGCAGTTCGAGCGTATGCGTCAGTCCGAGTTCTTCGATATCAGCCTTCAGTTTCTCCTCTTCCAGTGCTTTGATAAAGTTCGTGAGGATACCCGATTTCTGTCCGAGTTTCCATCGGCTGTTGATGCCATGTGCATCTACTTGCTTCTTGACACGCATTGCAGCTTCGTACTCCGGCAGTTGTGACAGGGCACAGCTGGCCAGTACAAAGTGTTTGAGGCGATAGTAGAGGCTATCACGCATGGTGTCAGCTTCATGGATGGACATTGTGAAATCACTCTTACGGGTGATGACCAGGAAATTGTCCTCCTTTGCCAAAGCATCGTTGAACTCCTTAAGGTAAGCAAGAAATTTAGTGTTTTCAGTGCTATAGTCCTGAATCATATCCTGTATGTACGACATGAAATTGAAATGAGTGCCGTTTCTCATTTTCTCCAAGAATGAAGGAGATACGAAAACAAAAGATTGTTTCATGATAATATCGTAATTTTAAAATGAATAATTTGGTTCCGTCATCTGATTGTTCGTGTGGTCCTCTCTGGTGTCGGAACTTGTTTTTCTAGTTGCTTCACGCTGCCTCTCTATTACAGGTGTCGCTTTTTTGTGTAAAGATTGGTGGGTTGTTGCCCGCCGGAAAATAGTTTTAGAGTAAGGGTGGTGAATAGAGAGTATCACCAGTTTGCTAAGAATAGCATGAAACGAAAGAAGGGGTTGTGCGTTCGTTTCGGGTCTTGGTTGCCGTAAGTGACGGCTTCCAAGGAATAGTTCATCTTTGTTGTGTTAAGGATAGGATAGAAGATTGATAGTGCAAAGGTAGAACAGACTTTTGTATGTACCAAATATTTTGCCTTATTTTTTATCATAAAATTATCATTTTGTGCGGTTTATTTAATTTACCTGCTTCACTGGTAGTTACTTCGAAACAGCGAGGTTGATGAAAAACCGTTTTATGAGTCTATAGAAGAAGGATTGTTGTTTGGTTGATTAACTATCTGCTGATATATAGCGATTATAGATAAATCAATAGTTGCATTGTAGTTTTGCTTCTCTCAAGAAACGAGTTTGCTGAGGATGGTCGTCGTTGTACTTCTCTCAGTATGAGGAAAGAACTCCTAGTTAAATCCAATATTGCGAATGTATGTTATTTATTAATTTCCATCTTCGTAGAAATAGCAAGCGATAAACA
Source organism: uncultured Prevotella sp. (assembly GCA_900541335.1). Lineage (GTDB taxonomy): Bacteria > Bacteroidota > Bacteroidia > Bacteroidales > Bacteroidaceae > Alloprevotella. The sequence goes on from UQJC01000022.1 coordinate 13,612, forward strand.
GGAGGACATGGGAGAAAATCGTTCGCTTGGGAATCGATCGCGAGGTGCAGGTGTGTAATGCCGTTTGCTTGGGAATCGGACGGGAGGTGTAGGTGTGCAAGTGGGTTCCGCTTGGGAATCGATCGCGAGGTGCAGGTGTGTAATGCCGTTCGATTGCGAATCGGACGGGAGGTGTAGGTGTGCAAGTGGGTTCCGCTTGCCAATCGATCGCGAGGTGCAGGTGTGTAATGCCGTTCGCTTGGGAATCGGACGGGAGGTGTAGGTGTGTAAGTGGGTTTCGCTTGGGAATCGATCGCGAGGTGCAGGTGTGTAATGCCGTTCGCTTGGGAATCGGACGCGAGGTGTAGGTGTGCAAATGAGTTTCGCTTGCCAATTGATGGGGAGATACAGGTGTGTCAAGTTGTTTGATAAGATTGCGTATCAGTCGTACTTCGTTCGTTTTTTCGCTTAGGTTGTTTGGCACGAAAAGGAATAATTGGGGTGCTTCCCTTCAGTCAACGAGTTTATTCGTTAAATTTGCAGGGCAAAGGAGTGTAGAGGCTCGATGTGCGCTTCGGTGTGGTCGTGATATTCCTTCACTCCTGATGTAGGATGCAAGACTGAACAAGGATTTAGCCATTATATATATAATGTGTGTCAGTGTTGCCTTCCTGAATGCAAATCTGAATATATAACTCCTTACAAACCTCCCAATCAATGGAAAGAAGTGATAGCGTGGTGATTATTCCCACCTACAATGAAAAAGAAAATATTGAGAATATCATCCGTGCCGTCCTCGGACTGAAGGAGCACGCTTTTCATATTCTCATCATCGACGATGGTTCACCTGACGGTACGGCCGCTATAGTGAAGCGTCTGATGGCTGACGAGTTTAAGAACGAACTTCACCTTGTAGAGCGTAAAGGTAAACTCGGACTGGGTACGGCATACATTGCGGGCTTTAAGTGGGCCATCGAACATGGCTATGACTATATTTTCGAAATGGATGCTGACTTTAGCCACGACCCGAACGACCTGCCGCGCCTTTACAACGCTTGTGCCAACGAGGGCTACGACGTAGCTATCGGTTCACGTTATGTGACGGGTGTCAATGTGGTGAACTGGCCCATGGGTCGCGTATTGATGAGCTACTATGCTTCGAAATATGTGCGTTTCGTTACGGGTGTGCCCATTCATGACACGACGGCGGGATTCAAGTGTTACCGTCGCCGAGTGTTGGAAACCATTGACCTCGATGCCATCCGCTTCAAGGGCTATGCCTTCCAGATCGAAATGAAGTTTACGGCTTACAAGCTCGGTTTCAAGATTAAGGAAGTCTCTGTCATCTTTGTCAACCGTCAGCTGGGTACGAGCAAAATGAGTGGCGGCATCTTTGGCGAAGCTCTTTTCGGTGTGATGCGTTTGCGCTGGGCATCGATGATGGGCAAAATTAAGCCCCGCAAGGTGAATGCCTAAAGACGGGCGGGGGCTTGTGGCACTCTTCCGCACATACACAAGAAATCTTTCTAAACGACTCAACTTTACTCTTCTATGCACTTTCGAATACAGATTAAGAATGTGACGATGGTCAACGAAGGCCGTCGCATGGTAGGTACCCTGGTAGTGGATGATGACCGTATTGAGGAAATCATCGAAGGCTGGGATGCTGAACCCGTTACCCCCGTTGATGAAGTAATTGACGGAACGGGATGTTACCTGCTTCCAGGTGTGATCGATGATCACGTGCATTTCCGTGATCCCGGACTGACCGCGAAGGGCGATTTCAACAGTGAGAGTCGTGCGGCTGCTGCCGGTGGTGTGACGACCGTATTCGACATGCCCAACTGTTTGCCCCAAACCACTACGAAGGAGGCGTTTGAGGAGAAATGGCGCATTGCGGCTGCCAAGAGTGTGGTGAACTATGGTTTCTATTTCGGTGCAACTGCAGGCAATGCTTACGAACTGGAACACCTCAATCCGCGTAAGGTGGCGGGCATAAAGCTCTTTATGGGTGCCTCAACTGGCAATATGCTGGTCGACAACGAACGCTCGCTGCGTGCAATCTTTGAGTCGGCGCGATTGCCAATCATGACACACTGTGAGGATTCCCGGCTGATTGCTTCCAACCTGGATGCTGCCCGTCAGCAGTATGGAGACGACCCGGAAGTCGTACACCATGCTGAAATACGTAGTGAAGAAGCTTGTTGGCAGTCCACCAGTTTGGCCGTGAGCTTGGCGCGTGAAACGGAAGCCCGGTTGCACGTGGCCCATGTGACCACAGCTCGTGAACTGGAACTCTTTACTCCTCATGACAAGCGCATTACGGCTGAGGCTTGTGTGGGTCACTTGCTCTTTACGGATGCAGACTATGCTCGTCTGGGTACGCGTATCAAGGTCAATCCGTCGATTAAGACTGCTGCCGACCGGGAGGCTTTGCGCAAGGCACTGAATACGGGACAGATTTATACCATTGGTACAGATCATGCCCCTCACCGCATGGCAGACAAGATGGGCGGTTGTGTGCGTGCCGCTTCGGGTATGCCGATGATTCAGTTCTCGTTGGTGTCGATGCTTGAGTTGGTTGACGAAGGTGTATTGACCATCGAGCGGGTGGTAGAATTGATGTGTCACCATCCGGCTGACTTCTTGCAAGTCGAAAATCGTGGTTATTTGCGCGAAGGCTATATGGCTGACTTGGTGATGGTGCGTCCGCATGTGCCTTGGACACTGACACCTAACCGCATTCAGAGCCGTTGTAACTGGAGTCCGCTCGAAGGACATACGTTCCATTGGCGCGTAGAACGTACTTTCTGTAACGGCTTCCCGATTTACAATCGCGGTCACGTGACGGACGAGAAATATCGTGGTCGCCCCGTATCGTATGATCGATAAGGTGCGGGGGTGAGCCAACGATGTGATGATAATCATGGGGAAGAAAGCTTGCATGAGTCAATCAATGCTCAGAGAAGCTTATTTTCTGTGCAAGCCCTTCCTGCTCCAGAAGCAACCTTTAACTTCTTAATATCCAACAGCCTTCCCATGCTTTACAAGCTTTACCAACTTCTTATCGCGTTGCCCATAATCTTTGTGGCAACCGTTCTGACCGCCTTGGTTACGATTATAGGTGGAATCTTCAATGCCCATTTCTGGGGGTATCATCCCGGTCGCATTTGGTCGAAAGTGGTGTGTCGGGTCTTGTTGTTGCCCATCCATGTGGAAGGACGCGAGAATATTGACCGCAAACAGAGCTATGTCTTTGTGGCCAACCATCAAGGACCGATGGACATCTTCTTGATTTACGGTTACTTGGGTCGTAACTTCAAGTGGATGATGAAAAAGGCGTTGCGCCGTATGCCGTTAGTAGGCTATGCCTGCTACAAAGCCCGTCATATCTTTGTAGACAAATCGGGACCGAAGGCTATTAAGGAAACAATCGAACACGCTCGCTGTACGTTGCAGGGGGGGACTTCGCTGGTAGTCTTTCCCGAAGGTTCTCGTTCGTTTACGGGACACATGGGACTTTTCCGCAAGGGTGCCTTCCAGTTGGCAGACGAATTGCAATTGCCCGTGGTGCCTATTACCATCGATGGTTCGTTTGACGTATTGACCCGTATGGCAGGGTTTAACTTTGTTCATCATCACCCCATGCGCCTGGTTATTCACAAACCCATCTTCCCGAAAGAAAGCAGCGCAGAGGAAATCCGTCGCACAATGGACGAAAGTTATCGCGTCATCATGGCATCTTTACCCGAGAAGTATCAGGGATTTGTCAAGAATGAAGACCAGTAAAACAAGGTAAGCTGATTATACAAGAAGCCGTTCCGTCATCCTGCGGAGCGGCTTCTTGTGTATAGCGGGTGACGGAATGAAGAGCAGGGTGTGTCCCCATACTCCCCTTCAAGGTTTACTCTATTTGCATAGCGCAGAATACATTATTACCTATTAACGAACCATGATGCTTAACAAGTACACGTTTTATGCACATAGATTTTGCTCATGTGCAATTAAACTGTACTTTTGCCGCCGTTTTTACCAATAGATACGATAAATGAGAAAATTCATCTACACGGCTGCCCTCCTGATGGGCGTTGCAACGACGGCTCAGGCTGGCGGTTTTTTAACGAATACGAATCAGAGCGTAACCTTCTTGCGTAACCCGGCACGCGATGCCGCCATCAACGTGGACGGAGCTTACTTCAATCCCGCAGGTATCGGCTTCCTGAACAATGGCTGGCATTTGGGCTTTCACTTGCAGAGTGCTTACCAGACGCGTAAAGCTACGGCAAACTTTGCTCCTTTCGGTATGGGTACGGTCAATGGAGTGGCCAATCCGGCGGACGGCATCAAGCAGTATAAGGGCAAGGCTACGGCTCCTGTGATTCCTTCGTTGGACCTCGCTCGTGTAGGTGACAAGTGGTTTGCATCGTTCCACTTCAGTATTATTGGCGGTGGCGGCAAATGTAAGTTTGACGAGAGCCTGGGTTCCTTTGAAAGTCAGGTGGCGATGATTCCGCAGTTGATCGAAGTGCTGGCTCCCGGTGCCGTGAGCGGTTATACGATGGATTCACGCATGCAGGGTCGTCAGTACTACTTTGGTGGCCAGTTTGGTGTGGGTTACAAGGTTACGCCCAACCTCAATGTGAGTGTGGGTGGTCGCGTGGTATATGCTGACTGTAACTATTACGGCTATGTGCGTAACATCGGTTTGAAGGTCAATACGCCGCAGGGAGCTATCCAAATGCCGGCTGGACAATTCTTCGAGAGCCAGAATATGCCGCACTTTGCCGGACTCGTGGCTGACCGCGAGCTCAACTGTGACCAAACGGGCTGGGGCTTTACGCCGATTATCGGTGTGGACTATAAGCTTGGCAAATGGAACCTTGCCGCGAAGTACGAGTTTAAGACGCGCATGCGCTTGAAGAACCGCACGGGTGAGAACACGAGCGGACTCGAAGAGTATGATGACGGTAAGAAGATTGCAGCCGACCTGCCCGCTATCCTGACGCTCGGTGCACAGTATGAATTGCTCAAGAATGTACGCCTCTCGGGTGGTTTCCACTATTATTTCGACAAGCAGGCTACGCAGTACAAGAACCGCGAAGAGCACCTGAACGGAGGTAGCTGGGAAGTGCTTGCGGGTATGGAATATGACATCAATAAGCGTTGGACGGTTAGTGCCGGTTGGCAGACTACGCACTATGGTCTGGGCGATGACAGCAAGTACATTACGGACATGAGTTTTGTAACGAACTCTAATTCGGTAGGTATCGGTGCTCGCTTCCAGCTCCGCAAGAAAGTGGCACTCAACATTGCTTACTTCAAGACCTTCTATAAGCATTACAAGAAGGACTTCAAGGATTATGGTGGCGTGAAGGAAAAGTTTGGCTCCATGCTTCAGCCGATGACGCAACAACTCACTGCTGGTGCGGCTAAGCTCAACGCAGTGATTGCCAATCCGCAGGCTACGGAAGAAATGAAGGCTGCTGCAAAGCAACAGCTCGGTGTGATCAATCACGAGTTGGGCGCAATCGGTAAGATTGCAGGTGGTATGGCTGGTTTCAGTACCCAGGGTTCTGACACTTACCACCGTACGAACGACGTGTTCGGTCTCAGCCTTGAAATCGACTTCTAAGTGAGAAGAAGGACATAAAGAAGAACTCCGGTTTCTTTCCCCCGTGTGGGGACGGAAACCGGAGTTCTTTTGTGGTAGGTGTGAATGAGGAGAAGGAGGGGGGGAACGACCTTACCCTATAATGGTCGGGTGAGGTTGTTCTTCGTCAGCTCCTGTGGCGGAGTCTCAATCGGTTGCAATCTCGTCTTCATCGCTGAGCAGATGGGCGGGGAGCCGGTCGAGGGTTACGCTGCGAACTTCCGCGTTGTGCATGCGCGGGATGTCCCGGATATTTTGGCAAGCCAGGGTGGCGAGGATGCAACGGTTGAAGAGTCCGTGACCTACGGCAAGCACTCGCTGGTTGTCGTGGTGTTCGAAGAGGTAGCGGAGAAATTGGGTGGCACGGATGTAGAGTGCCCCAATACTTTCGGTGTCGGCAGGGAAGTTTCCCTTGAGAGCCTGGGCCTCGGTGAGCGAGATGCCTGTAGCACTGCCCCAATCGCGTTCGCGCAATAAGGGACAGGGAATGAGGGGCAACTGGAATGCTTCGTTGAGAATGGCGGCAGTGTCGAGTGTGCGCTGAAGGTCGCTGGCAAGCAATACATCAAAGGATTTACCACTTTGTACGAGTTGTTCGCGGAGGGCGGCAACCTGTGTCTTACCGCGTGTGGTGAGATGTCCGGGTAGATGGCCCTGCATGATTTGGGCAACGTTTTCCTCTGTTTCGCCGTGACGTACTAAATAAAGTTCTATCATATAAATATATAGGGCATTGCTAAAAATGCCAGTTTGAGAGTCTTTGAGTTCTATAGGTGAAGAGGTAGAGTTATGTAAGCGTGGAGAAGCTTAGAGAGCACGTTGGGATATTCTTTAAACTTTTCGGTTTATAAACTCTGAGTCAATTTAACCTGCAACTTTTCAACTGATAAATATTAGAACCAGCCAATTAGGTATAGCTTGGTTCGTGACGGTTCGTCTATACGTTTGTGGTTGCAAAGATACTTCACTCGTCTGAATGATGTCCTAATCAGCATAAAACAATTAACTTTGCGCGCAAATTTAACAGCAAAGAAACTGTAGTTTCCTCTTGAACGGTACAGATGGACAGAGATAAATAGGGGTAATCCTGTTTGTTTCGTCCTATCCTCCAAGGATTTCAACACTCAAATATAGCAACCGGTTATGAGTAACCTCCGATTTAAAGTAGTGGAAGACGCCTTTAAGAAGCGTCCCCTCGAAGTCCAGGCTCCTAAAGAGCGTCCATCCGAGTACTTCGGAAAGTATGTGTTTAACCAGGAGAAGATGTTTAAGTATCTCTCGCTGACCACCTACCTGCAACTGCGCGAGGTGATAGAGAAGGGTACGCCGCTTCCCCTCTCCGTTGCCAATGATGTGGCGAAGGGCATGAAGCAATGGGCCATGGAAATGGGAGTTACCCACTGTACTCACTGGTTTCAGCCGCTGACCGAAGGTACGGCGGAGAAGCACGATGCCTTTGTGGAACACGACATGAAGGGAGGCATGGTGGAGGAATTTTCGGGTAAGCTCCTTGTACAACAAGAGCCTGATGCTTCCTCTTTCCCCAATGGCGGTATTCGTTCTACGTTTGAAGCTCGAGGTTACTCAGCCTGGGATCCCGCTTCGCCTGTCTTCATTGTGGGCGACACGCTGATGATTCCTACCGTCTTTGTCAGCTTCACGGGAGAAGCTCTTGACTATAAGGCTCCGCTGAAGAAGTCGATTGCCGCTGTAGACCGTGCGGCTACGGCTGTATGCCAATACTTTGACCCCAAGGTGAGCCGCGTGACGTGTAACCTCGGTTGGGAACAGGAGTACTTCCTTGTAGACGAGGGACTCTATGCCGCCCGCCCCGACCTCTTGCTCACGGGACGTACCTTGATGGGACATGATTCGGCCAAGAACCAGCAGATGGACGACCACTATTTCGGTGCGATACCTGAACGGGTAGCTGAATTCATGCGCGACCTCGAAATTCAGGCTTGGGAACTGGGTATTCCCTGTAAGACACGCCATAACGAGGTGGCTCCCAACCAGTTTGAGTTGGCTCCGATCTTTGAGGAATGTAACTTGGCTGTCGATCACAATATGCTCATCATGTCGCTGATGCGCAAGATTGCTCGCAAGCACGGTTTCCGCTGCTTGCTCCACGAGAAGCCTTTTGCCGGTATCAACGGTTCGGGTAAGCACAATAACTGGAGTTTGACTACCAACACAGGAGTATTGCTCCATGCACCGGGCAAGACGCCCGAGGAAATTCTCCGTTTTGTTGTCTTTGTAGTAGAAACTTTGATGGCTGTGTGGCGTCACAACGGATTGCTCAAGGCTTCTATCATGAGTGCTACGAACGACCATCGTCTCGGTGCACACGAAGCTCCTCCGGCTATCATCTCCAGCTTCCTCGGTACACAAATCAGCGAGTTGCTGGAGAAGGTGGAAAATTCAACGACGGAGGAACTCTTTACGCTCGAAGGCAAGCACGGTGTGCAACTCGACGTGCCGCAGATTCCCGAATTGATGGTGGACAACACGGACCGTAATCGTACTTCGCCCTTTGCCTTCACGGGTAATCGCTTTGAGTTCCGTGCGGTGGGTTCGACTGCGAACTGTGCCAGTGCGATGATTGCTCTCAATACGGCTATGGCTGAATCGCTCACCGACTTCAAGAAGCGTGTGGACGAGCGCATTGCCGGAGGCGAAAGTAAAATCAGTGCCATCCTCGACGTGGTGCGCGAAGACATTAAGACTTGCAAGCCTATTCACTTCGACGGTAATGGATATAGCGACGAATGGAAAGAAGAGGCTGTTCGTCGCGGTTTGGACTGCGAAACCTCTTGTCCGCTTATCTTCGACCGTTACTTGGACGACGAAACGGTGCAGATGTTTGAGCGCATGAAGGTGATGAACCGTCATGAACTCGAAGCTCGTAACGAAATCAAGTGGGAAACGTACCAAAAGAAGGTGCAGATTGAGGCACGTGTGTTGGGTGACCTCTGTATGAATCACATCATCCCTGTGGCTACGAAGTACCAGAGCGAATTGGTGGACAATGTGCACAAGATTCAGCTTGCGTTCTCAGACCCCGAACGGGTGAAGAATTTGACGGCTTACAACATTGACTTGATCGATAAGATTAACCGCCACACTAGCTTTATTGCTGAAAACGTGGAGGAAATGGTTGAAAAGCGTAAGGTGATCAATCGTATTGAGAACATTCGTGAACTGGCCATTGCTTACCACGACGAAATTGTTCCTTACTTTGACCAAATCCGTTACCACATTGATAAATTGGAGCTCATTGTGGAAGATGAGATGTGGACGTTGCCGAAGTATCGCGAACTGTTGTTTATCAGATAACATCCCTTTTTTACTGTGCCGGCCCGTGGGGTCGGCACAGTGTGTTTTATAAGGTATATATAAGGAGAACTTCCTTGCTGTCCATCCTTGTTTCTTAGTCGTTAAAAAGAGGCAAGATAGGAAGGGAGGGCGTACGGCGCCTTGGTGGATGGGGAAAAAGGAATAAAAGGAAATGTCGATACGAACTTTTCCAGCTTCTTGTACATACCGAGCAGTCGTTGTACATTTGCACTCTAAGAATTTGATATGAAACTCATGACTATGAACATCCGAAAATTCCTCTTGGCGGGGTTGCTCGTTGCGCCCGCCTGCGTGCTTCAGGCACAGCAATACACGGTCGAAGGTGTTGCACCTAAAGGTGTGCAGTCGGTAACACTTCACCACATTGAACAAAACACGAGCGAAAAAGCGAAGGTCGTAAACGGTAAGTTTCAGTTTAGTGGTAATGCGGACGGAAAACTCTTTGCCTTGGTTTCGACGGGGGAAGAACAGCGCATTCCTTTGCTGCTTGACGGTAATGTAACGGTTGATTTCGCCACGGGAAAGTCAAAAGGTACTCCTGAAAATGAGGCTTTCAGCCAGTGGGGAGAGCGTTTTACGAAGTTGCAGAATCAATATGTCAAGCTGTTGCAGGATTATCGTACCTTGCGCAGTAAGGAACAAAACATACCCGAAAACGTGACGGAACGCTTTAGCAAGCGAGCAGACTCTTTACTGTCGGCTATCAATGACTTGACGATCAAGTGTTGCGAGACCAACCGTCAGTATAAGTTTCCAGCTCTCTTCCTGATTAGTGCTGTCAATTCGTTGCCCAAGGAGACGGTGGTTCGCTTGGTCGAGGAAGGCAATCCTGCTTACATGCAGATTTCACTGACTAAGCCTATCAAGCGCAGTGTGGAGGGATGGAAGCGTCAGTTGCCTGGTACGGCCTATACGGACTTGGAGCTGAATGACCGTAACGGTAAATCGCACAAACTGTCTGAATATATTGGTCGTGGAAAGTATGTGCTGATTGATTTCTGGGCTTCGTGGTGTGGCCCTTGCCGTCGTGAAATGCCGAATGTCAAGGCACTGTATGAGAAATATAAGAATCGTGGATTTGACATTGTCGGCTTGTCGTTTGACAACGAAGCGAAAGCTTGGACGGATGCCATTGACAAGATGGGCTTGCCCTGGCATCACCTCTCTGACTTGAAGGGGTGGAAGAGTCTGGCCGCTTCGACTTATGGTATTAATTCGATTCCAGCAACCTTGCTCATTGGTCCGGATGGTAAAATTGTAGCCAGTGGACTTTCGACGCCTGAGTTGGACAAGAAACTGGAACAGTTGCTGAAGAAGTAATTGCTTCCCTTCCGAAGGGGAGTATGACTGATAGATCGCACTCGCCCCGGTCTGTGGGGAGGGGTGGGTGGTGTTCAATCTGACACCCTATGAAAAAGTGAACGGGAGGTAGCCTGATGCAGGTTACCTCCCGTTCGCTTTTGCAAGCCCTTCTTGCGTAAGGGTACAAAAAAAAGGGCTTCCGCCCTTTCTTCGAGTGGTGCGAGGCTTGATTGCCACGCCCACCGGCTCACAAGAGAGCCTAACATCTAACTGTTACCTTTCTACAAATCTTTTCTACCTAATCTTTTTACCTAACTCTCTAATGCTATGATTTCCTCTTGCAAACTTCTTCGCAAAGTTTTGAGGAATGCTATATGTTGTAGTTTTTGTGTTGGCTCGTTATCTTGTTTACGAGTGCAAAGGTAAGGGGAGCAGAGCGAATAGCCAAATGGGAATTTATAAAAGACTTTGTCGTTTGCAAAGTTTGGAAGCAAGTAGGTGGTTTTGTTAGGTGAGGTGGCAAAACTGGCTTGTATGAGGGTCGCTAGATAGCAAATCAGATGGTTAAGGGGGTGTTAAGGATGGGGAAGCTCTAAAAAAGGAACGAGGGTGTGGGGGAGAGTTGATAAAAATATCGTACTTTTGTAGTCGAAATGAACGATTCGTTTCAGCCTTGCGGCTAAGAACGGCTTGTCTGGCAGGAGTCGGACTAAAGTTGCTCTTTCGGAATCATTCATTTCAATGGATAGAAGTGGGTATCTGCATGGATTGTGGGATGCCTTCTACTTACTACATATAGATTATCTATGAATATAAAGGAAGTCGCTGAGACCCTTGAACGGTTCGCGCCACTGCCGCTGCAAGAGAGCTATGATAATGCCGGCTTGCAGATTGGATTAACAGCGGGCGAAGATGTGTCAGGGGTCTTATTGTGTTTGGACGTTACTGAAGAAGTCATAGACGAAGCTGAACGGAAGGGGTGTAACCTGATTGTGGCACACCATCCTTTGTTGTTTCGTCCTGTGAAGCGAATCACTGGGCAAACGCAGGTGGAACGCTGTGTGGTGCGTGCCATTCGTAAGAATATCGCTATTTATGCTGCCCATACCAACTTGGACAATGCACCAGGGGGTGTAAACTTTCACATTGCCCGCAAATTGGGGCTGGAGCAAGTGCGCTTTTTGCTCCCGTTGCAGGGTAGGGAAGGGGGTAGTGGCGTGATTGGAGTGCTTCCCGAAGCTGAAGATGCTACTGCATTCCTCAACCGCGTGGCAAATTTGTTTGGCGTAAAGGCTTTACGTAGAAACGAAGGACCGGGACGCTTGGTGAACCGCGTAGCACTCTGTGGGGGTGCGGGTGAGTTCTTGTTGGACGAAGCGGTGAAAGCGGGGGCCGACGTGTTCCTTACCGGAGAAATGGGGTATCATCGTTACTTTGGTTATGATGACTCGATTTTGATTGGTGTGATGGGGCACTACGAGAGCGAGCAGTACACGGTGGAGTTGTTGGATGAAATTCTGGCAAAGGAACTTCCGCAACTGAAGCGTGTGAAGTCTGAAATTGTAACAAATCCCGTTCGGGTGAATGAGTAACGCTCATTTGCAGACTAACGAAATACATATACTACATCATCATATATTATCATTATGGCAAAGAAAGACGTGGCTGAAATGTCCGTAGAGCAGAAACTGAAGAATCTCTATCAGTTGCAAACGATGTTGTCGGAAATCGACCGTATCAAGATTCTCCGTGGTGAGTTACCCCTTGAAGTGGAGGACTTGGAAGATGAAATCGAGGGTCTGACGCACCGTATGAGCAAGTACAGCGAAGACGTAGATCGTTTGAAGGCTGACGTTGCTGCCAAGAAAGCGAAGATTAATGAGGCTAATACCGCGATTGAGCGTTACCGCAAACAGATGGATGACGTGAAGAATAACCGCGAGTATGATATGCTCTCAAAGGAAATCGAGTTCCAAAGCTTGGATGTTGAACTCCAGAATAAGCGTATCGGTGAAGCTCAGCGCATGATTGAAGCAAAGAAGGGCGAAATCGAAAATGCTAAGAGCCAGTTGGAAGACCGTCGTGCAGACTTGGAAATGAAGAAGTCTGAGCTCGACGAAATTACGGCTGAAACGAAGGCTGAAGAGGAAAAACTCCGCGAAAAGGCTAAGAACTTGGAGCAGAGCATCGAACCGCGCCTGTTGGCTGCCTTCAAGCGTATCCGTAAGAGCTCACGTAATGGTCTGGGTATTGTTTACGTGGAGCGTGATGCTTGTGGTGGTTGCTTCAATAAGATTCCGCCCCAGCGTCAGTTGGATATTCGTATGCGTAAGAAGATTATCGTTTGCGAATACTGTGGTCGTATCATGATTGACCCGGAATTGGCTGGTGTTAAGATTGAAAAGCCTGTTGAGGAGAAGCCGAAGCGTCGTATCCGTCGCATTACGAAGAAGGATGACGAGTAATCTCTTAGAACATACACGGTATAGCCACCCGGTTGGGATAGGCTGACTTGTATCAAAAGAAACCGGTTGGAGTACGTTTCATTCAAGAAGGAATGAACGTGCTTCAACCGGTTTTTTTGCGTATCAGGGAGAACGGATGGGGATGATTGATAGCGAACCTTGTTTAGAGTTCCGTATAGTCTGGAATATCTGTCAGGTAGCGTACTTCCATCTTTTGGTAATCTACCCGACAACAATAGTGGGCTATACCGTTGCTGACAATCAGGTAATCGGCACGTAGAACACTGTTGTAGGAATAGATTTGCTGGAAGACGGCTTGGGTAATGGGGATGTGAGGGGCTTTGTATTCGATAATCATTCGGGGAGTGGTGCCTACTTGATGGTAGAGCACACTGTCGCAACGACGCGAAACGCCGCCGACCTGAATGGTGATTTCGTTTCCTAACAGACCGGCAGGGTAGTGTTTGTGCTCTACCAGATAGTGGGTGAAATGTTGGCGCACCCATTCCTCGGGAGTGAGTCGGAGGTATCGTTGGCGAAGAAAGTCGTAAATGAATGTTTCGCCTTTTTCGTGGCGCGTGCGAACGGGATAAGCTGGTAGGTTGAGGGACTTCATTTTATCGGCAATAGCTTTCGTTGGAATGGAGTTTGGTGTAACTTTGCAATCCTTGGTTTTGGGCAATTTTGCCATAGAAAACCAAGGCAAAAATACAAAATACGTATGAAGACAAAAGAAGAAATAACGGGCAACTGGCTGACTCGATACACGAAAATGCCCCTGGATAAGTTTGGTGAACACATATTGTTGACTAACTTCAATAACTATGTGGACATGTTTTGTGAACAGTGTGGTGTGGAGCCTGTCGGCTTTGATGCTAATATGCGTGCTGCAACGGCGGGTGACATTACGATGATTAACTTCGGTATGGGGAGTCCCAATGCGGCATTGATTATGGACTTGCTGGGAGCTGTCCACCCGAAGGCTTGTCTCTTCTTGGGAAAGTGTGGCGGAATCTCGGACAAGACGCACTTGGGTGACTACATTTTGCCTTTGGCAGGTATTCGTGGAGAAGGCACGTCGAACGATTATTTCCCGCCAGAAGTACCAGCCTTGCCTGCGTTTATGTTGCAACGTGCAGTTTCTACTGCCTTGCGTGACAATAGTCATGACTATTGGACAGGAACGGTGTATACGACGAACCGACGTGTGTGGGAACACGATAACCGCTTTAAGGAGTATCTGCGCGAAACACGGGCTATGGCTGTGGATATGGAAACGGCTACGTTGTTCTCTTGTGGTTTTTATAATCATATTCCGACTGGTGCATTGCTGTTAGTCTCTGACAATCCCATGGAGCCTGAAGGGGTGAAGACGGAGGAGAGCGACAATCTCGTGACGTGCAACTTTGCGGCGACGCATGTGAGAATAGGTATTGAAAGTATGAAACTGATCATCGGCGAACGTAAGACGGTGCGTCATCTGAAGTTTGACTGGTAAGACGATGGCAGGAGGTTTTTCTAATCAGAAAAAAACGGACGAAATCACGTACGACCAAATCGTGCGTGATGTACGGGCGGGACATTTTAAGCCTGTCTATTATTTGATGGGGGAGGAGGCGTACTACATTGATCGAGTGGCCGACTTCATTGTGAACACTGTACTGACTCCTGAGGAGCGTGACTTTAATCTGGTGACGATCTTTGGAGCTGATGCGGAGATTGATGCAATCATGACTGCGGCAAAGTCTTATCCGATGGGGGCGCAGTATTTGGTTGTATTGGTCAAGGAGGCACAGAATCTCAAGAATTTGGATCGGTTGGCACTTTATTTCCAACAAGTGCAACCTACCACGATTCTGATATTCTGCCATAAGAATGGTACGATTGACCGACGCTTAAAGGTTACTTCGCTCATCAAGAAGGAAGGCGTACTGTTTGAGTCCAAAAAGCTTTATGAGAATCAGCTCGTGACTTTTGTGCGTGATTATTTGAAACGCAAACATTTGGCGACTTCTCCTGAAGTTCCTGAAATGATGGCGGCCTACATTGGTTCTGATTTGAACCGAATGGTTTCGGAGCTTGACAAACTGATACTGGCATTGCCTGCAAGTGAAAAAGTTATCACGGTCGAGCAGGTGAGGGGGAGTATTTCCATGACCAGAGAATTTAGTGTGTTCGAGTTTCAGGACGCACTGATGCAGAAGGATGTTTTGAAGGCTAATCAGATCATGAAATTTTTTGACAGTAATCCGAGGGCTTATCCATTGCAGGCAATTCTTCCGACAATCTTTAAGGCTTTTGCCAATCTGATGGTTTCATACTATGCTCCGACTAAAACGGAGAATGGAATCGCTCAATGGATGGGCATCAATCCTTGGCAAGTGCGCAAGAATATCTTGCCTGGGATGCGCAATTATTCAGGAGTCAAGGTGATGAACATTATTCATGCCATAAGGCGTACGGATGCGCGTTCGAAGGGAATTGACAACCCTTCAACTCCTGGTGGAGAGCTGCTGAAAGAGCTCGTTTATTTTATACTTCATTAGTAGAATACGCATCTCTAACAGATTCGTGTGTTATCGGAAAGTCTGGTTTCTCTGATAGGAGAAACCAGACTTTTTTTGTGCAATATCATGATGTGCAATAGAGATGTACTACTTAATCGAAGGTGTAATGATCTTGTGTGATAAGGCTGGATGGAGTAGTCTGAACAGCGTTGATCTTTCTTGATGATTCTTCTATTGCTTATTGGGGAACTCTTCTAATAAGGAATGTAGAAGCGACTAATGGGTTCGAATCAGGAGGAAGTAAGGAGAAGAGTACATGTACACATACAGGATTTAGATAGAGAGGGAAGCTTTCTTCCATTGTTCGATTCTTCGTATTTATACTTTAGTTGTTTGTGAGTTGTTAGACAGGTGTTTCGCTCTATTGATTACTTTTCAACAGAGTTGGGTGCTGCTCGCCAGTTCATGGGATAGTGTTCCGAATTCTTCTTTGAAGCTCCAAATTCTCTTCTTGATTCTATGTAGAAGGGGAGAATAATGTAAATTTCTCCCCTTTGAGGGAGTAAAAAGGAGGTTTGAATACTAATATCTGTATTATTTGTAATGTGTATAAGTCAAATATAATCATTGTGCAAGTTGTTTGATTCTCTCTTCATTCGGTATATGATCTACGATTTTGTTTCTTAATATGCTGATAATGAGAAAGTTATGCTTATTTCTGCATTCTGTGGTTGTGCTGTAGCAATTTCTCTGATCAATTCCTTGTAAAAGAGAAAATCATACGAATAGAGAGAAGCTGTATTCTCTTAGAATTTACATTAAGTCTAATTTAAGAAAATCGAATCAGAAATACACAGATGAAAATTTAGTAATCCTCAAACAGGATATTATGGATTTGTAAATCAAAACTAACTTGAAGTATTATACACAAATATAAAGTATACAAAGATATATCACAAGAGTGAATATAGTTTTGTTGATTAATAAAAATGCATCTAGAAAAATAGTGATTATATATATGAACTCCAATGATTAAATCATTTTATTAAGGCTATACTTTGAGCATATTCCTAAAATCAATGCATAGAATTTTGTAGAGAACATTATTACATAGTATATAGATAATACTATTATTATAATCAATAGATATACATAATTAGTTATAGTAATACTTTTATTATGGTATAGGAATGTACTTCTTAGTGATGATTTAATATTAGGTTTGTAGATTTAGGAAACAAAATAATTTTATGAGGATTGTAAATGTTCTATTGGAATAGAATTTACAGATATAAATATGTAAATGTAGGTCCTATTTCGATGATATTCTTTACCTTTGTGAACGCTAAGCGATGGGAGCATACAACTGTCTTCTGTGTTTTTCCGTGTGTTTTTTGCATGAAATGACGTCTAAGAATAGTCATTTGAGGAAGAATAGTTGTGGTGAAATGTTCGGATGGAAGCAATCGTAGCATTGATAGGCTTGGTCTGTGAGCTGGATTTTTATTTAGGATTAACCCGTTCGTATGGGGAATATCATTAAATGTGCAGAGAATACCATTGTCCTATTTTTCTTTCGACTTTTATCTTCTTTCCATCTCACGACTTAAGCTGCCTATATTATCTGTATAGTGAAGCATGGGTAGCGTGAATTGGAAACCTGATCTTTTTTGCTCCCCTATCCCAATCATTTCCTAGTAATACAGTTTCATTCCAATGAAAGAAAGAATACGTTTGATTATGGAGTACCTGCAACTCTCACAGCAGGACTTCGCTTCTCGTTTGGGAATTTCTCCCGCGTCCCTCTCTAGTATTTTCACTGGTCGTACCAATCCGACAAACAATCATGTCAATGCTATTCATCGGGAGTTTCCTGAAATAAATGTGAATTGGCTTATGTTTGGTGAGGGGGAGATGTTGGCAGCTTCGATTAGTCCATTGGGGGGCGATGCAACAGTTTCTTCAAGTTCTTCCATGGAAGACGAGGAAATATCTTTAGCGAATGCGCAAGCAAATGCCAAGATCGGAGACGGAGGCGTACAGCCTTCCCTGTTCGATGTGTTACCTGAGAGCCAAACTCAAGTACAGTTGAATAATCGTACATCTCTCCAGGATCCAGCTTACGAAACATCTGCTCGCTTACGCCATGCAAGTAATCTTCGTATGCCTGTAATAAATATTGACAAACAGACGCGAAAGATTAAGGAGATTCGTGTCTTTTTTGATGATGGTACATTTGAGGCGTTTGTTCCTTCCAGTAAATAGAAGGCACACACCTATTTGCTTTCGTTTGGTTAGGTCTTTCAGTATCTCAGTTCCTCTCTCAACCATATTTTTACATCGTGGATAGAGCGATTATACACGTCCTCAATTATCCAAGAGCGTTCATACGTCAATCGTTTAACGGTTGAAACATATAAATAATAAAACGACGCTGGTCCACTATCTCATTGAAGATAGTGGACCAGCGTCGTTAAGAAGAGTACCCTCTCATTGTGTGTA
>UQJC01000023.1 GCA_900541335.1 uncultured Prevotella sp.
ATTCGCTCCTGATTGTGCCAAGGCACAAGAGGCTGCAGCCGCTCTGAACCCTGGCGACGTGCTTCTCCTGGAGAATCTTCGCTTCTACCCCGAAGAAGAGGGCAAGCCTGTAGGTATCGATAAGGCTGACCCCGCATACGAAGAGGCTAAGAAGGCTATGAAAGAGAGTCAGAAGCAATTCGCTCAGACGCTCGCATCTTATGCTGACATCTATATCAACGATGCTTTCGGAACTGCTCACCGCAAGCACGCATCTACTGCTGTAATCGCTGATAGCTTCGATGCAGACCATAAAATGCTTGGTTACCTCATGGAGAAGGAAGTGCTCGCTGTCGATAACGTACTCAACAACATTAAGCACCCCTTTACGGCCATCATGGGTGGTTCAAAGGTTTCTACCAAGATTGGTATCATCGAAAACCTCATGGATAAGGTTGATAACCTCATTCTTTGCGGTGGCATGACTTACACGTTCGCTAAGGCTAACGGTGGTCAGATTGGCGTTTCTATCTGCGAAGACGATAAGCTCGATCTCGCACTCGAAATTATCGAAAAGGCTAAGGCTAAGGGCGTTAATCTCGTACTCGGTACCGATTGTGTAGCAGCTGACTCCTTCTCAAACGACGCCAATACGCAGATTGTTCCCGCAACGGCTATCCCCGAAGGTTGGGAAGGTCTCGATGCAGGTCCTGCAACGCGTGAACTCTTTGCAAAGGCTATCGAAGGCTCTAAGACGATTCTCTGGAACGGTCCTGCCGGTGTATTTGAGTTCGATAACTTCACGGGTGGCTCACGTGCCATTGCTGATGCCATTGCTAAGGCTACTGCAGAGGGTGCATTCTCACTCATCGGTGGTGGTGACTCGGTTGCATGTATCAACAAGTTTGGTATGGCTGACCAAGTATCCTATATTTCAACCGGCGGTGGCGCATTGCTCGAAGCTATCGAGGGTAAGGTACTTCCCGGTATCGCTGCCATCAAGGGTTAATTCCTTCTGATTGACTTCTAGACGAAGTTATCAGTATCTGTTTACGCACTGGTGTGCCAATCCGCCTTGCGGGGTGAATTGGTACACCAGTTTCTTTTGAAACAAAATGAAGACGAACAACGTCCTAACCTCCTGTCTTTTGCTCAGTGTGAGTTGCTGTCTCGGTTTTGCCTCCTGTCAGTCCGGCAAGACGGAGTCTGCCGCTGTGGCCGACACTAGTCACGTGCGCACCGTCCCGACGGCATCGACCGACACCAATCTGCTTCGTGTAGCCGTGGTGCCCGACTACGATTGCCTGCCCGTGTACTACGCGCAGCGTTCGGGCATTTATCGTCGGTTAGGGTTGCAAGTTCACCTGGCAAGCTACGCTTCCCAAATGGACTGTGACACCGCCTTACTGGGACAAACCGTTGATGGCGGTGTGGCAGACTCCGTGCGTTGGGCGGCTTGGGGCAAACGAGCTTCTTCGTTTCGCACGATGTGGAAGGGTAATCGCCGTTGGCAATTTGTCGTTCGCGCAGGATTGCGAGGTAAGGAAATCCGAACTTTGCGCGGTCGCACCTTGGCCACAGCCCGACAAGCAACGGAAGACCACCTGCTGACTGACTTTCTAAAGCAAGGCGGCGTGGAACGAGAGGCAGTGTATCGTCCGCAAATCAATGACTTGCGTTTGCGCGCCGCGATGTTGGCTGACAAACAGTATGACGGAGCTTTTCTCTCGTGGCCTTATGTGGCGCTGGCGCGACAGCGTGGGGCTCGCGTATGGAAGGGGGCTTTGCCCGCCTCGGCTCCCACACTCTTTGTCATGAAGCGTTCGCGACTGGAGTCTCCACGGGTGAAAAAGCAGTGGGAACTCTTCGAACAAGGCCGGCGCATGGCAATAGACTCGCTCCGCATCAAGGGACCGGCTGCCTATACGGCCCTCTTGCAACAGACGTACCGTCTTCCCGCCGAAGTGGCCGACACATTGCGGTATCAGTAAGGGAAGCGAAGGGAACAAGGTTCCACAATCTAACATCAACATGAATCAAAACGTCCATACCTATTTGTTGGCAGATGCCCGTAGGGCACTCGAAGCAAACCACTTGCTCTCCGCCCTGCAATCGTTGCTGGGCATGGCAAACACGCTCAAGGCGTGGAATGAAGTAGAGCAAATCAATGCCTTGATTGAGGCTTACCGCATGATGTTGTCTTACCTGACCAACGGGGCAGACGACCCGCAGCGTGCCCGGATGTACGAAGGATTCGTACGTCAGGCAGCTGAACTTTGTGATGTGCTCGAACGAATGGGGGACATGCAGCGCGAAGTGGCCTATGATGCCATTGCTTGGCGCACTTTTCAGCAACTGATGGGGGCTGACTTTAGTTTGGTCGCCTTCTTACATTCGCCACAGGCCAACGGACGCAACCTCTTCGATGCCCTGTGGCTTTCTTCACGTCTGACAGGCGGTGAAGAAATTGCCTTGAGTGACTTTTTGGCCGATGAGGCGGTGAGCAACGAATCTAAGTGTCTGGCCTTGAGCGGTATGACACTGAGCGGTATGCGCTATTTCGATGTGGCCAAGCTTCGTATCTTGCTCGACTACGTCTTGTCGCCCGATGTGCAACTTCGGGTACGTGCGCTAGTCGGACTCATTTTTGTTCACCAGGCTCATGCACCGCGACTGAAGTATTATCCCGACTTGGTGGCCCGTTTGCGGCTCATGGCCGACGTGCCCGGCTTTGTGCGCGAGCTTGAGATGCTCCAGGCACAGCTGTTCTTGACGCTTGAGACGAAGCGCATCGAACGAAACCTGCAGGAAGAAATCATTCCGCAGATGATGGCACGCATGAAGGACTTACGCCTCGACCGCTCGTTGGGGGTGGATGAACTGAAAGACAAACTGACGGAGGCAGATTTGAATCCTGAGTGGGAAGCAGACGGCACTCCGTCGAAACTGGCAGCTCACATGAAGGAATTTATGGACCTGCAACAGCGCGGAGCGGATATGTATATGAGTACCTTCAAGCTCCTCAAGCAGCGGTTCCCCTTTTTTAGCGTCGCTGCCAACTGGTTCTGGCCTTTTAGCCTTGACCATCCTGACATTCCCGCCGAGGCGAAGAAGAACAGCACCCTTCACTTCATCTTGAAGAGTGCGGGTCTTTGCGACTCGGATAAGTACTCCTTCGCCATGATGTCGACGCAGCTTCCCCCGCAAATGAACGGCATCAACTTGCGTGACATGATGGCGAATGTGACGGGGCAGGAGCAACCAGAAGCCTTTGAGGCCTTGGCTACACCGTCTGCACCCGAGTTTAAGGAAGTTCTGCGTTCGTATGTACAGGGATTTTACCGTTTCTGCAACCTTTATACTCACCGAGAAGCATTTGTCAATCCGTTCCAGGGCAATTTGTTCCTTGTAGACTATCCGCCGTTTGATGAATTGCTACACGACACAGATTTCTTGCTTCGCATGGCCGATCTGGCCTTTAAGGACAAGACTTATGCCTTGGCGAAGAGCTTGCTGGAGCGTGTACCTGCCGCCGAAGTGACTCCCGATGCCTTGCAGAAGTTAGGCTTTTGCTTAGAACAGTTGGGTGACACGGAACGGGCGGCCACAACTTACCAGTGGGCAAACGACCTCAAGCCACATTCTGCCTGGACGTTGCGCCGACTGGCTGTGTGTCACCGTGCATTGGGACTTTATGCCGAAGCACTGACGGCCTACGACGAACTGGCCACGTTTGCTCCCGAGGATGCGGGGTTGGCATTGCGTCAGGCCGAGTGTCACATCTACTTGAAGCAGTATGACGAGGCTTTCAAATACCTCTTTAAGGCCAACTACCTCGATGCGGATTCCGAACAAGCCACGCGTGCACTGGCTTGGTGTTCCTTGTTGACGGGAAAATATGAACAGGCAGAGAAATACTATGCCCAGGTGCTGGCAAAAGACGATGTGACCCCAACCGATTGGCTCAATGCCGGCCATACGGCGTGGTTAGGCGGTCGGGTAGCTGAAGCTGTCAGCCGTTACCGCAAGGCTTTGCCCGAAGAAAGTCCCGAAGATTTCTTGAAGGAAGATGCTGCTTTGTTGCAAGAAGCAGGCAAAACGGTGGACGACCTTGCCCTTATGACGGATGCCGTCATGCTCGACTTGATGTAGGGCATCTGTTCGGAACAGGTGGGTTGAGAAACGTGGACAAAGCCTGCCCCTGTGTTTCGAAAGAGGGTGGTTGTGCTGACAAAGCCCGAAGGAGCGGCTGGTCGCTGCATAGGGCATCCCCTCCTATGCAGCTCGTTTCTCTTTTGTCTTCCTTATTCCATTTGCATTTCCTTGAAATGCCCAAATCCTCGTTTATGAAAAAGAAATGCTACCTTATTTCAACCCTTTCCCTCCTGCTGAATATGAATATGCAGGCACAAAAGCCTGCTGAGATGGAGGCTTACTTCCTCTCGACCTTACGCGGTGAGCAGGTAGAAAAAGTGCCTGGTAAACGGTTCTCGATGAAGCACGTGGACGAACGTCGGGAGGAGGTGTGGCAGGCATGGAAACGTGCTTGTGCGGTGTATGACGGCGTACAGCTCCCACCTTTGGACAGTCTCTCGAAGGCGCCGCGCAGCGAATGGCAGTTGCCCGACTCCTTGGAACCTCAGGCTGTGATGCCTTTCTATTTCGGTGCGAAGGGAGTGAAGCCCGAGGCTGGTTACCCCTTCTTTCTTTACTTGCACGGTTCCGGGCCGAAGCAACAAGAGTGGCAAACGGGACTGGTGTTGGCTCAGCGGTTTGCCGATGCCCCGTCAGTTTACTTTATCCCGCAAATTCCGAACGAAGGAGGCTGGTATCGCTGGTGGCAACGCAGTAAGCAGTTTGCCTGGGAGCGTTTGCTTCGCCAAGTATTGCTTCGCGAGGACATCAACCCCAACCGTCTCTATGTGTTTGGCATTTCGGAAGGCGGATATGGGTCACAACGTCTGGCCTCCTATTATGCTGATTATTGGGCAGCGGCAGGTCCCATGGCGGGTGGAGAGCCGCTCAAGAATGCACCCGCCGAAAATGTGGGAAATATAGGTTTCTCACTCCGTACAGGAGCCAAAGACTATGGCTTCTATCGCCACATCTTGACGAACTATGTCAAGCAGGCGCTCGACAGCTTGGAGGTGCTCTATCCGGCAGGCTTCCGGCATCGCGTGGAGTTGATTCCCGACCGCGGACATGCCATTGACTACGCACCGACCACGCCTTGGTTGAGCCTCTTCCATCGCAATCCTTCACCGCGTCAGTTCTGTTGGGAAGACTTTGAGATGGATGGCCGTCACCGACGAGGATTTTACAACATCTTGGTCAACGAACGTCCCGACCCTGAGGCTCGTACGAACTACACGGTCAACATTGTAGACAATGTGGTGCATGTGGCTGTTGAAAATGTGCGTTACGTGACCACGGAACGCGATTCGATCTATGGTATCGAAATGAAATTTCGCCGCGAGTACGACGATGCATACACGGGATGCTTCACCCTCTTCCTTAACGAGGATTTGGTAGACTTGAGTCGCCCTGTCACCATCATTGTCAACGGTCGGCAACTGTATTGGGGCATGCTGACGGCGAACACGCGCAATTTGCTCCGTTCGCTGGCTGCCTTCTACGACCCACAGCGCATGTATCCGGTGGCCTACGAGGTAAAACTTTAAGTTGAGTGGGTAGGGGAGCCGAGACGAAGGTTTGTTTGTCAGGCGGTTGAGCCTTCTGTTGTTTTGACGAAGCAGTTCGGTTAAACTTAGACTACTGGAAGAGCGCCTTCATAGAGTTTATTGCTGTGGCAATTGTTAGGCTCTTTCATCTCCATACAGGTAGTTCGTGTCCTAGTTCTTGTTCATATTCTCATGCAGTACAAAGGAATGCAAGTCAATGTGGTTTATAAAGCTGTGAAGAAACTCTCCATGACTTTTACTCCTCCAGCCCGTTTCCAAGTTTCCGTTCCGTATGGTTGTCATACAGAGTGGATTCAGCAGTTCATTCAAAGTTCGTCCGACTGGATGAAGTCTTGTATCGAACGCATGAAAACGAAGGAGCAGCATGGGGACTTTACTTTCGACGGAATGCCTGTAAAGGTGACTTACAAGTCGATGAAATCTGTGCGGCTGAAGGTGGAAAGTGATGGACAATTGCTTCTGTCGGCTCCCTATGGCATCTCCCGAGCGACGATACAGGATTTCTTGGCAAAGAACCAAGAGCGCATCCGAAAAATGTGCTTGGCGGCCCAACAAAGGCTGGAGGAACGTGAAAAGGAGCAATGCCACTTTCAAGATGGCGACTCGCTTCGCTTCTTGGGAAGGGTGTACCGCTTGCAGGTACAGGAATTTCCCGCAGCACAAGGTTTGCATCCGTGTGTAAAGGTGAATGAGGCCGCTCAGACGATGCGGCTCTGTTGTCCCCAAGGATTTTCCTTGGACAAGCGCCGTCAGTTGGTCTTCGCTTACGTTAGCCGTGTGTTTGGGGAACGGGTGAACGAAAGAATGGCGTACTGGACACAGAAAATGGGGATTCGTATGCCGCTCAGTCTCTACTTCAGCCCCATGCGTTCGCGTTGGGGCGTTTGCTATCCTGACAAAAAACGTATCGGACTGAGTTTAAACCTCGTCCCATACTCCATTGAGACAATCGAGGCGGTCTTGGTGCATGAACTTTGTCACTTGCGTCATGCAGGTCACGGTAAGGATTTCTACGACTGCCTGCTAGGCTATTTGCCCAACTATTGGGAGCATTACAACCAACTAAAACATCCTGTAACCCCTTCTTTATGATGTTGGGGAAAGCATTTTGTATAGACAAGAAGTAACAGCGGAGCAAAAAGATGGTGAAGATTTTGTTTGTAACGCACCATGAACTAATTTTGCCCCGCGAAAACGACAATTTGTTTAACTATGAATAGATTCAATCCCTTCAAGGGCCTGGGTACTGCGCTGGTTACACCGTTCAGAAAGGACGGCAGCGTAGACGAAGAAGGCCTCACTCGTTTGGTAGAAGACCAAATCGCTCAAGGCGTGGATTTTCTCTGCGTACTGGGTACTACAGCCGAAACTCCTTGTTTGTCGGCAGTTGAGAAACGTCTTGTAATGAATCTAGTCAAACGTGTAAACGCTGGAAGACTCCCTCTGCTGCTTGGAGCTGGGGGCAATCATACGGCAGAGGTGATTGACTACCTGCAAACTGCCGATCTCGAAGGATTCGCAGGTGTGCTGATTGTTACGCCTTACTATAACAAGCCGAGCCAAGAGGGACTTTATCAGCATTTCTGTGCGGTTGCGGCGGCCACGGACTTGCCCGTTGTGTTGTATAATGTTCCCGGACGTACGGGGGTAAACTTGGCGGCTGAAACGACTTTGCGCATTGCACGCGACTGTAAGAATGTGGTCGCTGTCAAGGAAGCATCGGGCAAACTGGCACAGATAGAACAAATCTTGGCGGGTGCGCCCGAGGGATTTGAGGTGCTCAGTGGCGACGATGCCATTACGCTGGAGATTCTGACCTTAGGTGGTGCGGGAGTTATTTCGGTTGTATCGAATGCTTATCCGGCTCGTTTTGCTGAAATGGCTCATGCTGCGTTGGCAGCTCGTCTGCCCGAGGCATTGGCAGTCCATCGCAGTTTCTTGAGTACGTATCCGTTGCTCTCAGTCGATGGTAATCCGGCTGGCATCAAGGCTTTGCTTAGCTTGCAGGGAAAAATTGAGAATATACTTCGCCTTCCCCTCGTTCCGGTGCGTCCCGAAACGTATGAGGCACTGCAACGTACACTCTAACAGAGGCTTGCACATTAAACAAAACGAACGCCGCGTCTTTCAATCAGAAAGACGCGGCGTTCGCTTTGTACTAATCGTTGTCGAAATGCTTGGGTTAGGCTTCAGCGGCCTTCAAGCAGAGGGCTGTATAGATTCTGCCGGACTGGATGCCGAGACGGCGGGCAGAAAAGAAGGTATCGGATTGGCTGAAAGTGCAAACACCGCTCACTTGAATGTGTTCGAGTGGGATGCCAGCCTCTTCCAACAACCAAACATTGGCTGCCCACAGGTCGAGATGGGGCTTCGTGTATCCAGCACGCTGTATGATAGCAGCGGGAAAGCCTGCTTCCGTAAACTGGGTCACTACTTCTTCGCCTACTTCGTAGGATGCGGCAGAAATGGCAGGCCCGATGACGGCACGAAGGTTTTCCGAACGTGTTTGATACCTTTCTTGAAGGATACAGACAGTATTCCGTACAATGTTCTGCACCGTGCCGCGCCAACCGGCATGAATCGCTGCGGCGGCATGGTGTTCTTCGTCGTAGAGCAGGATGGGCACGCAGTCGGCAGTTGAAACGCCGATGCACTGACCGGGCACATTCGTAACGAGTGCGTCTACTTCGTTGAGCAGGGCTGTCTGTTCGTCTTCGTCGAGTTTCAGAAACTCGTCATCGATGCACCGTACCTGGGCAGTATGCGTTTGTCGCGGTAACCAAATGCGCGAAACCGCAATGCCCAGCTCTTGTGCCAGCCACTCCCGATTGCGCTGTACGCGTTTGGGATCATCGCCACAGTAATGAGTGACATTAAAGGAGGCATAAGTCCCCATTGCAGCCTCTTCTTCCGCAGAAAATTGGAAGGGAGAAAGCCGGGTTGTGGAGAAGGCGGTAACGCGGGGCGAGAGTGCGTAGGAAAGTAGGGTCATGGGTGGGAATATAACGAGGAAAAGTAGATAAGGAAAAGAATGAAGAGGGTAGAGGATACGCGTGGAAGTACGTTCTTAATCCTCTAAATCCTTGATATCGTATATTTCCTCAACTCCTCCATCGTCTTCAAAGTCGTCGTCGAGGTATTCGTAATCGAAGTCATCGTCGTCGGTCGAAGGATTGTCGTCGAAGTCGGGTTGCCAGTCGGCAAAGTCTGCTTGGAGCATGTGGATTTCGCGGTCGCGGTGAATAATCGAACCGCCTTCGCTGACCGATTGGAGTTTGTTGCTTTCGCTGTTGAGCTCTTCCCAAAGAATGTCCTTCAGTTGTTGCAGGCCATAACCCGTTACGGCAGAGATGTATACCACGGGAATGTCGTCCGGAAGGTCTTCGCGGAGCATTTCCATGAGTTCTTCGTCGAGCAAGTCAGCCTTGGTCACAGCAAGCACGCGGTGCTTGTCGAGCATACCTGGGTTGAATTGCTTGAGCTCGTTGAGCAGAATGCGGTATTCCTTGCCGATGTTTTCGGTATCGCCCGGTACCATGAACAGAAGCAAGGAGTTACGTTCGATGTGGCGGAGGAAGCGCAAACCGAGGCCGCGGCCTTCGCTTGCACCCTCAATGATGCCGGGAATGTCGGCCATAACGAACGATTTATTGTCTCGATAGGCCACAACACCCAGACTGGGCTCCATGGTGGTAAAAGGATAATTGGCAATCTTAGGACGAGCCGACGAAAGTGCCGATACCAACGTAGACTTACCTGCATTGGGGAAGCCCACCAAACCTACATCGGCGAGCAACTTCAATTCAAGGATGACCATCATCTCCTGCATCGGTTCACCGGGTTGTGCGTAGCGCGGAGCTTGGTTTGTTGAGGTACGGAACTGCCAATTGCCTAAGCCACCACGTCCGCCCTTGAGCAACATGACGACTTGTCCGTCTTCAGCAACGTCACAAATGTATTTACCCGTTTCTGCGTTGTAAGCAACGGTGCCTGGAGGAACGTCAATGTAACGATCCTTGCCATCACATCCGTGTGAGCAACACTTCGAGCCGTTCCCGCCGTGTTCAGCAAACACATGGCGTTCGTAACGCAGGTGGAGCAGCGTCCAGTAGTTGTGGTTGCCGCGCAGATAGATATTACCTCCGCGTCCGCCGTCGCCCCCGTCGGGTCCGCCGTTGGGCATATATTTGGCGCGGTGCATGTGCATAGAGCCTCGACCTCCCTTACCGGAGCGGCAGAAAATCTTGACGTAGTCAACAAAGTTCGATTCAGCCATTGGAATGTGTTTGTTTGAAGATAAATGAGTAGAGAAAGCGCTTGGGGCTGGAGAAGTCTGCCAGACAAGGCTTTCCGAAAAGTGAGAAATGACAAACAGGCTACGCGCGGGATGCGCAGCCTGTTTGCTTATCGAGTAATGTCATGCGGACAGAGCGTCCGCCGTTAGTCTTAGAACTGGTCGATGACAGCGCAGAGAGCAGCGTTGATTTCCTCCAATGCACCGTAACCCTTGACAGCGTGACGCTTGCCTTCTTTTTCATACCATGCAATGAGGGGAGCCGTCTGGTTGTGGTAAACATCCAAGCGCTTCTGAATGGTCTCAGCATTGTCGTCAGCACGTCCTGAGGTCTTACCGCGATTGATGAGACGATCCATCAACATTTCCTCGGGTACATCGAGTTCAAGCATACCTGCTACTTCTGTATTACGCTCTGCAAGCATTTGCTTGAGTGCTTCTGCTTGAGGAATCGTGCGGGGGAAGCCATCAAAGATAACTCCTTCGCAAGGACAAAGTGCATCATAAGTTGCAGCAAGGATATCAATCATCAAAGAGTCGGGGATGAGCTGACCTTTGTCAATAAAGCTTTGAGCAGTTTTGCCCAACTCCGTACCATTCTTGATTTCAGCACGAAGTACGTCACCTGTAGAGATGTGCTTGAAGCCGTACTTCTGAACGAGCAAGTCGCTCTGCGTACCCTTACCAGAACCAGGTGCGCCGAAGATAACGATATTCTTCATTTAGGAAGTTGTTTAGTTTAGTGAGTATATGAATGAGCTACGGACAGTACTTGCTGTACCAAAACTCTTGTTTTTATTCTACTACAGTATAGATGTTTCGGAGATTGCGACCTTCGCCGTCATAGTCAAGACCATAACCTACGATAAAGTCGTTAGGGATTTCGAAGCAGCAATACGGAATGTCCAATTTTACCTTGAGGTTGCCAGGTTTAACGAGAAGTGCAGCAATGCGAATCTCCTTTGGTTGCTTGGCTTCAAGCATCGTCAGGAGGTTTTGCATGGTCAGTCCCGAGTCAATGATGTCCTCCACGATCACAACGGTGCGTCCCTTGAGATCTTCCTTCAGACCAATGAGTTCTTGAACCTTTCCAGTAGATTCTGTACCGAGATAGGAGGCCATTCTTACGAATGTAATCTCGCAGGGAGTCGTAATGCCTCGCATCAGGTCGGCGGCAAAAACAAACGAACCGTTCAGAACGGCAAGGAAGAGGGGCTTTTCGCCTTCCAGATCAGCATTAATTTGTGCAGCAATCTCAGCCACACGTTGCATAATCTTCGCTTCGGGTATTGATACTGTGAACTCGCGGTCACGCACTGTAATCTTATCCATGAATAGAAGTAATGTAAGGTGGAAATTCGATTTTTGCGCGCAAAAGTACTATTTTTCATTCAAAAAGATTCCCTTGCCTCCTGCCTTTTTCCCCATTCAGAGCCGAACCTCTCACTTTTTTGAAGAATGTGGGTCTTGTGGTGAATCGTTGGGGATGTATTGCGCTTGGAGTCGTTTGTTGGAAGTGTCAAGGAAAGGAACTGGAAGGGAAGGAACGCGTGTAGCCAATTCAGCCTTCGGATTTCATCGCTTTGACAACAGTTCTTTACATCCGTCCCAGGTCGCCCTCTGATTCTTGGGACTGTGGGCAGACGGGACTGAGGGAGAAGGCCCTATCCCGTTGTTTTTTACTAATTTCGCGCCTCAAAAAGCAAAGCATACGATATGATGATATATCCCGACAATTTTGAACGGAAGATAGGATTTACCGAGATACGTACCCTTCTCAAAGGCCGATGCCTTTCCTCCCTGGGAACGGAGTGGGTGGAACGCCAGTTGCATTTTCTGGATTCCTACGAGGAAGTAGAAGCTGCATTGGCTGAAATTGCTGACTACATTCGTTTTTCAACCCAAGGGGAAGACTTAGAATGTGAGTTCTTTGATGTGCGCGAGGCTTTGCTTCGCGTCAAGCCCGAACGTACCTATCTCGAAGAGCTGGATTTATTCAATTTGAAACGTTCGATTCACTCTGTAAGTCTGTACGTTAAAGCTTTTACGGCTTCGGCTGAAGGCGAAGACGACGCAGACGAAACGTGCGAGCAAGTGGGGCGAAGCGAACTTGAAAAACCTGAAACAGCAGAGTCTCCCGTTGTCGGGGAACGTGAAGGTGAGGAACATGTAGCGGCTGACGTGCCGCAGAAGCATTACACCTTTCCCGCTTTGGCCCGGATGTGTGGCGACATTACGACCTTTCCTGAGATTGTCGACCGCATTGATCAGGTCTTGAATAAATACGGAAAAGTAAAGGACACAGCCAGTTCAGAGTTACTTTCGGTTCGTCATCAAATCGAAGTGACGGTGCGAAGCATTTCGCACAGCTTGCGGAGCATTATTCAAGAAGCGCAGACGTCAGGATACATCGACCGGGAGGTTTCGCCCACGATGCGCGACGGCCGTTTGATGATTCCGGTGGCTTCGGCACTGAAACGAAAGATAAAAGGTATCGTTCACGACGAAAGTGCAACGGGCAAGACGGTCTTTATCGAACCAGAAGCGGTGGTGGAAGCCAACAACCGTATTCGAGAGCTCCGGGCAGCCGAGCGTCGAGAGGTGATGCGCATCTTGCAAGAACTGACGGCTGTCATTCGTCCGCACATACCCGCTATTTTGGCTTCCCTTCAGTTCTTAGGCCATGTAGACTACCTTCGTGCGTTGCAATTGTTTAGTGAAGGCTTTCAAGCCATTGTTCCGCAGCTTTCAGCTGACCCCCGCATCGATTGGGTGCAGGCTCGCCATCCGTTGTTGGAACTGTCGTTGGCTCGACACGGTGCCAAGATGATTCCGCTCGATATTTCTTTGCGACGAGGCAGTCGCATCCTGCTCATCTCTGGTCCGAATGCCGGCGGAAAGTCTGTGTGCTTGAAAACGGCAGGTTTGTTGCAATACATGCTTCAGTGCGGTATGCCTGTTCCCGTGGACGAGCGTTCCAAACCCGGTGTTTTCCGTGATATCTTTATGGACATGGGCGACGAACAGAGTTTGGAGAACGACCTCTCGACTTATTCTTCACACTTGCTCAACATGAAGGAGATGATGCGCCATGCGGGTGGTCGCAGCCTCTTGCTCATTGACGAATTTGGAGGGGGTACGGAGCCGCAAGTGGGTGGTGCCTTGGCGGAAGCAATCTTGCACCGCTTTGTGCGCATCTCGGCTTGTGGTATTATCACTACGCACTACCAAAATCTGAAGCATTTTGCCGAAAAGACCCCAGTGGTCATCAATGGGGCGATGCTTTACGACCGTGCACAGATGCAGCCGCTCTTCATTCTTCAGATAGGCAATCCGGGTAGCTCTTTTGCGATAGAAATAGCACGTAAAATTGGTATTCCCGAGGAAGTGGTGCAATACGCCATCGACATTGTCGGCCAGGATTACGTCATGAGTGACAAATACCTGCAGGACATCGTGCGCGACAAGATGTATTGGGAAAACAAACGTCGGAATATTCGGGCGCGTGAGAAACAATTGGAAGATACCGTAGCTCGTTACGAACGTGAGATGACCGACTTCCAACAAGAGAAACGCACGGTCATGGCACAGGCTAAGGCGGAAGCCAAGCATCTGCTCGAACAGTCGAATGCCCGTATTGAGAACACCATTCGTTCGATTCGTGAGGCGCAGGCAGAAAAAGAAAAGACGCGCGAGGTGCGTGCCGAACTGGCTGACTTCCGCGAAGAATTGGAGCGCGATACGGACGAGCAAGACCGCATTGCACGCAAGATTGCCAAGATTCAGCGTCGCAGACAGCGTAAGGAAGAAGGTGAAAGTGGTAAGCAACGCCACGTAGCGGGTCAAGAAGCGGCTGCACAGGCTTTGCGTCAGGTGGCGGGAGGTCGAAGTGCTGCTACAGCTGCGGCTTTAGCTGGAACCACTCGTCCCCTTCAGCCCGGTGACCATGTACGCATCAAGGGACAGACTACGGTTGGTAAGGTAGAAAGTGTTTCGGGAAATTCAGCCAAGGTATTGTTTGGTATGATGTTTACTCAAGTGCAACTGAAACGTTTGGAACGCTGTGATGCGCCGAAGGCAGAGCCCTCAGTGAGCAAGGTTTCAACTTTCTTGAGCAAAGAAACGCGCGATGCGATGTATGAGAAGAAACTTCACTTCAAACAGGAGATTGACTTGCGCGGTATGCGTGGCGAAGAAGCCATGACCGCAGTTTCTTACTTTATTGACGATGCTATTCAGTTAGAACAGGCACGTGTACGTATCCTTCACGGTACAGGAACGGGAGCTTTGCGCGAACTGGTTCGTACCTATCTGCGAACGGTGCCGGGTGTGGCTTCTTTCCATGATGAACACGTGCAATTCGGTGGTGCTGGCATCACGGTCGTAGAGTTAGCGTAAGGATTCCTTCAAATTCTGACGGAAGGCGATTCGTTTACATAAGATGTGGCCTCGTCGGTTACGAGTACACATTGACACCGTATAGATGTGTTCTCGTAACCGACGAGGCCACATTGTGATGCTGTCAATGTGTATTCTTCCACGACAAGGCCACATTTATACCGTATAGATGTGTTCTCGTAACCGACGAGGCCACATTGTGATGTTGTCAATGTGTATTCTTCCACGACGAGGCCACATATCCTTGCATTCTTGATGCTCTTTCGTCACTGTAAGGAAACAGAATTGCTTAGCAAAGCGGAAACGCAAGAGAGGCACACCTTCTGATGGATGAAGGCGTGCCTCTCTTG
The DNA here is from genome assembly GCA_900541335.1 of uncultured Prevotella sp. Lineage (GTDB taxonomy): Bacteria > Bacteroidota > Bacteroidia > Bacteroidales > Bacteroidaceae > Alloprevotella. Next base: position 14,724 of record UQJC01000023.1, read on the forward strand.
CGTTTGGTTTATCCTTTTGTAGGGGATTCACGAAGCTCCTCGGGCAGTTGAACTCCCCTTTTATCCGATGTCAATGGCAAAGGTCGTTCCTTTACCCACTTCGCTGTCCTTTACATAGATGTGTCCGTGGTGATATTCTTCAACGATGCGTTTGGCAAGCGAAAGTCCTAAGCCCCAACCTCGTTTCTTAGTCGTAAATCCCGGACGGAACACGCTTTTGAAATGTTTGTGGGGAATGCCTTTGCCCGTATCGCTGATTTCGATGTGTGTGCCTGTAGAAACAGCCTGGAGCCGTACCGTAATGTGGCCATTTCCTTCCATCGCGTCCACAGCATTCTTACAGAGATTCTCTATCACCCATTCGAAGAGGGGAGCGTTGATGCGAGCAGGGAGGGGAAGGGGAGAGGGCTCAAAGTGAAATACAACTTTCTGGGATGTTCGACGGTCAAAGTATTCTATAACCCGTTGCACAACATCGCGCACATCCTGTACTTCGAGTTCGGGCGCAGAACCTATCTTTGAGAAACGTTCAGCTATGAGTTGAAGTCGACGTACGTCCTTGTCCATTTCGGGCAATAAGGGGTCGTCGGGATACGTTTCGCGTAGCACTTCGCTCCAAGCCATGAGTGAAGAGATGGGGGTGCCCAGTTGGTGAGCCGTTTCTCGCGAAAGTCCCACCCATACGCGGTTTTGCTCTGCACGTTTCGAAACAACCAAGGCCACAAAGGCGATAATGACAAAGAGCGTTACTACGCCCAGTTGAACGTAGGGGTAGAGCCGTAAACGCCGCAGCAAAACCGACTCTTCGTAGTATACATGAAGGTAGTCAGTCGGTTGAGCCGTTTCGCCTGTGGGTGTCAGTTCCATCTTCATGCACTGTCCCTGCGCTTTCATGCGTGCAGCAATGTCCTTGAGCTGTTGCAGGGAATCAGTGCCTGTAGGTTCGGGCGACAGATTACGCGAGGCAAGAATACTACCGTGCTGGTCAGTTACAATCACCGGGATGGTGTGGTTACTGTTGATAATTTTCAGCACCAGGTTCAAGTCCGTATGTTCATCGGCGGCAGTCAGCGAACGCATGGCAGCCGCCCACACCTCCATCTTAGATTCCTCTTCCTGAAAGAGGGCACGCGTGAGGCGGTGGGAGAATGTCAGCGAAACGGCAGCGATAATCAGTGCCGTTGCGATGAGGGCTGCTTTGAAATGTCGCATAAGCTTGTTGCTAAACTCCTAAACTTGTCAATTCTTCTACTCCTCCGTAGTGGGGTTGGCGCCTTCTTTGATAGCGGCATTGACTTGTGCGATGTAGTTGAGAAATTCTTCGCGTCCGCGACGGTTCTCACTACTGGTAATAAAGTAAGGAGGAAGTTCTTCCCACTCTTCAGCCAATCGGCGCAGGAAGGTATCTACGTTTTTGCGCAACTCCGTAGGGCGTGGCTTGTCCGCCTTGGTAAAGATGATGCCGAAGGGAACTCCGTGTTCACCCAGGAAGTGAATGAACTCCATGTCGACAGCCTGAGGCGTAAGGCGTGAGTCGATAAGCACAAAGAGGCAAGTCAGCTGCTTGCGCTCCAATACGTAGTAGTTAATCAGATTCTTGAGCTTCTCCATTTCGCGCTTGCCGCGTTTGGCATAACCATATCCGGGCAGGTCGACCAAGTACCAGTTGTTATTGATGACAAAGTGGTTGATAAGCATGGTCTTGCCCGGTGTGGAGGAAGTCATGGCCAGTGCTTTGCGACCCGTGAGCATATTGATGAGGCTACTCTTGCCCACATTGCTTCGTCCGATAAAGGCATATTCGGGCAGGTTGCTGTCGGGGCAACGGTCTGCCCGGCTGTTGCTGATAAGGAATTCGGCGGATTTGATTTGCATAGTGTTCGGTTGTTAGGGGAAGAAATGGATGTACTTCACAAAGAGAAACAGGGAACCTTGTTTGCAAGATCTTCATGCTTGAAGATGCGATTTTCAGCTTCGCTTCTGTGCGAACTCCCCTTTGAGAAGGGTGAGCTGATCACATTTGTTCCCCAATATTGACTGCGAAGGTAGCAATAAGATAGTAAAACGTCCCTACTCCCCCTCCATTTTGCCGTAGAAGGGGGGAAGAGTGTATTGATTTCTTGGAACTTCTTTACTCATGCCGTAACTTTGTTCCGCTTAAAACGGAAGGTTCTTTAGTCCTGATTCGAGCGGATATTGATTCGCGTTGGTGTGGCTGAGAATCTTGTTCTAAAGATCAATGCAATCAACTCTGCATACTCAAGGATACTCTTTGTTGGGATTTGATAAAGCATTGAACTTTCAAAAAACATACATGTGAAATGATAAATGAACTATATCCTTCAAAGCTACTGGAGAAGGCGGTGCAGGAATTAACTCGTTTGCCTGGCGTAGGGCGAAAAACGGCTCTGCGCTTTGCCTTGTATCTGCTCAAGCAAGATGCTGACGTCGTTCACTCTTTTAGTGATAGCCTAACCCATTTGCGTGACGATGTGAAACACTGTCACGTGTGTCACAATCTCTCCGATACGGAACTTTGTGATATTTGTGCAGACCCACGCCGCGATCGTTCGCTCATCTGTGTGGTTGAAAACATCCACAGCGTGATGTCGATTGAGAATACGGGGCAGTTTCACGGACTGTACCACGTGCTCGGAGGCGTTATTTCGCCAGTAGACGGCATCGGGCCTTCCAACTTAGAGTTAGATTCCCTTTTCAAACGCGTAGAAGCGGGTGGGGTAGAGGAATTGATTCTGGCGCTCAATCCTACGATGGAAGGAGATACGACCAACTTCTTTATTTCCCGTCGTTTGTCGGGTACAGGAGTGAAACTTTCAGTCTTGGCACGAGGAGTGAGCGTAGGCGATGACTTGGAATATACAGACGAGGTTACTTTAGGACGTTCCCTTATGGGACGTACCCCTTTAAAGTAATCTGCAAGACCATAGGGACGAAGGTGTTTCGTCCTTTTTTTATGGCATTGGGCTTTTTGCCGTCCTTCCCGTTCTTAACTATTCGTAGGAAAATGCAATAAATTGCTATAATTGTGGTTTTTCAAAGTGCGATTTCTTGTCAACTCCCGGGTCATGCACTTCCTTCGTACGCGTATCTTATTGAAATCGCCTCCTTAATACTTGAAATGTTATGAATATGTCTGAACATCATTCTTCATCCGTTACTTCCAACATACGTGTTGCTCGCATAGTCTATTATGCTGTTTGGCTTTTGGTAGCATTAGGTGCCGCACTGTCTGAGGCCGAGGTGTTGCCGACAGGTTACTTAGCTGTCACAGCAGAAGGTTTGTACGCTATTCAAATGGTCTGTGTTGCTCTGCTGTTAGTTGTTCCTTGGCTCTCATTGAAATGGTTTCACTTCACTTTCGTCCGCAAGGCTTTGATGGCCAATCCTGTCAGTCGGGGGCGATGGAATCTATATCGCATTCTTTTAATGGGCGGTTTCCTGTTCTTTAATCTAGGCATGTATTATGCTTTGCTGAGCACCACAACTCCGCTTTTTGGCTTGCTTATCGGACTGATGGCCTACGTATTCTGTATGCCTAAACGGAGCGAGTAACCAATGGAACACAAGAAACTTGTTGGTCTGTAAACAAGTAAACCGATCTCATAATCAGAAAATCATAGAAGTTCTCCCATGAGAATATCCATTATTATCGTCAGTTACAATGTCAAGCACTTCGTAGAGCAGTGTTTGCTTTCCATATTCCGAAGTCAGGGAATTAGTCTGAATGAATTGGAGGTATATGTAGTTGACAATTGTTCAAAGGATGATACGATAGCTTATTTGCGCCGTCATTTCCCGGTGGCGACCTATCCACATTTACATTTGATAGCCAATAAGCGCAATGTAGGCTTTGGAAAGGCCAATAACCAAGTGCTTGACCGTGTACGGGGTAAGTACGTATTGTTTCTCAATCCCGATACCTTGCTTACAGAGCGTACGTTGGCCGATGCGTTTGCTGAAGCAGAGCTTCATCCCGATTTAGGTGCCATGGGGGTGAAGATGTTGCATACAAACGGCAGTTTTGCACTTGAATCGCGCCGAGGTGTACCTTCTCCCTGGGTATCCCTTTGTAAGATGTCAGGTTTGACCTCATTGTTCCCCCAGAGTCCGCGTTGGGGCAAGTATTACATGCAGTATTTGCCTTTAGATCGTGCCACGCAAATAGAAGTGGTATCGGGTGCCTTCATGATGATTCCGCTTGCTGCATTGCGAAAAGTAGGAAGTTTTGACGAAACCTTCTTCATGTATGGAGAAGACATCGATCTGTCCTTCCGTTTGCTCAAGGCTGGCTATCACAATTACTATTGCCCGACTTCGATTCTGCATTATAAGGGAGAAAGTACGAAGAAGAATACCTATCGTTATGTTCATGTCTTCTATGAAGCCATGCTCATCTTCTTCCGCAAGCATTATCGTCATTACAACATACTTTTATCCCTCCCCATTAAGTCAGCCATTCTGATGCGTGCGGCAATGGCCTTGGTTATGCAGCAAATGCGTGAGCTCAATCGTTTCTTGCACCCTCGCCAATCAAAGGACGAAACAGAGTCTATGCTTTATATTGGGCGAGCCTCAGACGCGGTGCGCCAGTTGGCGGAAGAGTATGGTTTGAATATGGATTATTTGAGTGCTGACGAAAGCTCCTTGCCCCAAGGTCATCTATCTTCGCAGTTAGCCAATCGTTCCTACGGCTGCGTGGTTTATGATACGATGAATTTTTCGGTACACACGTTTCTTCGTCTTTTTGAGTCCTCTGTGCATCCTCATTGCCATATCGGCACCTTCAATCCCAAGCGAGGCGTATTGATAACGCCTTCGCGTGTATTCGAAAAGTAGTCATCTTTGTAATTCCTATCAGCATCGTAGCTTTTTCTAAGAGCTAAACAAAAGAGACGCATCCTTCCGTTTGGAACGATGCGTCTCTTTTGTTTTGACTTCAGTAGGATCAGTAGCGTCCGATCAACAACGTTGCTTTTGCAGAATCAACGTCAGTCAGCTGAAGTGTTGAAAATAAAAAAGCGAGTAGTTGAAAACTACTCGCTTGAGTGAGGTACCCAGCAGATTCGAACTGCTGTACACGGTTTTGCAGACCGCTACCTAGCCACTCGGTCAGGGTACCAAAAGTTGGCGGTGCGTACGGGACTCGAACCCGTGACCCCATGCGTGACAGGCATGTATTCTAACCAACTGAACTAACGCACCTTGAAGTTGTATTTGCTTCGTGTTGTGCTCTCGTTCCCGATTGCGAGTGCAAAGGTACAACTATTTCAGTAAGTACCAAACTTTCAGCGCACTTTTTTCAAAAAAACTTCATCATTATTTTTGCGTCAACATACTTTCCTCGGATGAAATGCCATTGGGGAAGAATTGAAATAACCTGATAACCAATAGATTCAAAGAGATGTAGAGAGGTCTCGTTGTCTGTTGAAATAATTGCGTAGAGCGAATGAATTCGGAGGCGATTTTTTGCGATCGTAGCCAAATCTTGTAGTGCAGCTTTTCCCAATCCCATGCCTCGAAACTCTTTGAGTAAGGCAATTCCTACTTCGGAACGGGCATGAAGAGCAGAATAATCGGTAAGATCTACGAGTCCGACAGCTATTTTTTTTCCTTCTTCGTTAATCGCATCGATGATTAAGCGAAGTTCTCCGCAAACTTGTATAGGTTCGGCGGCTGCGATATATTGCTTGATGGCGTAACGAGAATAGGGAGCGTCTGCGTTTGATGTATCCCAAAGCTCGCGATCATTTTCAATCGTGTAGAGTAATTCTAGGTCTTCGGGTTCGCAGGGGCGTAAAGAAGAGAACTGGAGTGACATAATGAGTAGCGGTATGATAGGGAGTCTATGGAAGTTATCTAAGTAGGATTGCTTTAGAAAGTGGGAGGAAGGAAAATTTATGGGTCTGTCTTGGATTAAGATACTCCCTTCGGAGATTAGAATCTCTGGCTTTATCGAGTGAGCCCATGTAGTTTTCAAGTAAACAAAGATAGTCTAAACGAATGAATACGAAAAAAGCGTATGCTTTAATTAGCATACGCTTAAATCGATAGTTTTTTGAGAGCCTCTTGTCGGATTCGAACCAACGACCCCGAGATTACAAATCACGTGCTCTGGCCAACTGAGCTAAAGAGGCGGGTGGGTAAGCTCACTGTATCGCGTAGCGACACCGACTACCTTTGCTGCGGTCAAGCCCTGGAGGATTCGAAGGGTGCAAACCGTACAGCACTTACCCGTTTGGGTTGCGGTAGGAGTTATTTCCTTTTTGCGAGTGCAAAGGTAGTGTGTTTGGTTGTTTCCACCAAATGAAATCCCATTTTTTTTCGAGAAAAGTGCATTTTTCTTTGTTTTAGGCCCCAAAAGCCTTGTTTGGAGGGGATTTTGGGGGTATCCGAGCGGAGAATCCTGCAGAGGAAGCTACTTCTTTTTTCGGTAAGCTTTCTTTCGATTGAAGAAAAAGCCCACGTAAATGTTAGCGTAATTGACCGAATTCGTAATTGACAGTCGGTTTTTGCGGTAAACATAGAGGTGTCCGATATAGGAAGCTCCTGCAAACCAGTGGGTGTTGTTCCAGACAATGCCTGCGCGTGAGGTGCAGTCAAAGCTGAAATTCTTTAAGTCTAACAGCATTTCGTTCCCTTGCAGTTTCTTGCCTTTTACCTTTCGGATGCCCACTGAGGGCATAACCGAGGCACCCAAGAGCCAATTGCGGGCTAACACCCAGTTGTATGCATAGCCTGCGCTGATATAATAGTAGTCGTAATCAATCTTGCGAAACTTCAGTTCGTCAATGATGATTTCGTTTCCTGGAGGGCCAATCAGCTGCTCTGGCAATGACTTATAGTCAAAATCAATCTTTTGCTTGCTATATCCCAGTCCCAGCATGGGAGAACCACAGCTTATGCGTTGCACCGTACTTTGGTTATAGGCCGCAGGGTAGGAGAAGTGTTTGTGGTTAAACACATAGTAAGCACTGATTGAAATGGTCTTGGCATCCATTCCCTTGAGAGGAATTCCGTCTACTGACTTCGGGGGGACATTTTCAAATCCTGTCGCTTTACGTAGGCGGAAATCTCCTGTATTCTTTACATAGAGCAAGTCACAGCCTAACATGGAACTGTACAGACTGAGGTTAAATTCCGACGATTTGCCGAGTGAGCGCGGATGACTGACGTCGAAAGTATAGCCCAAGAAGATCCATCGCCAACCAAAGTACGGACCGATCTTAAAGCTGGGGGCAGGTTTGGTCGAGATACTTTGACTGATGCCGTCTGCACTTCGTCCTGCCAACCGGTATACCTGGAAGTAGTTGGTATTTTGCAACATCGCCGTGAAGTTGTAATAGTTGGGCGAGATGTAGGTCGTGTCATAGCTGTCAAAGTTCTTGATGAAACGGGCCATGAGGTTTCCCGTATGCTTCATCTTTTTGCCAAACGTCTGAAAGCCGTTGAGCTTCTTGGCCGTTAGCTCCGTACCTTCAACTGTAGCCAAGGTGTCTGGCGGCAGAGGGACAGTCGGCCGACAACCACAAGGCACCATCTGCTCTTCCGTTTGCCCCACGACGAGGGTGTCCTGAGGCGTTTGGACGGAGAGTGAACTGCCCGTAACGGCAGACAGCAGACAGAGGAGAGGAAAAGAAGGAGAGAGAGGCATAGGGGAGGTGAACAGGAATTTGACGACAATAGAGTGTGTATTCCCTCGCCAGGCGTGGGCAACACACCGAGAGGGGATATTCGGTTTTGGAAAAATCTTCAGTAGTTATTCCGCGTGTGGCGGGTTTCTACCAGTAGGTGGTAGGGAAGCAAACTGCAGTTTCCGGGTATTTCGCAACGGTCACACCTGGGGCATCATGCTGTTTGCCTCAGACAAAAGGTTGAAGCCGAAGGCAAGAGCAGCACAACCTATGGCTTGTCCGAAACAAGGAGAAACAGCTACGAAACTATTTAGAACTTTCCCAAAATGCGGTCTACGACCCAGTTTACCGAGGTTGCGCTCACGCAGTCGCAGCGGCAGATGGCTTTGTTTTGTAAGTGTTCTACAACGAGGCGAATCAATGGTAATTGTACATAAGGAGGATTGGGCACTTTAAATTCTTGGCGTCCTTCCTCATTCTGTAATACAATCGGTTGGTAAGTAAAGACCGAGAACGAAATGGAGCCCTTGTCTCCAATGATGTCAATACGGTCCTCTTTGGCAGATTCATGAGCTACAAAGCACCACGAACCCGATCCCGGCAGTCCGTTGTCAAACTTGAAGCAGGCACTGACCGAATCTTCTGTTTTGTAGAGCCCACCACGGTTAGCCTTCATGCCTTCTGCCTCGATAATGGGGCCAAACATCTCTTGCAGGAGGTCCAGTTGGTGCGGAGCCAAGTCATAGAAGTAGCCCCCGCCAGCAATGTCAGCCTGTACGCGCCAAGGCAGGTTCGTACTGTTGTAGTCCAAATCGCGTGGCGGCACCGCAAAGCGAATTTGCACATTAACCACCTTACCGACTGCACCTTCTTCTACCAGTTGCTTCACCTTCTGGAAGTAAGGCAGGTAACGTCGGTAGTAAGCCACAAAACAGGGAACTCCCGTCGTTTCAGCAATGCGGTTGATGCGGCAACAGTCTTCGTAGTTCGAGGCCATCGGCTTTTCGACATAGACCGCCTTCCCGCTCTTCATCGCCATGATAGCATAAGTGGCATGCGTAGAGGGTGGAGTAGCAATATAGATAGCGTTTACTTCGGGGTCATTGATTAGTTCTACGGGGTCCGTATACCAGCGTTTCACCCGGTGGCGTTCCGCGTAGGACTTGGCCTTCTCGGCGCGGCGGCTCATGACAGCTACCACTTCCGAACCCTCAATAGCGTTGAAGGCAGGACCACTTTTTCGTTCAGTAACTTCACCACAACCGATGAAGCCCCAGCGTATTGTTTTCATAAGTGTGAGGAATGAGGGGGATAGAATCAATGTGCGGCGTGAATCTGCAAGCGTCTCGAAGTGTGGCTCTCGCAGCAGAGAATGTAATAACATCTGAATCACGCTACTGATCCGAATATAATAAAGGTGTGTGGAAGCTCGGTACACACCGCGTCCTAGATAAGCGGACAGCTGGCACCGTGTTTCCACACACCTTATTCGTTTAATAATCCCGATAGGGGGAGTCTCGATTAGTACTCCTGCCAGCTACGGATTTCCAGGTCATCAAGCTTCACCGTGCAGAAGGCATAGATAAATGCCGATGCAAGGCGTGCGTTGGTAATCAAGGGGATGTTGAGGTCGATAGCAGCGCGACGAATCTTGTAACCATTGGTCAATTCGCCAGAAGAGAGGTTCTTGTTTACGTTGACTACCATATCAATCTCCTTGTTATGCAACATTTCCAAAGCCTGAGGCTGTTGCGGAGCTTCGCTGGGCCAGTATACCGTCGTGTTTTCGATGCCGTTTTCGGTCAGATAGCGGCTCGTACCCGGAGTAGCAAAGAGCTTGTAACCGTGATCGCGGAGCATCATGCAAGCAGCGAGCATTTCAGCCTTTTGCTTACCGTCACCCGTAGAGAGCAGGATGTTCTTCTGCGGAATGCGGTGGCCCACACTGAGCATAGACTTGAGCAACGCCGTGCGAGAGTCTTCGCCCAAGCAACCCACTTCACCCGTTGACGACATGTCGACGCCCAGTACGGGGTCAGCCTTTTGCAGACGGTTGAAGGAGAACTGAGAAGCCTTGATACCCACATAGTCGAGGTCGAAGAGGCTCTTGTTAGGCTTTTCAACGGGCAGGCCGAGCATGATGCGGGTAGCCATCTCGATGAGGTTAATCTTCAACACCTTGCTAACGAAGGGGAAGGAGCGCGAAGCACGCAGGTTACATTCGATAACCTTGATGTCGTTCTCACGAGCAAGGAACTGAATGTTGAAAGGACCCGAAATGTGGAGTTCTTTAGCAATCTGCTTAGAAATCTTCTTGATGCGGCGTGCAGTTTCGACATACAGCTTCTGCGGCGGGAACTGGATGGTAGCGTCACCAGAGTGAACACCGGCATACTCGATGTGTTCTGAGATTGCGTAAGCAATGATTTCGCCATCCTTTGCCACAGCGTCCATTTCCACTTCCTTGGCGTGTTGCAAGAAGCGGCTTACCACAACGGGGTGCTTCTTTGATACATTGGCTGCGAGCTTAAGGAAGCGTTCCAATTCGTCTGCATTCGAGCATACGTTCATGGCTGCACCTGAAAGTACGTAAGAAGGACGAACCAATACGGGGAATCCCACACGGTCAATAAACTCGTTGATGTCCTCCATAGAGGTCAACGCACTCCATTCCGGCTGATCCACACCGATGCGGTTAAGCATTGCTGAGAACTTCTCACGGTCTTCTGCATTGTCGATGTACTTCGCCTGCGTACCGAGCAAGTTCACGTGTTCCGCATCCAGGCGCATAGCGAGGTTGTTAGGAATCTGACCACCCGTGCTCACGATGACACCATACGGAGTCTCCAGTTCGAGGATATCCATAACACGTTCGAAGGTCAACTCGTCGAAGTAGAGACGATCGCACATATCGTAGTCCGTCGAAACCGTTTCGGGGTTGTAGTTGATCATCACCGAACGGTAGCCCTCCTTGCGGATGGTGTTGAGAGCCTGTACGCCACACCAGTCGAACTCTACAGAAGAACCGATGCGGTAAGCACCCGAACCGAGTACTACAACCGAACGCTTGTCTTGTTCGAAGCGAATGTCGTGCGCCACTCCGCTGTAAGTGAGGTAGAGGTAGTTCGTCTGAGCCGGATATTCAGCTGCAAGCGTATCGATTTGCTTTACCACGGGGAGAATGCCTGCTTGCTTTCTGCGTGCACGGATAGCCATGCTGGCCTTCTCGATGTCCATTTCCTGCTCCATACCTAAGGCACGGGCAATCTGGAAGTCCGTGAAACCTTGAATCTTGGCCTTGCGAAGCAACTCATTGTCCAACACGTTCACTGAAGTGCAAGCATGAAGCTGACGGTCAGTCTCGTGGATGCAATGCAGCTTCTGGAGGAACCAGCGGTCAATCTTCGTCAAGTCATAAATCTGATCGATGGTATAGCCTTCCTTGAACGCCTTTTCGATGACGAAAATACGCTTATCGGTCGGTTCCTTAAGGGCTGCTTCTACATTGTCAATGACGATTTCCTTGTTGTCAACGAAACCGTGCATGCCCTGACCAATCATGCGCAAGCCCTTCTGAATGACTTCCTCGAAGGTACGGCCGATAGACATCACCTCGCCGACAGACTTCATAGAAGAACCCAATTCGCGGTCTACGCCACGGAACTTGCCGAGGTCCCAACGCGGAATCTTACATACCACGTAGTCCAAAGCCGGTTCGAAGTAAGCCGTAGTCGTCTTCGTTACTGAGTTCTTCAGGTCGAAGAGGCCATAGCCCAAGCCTAACTTAGCTGCAACGAAAGCGAGGGGATAACCCGTAGCCTTAGAAGCGAGAGCCGAAGAACGTGACAGACGGGCGTTCACCTCAATCACGCGGTAATCTTCACTTTCGGGGTCAAAAGCGTACTGCACGTTACATTCACCCACGATGCCCACGTGACGGACAATGCGGATAGAAAGTTCGCGGAGCTTCTGAGCTTCCGAGTTCGTGAGCGTCTGCGTCGGAGCAATCACGATACTTTCACCCGTATGGATACCCAGCGGGTCAAAGTTTTCCATGTTGCAGACCGTGATGCAGTTGTCAAAGCGGTCACGTACTACTTCATATTCGATTTCCTTCCAACCCTTGAGGCTCTTTTCAACCAAAACCTGGGGAGAGAAAGAGAATGCCTTTTCTGCAAGTTTGTCGAGTTCCTCTTCGTTGTCGCAGAAGCCAGAACCCAAACCGCCGAGTGCATAAGCCGCACGGAGAATAACGGGGTAGCCCAACTCCTTAGCAGCCTGACGGGCAGCCTCAATGCTTTCGCAAGCTTCGCTCTTGATGGTCTTAACGTCAATTTCGTTGAGCTTTTCTACGAAGAGCTCGCGATCCTCCGTGTCCATGATCGCCTGAACGGGCGTACCAAGTACCTGGAGGTTGTATTTTTCGAGCACGCCCGTACGGAAGAGTTCCACACCACAGTTGAGTGCGGTCTGTCCACCGAAGGCGAGCATGATGCCGTCGGGCTTTTCCTTCTGAATCACACGTTCTACGAAGTACGGTGTTACAGGAAGGAAGTAAATGTGATCTGCCACTCCCTCCGAAGTTTGTACCGTGGCAATGTTGGGGTTAATCAGGATGGTCTCAATGCCTTCTTCCTTGAGGGCCTTGAGTGCCTGTGAACCTGAATAGTCAAACTCGCCGGCTTCACCGATTTTCAAGGCACCGGAACCGAGCAGTAGCACTTTCTTGATGGCTGTCATAATCTTTATAGGTACTTGTGGGGGAGAAAATACACAGGAAGTGCATATCGCCCCGGGGGATTCTTATTTGAGCAGATTTACAAATTTGTCGAAGAGGTTATCCGTGTCAAGCGGACCAGAGCAAGCTTCGGGGTGGAACTGTACAGAGAACCAAGGATTGGTCAAGTGGCGTACACCCTCGTTTGAGCCGTCGTTCATATTGACAAAGTACGGTTCCCATCCTTCGGGAAGCGTACGGCTGTCAACAGCGTAGCCGTGGTTCTGGGGAGTAACGAAGCACTGCGTCGTACCGACCTTGCGTACAGGCTGGTTGTGACTGCGGTGACCATACTTCAACTTGTAGATAGAAGCACCGGTAGCTTTGGCGAGCAACTGGTTACCCATGCAGATACCCATACAGGGACGCACCGTGGGGTTAGCCAAGAACTGGCGGATGTGTTCCACCGTCGTAGCGCACGTGTTCGGGTCGCCAGGACCGTTTGCCAGGAAGAGACCGTCAAACTCCAACGTGTTGAAATCATAATCCCAAGGTACACGGATGATTTCCACGTTGCGACGAAGGAGGCAACGCAAGATGTTGTGCTTTACACCACAGTCTACGAGGACCACCTTCTTATATCCCTTACCTTCGTTGTAGCGGATCACTTCCTTGCATGAAACCTCAGATACGAAGTTTACACCCTCATAGCAAGCAGGCGCGGGCTGGTTCTCCGGTTCGTCGTCAAACACAATTTTACCCATCATCACACCGTGCTCACGCAGCACTTTGGTCAGTTCGCGCGTGTCGACTCCTGTGATGCCAGGCACCTTTTCGCGCTTCAACCAGTCACCCAGGCTTTCAGCCGCATTCCAGTGGCTGTATTGTTCGCTATAGTCAGTGACAATCAGCGCAGAGGCATAAATGCGGTCGCCTTCGAGGAAGTGGGTCAACCCGTCTGCATTCTTCGTGCAGGGGGGTACACCGTAGTTACCTACTAAGGGATAAGTGAGCACCATGAGCTGACCCGCATACGAGGGGTCTGTCAAGCTTTCAGGGTAGCCCATCATGGCCGTATTGAAGACTACTTCGCCCGCAACGGGAGCTTCGTAGCCAAACGACTTACCGTGAAATTTGGTGCCGTCGTCAAGAATGAGTGTTACGTTACGCATAATGTATGATATTGTGCTAATAGGTTTGTTTCCTTGCGAGAAGGGCGCAAACCCGGTCGTTGTTTATTCGGTTCTATTTTCGGGAGGGGAGTGAATAGCGGTTGGTGTCCGCCCATCTCAGCCCTTGAAGCCTTTGTCTTGTCGTCCGAGGAGTGATAACTATCAGCCAGCAGACGTACAGACAAAAGAAAGGCCACCCTAACCGGTAAGCAATTACCGGAGGTGGCTCTTATTGTAATCGTAAACAAACGCTCCAAAGCGAACTGCAAAGTCCGCTTGAGGGGAGTATCCGTCTACAGAAATAATCATGTCGTTAGGTGCAATGTCAGATTGCGCCTGAGTAGCCAAAGCACCCCAAGCTTGTCCGCAACACCCAAAAGGCTCATTAGGAGCAGCCTGGTGTGGAATATCCATCCATCCTGCTCCCTCCAAACGGCACTGACTCCAATGGCTTACACCACCGTGTGTAGTAAGCTCTTGTTGGCCCAGTGCTTCGTATTTCTCTTCACACTTTTGTTGGAAATACTTCATATTCAGTTGAGGTCCTTATTTTAGATGCAAAGATAAGAAAAAGCTCGGGAACTTCTGTCTGTTGAACCGACTCTTTTAAATGTCTTTCTCTAACAATGTATTCTTCTTGCTGGAAGGGGTGAACGTCAGCTGAATGATTGGGGAATCTCTTTCAAAGGACGCTTATATATTATATATGTATCTGTGCTGTGGTTGTAGAAGGTGTACCACCCGACTTTGTGTAATGCCGAGGAAGATTGAATTTGCTTTCCGTGAATTCCGTACATTCCGTGTCTTCCGTGGTTGGTAAAATGTTGACCATGGAAATTACGGAATGACACGGAAGGTCAGCTTGCTTTCCGTGATTTCCGTATATTCCGTGTCTTCCGTGGTTGGTAAAATGTTGACCACGGAATTTACGGAATGACACTGAAGGTCGGCTTGCTTTCCGTGATTTCCGTGTCTTCCGTGGTTGATAAAAAAAGTTGACCATAGAAGACACAGAAGTTGACAGAATATTCCCCGTCAATTACAGCGTTGCAGTTTGTGCATCGTCATTGCCTTCCGCGTCATCCTCTTCGTGGTCGCGTCCCTTCATTTCAGATAAAGAACGGCGAATTTCAATGTTACAGGTCTCAACGAGTTCTATGAGTTCCGGCTGTTCAGTGTAATTGCAAAGTGTTTCAATGTAGTCAAACATCTGGAAGCAACACTCATTGCAGGTTTGGCGTGCAGTTTGCACAGCCCCCGCCACCTGTTCCTTTAAGTCGTTAGAACGAGCAACAATATTCCGTTGCACCTCTTCGTGGTATTGCAAAAGCTGAGTATAGAGGCGATCTAATTGCAGGGCATGGATGGCCGCGCGCCCTTCTTCATTGTTTAACGCACTGAATAGAATAGAGAAAGTACCCTGGCGAAGTCCGATTTTGCTTTTGAAATTAAATTTACGTGAATTCAGTAGCGGCATAAGGTATTTGGCTGCTTCGTATTCTTCCAGGTCAGGAAGTTGAGCATACGCTTTTACATGAGCCTGTAGTGCAGAAAACAAAAGTCGACGAATTTGATCAGCTTTATAGAGGTCCTGAGTGAAAGAGCTGCCTTTGGCTTTCCTATAAAGGAATCCTCGTGGCGGATGGCTTCGGTAAATTGCGCCAATAGCTTTTGGTATCTTTTATTTTCAGTTTGGTAGGCTGAAAACAAGTCTTGTAACGCACTCATCAGGTGTATGTGCGTACCTGTACGCATTCGATGCAGCTGCGTGGGAGTTAGTTTGATGAACTTTATTTTTGTCATACTCGTGCGGAACTGATTAGTAAGGGGTTATCTGATAAAGTATAGAGCTTCAGTATGCTTCGGTGTTTGGTAAACTTAAGGAGGATTGTCAGCCGGAGGGGATTGGCTTTCTGTTGAATAGCAAGTGAATGGTTGGCGATAGTCTTATGTGTGCCAGCTTATAGAAAGGGATGGTGTAGCAAAGGTAAAGAATCTTGTGCAAATAGGTTCCGATTTTCAAACAGAACCTTTTCGCAGTGTGCGGATTGTGTCTGTTTGCCAAACAATAGTCTTTCGCAGCGCGCGGATTGTGTCTGTTTGGCAAACAATAGTCTTTCGCAGCGCGCGGATTGTGTCTGTTTGCCAAACAATGGTATTTCGCAGTGCGCGGATTGTGTCTGTTTGTCAAACAATGGTCTTTCGCAGTGCGCGGATTATGTCTGTTTGTCAAACAATGGTCTTTCGCAGTGCGCGGATTGTGTCTGTTTGCCAAACAATGGTATTTCGCAGTGCGCGGATCGTGTCTGTTTACTAATCGGTCTATTCGATACGTCTTACAGAAGGGTTGGGAGAGGGAGCGGGTAGAGGTTTGCCCAATAGCTGAATGTGTTCGAACGATGAGCGAATAAAGGACGGGCTGGTGCAGAAGGGTGGCGCAGATGGCGCGAGGGAATGGAGACGGTTGCACAGTGTGCTTTCTTAC
>UQJC01000024.1 GCA_900541335.1 uncultured Prevotella sp.
CCAGCGACCACACGCCCCCCAGACGCGTACTCTAACCGGACTGAGCTACATCCCGAATTGCGGGCGCAAAAGTATGCATTATTTTGTAATGAACCAAGCATTCACTCAACTTTTCTAAGAAAATGCTCCCATTTTCCAAGAAAAATCCCTGTTTTGCGATTAAGCAGTGCTATCTAGGACGTCTGAAAGGGTTATTTGGTTGTTTATAGAAGAGAGGTCTAGGTTCGTGAAAAAACGATTCCGGTAGTTGCTGGCATATCAATAATTTTGGGGAGGAATTTGTATATTGGCAAGTATCCTTGCACTATAGCAATTAGTTATGGGAAGTAGAGATGGGAGCGTTTACAGAAAAAAATATGGGGTCTTCTATTCATGAATGAAGAGATGAATCCAATAAAATAGGAGCAATACCCGCTCTAATATGTAAAATTGTGTGTATATTTGCGCTCTTGCTAAGTCAGTCTGTTATGTAAGATGTTAAAATAAATAGCAAGAAAGATTGTAAGGCTCTGTTGAATGCTCTTTCTTGATGTCTCTAATATGCCAATGTTGTATGTATGTAGACATAGGAAGAGGCCTTGATGGAGCACGATTTTTTATTTCCTAATCTGTAATTTATGATTCCGAGTTTTGAGGTATTTTTCTTTCCAGTACTATATATACTTGGTGACGGTAAGCCGTGGCATCGTGATGCATTGAGAGACGCATGCGCTAAATATATGGGCTTTTCTGAAGAAGATCTTCAGGAAAGGGTTAATAGTGGACTGAAATTAAAGATTACAGATAGGCTTCATTGGTCAACCTTCTATTTGATAAAAGCAGGCTTGCTCATGCGTGTCGATAAGGCAACGGAGCAAATCACTGAGGCAGGGAAAGAATTACTTGCTCAAGGCATAGACAGTTTAAATCGTCAGTATTTGCGCGAACACTATCAAGCGTATCGTTATTTTGAGCAGGAAACTCGCGAAGCAAGTAAGCGGCGTGAATTGATGAAGCGGGCGAACAAGCTAAAGGCGAATGCCCAGAAGCAATCAAAGAAGGCGGTGAATGAATCGAATGATTTAGTTGCTGATACGTCTACCGAAATAGTAAAAGAAAAAGAAGTAGTTCCTTATAAGAAGACCGCGAAAATGCAGGTGCAGACTGTAGAAACCCGATTGAGTGCCATTCATCAGGAAGTAGAAGATCTTACCAACGGCTTGATAGATGAGCTGAAAGGTATTGTCTCAAGCTTTGATAAACAAGAGTTTAAGAATTTGCTCCTTGAACTTTTTCCTAAAATGGGATACTCCTCTCAGTGGGAAGATTGTGCTTTGAAAGCTAAGATGGAGCATGCAGTCAATCTTTCAGGCTTCTTGAACTTTGACGAATTGGGGCTGAATAAAATATTTGTCATAGCACATAATAACCCTGATGAAGAAATAAGTTCGTTGGATGTTCAATCCTTTATTGGGACATTGACCTCATTGGCGATATCACACGGTTTATATATTACCACATCCACCTTTTCAGCGGAAGCCATAGAGTGGCAACTTATGAGTTCGTCAACTCGTTGTGTTTTAATCGATGGAGTTTCGTTAGCGAAGCTCATGATAAAGTATAATATAGGAGTCGTTGTCAGAAAGGTCTTTGAAGTCAAAGACGTTGACACTGAGTATTTATTCACACACTTATCCAGATCATCAGACCAATGATAACCAAGAAGAAAACTTTGATTAAACCTGAAGAAAAAGTAGGCGTAGATGTTTTTTCTGGTGCAGGCGGTCTGAGCTTAGGTGCAGAAATGGCTGGCATTGATGTCAGGTATGCTGTAGAAATATGGCCCAGTGCTGCAAAAACGTACAAGAGGAATCATCAGAAAGCGATTGTATTCAATCAAGATATAAACTACATCGAGCCAAAGGATCGTATAAAAGAGCATGTGTTCATAATCATGGGCGGTCCCCCCTGTCAAGGCTTTTCAATGTCTAATCAGCGCAGAGAAGAGCATGGACGCACCATGGAGAATCCCAAGAACCATTTGTTCAAACAGTTTGTGCGTTTCGTAAGAGATTTGCAGCCAGACTGGTTTCTGTTTGAGAATGTTGAGGGAATAGTCAACGTGGAGAAGGGAGCGGTCATTGAAATGATATGTCAGAGCTTTCGCGATCTGGGATATACTATCAGTGAGCCTACAATATTATGGGCAAATGACTATGGCGTTCCGCAAAAGCGTAATAGGTGTTTCATCGTTGGCAATAGGGTAGGTGTAGATTTCAAATTCCCTCAGCCTTTTGACAATGAGGTAACGGTAGGTGACGCAATAGCAGATTTACCCAAGCTAAAGTCTGGTGATAATTTGGCAGAAACTCCCTATACTTTGAGTTTGGATGAATGCTCACCGTATGCTCGTTTGATGCGTGAGAGATCATTGTATTCGACTCAAAATCAAGTTTCCCTGAATAGCCCCCTCGTACTTGAACGATATAAATATATCAAGCAGGGTGAAAACTGGAGCAGTATCCCGGAAAGGTTGATGATGAACTACAAGGACAAGGGGCGTTGTCACAGTGGTATATATAAGCGTTTGCGCGAAGATACCCCTTCCGTAGTTATCTCTAACTATCGTAAGATGATGCTCATACATCCAACGCAAGATAGAGGCTTGTCGGTCAGAGAGGCTGCGCGTCTGCAAAGTTTCCCCGATGATTTCTACTTTGAAGGCCCTATCTCACATATACAACAGCAAATTGGCAATGCAGTTCCACCGCTTTTAGCAAAAGCGATAGTTCAGCAAATTCTATCGTACTATGAGTAAGGAAAAGATAAACATCCCGCAGGCAGATATGCTTATGGGTTCTATGCGCTCAATGGGTTATTCCTTTGAGTCAGCTATAGCGGATGTGGTTGATAACAGCATTAGTGCTGGTGCGAAGAAAATTCGCGTACTGTTTCCTACTTCTCCCTTGGACGATTTAACCGTTGGCATCTTAGATGATGGCAAGGGTATGGATAACGATACGCTTTTCGAAGCAATGAGATATGGTAGCTCATCTTCGGAAGATGTTAGAAATGAAGATGATTTAGGCCGCTTCGGACTCGGTCTTAAATCAGCTTCATTGTCACAGTGCCGCGTATTAACTGTGATCAGTTTGTATGAAGGAAAATACTCCTCGTACACCTGGGACTTTAATCATGTAAAGCAAACCAAGAAATGGACGTTGCTCTCTTTTACAAAAGCAGAAAGGGAAAAGCTTCCTTATTTCAAACTGCTGAAAGAACAAGGTGTAGGAACTTTGGTTCTGTGGTCCGATTTTGATATTCTGTCAAAGTCTAATGATGGGCAAGTTTATGCAGCTCTTGACTCATTGAAGAGTTCGGTTGCGAAACACATGTCGCTCATATTTCACCGATATATGAGTCGCACCCGAAAGAAGGTGGCAATGTATGTCAACAATCAGAAGCTTAAACCATTGGATCCCTTCTTGGAAAATCATCAGAAAACCACTACCAAGAAAGAGCGAACCATTGCCGTTGTTGATAGTAACGGAATAGAGCAACAAATACATGTTCGTCCGTTTATACTTCCCTATTTGTCGGATATGACAGATAAGGATAAAAAGTTGATGGGGGGTGTCGAGGAAATGCGAACCAAGCAAGGCTTCTACGTTTATAGAAATGAGCGTCTGATCATATGGGGCAATTGGTTTGGTATGAAGCAACGTAGCGAGCTAACCAAGAATGCCAGAATAAGAGTTGATATCCCCAATGCGTTGGACGACATTTGGAGTATTGACATCAAGAAGCAGGTAGCGCAGATACCTAAGCGCATTCAGAATCAACTTAAATCGATGGTGAGAGAAGCCATGGAAATTTCTGTCACCAAGCAAACGCATAGAGGAAGACGACAAAAAATAGACGAAAGTATTGACTACATTTGGGATCGCATACAAGGCAGAGATAAGAGCTTCTTCTATAAAATCAATCGCGAAAGCGAATTGTTGAAGTTTGTGTTAGGCAAATTGAGTGATGCTGATGTGGCATACGTAAATATGCTTCTCAACGAAATAGAGCGTAGTATTCCTATGCAACAGATATATCTCGATAAGTCTAATGACTGTATCATTGAGGAGGAAGATAATCATAGAGAAGATGATATCTTTCAAATGGCTGTAACCATGATTGATTCAGGTGCGGCAATAAGTCCACTTACTACAAATCAACTAATCGATGATCTAATGAAGTCAGAACCTTTCTGCTTGTTTCAAGGGTTGAAGGGAAGACTCACAAAGTATTTTGACCATGAAGATGACTGAAAAAGGTAAGGCCAACCTCAAAATAGTGGTAAAGGCCTGGTTGAGCCAGAAACAAAAGGCTGAAGCAGATTTAAGTATTGACGATTTAAAAGAGATTATACAATCTTCTTTGAACTTTTTTAGTATTGATGCTGATCAAGAAGATTTCAATGAATTGCTTCAAGACTTAGAGTACGAAGTGTTTTTGCGGCATACCACTGGGCAAGTCCTTTATGGCGAAGAGCATAACGATTCCCATGATTGGTATGATGATGAGAAGATATCTGATCATTCATTTTGGGAACGCTATCGTCGGTTCTTGATTGAGAAATCTTTTCTTGCAAAAAAGAGTCTTGATTTACTGGGGGAAAAGACTTTACCCGCCATTTTGAATTGTTTGGCTAATCCAAAGTCGGAATTTACAGGTAAACCCATATTGCGCAGGGGATTGATAATAGGTGATGTTCAGTCGGGAAAGACTTCGACCTATATCGGCATGATTTGTAAGGCTGCAGATGCAGGCTACAAGGTTATAATCTTGTTGGCTGGTATTACAGAGTCATTGCGCCAACAAACCCAAGAACGTGTCGATGAAGGTGTGGTAGGGCGCACTTGTCTTAAGAGTGGATCAACTGGAATGGACTATAAGGTAGGCGTTGGCCACTACGCTTCCAAAATTCCAGCGTCTGCCTTTACTTCAGTGCAAAGGGATTTCGTCAGTGGCAAAGATGATATATCGTATTCTATCTCTACTACGAATTCGATAGTTGTCTTCGTCTGTAAGAAGAATGTTACTGTGCTCAATAAATTATATACTTGGTTGCGTAAGGCAAAAGTTGATTCAACAGGGTATGTGGATGCGCCATTGCTGCTTATTGATGATGAAGCAGATAACGCTTCCGTAAATACGCGGAAGGATGATTGCGATCCGACAAAGACAAACAAATTGATACGAAACATCTGCAATTTGTTTACGGTATCTACCTACGTAGGGTTTACGGCTACTCCGTTTGCGAACATATTTATCGACCCTGATTCGGTAGACCAAATGAAACAGGCAGACTTGTTTCCCGAAGATTTTATTTACGTCTTACCAACTCCATCCAATTATATCGGAGCAGATCGACTCTTTTCAACAGAGGGTGATCACTATTCCAATTTAAGGTATATTGCGGACATCGAAGAGCCTGACTATGCTTCTGAGGAGTATAAGGAGGCTGTAAAGAATGATATAGAATCTCTGAATCGTGGAACTTTTTACTTCCAACATAAGAAGGAGTGGGATGGTGAATTACCTGATAGTTTGCGTGAGGCTGTGCTCTGCTTCTTCTTGGCGAATGTTGTTCGTGACTTGCGTGGCGACTCTTCTGCGCCGAGGAGTATGCTTATCAATATGAGTCGCTTCGTCAAAGTGCAAGGGGTAATTAAAGAGCATGTTGAGGAAATATATCACGAAGTTTCCAGTGCAATCAAGTATGATTTTGATAAGAATCAGACCAAAAATGAGAAGCTTCCCCTCTTTAAAGAGCTGAGTGCGCTATGGGCGAAACACTTTTCCAACATTAAAGAGTTTACGGTCAGTCGTGTGCTCGATAAAACCAATCTACTGAACGCAATTAAGAATATTAAGGTGCTTGTAGTCAATGGTTCAAAGATGAGTAACAAGTTAGACTATAAGGCAAATCCTCATTTACGTGTTATTGCGGTTGGTGGTTTGGCCTTGTCGCGTGGTTTGACACTGGAAGGACTTTTGGTCAGCTACTTCTATCGCAACACAGCTACGTTTGATGTCTTAATGCAGATGGGTAGATGGTTTGGCTATCGTCCTCACTACGATGATCTGTTTCAGGTTTGGACTTCGCAAGCAAGTGCCGCATGGTATAATGAGATATCTGAATCGGCGGAACTCTTAAAGGCGGACATAACGCAAATGTGTGAGCAGCATTTAACTCCCAAAGACTTCGGTCTGAAAGTACGTGACAATTGTGCGGAGTTACAAATTACTGCCAGCAATAAGATGCGTTCAGCCAGTAGCTATGAAATGCGCGTTGGCTATTATGGTTCTATTTACGACACACCTTATTTGAGCTTGAACGCTGAGCAAAACAGAGAAAATCTGAAGGAGGTCGAAGCATTGGCAATGGCCTTATTCGAAGATGGGTATCAGTACCGATTTGCCGATGTAGAGCGTTACAAGTATAAGAACGTCAAGTCATCTGAAATTAAGAGTTCTCGCTATTTTGCAGATGTGCCGAAAGACATCGTCCGTGAGTTCTTATCAAGAATCAATAGCTCTCTGCTGAACGTCAACTTTAATGTCGAAACGATTTTGTCCTTTATCGATAATCCTGAACACAAAGGTTTGGATCTATGGGATATCGTATTCGAAGGCGGTGAGAGTTCGCACATGTGTCAGATAGAACCGCTGTCAAACATAGAGTGTGCTAAACGTACATTGTATGATCACGGAAATGCGGTACAAATATCTTCACGTCGTCACATACTTGGTACGCGCGAAGGTAGGTTCTGCTTGACAGCAAATGAGATAAAACAAGCTGAGAATGCTTGTAGGCAAGCGTGGATAGATCAAGGACTATCCAAGCAGGAGGCCGATCAGAAAGATATACCAGTCAAAGCGTACTTCAAGTATCTCGAAAAGCGTAAGCCAATACTGATTATCATGCCAATCCATCCCAATTTTGTTGAGGAAGATTCGACAAAGCCAAATGGCAGGAGGTTCGATGAGTTTAAGAAAGCATTGGGTAACGACCAGTTGATAGCCTTTGCAATCGGATTTCCTGGGATTGCAAGCGATGAAACAGTCGTTTCATATCAGGTTAATAAAAATTGGCTTCGCCTGAATGGTTTTGAAGGGGAAGAATACACACCTAATGAAGAAGAATACGATGGATAACATATTGCAGAAGTTTATCAATGACTTTAGAACCGGCTTTTTTGTACGAGTCGGTTCTAAAGAGCATGATCTCTTTATCGGTAAAGATGATGAGGGACGTTACTGCTTTGAGTACAGGGGAAATTTTACTCCTGTAAAGCTTGTCGGCTCAGAGTTCCTCGCTATCAATCAATACAAAGACACTAATTCAACAAAAATCTTACGCATTTCGCTGGCGAAGGATGAGGTTATCGGATGCTTTAGTGCTTTCTGTGAAGATTTGACAGCGTCAGTCGAAGGAATCGTAGACGATAATGTAGTGTACAAAACCTTGATAGCACGATTTCAGTCGTGGCGCAAACTCTTTAAGAGTGATAACTCTGTCTTGACCGAGAATGAAATCATTGGGTTAATGGCAGAGCTTCTGTTCCTGAAGGACTGGGCAATACCGCATTGGGGTATAGACGAAGCGTTGTCGAGTTGGACTGGACCTGAATGTACGCATAAGGACTTTTCAAAAGGAAATGAATGGTTTGAAATTAAAGCAATCTCAAATGGTAAAGAAACTGTGCGCATTTCATCCATCGAGCAACTGGATAGCGAAGACGAAGGTTACTTATCCGTTTATAGCTTTGAGAAAATGAGTCCTTCGTTTGACGGTGTGAATTTGAACGCACTGGTTCAAGAATTTATGGATATCCTTAATACAGTACAGAAAGACTGTTTGCTTGAAAAGCTTTCTACTATCGGCTTTAACTTTTCTCCGGCGTATGATGGATATGTCTATGATATCAAAGACCAATCGTTCTACAAGGTGACGGAGGATTTCCCCCGCATTAGAAGGGCTTCCATCCCTCTTTCTATTAGTAAGGTTGCGTATGACTTGATTCTTTCTGAGATACAATGTTTTAAAGTTAATCTTGCTTAGTTATGGAACTCGCAGAATTTCGTACCGAATTTATTGATGACTTGAGATTTAATGCGGATCATAATAGTACCGAACCAGAAACTCAATTCATCAACAAGATGCTCGAAAATCTTGAAGAGATTGGAGAGTTGAACGACCCGTACCCCATGTCTGTTGATATGAAGGGTAAGAGAGGGCGAAAGATGGCGTTTGATGCTTATGCTTATGATGAGGCTGACGGTTCTCTCATATTGATTGCGAGCCAGTTCTCAAATATGCGTGACTCGATACCTACGTTAACCAAAACGCAGATAGACGAGATGTGCAAGTATATGGAGAATTTCATCGATGAAGCAGTCAATGGACATATCAGTGATTACTGTGACGACTCTGATAATGTGATCTGTCTGGCCAAAGAGTTCTCAAAGAAGATAGGCAAGGGTATGTTGAACACTGAGATAAGCCGTTTTAAGTTCTTCATCCTTTCAGACGCAGTGCTGAGTAAGCAGATTAAGACATTGAAGAAAGAAGACTTCTTGAATCGTCCTGTAGAAGTCTGTGTTTGGACGCTTGAACGAATTTTCCAGACCTTCGTTTCAAATTCAAGTGAGGTTATCCACATTGATACGAAGGACTTTGGTTGTGATGGTATCCAGTGTCTCAAAGCTGATTTAGGGGATACGACAGATTATGATGCGTATTTGGGCATCTTGCCAGGTCGTTTCCTGGCTGACATTTATTTGAAGTATGGTAGTAAATTGCTTCAGGGAAACGTTAGAGCCTTTCTGAGCGTGAGAGGAAAGGTCAATAAGGGTATCCGTGAGACAATTATGAATAGACCAAGCAACTTCTTTACCTATAACAATGGTGTCGCGATAGTTGCACGTTCCGTTGCATTTTCCAGTGATGGAAAGATTACGCACTTTACTGATCCGCAAATTATCAACGGTGGTCAGACTACAGCCTCATTGGCAAATGCCATTATCAAGAATGAGGCTAAGAAGGGCATGGATACGCTCTTCGTTCCGATGAAGTTGACTGTACTCAATGTGGAGGACGAAATGTCTGAGGAACAGATCGATAAATACAATGAGATTACGAAAACGATTTCGCAATGCGCTAATAGCCAAAATGCGGTGTCGGAGGCTGACTTTTTCTCAAACCATCCCTTCCATGTGATGATGGAGGAACTTTCGTCAAAGGTGATGGCACCACCAGTAGACGGAAATCCGTATCAGACAACGTGGTATTACGAGCGTTCGCGCGGTAAATGGGAACAGGAACAGATGAAGATGACCGTGGCGAAACGCAAACAGTATTGTGCGATGCATCCTAAATCGCAAGTAATCAAGAAAGAGAAGTTGGCAAAGTGCCTGAATGCAATTTACATGAATCCTCATCAGGTTTGCCAAAGCTCTGCTATCAACTTCAGTAAGTTTGCTGAAACGATTGAGAATATATACAACAACTCGCGAGACTCCATCAACGAAGAGTTCTTCAAGAAAGGGGTTTGCTCTGTTATACTCTTTGATCAGTTAGATAAGCTTATCGGTAAAGCTGAATGGTATCCGAAGGGGGGTAATAAGGCTCAGATAGTTCCCTACACGATATCTAAATTGATGACTTTGCTTCCGAAGGGGAAGGATTTGGATTGGCGTTTAATTTGGCAGAAGCAACGTATTTGGCCAGAGTTGGCTGAAGAACTGAATCGACTTGCCTATTTTACGCATAAGTACCTTGAACGTGAGGCTAAGGGTGGCTTGGTTCGTTCTTTGTCTAGAGTAGCTTCTACTTGGAACAACTTCCAAAGCGAAGCGTATGAGTTTTCACAAGAATTCGTTGATAGCTTGGTTTCGATAAATCAACGTAAAGCGGATGAGGGGGCTGCTCGCCGTGAACATAGGTTTAACAGCCAAATAGATAATGCAGTTGAAGTGTTCAATCTTGGTTCTACTTACTTGGATTGAAGTTTATTCGCAACTCTCTAATGAGAATATTTTGTCGTGGGGTGAATTGGACTTCATCCAAGGAATAGCTAAATACATTGCTACGGGGCATCTTCCTTCCTCAGCTCAATGTAAGAGGTTGATGAAGATTATTTCAAAAGCTGAGGACTACGGATATATTCTGCCAGAATAAACTTTTATCAGTTGGAAACCGTTTGCAGATTGAATCACTTTTTCGTATATCAGAAAAAGATAATTTATACTCCCTCTTCTACGCAAAATCGGGATAAGAGTCCTTTGTAAGGGTTCTTATCCCGATTTTGCGTAGAAGAAGTTGTGTGATGAGGTTACAATGAAAGATGGGGGCGCGAAGAAGGAAGGGGAGGCGGCTTGTTAGTGGGACGTAGCTCGGAAACTACGGATGCGTTGCCAGATGTTCTTCTTCAGACATTCGCTGTAGAGCCAGGGCTCGACACCGTGGTAGTCGCCTACGTTGAGGACATTGAGAATGTTGGGAAGTTGGGAGCTATCGAAGCCGTGGAGTACAAGTACTTGGTGAGTTGGGTCGAGCGTGACGGTGAGGGTGTCGTAAAGATGCGCAGGGGTGGAGTCGGTGCGCCAATTGACTGGATTGATACACATGACATTGGGAGCGCTTACAATGGGTTTGATGTAGGGAACGGACGAAACGGTGTTGTAGCAGATGGCGACTCCTGTGTCGGTGGTATCTTGGACGGGACGTGTCCACGGAGCTTGTTTGACATCGTCGGGGGTGACTTTGTGCCCGAGTACATAGGCGGCTACAAGGCGTTGACGCTCGGCGGGTGTCAGCCGCTTGAGCAATTCGACTACGGATTTGCCACCTTGGCTGAAGCTCGCGAGGATGAACGGACGACCTTGGTTGTAGACACGGAGAAAATGGGCAAAAGCGGCTTGGATGTTGCGGAAGGATACGGAGAAGTAGCGGTGTGCGATGGTGTCTTCGTTGAGTGTAGCCCAGGTGTTGAGGGTGATGTGGCGATAATGGGGGGGACGATATGCTGGTGCGGCTGTGAGAATATGGGCAAAAAAATCCCTCGAATGGGCACGGGCTGCGCATTCGAGGGAGGATGATTTGTTGGGGGGAAGTGCTTACTTCTTAGGAGTAGCGGGCTTGGCAGCAGCTGCGGTGATGCCGAGCTTCTTCATTACTTGGTCGGTCACGTCGGTGCTGAGAGTTTCATTGATTACGATGCCGGCAGTCTGTGACGCGTTCTTATCGATGATGTATACGAAGCCACCTTCTTGTGCCACGGCATTTACAGCGTTCATTACCTTCTGGGTGAGGGGCTGCATCTTTTCAGCTTGTGCCTTTTGCAGGTTGGTTTCGTTGTCTTGGTTAGCCTGCTGGAGGCGCTGGTACATATCTTGGAGTTCCTGCTGGTGGCGTTCGCGGATGTTAGCGGGAGTAGCGTCGGTATCTTCCTTCTGATACTTTTCTGCCTTAGCTTGGAGTTCTTTTTGCATGCCTTCCAATTCAGCCTGGTATTTCTTGAAGAGGCCTTCGAGCTCGGTCTGAGCAGCCTTTACTTCGGGCATAGCCTGCATGATGGAGGTGTAATCGAAATGTGCGAACTTTTGAGCGAACATGCTCATCGGTGCAATGAAGAGCACCAGCAAAAGAATTTTCTTGAACATAGTCTTGTATTGCTTATTGTGATTATACGTGGGAGAAAACCGTAGGAGCTACTGCCTGCCAGAATCGGGGAGTCCCGAAGTGGGGAGGTGAGGGCAGAATGAGGTTTCCCGTTGCGGTTGGAGAGGGCCTTAATCGTATTATTATCAGCGATTTTAGCGGCGGCAAAGGTATGGGAATTAATTGGAATAACCAAGTTTTGCCAATACTTCGTTGCTGATGTCGATAGAGGGGGAGGCGAAGATGATTCCGTTGTCAGAGGCTCGGTCGAGAATGAGTTGGAAGCCTTTGGTGGTGGCAATGCCTTTGATGGCATTGTAGATTTCATCCTGAATGGGCTCTACGAGGCTTTGACGCTTCTTGTAGAGTTCGCCTTCGGGGCCGAAGTATTTCTTCTTCAGATCTGCTGCTTCCTTTTCTTTGGCAACGATGGCCTGTTCGCGTTCTTTCTTTTGCGCTTCGCTGAGGAAGACGCTTTCGTTTTGATAATTCTTATAGAGAGTCTCAGCGGCTTTGTTGAGTGCTTCGACTTCAGCTTGCCAAGCTTTGGAGGTTTGGTTGAGCTGTTCGTTTGCACGTTCGTAGGCTGGAATGTTGCTGAGGATGTATTCCATATCTACCAGCGCAAACTTCTGTGCTTGTGCCTGAAAGGCTGCACAACTGAGGAGAAGGAGAAATAGAATCTTTTTCATACGGAGAAAGGGGATTAGGGCAAGGGGAAGGACTGTATTCCCAAAATGGGAAACGGGCTTTCCCCTTGCACCGATGAGGATTAAAATTCCTGACCGATGATGAAGTGGAACTGACCACCACCTGCCTTTTGGCCGTTGACGTATTTCTGGAAACCATAGGCCCAGTCGATACCCATCAGACCGACCATGGGGAGGAGAATACGTACACCGACACCGGCTGAACGCTTCATGTTGAAGGGGTTGAACTTTTTGACATCGTGCCAAGCGTTACCGCCTTCGAGGAAGGCTAGAGCGTAGACGGAGGTAGAGGATTCGAGCATCAACGGATAGCGCAATTCGAGGGTCATGCGGCTGTAGGCGTAAGCGTTGCTGGTGGCATTACCGGCGAGTGAACCGTTGTCGTAACCGCGCAGACCGATGGTCTCGGTTGCGTAGCCGGAGGAGTAGCCTGACATACCGTCACCACCGACGTAGTAAGTTTCGAAGGGGGACTTCTTATGACGGTCGTAAGCACCGAGAAGACCAAACTCAACGCGTGTCATCAACACGGGAGCTTTGACTGCGCCGGTGAGGGCGGTGAAGTTGCGGAATTTGAATTTCCACTTGTGGTATTCAATCCAGCGGTACTTCTCTTGTGTTTCCTTCTGGTAGCGTGCGCTTTGCGGGTTGGTTGCCAGATTTTTGTAATCCTTGCCGTCCCACAGTGAGTAGGGAGGAGTGGCGGTGACTTGGAATAAGAATTCCGAACCGCGACGCGGATAGAAGGGATGGTCGGTCGAGTTGCGTTGCAGCGAAAGCGAGAGGTTGATGTTGTTGCAATTACCGTCCTGAATGAGGAAGTAATTCCAAGACTTCAACATGTAGCGCACGTACGAGAGCTCTGCCATGAAGGTAAAGTAATCGTCGGGCCAGCGCAAACGCTTACCAAAACCTAAACTTGCACTGAACATCTTCACATACTTGTCGGGGTCGTAGGCATCCGTATAATAGTTGGAGTTGGAGCCCGTACCGTACATGTAGTTGTAGAAGTTGTTGTAGTAGTTTTGGTTGATGAAGTTGGAGTTCATGTCGCTCTGCTTGGAGTAAGCAATGGAGAACGACAACTGGTTAGGACGCTTGCCTCCCAGCCAGGGCTCGAGGAAGGAGAGTCCGTAGTTTTGGTAGTAAGTACCGTTGGTTTGTACTTGGAGCGAAAGGGTCTGACCATCGCCCTGAGGCAGGAAGCCTGCGCGCTTGTAGCCCTTGTTGAAGAGGCTCTGGATGGAAAAGTTGGTAAACTTCAAACCGACGCGGCCGACAATACCTGTCTGTCCCCAACCGGCTGAAAGCTCAATCTGGTCACCTCCCTTGGTGGTGAGCGGATAGGTCATATCGACGGTACCGGTCACGGGGTCGGGTTTGATTTGCTGGAAGATCTCGCTCTGCAGGGCTTCGGGGTCGAACTGATTCATCTGAGCCAGGTCTTGCAACGAACGCTTGATGCTCTCCATGGAGAAGAGGTCGCCCGGCTTGGTGCGGAGTTCGCGACGAATCACATTTTCATAAACGCGGTCGTTGCCGGCAATGCGTACGTGGTTGAACGTGGCTTGCTGACCTTCGCGAATGCGCATTTCGAGGTCGATGGAGTCGCCGTCTACATTGATTTCGATGGGGTCGAGGTTGTAGAATACGTAACCATTGTTGTAGTAGAGGTTACCGATAGCGTCTTCGTCTTGGTGGAGTCGTTCGTTGAGCTGAGTCTGGTTGTAAACGTCGCCCTTCTTCATCTGCAACAGATGTTGCAAGAGGTCAGAGTTATACACAGTATTTCCCACCCACGAAATGTTGCGGAGATAATATTTGGTGCCTTCGTAGAGGTCGATGTGCACGTTGACGTGCTTGTCGTCTACGGTTTCCACGCTGTCGTGTTTGATTACGGCATCACGGTAGCCCCAGGAATTCAGTTTGTCAATGAGGAATCCCTTATCTTCTTCGTATTTTTCGGGAAGGAACTTTTTGGAGCGGAAGATGTTGACGAAACTCTTCTCGTGCGTTTTTTTCATCGCCTTTTTCAGCTTGCGCACGTGTTTGGGGTCAGCACCAGTAATGAAAATCTTGTGGACCTTGATCTTTTCGTTCTTGTGAATATTGATGTCGAGGAGTACGCGGTTGTCGCCTACGACGTCCTCACGCTGTACGATGTCGACCTCACAGTTCTTGAAGCCCTTCTCTTCGAAGTGACGCTTGATGTAGAGTTTGGCGCGGTCGATGTAGTCTTGGTTAATCTGGCTACCAGGTTGTAGACCGATGATTTTTTCACAGTCTTCGCGTTCCGACTTCTTCACGCCGGTGTATTTGATGCTGGAAATACGGGGGAGTGGTGTCAGCTTGATGCGCAGATAAATCTTGTTGCCTACAATGCTGTCGGCAACAATCTGTACGTCGGATACCAACTTCTGATCCCAGTAGCGACGCACGGCTTCGCTGATGTCCGTTCCCGGAATCTCATAGACCTGTCCGACATTGAGCCCAGAGAGGTTGAGGAGCATCTGGTCGTCGTATCCCTTGATACCTTCGACAGTCAGTCCGCCGAGTTCGTAACGCTGACGGTTTGCCGTGTAGTTGATATCGGGTTCCACACGAGTGGTGTGATCCAGTTGCGCCTGGAGTCCCAAGGAAGTGTATGAAGTAATCAGGAGAAGCAGAATGCGGTAAATCTTCATTTGCTGTTAGAATAGTTTAGGGAGCAGAGGGGCAAGTCGTCGGAGGAATCCGCGTGTTTGCTCCGGGAAAGGTTGTTGGATGGGTTGGTTACGCTTCGTTTGGTTCGGTGACCTGTTCGCTGGTCTTTCCGTAGCGTCGTTCGCGCTGTTGGAACCATTCGATGGCACGCACGAGGTCTGCCTCATGGAAATCGGGCCAGAATGTGTCGCAGAAGTAAAGCTCCGTATAGGCACACTGCCAGAGCAGGTAGTTGCTGAGGCGTACTTCACCGCCCGTGCGAATCAGCAAATCGGGGTCGGGCATGAAGTTTGTTGCCAGGTGTTGGGCTATGCAGTCTTCGGTAATCTCATTGGGCTGAAGTTTACCTGTTGCTACTTCTTTGGCCATGTGATGCATTGCTTCGGTAATTTCCCAACGCGAACTGTAGCTGAGGGCAATGACCATGGTCATGCCAGTATTGACAGCCGTGCGTTGTTCGAGTCCGAGAATGGAATCGCGTACGATCTGAGGTACGCGGCTCAAGTCACCGATGATACGCAGGCGCACGTTGTTCTTCATGAACAACTCTTCTTCGAGCGACGTGAGGATGAGTGACATCAAGGCGGCCACCTCGTCGGCAGGTCGGTTCCAGTTTTCAGTCGAGAACGTATAGAGGGTTAAGAACTTAACGCCGAGATTGGAGCATGCCGTTGTGATTTCGCGTACAGCCACAACGCCTTGCTGGTGTCCCATGCTACGGTTGAGTCCGCGAGCTTTTGCCCAGCGTCCGTTACCATCCATGATGATGGCAATGTGTTCAGGTATTCTGGATGAGTCCATTTGCATAAAGGAGTGTAAAGGAGTACAGACTAATCTTTGTTGCATGTCGGGCAACGCGGATTAAGGTCATAAGTGAGCGTCAGCGTCAGCGCAGAGTAATGGTCTTTGTTGCGGAAGCCGCTGGAGGATATTCCTAAGGGAGCATCGAGTCCGTCGAGCTTATCGGAGAGACTGAAATGTACGAGATAGTCTAACCCCAGGTTCAAACGCTGTGCAACTTTGTATTTAATACCTAAGCCCACCGGGATGTTGGCGGTGAAGCTTTTTCCTGCCAGTCCGTAGGTTATTCCGAAGCCCATCTGAAGGTAGGGAACAATGCGGGAGTAACCTTTGTAGTCGCGTACAAAGCCGTAAGGCAGGAAGTGTAGTTCGTAGAGTGCGGAGAGGTCGCAGATACCATCATCGACTGCGTAGTGCAAGCGGTCTGCACTTGAAGCATTCGGGTTGGTGGGGTAAAATTCTTTTCGCCCTTCGGTTGAACCCTTCATTTGGTCGTAGGTAAACTGTGCCTTGACTGCCATCCGTGGATTGAGCGGAAAGCGGGCGATTGCGGCACCGGCCAGTCCCATTTTTCCTTTCACGTCAGTGAAGTTTGCACCCATGCCAAGACCTGCTCCCAATTCCAACCGGTAAAATGTTTCGCCTTGCTGCGCGTGGGCGGCAAGGGTGAAGAGTGAAACCAGAAGGGATATCAGTACTTTCATCGTGCTTAGATGCTTTGAAATGCTTCCCCATCGTTGTGCCAGATGGAGAGGGGATGTGGTCAGTCGTTGTCAGGGGGATTTATTCGAAGCGGTCTTCCTCTTCGTTCCATCCCAAGCGGTTGAGGCGGCCTTTCAGCACTTCTCCCGTACCGCTACAGAAGATCCAGAGGTAGTGGTCGGCATCGACCGTAGCGCAGAGGGTCGTGGCACCCGGGATTTGCGGGGCTCGCCAAGACCAAGGCTTCCACGTACGTCCGTAGTCACGGCTGATGTAGAAGGGAGCGGGCTTACCTTCGGTGGTCAAACCGAAGAGCAAAGCTGCATGGTCGTAAGTCAGAAGGGTAGGTTGCTGAAGGAGGGGGCAACTGTATTTGCCCAACTCTTCCGTCTGTGGGATAAACATCCAAGGATAGGTGAAGTCACCGCGCAAGTCGATGTCGCGTTTCCACGCAATGGGTGCGCCTTGCTTCGTACCCACCATGACCAAGGTTTCGGCATAGGAATTGAGGGGAGAAGGCACGCACGTGGTGCTGAACACCTCGGGCAATGCGTTGGGGGTGTCGAGCGTAGACAAAGTCCAGTCTGTACCGTTTGCGCTAGCCCAAAGCTGTTGACCGCTGACGGCATAGAGGCTGTCGGTAGAGTGTCCCGCAAGTGCATCAAAGTGTTGCGCAACACCCGCTTGTGTCCATTGATTGGCCGCGTCTGTGCTGCGTACCAGTTCGCCTTGACTCAAGGCGTAGAAGGTGTTTTGGAAATATTGTACCGAGCGAATATCCAAGGAGAGATTGGTCGCGGTCAGTTGGTCAAAGACCGGAGCCTTCGGGTCAATCTCCAAGCACTGGGAGTTTCCGTTGCCTGTGTTTCCGTAGACATAAATCTTTTCATTCGCCGTCACCGCATGGCTTTGTGTGAACTGAGTCAGTGGAGAAGCAGGAGCTGCATTCATTTTTTGCCAAACGAAGGAGTCAGCTTCTTCGCGGTGAACGCGTATTTCGATTTGGTATTCTCGTGTCAGGCTACCGTCAGCCGAGTGAACAGTGAGGGTGCGCGGTTGAGAGAAGTCTGTACTGTCTTTTGCGGTAAAGATGGTGTCCTTTCCCGTATAGAGACTTTTGATAGAGGCTGTACCCGAGACATTGAAGTCTGCAAATACGACTTTGGTCACATCGGTACCTACGGGAAGCGAGTCCGCATTGTAGATACGGTTGTTGAGCTGGTCGATAAACATGGGGTACATGGCTCCGTTGACCGTTACCTGGTAGGTACTGTCGGCACCCGTAGACGAAACGGTTTGGAGGGTTCGGTTAAGCGTCCCCACAGTGACTCTGGAGACAATGCAATCTCTCGAAACATCCATCACGGTGTCATTGGTAGTGTCGCAGGCTCCCAGCATAAGGGTAGCGAGGAGGCTCATGAGGAATGTCGAGGAGGAAAGAATCTTCATAATTTATAGAGGATGCTGTTATGCTTTAATCGGGCGCAAAAGTACGGACAAAATCTTGATTGGGGGGAGTTTCACCCTTTTTTATTGAGTTTTAGTAGATTACAATCAGCTGTTTTAAGCCGTATGATTATCTTCTCACTGAGTCTCTACAGAATCCTTCTTTTGGAGGTATGGTTGTCTGTTTTGAGAACGAAGAAAGCGGAGTCGATTAGATGACTCCGCTTTCTTCGTTTAGGGTTGTATGTACGCTATCTTCTTGTTCCGTTACGCTTCATCCGCGTTGGCAAAGACGTTGCTTGTATATCGCGGATTTCGACTCTGTGAGGGGAAAAGATAACTCAAGGATTATTGGAATTTCTTATTAGCTCTTTATTGGAAATAGAGATTGCTTGTTGATTCTATATTTGTTTTGAAATCAATGACGCTTGTCTCTTCTTCAATCAATATAGTGCGATCACAGGTGCCTTGTTATGTATCCAGTTAGGCTCCTTCTGTTTCAATGAATCTTAGTTTGATGGGGCTTCTTATCTCATCTTCAGCGGCACTCCCGAGCGTAGTGCGTAGGCATTGGCGGTATCGGCGGCAGGCTGGTGGGGATAGATAATCAGGATGCAACGGGAGGAGAAGTAACGCTCGATTTGGTCGGGCATACGCTCAATGTAGTTGTGGTACGAAATCGTTCCCTTACGCGCACAGATGAAGACACAGAGCTGATTGGGACGCACGAAGTGTGCAAGGGATGAGAAGTCATTCCAGGAAACGTATTCGCGCAGGTCGTAGGTCAGCGGGAGCTTCGTTTTTTCAATGAAAGCCTTGAGGTTCGCCAGAGTTTCCTTACCGCTATAGAAGTCTACCGGACAACTGGTCTGTTGAGCCAGACGGGCAATCTGTTGCATCCAGTGGGCAACCCCAGGTTCGTATTCGGCTTTGGTCGGTACAAGTATGTGTATGTGCTGAATTGTATTGATAGGTACAATGGCACGCAATATCAGTACTTGACGTTCGACCGATGCCAAAAGATCCATGCTGAGTTTGCCGTAGAAGGATTCCGTCAGCTTCGCCTTTTGGTGAAGACCGAGTATCAAATCTGTAATCGCGTTCTCTTTTACCGTGTGTGAAATGCCACTGACCACGTTCACGGACCATCGGCTGTATGTCTGAATCTTAACATGCGTAGCCGCTGCCATTTTCTCGGCGCGGTGTAAGAGTTCCAAGCCTTGCTGTCTGGCCGAAGGGTCATTTTCTAAAACCACATTGAGGGCCATGATGGGAGCGGGCGAATGGGAATTGCGGAGCATCAAACCCAGACAAACCAAGGGTTGCATGGTTTCGGGGTTGCTTAATGAAAGGAGGATGCGTTCGGCGTTCTGTCCCTGTTGTTCTTCAGGTGTGCCCGGTTGCGACTGTTGTTGGATAACCAGTTTGCGGGCTGTGCTCTCCGTAACCAATGAACTGACTACGCAGGTTACCAGGATGAGTACCATGGCTCCGTTGAGCACGTCTTCGCCTAAGAGTCTGCTACCGTCGGGCAAGATAATATTGTAACCGACCAAAACCACAGCCAAGGTTGCGGCGGCACGTGCACCCGTGAGTCCGAACATCAGGTTACGTTCGGGAGCAGAGAGCTTAAACAGCTTTTGTGTGAAGAAAGCTGCGAGCCATTTGCTACTCACGCCGACAGCCACCATGACTCCTGCCACGAGGAAGGCTCCGTCGTGGTCAATCAGGGCGCCAAGGTTGATAATCATGCCGACTCCGATGAGAAAATAGGGTATAAAGAGTGCGTTGCCTAGGAACTCAATGTGGCTCATTAATGGCGAACTGGGGGGAATCAGGGAGTTGAGTACCAATCCGACTAAGAAGGCGCCTAGGATGCCCTCCATCCCGACAAATTCCATCAGCCCAGCACCGAGAAACACGAGGCTGAGCACAAACACATATTGGACTACGCTGTCGTCGTAGCGACGGAAGAACCACCGCCCGATACGTGGGAATGCATAGATAATCAGCAAGCCGAGTAGGATGACTTTTACTACTAACCACACCCAATAGAAGCCCGTTACATTGTCCTTCATCATGCCGCCTACGACAGCCAATACCAAGAGGGTTAACGTGTCGGCCACAATGGTACCGCCCACGGCAATACTGACGCTTTGCAGCCTGGAGAGACCGTAACGCAGTACAATGGGATAGGCAATTAAGGTATGTGAGGCATACATCGCGGCAATGAGAACGGCTGCCGCTGCTCCGCAACCTAAAATTAAGGTGTTGGCGGCATAGCCCAGAAGCATGGGAATAATAAATCCCAGCAGACCGAGGGTAGCTGCGCGTCCTTTGATGCGTTGCACGTCCTGTAGGTTCATTTCCAAACTCGCAAGGAACATGATGTAGTACAAGCCTACCTTGCCAAACAGTTCAAAACTGCCGTCACGTTCGAGCACACCGAAGCCGTGGGGACCAATCAAGATTCCCGCGAAAATCATGCCGACTATCGAAGGAATGCGGAGGCGTTCCAACAACATCGGGGCAAAGAGAATGATGGAGAGGACGATGAAGAATATCCAGGTAGGGTCAGTAATAGGCACGATACGGATGGATTGGATTAGGGAAAGGGAATAGCGGCGAAGGATTTAGGTTGATAGGTAAGAAGACGAGGGCTTCGTTTGTTCGAAAGCGTGAATTGTCAATAGGGAAAGTTCATAGGGTTGGCAAGTGCTGCTTGCGGCTCCTTTGCTTCCTTCGTGCCGCCGTTTGTAAAAGGGGGAGGAGCTGAGAGGGATGGAAAAGGAGGTGAAGAGGCAGGTTGTGCCTCGTTTTTACACCGACTTATTCCTTTCCGTCTCTCAGCTCCGCCTTAATCAAAGAGCAAAATCGTCTGGTTTATGAGAGTCCGATGATTTCGCCGTCTATATATTCAATGTGGTTGGCTTGCGGGTCCTTGGGTAAGCCCGGCATGCGGAGAATGTCACCGGCAATGGCTACAATCATTTCCGCACCAGTGTTGAGTACCACATCCTTGATGAGGATATTGAATCCGCTTGCCGCACCATACTGCTTCGCATCAGCCGAGAAGGAGAATTGAGTTTTGGCAATGCAGACGGGGAAATGCGCCATGTCATGCTGTTCCGCCAGTTTGATGCGGTTGAGTGCAGGCTTGGCAAATGTCACGCTTGCTGCGCCGTAAATGGTCTTTGCCACCTTTTCAATCTTTGTGCGGATGTTGTCATCGTCGTTATACGTGAAGTTCAACGGTTTCGCAGAAGGCTTTTGTTCGATGGTATCGACTACCAATTGGGCCATTTCTACGGCACCCTTGCTGCCGTCCGTATAGGCATAGTTGATGACAAAGGGAACACCCAGTTCCTGTTCGCAATGTTCGCGTAACAAGTCCATTTCGCTCACGGTGTCGCCCGCAAAGTGGTTGAACACAACGACAACGCTCTGACCGAAGCCTTGCAAGTTACGTACGTGGCGATCCAAGTTAGCCAATCCACAGCGCAACCCTTCTTCGTTCGGTTCCTTAATCTTTTCGAGTTCAACGCCACCGTGCATCTTTAGTCCCTGAGCTGTAGCGACAATGATGGTCAAGTCGGGGGTCAGGCCGCTCTTGCGGCAGAGGATGTTGTA
The DNA here is from genome assembly GCA_900541335.1 of uncultured Prevotella sp. Taxonomy (GTDB): domain Bacteria; phylum Bacteroidota; class Bacteroidia; order Bacteroidales; family Bacteroidaceae; genus Alloprevotella. The sequence goes on from UQJC01000024.1 coordinate 21,688, forward strand.
AAACTTCTCCGCACCGAGGTCGGCACCGAAACCAGCTTCCGTAATTGTGTAGTCCGCGTGTGCCATAGACATGCGAGTGGCGATGAGTGAGTTGCAGCCGTGAGCAATGTTGGCAAACGGACCGCCGTGTACGATGGCCGGCGTGTTCTCCGTCGTTTGCACCAGGTTAGGCTGGATGGCATCCTTGAGCAACACCATGATGGCACCTGCTACGCCGAGGTCGCGTACGGTAAAGGGGCGTCCTTCGTAGGTATAGCCCAACAGAATGTTCTCAATGCGGCGGTGCAAGTCCTTTTCGTCTTGTGCCAGGCAGAGGATTGCCATCAACTCTGATGCCGGTGTAATATCAAAGCCTGCTTGCTGCGTAATGCCGTTGGTCGCAGGGCCCAGACCCGTAACAATCGAGCGCAACGAACGGTCGTTAACGTCGAGTACGCGTCGCCAAAGGATTTCCTTCAGTCCGAAGCCCTCCTTCTGGTGCTGGTAGAGGTAATTGTCCAGCAGAGCGGCAATCATATTGTGGGCAGAAGTAATTGCGTGGAAGTCTCCTGTGAAGTGGAGGTTGATGCGCTCCATCGGGAGCACCTGTGCATAACCGCCGCCTGCTGCGCCGCCCTTCATACCAAAGCAGGGGCCCAGTGAAGGCTCTCTCAGTGCTACGCACGCCTTTTTACCGATGGCGTTCAAGCCCAATGCCAAGCCGATGCTTACGGTCGTTTTGCCGATGCCCGCCTTGGTAGCCGTGATTGCCGTTACCAAGATGAGCTTGCCATCCTTCTTGCCTTCCATCAGCGAGAGGGGTAGTTTGGCGATATGCTTGCCGTAGTGTTCAATGCTTTCGGGGTCAATGCCCATGGACTGTGCCACTTCGTCGATTCGTTTGAGCGGCGTGCTGTGTGCGATTTCGATGTCTTTTTTCATTGCGAGGAATGCAGTTGTAGTATGTTAAGCAAGAGTCTGTGGCGTTGCTTCCTAGTCCGAGTTAGCCTCTGATCAGTTGAGGCCGCGTGTGACTGTGTGGTGAAATGCAGTTTTCATTCACTGTCAGCTTGCTAATCGCTCCGTAACGTTGGAGTGTGCGAACGGTCCAAAAGGGAAGCATCGTCCTTTCGACTGCAAATTTACTTACTCACAGAGTAAATTACACACTTTGTCTTGGAAATCTCTTCCGTCGGCTGTTCTCTTTACCCCTTGGTTCAGAATGGCAAAGCAAAGTGTGTGGCCGTTGGCATTGGTACAGTATCCTGCCAGGGTACTCACTCCCTCCACGGTACCTGTCTTAGCTTTCACGTTGCCACGGGTTGCACTTCCCCGCATACGGCGTTCCAATGTACCGTCTTCACCAGCCACGGGAAGGGAGGGAAGTAGGTGTCGGTATACCTCTGGATGATCGTAAGCAAAGATGAGCAGTTTGCCCAAAAGTTCGGCACTGGTATAATTGTATAATGATAGGCCCGAACCATCGGCAAAGAGGTAGTCTCGGGGGTTGAGTCCCAAACTCTTTACAACCTCCTTAATGTATGGTACTGCTTGCTTACGTCCTGCCCATCGTTTGCCACTTTTAGCAGCCAATTGGTAAAATAGTGACTCCGCTACAGAGTTGTCGCTTTCCTTCATCATGGGCAGGAGTATTTGGTCGATGGTGTGTGAACGCTGGCAGATGCGTGTTGCCTGGTCTGGGCAGGTTCCCAGTGTCGTCCTTCCGTCCCATTCAATGCCTTTTTCAGCCAAAACTTCGCGAAAGGTTTCTACGAAGCGATCCTTGTTCTTATATAATAAAGGAGTCAGTGGTACAGTTTTATCGTCCCAACACCATCCCCAACCGCGTTCGTCTTCATCCTTAAGCGAACAGTCTAGGATGAGTGGTGTTTCGATACGCTCAATGCCTTCCTTCTGTAGCGCAGTGGCAAAGGCTTTTAGGTCGTCGTGGTCGAGCAAGGGGTCGTAACCAGCTCGTAGGTAAATGGTCACTTTTTTTCCGGTGGTATCGTTTTCCGGACTGAGGAAGAGGTCTGTATGGTATTGGTAATTTGTGCCAAGCGTGTGCAAAGCCGTGATGGCAGTCACAAGTTTTTGGCAGGAGGCAGGTCGCATACGTTGACGTTCGTGGTGTGCATAAACTCTTCTTCCCACGGTGAGGTCGTAGACGAAGATTCCCACTTGGGTTTCGTCAAAGAGTGGGTCGTCGAGTAGATGGTTAAGTCGGAGGGTGAGTGAATCACCTGCCGTAATTTTCGAAGGCTTGTGGAGTAGAATGTTGTCGCTGGCTTTTGTCTGCACAACCTGTGGTTGGACGCGTGTGGAAATGGTGTCCGAATGAAGGGGTAAGGCTGTCAGTACGAGTGCACAGAGCCACAGTGGGGTATAGTTACGTAAAGTCATTGGTCGGAATGTTGAAAAAATGAACGCGCTCCAATTGCTGCTTGTTGGAGTCATTAGCTTCAATCCGTTTAGCCGCTTGCTTTGGAGTATGGGGAAGGCTATAGGTGTGAGGGGGATGGGCTCTCAAGTGTGAGCTTGATAAGCTATAGCTTAAGAGAGTGGGGTATATAAAAATAGCAATATCACGTCTCCCGACGTAATATTGCCTCACAGAACTTATATAGAGATGAAAAAACTATTTTTTCGAGAGTTTCTAAATCTTTGTTTTCTTATTTACGTGGGCAAAGATAGTGTGTATTTTGGATTCAACCAAGTGCTTCTATGAATATTTTTTTGAATCGCCCTAAAAAATGTAGGTATATACCCATATTGCTAAGTTACAAAGAGCAAAATAGAGGGTTTGATGCGAATTGAATATTTATTTGGGGAGTGTGGTAAACTATTGAGTAGGTGAGGGTTGAATTAGATACCCGATAAAGTTGGGGAGGTTTATTCAGGGCATATACACTTGTATGACGTATGGATGTTTAAAGGTAAGTTTCTCCTTATGATTTGCTTTTCCACAGTATTTGATCGAATCATCTCTATGGTTGAGGCTCTCTCACATAATCAATGTTTGAGTCCTTTCGATCGTTGAGAAGTTATCGTACAATCAATGTTTGAGTCCTTTCGACCGTTGAGAGGCTATCGTACAGGTTATGTTTGAGTCCTCTCAATGGTTAAGAAGCTATCGTACAGGCTATGTTTGAGTCCTCTCAATGGTTGAAAATCTATCGTATGGCTTATGTTTGATTCTTCTCAATGGTTGAAAACCTACCGTACAGCTTATGTTTGAGTCTTCCCAATGGTTGAAAACCTATCGTACTGCTTATGTTTGAGTCTTCTCAATAGTTGAAAACCTATTGTACTGCTTATGTTTGAGTCTCCTCAATGGTTGAAAGCCTATCGAATAGGGGGTATGAGCCGTCTTTATGATTGAAAGCTGTTCAAATCGGTTGTGCTTGGGTTTTTCCCATAATCGTAACCTTCATTCTTATTCTTTTATCTCCTCTATCCCACATTCCATGAAACGGTTCAATGCTCTTCTCAACGCTAACTTTTTTCATTAACCATGAGGCTGATGTTTGTCATCAAGAAGGATATGATAGGCTACAACGGCTTCCTTATTTTGTTGGGTAGGCCATCATTGGATTACAGGGTATAGGTAGATATAAAATAGCAACGTCGCGTCTCCCGACGCAACGTTGCTTCACAGAACTTATATAGAGATGAAAAAACTATTTTTTCGAGAGTTTCTAATTGTTTGTTTATTACGTAAGCAAAGTTAGAGAACCTTTTTGTGCTGTCCAAATCTTTTCTGACTTTTTCTAAGCATATCGAATAGAAAAAATACCCCCCCCCCGATTTTGTTATTTAGAGGAAGCAAAAAAGGTAATAATTCTATTTATTCCTATTTAAAATGATATTCCCCTCTTCGAGTAAAATCAGCTTTTGTTTGTAGAGGTTGCCCACTGCTTGTTTAAATGTTTTCTTGCTCACGCCGAAGTGTTCGCGGATGGTGTCTGGGTCGGTTTTATCCGAGAAGGGAAGCTGTCCTCCTTCTTGTTTGAGCTCTTCCAAAAGCTGTTCAGCAAAGTCGCGGAAGCGCCCTTTGCCAATGCGTTGAAGTGACAGATCGAGTTTGCCATCAGGGCGAACTGTGACTACTGTTGCCGTTAGTACATCACCTGTATGGGGCTCTTCTGCAAAAATTTGGTTGTCGTAAATCATGCCCGCATAGGCGTTGTCCACAATGGCCTTAAAGCCTAAGGGGGTTTTCTGCTGAATGATAACTTCTACGTCTTGACCTCGATGGAAGAGGGAAGGGGTGGCGCGCTGCAAGTACTTTTCTACTTTGGCTGAAGCGACGATGCGCTGTGTTTCTTCGTCGATGTGTACATGGACAAGGTATGCGCGTCCTTGTTCCATGACTCGTTTTTGCTCGCGGAAGGGGACGAAGAGATCTTTCATTAAGCCCCAGTCGAGAAAGGCGCCGTATTCGTTGACCCACGCGACAGTGAGGAAGGCAAAATCGCCAACTCGGGCTAAGGGCGTTTCAAGCGTTCCGACAAGTCGTTCGCTTTGGTCAAGGTAAACAAAAACCTCTACCGTATCGCCCGGACGCATTTCGCGGCGTACGTACGATTTCGGCATCAGAATTTCACCCAACTTGCCGCCGTCGAGATAGGCTCCGTGGTCGGTAAAGCGAGTGATACGAAGAGTATTGTAATTTCCAAGTTTAATCATAAGTGTAGGGAGGTGGAGAATGAGGCAGGTATTTGATAGCGACCTGCTCTGTGAGATTGAGAATGAAAACCGAGTAAAATGATTGTGGAAAACTCGGTCGATAATTTGGGTAGTGGTACCGATGTGTGGGGTTATTCCGGTTCCGCTATACGTCCATCTACCAATCGGATGTTGCGGTCCGTGAGCTGGGCAAGTGTTTCATCGTGCGTTACAATGACAAACGTCTGTCCCAATTCGTCGCGCAGTTGGAAGAAAAGTCGATGAAGTTCCTCTTTGTTGTGGAGGTCCAAGCTGCCCGAAGGTTCGTCAGCTAAAATCACATCAGGATTGTTCATCAAGGCACGCGCTACCGCAACGCGTTGTTTTTCACCGCCCGAAAGCTGGGCTGGCTTGTGTTCTGCGCGTCCGGAGAGTCCCATAAAGTCGAGCAACTCCATTGCCCGCTTGCGGATTTCGTCGTTCTTGCGGCCAGCAATCATTCCTGGAATTAGGATGTTTTCGAGTGCTGAGAACTCCGGGAGTAATTGGTGAAACTGGAAGACAAATCCAAGGTGTTCGCAGCGGAACTTTGCCAATTTGCTTTGTGACAGTCCTCCAACGTCTTGTCCGGCAATGCAGATGTTCCCTTGGTCGGGCTTGTAGAGTGTGCCCATAATTTGTAACAGCGTTGTTTTTCCTGCACCGCTGGCTCCCACAATGCTGATGACCTCGCGCGGGAAAATGTCGAGGTCTATTCCTTTAAGTACTTCGAGTGAGCCAAAGGATTTATGGATGTTGTGCAGGCTGATCATGGGGTTTGTGGTAGATTCCGCCGGATGTGAAAAGCCGTTTTCGGTTGTGAGCGTAGCCATGGGAATAAAGTATATCAGAAGGGGAAGGGAGTTGGTGGCCGTTGGGAAGTCTAAGTTGTAGATGATTTCGTTGAGTCTTGGAGGCTTCAAGGCCATTTGCGGTTTGTTGATGTCTTCTCACCGCATTTTTGTTTGCTTTGTTTGTCGGCACGCAGGCGTAGTGTGTCTATATGTATAATAATGTACGCGCGTGTGCGAGCGTGTCAAATGGGAGGCAAAGGTAGGTATAAATTGTAGGAAATACAATGCGGGTCAGGGAATGTTTAAGTTCGATTGGAGGTCTTGTCGGGTAGTGTGTTACACGTTTGCGAGCCTTTGTAAAAACCAACAGGAAGAGCTTTCTTCCTGTTGGAGTAAAAAGATACGTTTGAAAACAACGAAGCACATAAAAAGTCACTTTTTGGGAACCTTGTCCTTCTTTTTCAGACTATTTTTATACCTTTGCTGCGAAAAGGAAAATACGCATTGCATAAAGACCCTGTCTTTTGATGATGAAATGCCTCTCTTTTGTGCTAGTCTGATAGGAGTGGTACGTTTCTTTCTCTCTTTTTATATTGTTCTTTAAGGGGCTGTTGCTCCAATAAGCGTCGCTGTCTTTTGTTCGAAAGATTACCGCGATAGGAGCATCTGAATATACAGGGGCCTATTCGCTACCTCTATTCTAAGTGTATGAAAATCATTCTCAATCCTAAATACGAGCATTTACGCGACTACCTGATGCGTTTGGATGAGCACTTCGAACATGAAGGGCATGAGATTCATACGGGTCGTAATGTTATCCGTACGCTTCATGTTGATGGACTGACGTTGTGTGTCAAACGTTATGCGCAGCCCACTCTTCGTCGTCGGGTTCAGCAGCTTATTTATAAGTCGTCGAAGGGAAAACTTGCTTACATCAGTCCGCTTTTGCTTCGTGAACGTGGATTTGAGAGTCCAGAGTCAATCGCTTACGTGCGCTACCGGCATGGGTTGTGCAACTTTGTGACATATTTTGTTTGTTTGCACTCCAACTACCGTTACAGCATGTATAGTTTGCTTGGCGAACCTGCTGACAAGCAGCGTGAAGTTATCGGGCATTTTGCTCGTTTTGCTGCTCACCTGCACGAAGATGGTTTTTTGCATCGTGATTTTTCCTCGTCTAATATTTTATATGACATTATCGACGGACGTTACCACTTTTCGTTGATTGATACCAATAGTTTGAAGTGTGGTCGTGGTGTAACAGTAGCTGCAGGCTGTAAGAATTTAGCACAGCTCTCAGGTGACGACCGATTCTTTGCTTATTTGGCAGATTGTTATGCGAAAGAGCGTGGTGCGGATCCTGTGAAGTGTGCCTTTCTTATAAACGAAGCACGTAAGAAATAGAAATTTTGATAGGTGCGGTTGTTGAAGGTTTTCAGCAGAATATCTTTGGCAGTTAAGGGCTCAGCGGAAATTTCTGGTTGGTATTCCTACAAATAAATATCTTTGCTTACCTTTGTATTATGAAACCAGAACAACTTCTTCGAGCCATCCTTCCAGATGTGCTTATCGACAACTTTGATATTGTCAGCTTCGACAAGAGCGCTGATCGTTTTGATATTTATCTTGATGAAAAGAAAGTACAACTAAAGGAAGACAAATATAATCCTGAAATTATAGCCTACGGATTTGGAGAGTATCGTGTAATTCAAGATTATCCTATACGCGGGCGTGCCACCTATCTCCATGTCCGTAAGCGTAAATGGCTTGATAAATCATCCAACGAAATCTTCAGCTACGACTGGGACTTATCAGAATTTGACGGCACACGGCTCAACTCAGAGTTTGTGTCTTTTTTAAAAGAAGGAGATTGAGTCTACTCCTGTAAGCATCTGTGTACTTGCAGAACGTCACGGAGTAAAAGGTCAGACTCTGCGTAAGCAATACAAGGAGAAGATTAGTGATTACCGAAACTGGGATCAAGTTGAACATGCGCATGATTATATCCTTTATCCTGAAAATATTGGAGAGAACCTTTCCTTGGATGAAACCTGTCTGAGCAATGGAGATGTTTATACAATTCTGACCAACAAAGCAGCGAAAGGTCGTAAAGGGACTTTAGTTGCCATGATTCGCGGAGTTGCTACGGACGTGGTAAGTGAAATCTTGCGTAGGATTCCACTTCGGAAACGGCTGGCTGTAAAGACAGTTACAACTGATTTGTCATCAGCAATGATGCTCACTGTCAGAAAGGTTTTCCCTGCCGCTAAATTGATTAATGACCGTTTTCATGTGCAACAGCTTATGTCTGAAGCTGTTGACCAATTGAGAATACATTACCGGTGGAAAGTACTTGATGCAGAAAATAGGGCTATCAGGGAGCATCGGCAAAAGAAGAAAGATGCAAAGAGTAAGGCAGAAAGAGATAGAATCGGAAAATGGGAGCCTGAAAGAATGGATAATGGGGAAACCTTACCGCAAATATTAAGCAGAAGCAAGCATATCATACTGAAACACTGGACCAAATGGAACGAACAGCAAAAGGCCAGGGCTGCCATTCTCTTTGATAAATTCCCAAAGCTTCTGGAAGGATACAGCCTTAGCATGAAACTGACAGACATCTTCAACAAGA
>UQJC01000025.1 GCA_900541335.1 uncultured Prevotella sp.
AAACAAGTAGACAGAAATTACTTGTAACAGAATAATATTGGTTTCACCTCATTCTTCTGCCCCATCTTTCCTTCTTTCATAAAAAGAGGAATAAATACCAAACACTCGCTACTCAATTAATTATTTTACTATACTAACAAACGCACTTTGGAAATAACAAATAGAAGGTGAATAATATTGGCTATATATTTGAATATAATGACAGTAAACATCTTATTTAGATAGGTAAAGCAGGAATACGAAGATAAAAACAGCAGTACATAACGAAAAACAAAAGATTTACTCTTTTTCCGCTTATTTAATTTGGTTATCTCGGAAATATGTTAGTATATTTGCCACACGAAAGCAATCCAATGTGCTTAAACAGACGGTTGGGGTAGTTGAGATCTCCTAAACCAACTGAAAGGGAAAGTACATGGTTCGCATAGGTACGGTGGCTATAAAACTATTTTTACCTTGAGTGCTAAACTTAAGGAAAGGTGAAAAATTTTGCTCCGTGTCTTCGCTTCTCTTTGCGCACAGATAGCTGCTGCTTTGCTGTGCGATCCGACTGAAATAGGCTGTTTGCCATTTTCGATAAATGCACTTCCCTACCTACAAACGTCGGATACTGAAAACCTACCTGCACTGCCTCCACTTCCCCACCCGGGACTTTGGGAGAACTCACTTAGGATGATTGGCTTGAACCTATCGTTAAGATGTTCGGCAATGACCTTAAAAGGTTAGAGTAAAGGTGTCAGGGTACACTTCCTTATTATACCAACAGAGGACTTAACAGCAGAACCTCCTGTTTTCCATAAAAAGACAGGACTTTTTTCTCGCAGGACCAACCTCCCCACTGGTAAAATTGATTTTCTGTTCCCTTCGCTAAAGTTCTACAGATTCTTGTCTCACTTTCAGACGGATGATTGAAACTTCCGAACTGAATGCTGAAACAAAAACGATCTTTGAAATGGGTTTAAAATGCAAGGCCAACCTTTGAGTGATGCCGATTTGTGCTCTGCACAATGTAGCATATCGAAAAAGCGGACTTTTTATGGGTTTAAACTGTGCGAACTACCCCAAAAGACGCTCGACAAGGGGTTTGCACACTGCGGACTACCAAAAAAGACGCTCGACAAGGGGTTTACGCACTGCGGACTACCAAAAAAGACGCTCGACAAGGGGTTTGCGCACTGCGGACTACTAAAAAAGACGCTCGACAAGGGGGACGCACACTGCGGACGGCCCAAAAAGATGCTCGACAAGGGAGTCGTACACTGCAGACTGCTAAAAAAGACGCTCGACAAGAAGTCCGCACACTATGAACTACCAGAAAATCCGCTAGCAAAAGGTTCAATTGCTACAGCAGCAACAAAGAATTATCCATCGAAATTGCATTACAGGAAGTGCTACCTAAACCCTCAATCTAACAAGTATCTATTCTCCATCAAACAGCTTAAAGGATGGACAAGGCATAAGGTAAATCAAAGAAAGCTGGAAAAATCCTATGATGTAGCCTGATTCGTTTAATACCGACTACAAAGGACCAGGTAGCTTAAACTGGCGCAACTAATAACCTCTTTAAAAAATCTCCCTGCAGTTGCGCTATCACAGGGAGTCTTATATTTTATATTATGATATATTCTATTGAAGCGTTCAGCAAGTCTACGCTTACTAATGACTTGCACGATGAATTTATGCATGAATGCGTAAAAATCATCTCGGGAATCGAGTCTTCCGAAAACGTGAAGTTCACAACCATGAAAACGGAGTTTCTTGAAGCATTTTCAGAAGAAGAGAAGTGGTTTATACGAAGCAAGGTTGACCCCTCGCTGGGAAAACTGCACCAACTTTCTCAAGAACGAGCACACGCTTATTCGGGTATGAGACAAGCTATCAAGAGTGTAAGGATGGCTAAACTGAACGGTTACGAACGTACGGAGGTGCTACTGAAACACTTTAATACGTATCAGAAGAACTTGAAGACCAGTGTGGAGGGCTTAACTGCGATCATCCGAAATCTGCTCAACGACCTTTCTCAGGAAGAGGAGCAACAGGTGCTGACGGAAACGGGTACCATGGTTTACTACAACAGACTGATGACACTTAACGAGGAAGTGGAAAATCAAAAGATGTTGTGCCGCGACTATGACAGCCAGACGGTAACCGCAGCTTTAAAGAAGGCTCGCAGCACGATGGATCATGTCTATGATGAAGCCGTGAAGATTATGGAAGGTTGTGCCAATATGCTGGGCGGTTCGTATGAGAAGGCGATTGCTCTGTGGAATGCATCCATCCGCAAATTCAAGGAAACGGTGAAGTTGAGACTGGCTATACGTGAAGCGGCCAAGAAGAAGGAAGAGGCTAACAAGCAACCCACGGATGTTGCTCCCGAAACCAATCAGCCCAACGGGCAAACTGGAGGCAACTCATCAGACAATCAACCGAACGTACCCCAACCGGAAGAGAAGCCTGGTACGGGTACGGAAGGTAAGTTGCCGCAGCCTGGAGCCAAGCCCGATCAGCCTAATGCGGATGGAAATCAATCGTCTGAACAAGGCGACAAGCAACCGGGAACCACGAACCCTGAAGGTGAAGGTACAGGGGGACTGGTAACTGAAGCTCGTCCGGAAGCGGCTTCGGTGTAACGCGCCATGTCGCATGGGGTAACATCAGCCAGATTGTCTGACAACTGACGTTGCCCTACGTAAGAGAAAAGGAGATACCTCTAACCTCCCATGAGGTCGGAGATATCTCCTTATTTTAGATTTGAACAAAACGAGGTTTGAAAAGCAAAGAATCCAGCAAGTTATTATAAGGACAGTAATGCTTCCTCACTCAAACCTGTCAAAGCGGCAATACGATGGAGCGACCAGCCTTCTTCTTTTAAAGTCTTCGCCATGCGCAGAGCCATCTTTTTTTCGCCTTGCTCTAGTCCTTGCTCTAGTCCTTGTTCTAACCCTTGCTCTATACCCGCAGCCATACCTGCAGCATAGCCCTTCTCATGTCCACGTATCTCGGCTGTTTCTACTACACTGTAGATATCGCGAAAGACCTTGAGGGAAGCTTCATAGTCAACGCGCTCCTGCGGATTGAACTGAGCGATTTCTGCAGCTTGAAACAATTGGGTAAAAACTTGTTCTTGCAGCGTGGCAGGACGTTCCATAAGACGAGAAAGGTTCTTGATGGCATAGAGCCACTTGTCGAACAACGTATTCAACTCCTGCTCTTGCTTGGTAAACTTGGGCATTTCGAGATAAACATACGTCAGTTTATCGTAGAACACTTCCTTTGTCTGAGTGTCAAGCAGCTTGACTTCATGATGAAAGTAATCGGGATTGGTATCATCGAAACAAAAGTTGAGAATGCCAATCGTATAAACGGCTGTCAGCTGATAATTCCACTCGTGCCCTTTGACTGCTTGGTCACGAATAGGGAAAGTGGAATAGAAAATGCTTCGATCTTTAAAGTATTGCTGTTCAGCCTTCTGCATTTCTACCAAAATCTTGGACCCGTCAACTGTCTCACAGTACACATCAAAGACAGCCTTGCGGTCATATTCCTGACCACCCAGATGCTCCGTATTCAAATAGGTCAAATCACGGATTTCTTCTTTCCCATGAAGCAAGGCATTCAAAAAGCTGATAAGCAACTCTTTATTGGCCTCTGTTCCAAACAGCTTCTTAAAAGCGAAGTCTGTATAGAAATTGACATAACGTTCATAGTTTATCATAATCAACGGAATTTAGTCGGATGACAAAAATATTGAAAAGGATTTCTCCTTATCGCCCGAACCAAACACAGCCGTTACACATTGGCCACGCGCATGATGTCTGCAAAGACACCGGCTGCCGTAACTTCGGCTCCGGCACCATAGCCTTGAATCAACATCGGGTATTCGCGGTAACGCTCGGTAGTGAGAAGGAGAATATTATTTGAACCTTCAAGCTCGTAGAAGGGGTGATTGTGGGGAATTTCCTGCAGTCCGACACTTCCCTTGCCTTCACTCCAACGAGCCACAAATCGCCAGCACTTGCCTTCGGCTTGCAAGCGTTTTCTTTCCGTTTCGAAGTGAGCATCGAAATCGGGCAGACGTTGCCAAAAGGCCTCCAAACTGCCATCGAAGAGTGCCTGAGGAATAAAGAGATGACGCTCGATCTCGTCGAACTCCACGCGATACCCACTCTCACGAGCCAAAATCAAAAGTTTACGCACCACGTCCTTGCCCGACAGGTCGATACGCGGATCGGGTTCACTATAACCTTTTTCCTTCGCCAACCGCACTGCTTCACTGAACGGAACGGTCTCGGAGAGGGTATTGAAAACAAAGTTCAACGTGCCACTCAACACAGCTTCGATGCGCAAGATGCGGTCGCCAGAGTTACAGAGGTCATTGATGGTATTGATGATGGGAAGACCCGCTCCCACATTCGTTTCGAAGAGGTATTTCACCCCCTTTTCACGGGCTATTTGCTTGAGCAAGCGGTAATGGTCGTAGGAAGAAGATGCTCCGATTTTATTGGCTGCCACAATATTGACGTTGTGACGGAGCAAACGTTCGTACTGAGCGGCGACTTCATCACCGGCTGTACAGTCTACAAAGACGGAATTGAAGATGTTCATCTCCTCAATCTCACGCATCATGCGTTCGATGCCGCCCTCTCCACCTTGCTCCATGGCCTCACGGTAATGATGTGGGTCAATGCCATTGCGGTCGTAGACGGCATGTGAACGCCCGCTGATACCCACGATATTAAGTTTCAAACCGCGTTCTTCAAAGAGTTTGTCACGCTGGGCAGCAATCTGCTCAATGAGACTTCCCCCGACCGTACCTGTACCGCAGATAAAGAGGTTGAGGTCTTCGTGTTCGCTGAGGAAAAGGCTGTCGTGAAGCACATTGAGCGTCTTGCGCAATTGAGCTCGTTCGACAACAAAGGAAAGGTTCATTTCCTGTCCGCCCATAGCAACTGCCGAGATGCTGATACCGTTGCGTCCAAGCACCGAAAAGAGTTTACCAGCTATACCGGGCAACTTACGCATGCGTTCACCCACGACAGCCACACTCGAAAGTCCGTCGGCAAGGGTGGCACGGTTCATCGCTCCGTCGGCTATCTCGGCTGCAAATTCTGCATCGAGCAATTCGCAGGCTCGTCGGGCGTCAGCCGGTGTCATACCTATGGAAGTACTCGTTTCGGAAGAGTTTTGTGCTACCATAAACACACTGATTCCCCCTGCTGCCAAGGTAGCGAAAATACGGCGGTTGACACCGATGACACCGACCATTGACAAACCACTGACAGTAACCATGCTTGTTTCCTGTACAGAAGAGATACCACGTATGGGACGTTCACTACGGGCTGCGTCGCGACGAATGACACTACCTGCAGCTTCCGGATGGAAGGTATTCTTGATGTAAATCGGAATATTCTTCTGGCAAACGGGATAGATGGTAGGCGGATAGACGACCTTCGCACCGAAATTGCACAATTCCATGGCTTCGGCATAGGAAAGCTGGTCGATGGTGTAAGCCGTAGGAATAATGCGCGGATCTGCCGTCATAAAGCCGTCTACATCGGTCCATATTTCCAAACATTCAGCATCGAGAGCGGCGGCTAAAATCGAAGCGGTATAGTCGGAACCACCCCGACCGAGATTGGTCGTTACGCCCGTACTGCCATCGGAAGCAATGAAACCACCTGTCACAATGCGATGTGGACGATGAGCAAAGTGTTCCCGAATGAGACGATTAGTCTGTTCGAAATCGACTACATGGCGATTGCCCTGCTTCATGGTCTTCATAAATTGGCGGGCATCCAGGTGACTAGCACCGGCTATCAAGGCTGTGACAATCAAAGAGGAAAGCCGTTCGCCGTAAGCGACAATAGCATCCGCCGTCTTGGGGGTCAGGTCTTGAATGAGACTGATGCCGTGAAGGATGCTTCGCAATTCGGTAAAGAGGGCATCGAGCTGTTGCAGCAAAGCTCCTTGCCCTTCGGAAGGAATGACTTCTGCCACCAAAGCATGGTGACGTTGTACCAATGCTTCCAGTTGCTCCTGGTATGCAGCTTCGCCCGCTGCTGCCTGTTGGGTGAGTGCTATGAGTCCGTCGGTCACACCACCTAAGGCGGAAACGACTACAATCACATCGTCGGCATTGTCCTCGACAATGCGCTTGACGCTCAGTATACTTGCAGCGGTTCCAACAGAGGAACCGCCGAATTTTAGAACTTTCATTAGAAGAAAATGATAAGGGAAGAATATAAACGGAAAGATGAGTTCACTCCAAGCTAAGGGAGGTAATCTCTGCTGATGGGTGCCGTCCTCTCTTGATTCAATTAACTATTTACGAAACGAAGCCTTACAGCTTTACCTTTTCCTTGACAGGCTTCGACTCATTATGCAAGCGATCGAGCGCTGTCACTATATATGTATATTTTTCCTTGCCTCCCTGGTAAGGTAAACGATAGAACGTTTGAGGCGTAATGGCCAAAATGTGCGAAGCATCATTGAGGTCGATTCTTTCACCCTTACGGAAACGGTAAACTACATAATTACAAGCACGATCCATTTCCTTTTTAGCCTTGGGAGCTGTCCAGAAGAGGTAATAACCATCGGGCATCCAAAGCGCCTTGACCTTACGCGGTTTCTTGGGAGCCTCATCGTCCATAAAGGGGAAGAGCGGTTGAAGCGCAGGAGTGCGGTGGTACTTATCCTTCAAGAGCGTGGCGTAGTTTCCATCATTACGAACCACAGCCGCTGAATACCATAAGCAAGAACCCTGGGTTCGCAATCCACGCTGCAGGGCAAACTTCGCTTCCATCTGGTGACGGGTGGGTTGCTGACGGTCTGCGGCACGAACGGTACGCTCAACGTCCTGACCAATAATCAAGGGACGGTTGCCAGCAAAACGGCTCCACCACTTGATGAGTTCCTCGTAGTCTGCAGTACGGTGACCGATTTCCCAATAAATCTGCGGCACGGTATAATCTACCCAGCCTTTGTTAATCCAATAAAGTACATCGGCATACAAGTCATCATAATTTTGCAAGCCAGCCGTCTTTGACCCTGGTAAGTTACTGCCCGGCTTGGCATTGTGATAGATACCAAAGGGACTGACACCAAACTTTACCCAAGGCTTGACTGCTCGGATGGAGTCATGGAGCATCTCGATAAAGAGATTGACATTATAACGACGCCAATCGCCTAAATCATTGATTCCATTATGATTGGCACGATAGGTAGCCTGATCGGGAATGGTTACACCCGCTACAGGATAAGGATAGAAGTAGTCATCAATATGAAGTCCGTCGACATCGTAACGGCGCACAATGTCGGCAGCAATCTTACACACGTATTTGCGGTTTTCATGAAGTCCGGGATCGAAAATATAGAGTCCATCATACTCAAAAAAGCGTTGCGGATTTTTTACGTAAGGATGGGTTACAGCCAATTCGCGGGTTCCCTTTGTTTTGGCACGGAAAGGATTGATCCAAGCATGGAGTTCCATTCCTCGGGCATGACATTCCTGGACCATCCAGCTCAGAGGGTCCCAATAAGGCGCGGGGGCTTTTCCCTGCTGACCCGTAAGAAAGCGGCTCCAGGGTTCGTAAGGCGACTGGTAAAGCGCATCGGCCTCACCACGGACTTGGAATATCACCGTATTAACTCCACAGGCTTTCAACACATTGAGTTGCTTGGTCAAATTGGCTTGCATGACATCACGACTCATGCCCATAAACTGACCGTTAATCATTTGAATCCAAGCTCCGCGAAATTCGCGTTTGGGAAGAGGAAGTTGCTGTGCGACTACCGGAAGGAGATAACACAGACTGAGAAGGAGTGTAAAGAGGTATTTCATGAAACTTTTCATTAATGAGCATTCTACGTGACCCTGTTTTAGCCTTACAAGATTGGAGAATGAAACAGAATTGGACTTTAGAAAGATATGCATCGTGCCGATCTGATGCGCCACCCCGCAACTCCTCGTACTTCTCAACTCGCATCTTTTCAACCTTCCACGCTTCAACGACTCTTAATCAGGACCTGTCATAATAAAGGAGATGAGAGTTCACGGCACATCTCATCTCCTTGTGATTTCGGCTGTAAAGGTAGTGTTTTTTCGGAGGAGAAGGGAAGTTAGCAGGGGACTTCTCAAAGGGAAGCAGGTTCTAAGGGGATGAGCTCCCCATATTATCAAGAAAAACGTAACTTTGCGGCACTGTTCTCTAACAAAAAGTGCCCGATTTCCGCTTTTAGCTAAACGATGAAATTCCTGTAAGCTTGCTTTCGCAGGCTAAACCAGGATAACGCATTTGTGAAAAACGGAAACACACGATTCCTTCTGCTTCTCTCCCCCTGCAAGCAGAACATTCAGCTTTTACCCTACCGCTAACTCCTATGTCAACAAACGTAGCCATCATTCTTGCCGGTGGAAAAGGAAACCGAATGGGAACGGAATGTCCCAAACAGTTTCTAGAACTTCGAGGCAAGACCATTCTTGAATATAGTATCCACGCTTTTGAGCAAAATCCGCACATCGATGAGATTGCGGTTGTTGTTGCCCCCGAATACCATCACCGTTTGGAGGACATGAAGCTCCTCAACGGTTGGACAAAACTGACCAAGGTTTTGGAAGGCGGGAGGGAACGCTCTGATTCGAGTTTGGCAGCCATTCGTGCCTACGAGGGACAAGAGGTTAACCTCCTCTTTCACGACGCTGCACGTCCCTTGGTTACGCAAGCCATCATTGACCAAGTTTGTGAGGCCTTACTCACCCAGGAGGCTGTCGGCGTAGGCATTCCCTCGGTAGATACCATTATGCAGGTGGAAGCCGATTGCATTACCCAAGTACCTGACCGCACGACCTTGCAACGAATGCAAACACCGCAGGCTTTTCGGGCTACAACCATTACTGAAGCCTATCGCCGTGCTTTGGCTGACCCCAACTTCCGTGCCACTGACGATTGCGGCGTAGTGCTCCACTATTTACCCGAAGTTCCCATCTACGTGGTGAAAGGCGATGAGCGCAACTTGAAGTTGACCTATGCAGCGGATCTTGACACATTAGACCGTCTGTTGGCCGACGAGGAAGAAATGCCCACACCTCACGCTGAAGCCTTTCTGCCTCAGCCTGATAATGAAACCCCTGCGGGCAGAATGCGCTACATGAAGGCTTTTCACAAACAGAACCTTCGCGATATGCAGTTGGCGGAATTGGACATTCTGCGCCACGTGGCACGCGTCTGCGAACGCCATGATATTCCCTACTGGCTCGACAGTGGCACATTGCTCGGCGCTGTGCGTCACGGTGGCTTTATCCCCTGGGATGACGATATCGACATTTGCATGCCTCTGGAAGAAATTCCTCGCTTCGTAGAAGTAGCTAAAAAGGAGCTTCCGGAACATCTCTTTGTACAAACACCAGAGACGGAACCCGAAATGCGCCTGCCTATCTGCAAAGTGCGCAACTTGAATTCACTCATCGTAGAGGGAGCAGACGATTTCTCTAAGACGTATGCGAAAGGCTTGTATATCGATATCTTTCCGATGCATCCCTGGCCTACCTTCCCGAAGATGTTTTCCAAGAAAGTGGCACGCGGTTACTGCCGTGCCAATGCCATTCTCCATGCCCAACATACATACAGTTGGCGCTCGGTAGCCGAACTCTTTTACTTCGGTGCCAAACGGGCTCTATTAGGAACACTTTGGCATACGGCGGCACTTTTTACAAGCAAAAACAAATATTATTCGAATACACTCAATAACAGCGGAAACGGAAACCGTCACTTGCAAAGCACCATCTTCCCACTTACAACTATCGAGTTTGAAGGGGAGAAATTTTCCGCTCCTGCTGACGCTGATACTTACCTACGCGATCTCTTTGGCGAATACATGACATTACCACCTGAGGATCAACGCGAAGGACATGCAACATTTTATTTGACGGAATTGGTAGAATTATAAAGTCCTTCTGAAGTTTTTAAAGAAACTTATTCCCTACCAGAAACTGTCTCAAGATACATCATTATGCAAGCCATTATCTTAGCAGCAGGTATGGGTCGTCGATTAGGCGAACTTACCAAAGACAATACCAAATGTATGGTGGAAGTAAACGGTGTCAGACTGATTGACCGTTTGCTGAACCAACTTGCTCCACTGGGGCTTAACCGCGTAGTTATAGTAGTGGGCTATGAGGGACAAAAGTTACGCGACTACATCGGTGACCGTTATGCCGACCGTTTGCACATCGAGTATGTCAACAACCCGGTTTATGACAAGACGAACAATATCTACTCGTTGGCACTTGCTAAGGAACAATTGCAGGAGGACGACACCTTGCTTATCGAAAGTGACTTGATCTTTGACGACGCAATGTTCTCTCTGATTCTTAATGACCAGCGACCGAACTTGGCTCTCGTAGCCAAATACCAAACTTGGATGGACGGTACGATGGTCTGCATTGACGATGATTGTAACATTGTCAACTTCGTTCCCAAGCAGGCTTTCAACTATGCTGATACGAACCGCTACTACAAGACGGTCAACATCTATAAGTTTAGCCGCGACTTCTCACGCCACAAGTATGTTCCCTTCCTCGAAGCTTACTCAAAGGCTATGGGGAACAACGAATATTACGAGCAGGTACTCCGCGTGATAACCTTCCTCGACAAGAGTGATCTCAAGGCTTTACCTATCACGAACGAGAAGTGGTATGAGATTGATGACATCCAAGATCTTGACATCGCGTCAACCATCTTTGCTGACGATGAATCACGCAAACAGCTCTACATGCGCCGCTACGGTGGCTATTGGCGTTTCCCCGAGATGCTGGACTTTTGCTACCTGGTCAACCCGTATTTCCCGACCCAACGAATGCGTGACGAAATGCGCGCGAACTTTGACACTTTGCTGACGGAATATCCCTCGGGCATGTATGTCAATTCGCTTTTGGCTAGCAAATGCTTCAACGTTCGTCAGGAATACATGGCAGTCGGCAACGGAGCTGCTGAATTGATTAAAGGACTGATGGAAAGCGAAACGGGCAAAGTCGGTGTGGTCTACCCTACCTTTGAAGAGTATCCACACCGCCTCCAAAAAGAACAAATCGTTCCCTTCTTCCCTGCCAACAAGGATTGCCGCTACACAGCAGACGACCTCAAGGCTTTCTATGCCGACAAGGAGTTGAGTACGCTGTTGCTGATTAACCCCGACAATCCCAGTGGTAACTTTATACCAGTCCCTGATGTTCTCATGCTTGCCGCATGGTGCCAGGATCATGGCATTCGCTTGATTCTCGATGAAAGTTTTGTAGACTTCAGCCAAGACTGGGAAACCAGCAGCTTGCTTGACAATGGCATTCTTCAGGCTTACCCCAACTTGATCGTAGTAAAAAGTATTTCGAAAAGCTTTGGTGTACCAGGACTTCGTTTGGGAATCTTAGCCTCAGCCAATAAGGAAC
This sequence comes from uncultured Prevotella sp., assembly GCA_900541335.1. Taxonomy (GTDB): domain Bacteria; phylum Bacteroidota; class Bacteroidia; order Bacteroidales; family Bacteroidaceae; genus Alloprevotella. The sequence goes on from UQJC01000025.1 coordinate 11,441, forward strand.
TGATTGCCCAAATCAAGAAGGAGGTCAGCATCTGGAACTTGAACTCATTTGCTGAGTTCTTCATGCAGATTTACACGAAGTACGAAAAGGACTACAAGCGTGCCTGTGAGAAATTCCAAATGGAACGCACGCGTTTCTATCACGCACTTAGTGCTGTACCCTTCCTTCGTGTAATTCCTTCTGAAGCAAACTACTTCCTGTGTGAAGTGACCGACCGTTTCTCTTCTACCGAATTGACGGAACGTTTGCTCAAAGACTACAACATTCTCATCAAAGATTGCGACACGAAGAATGGACTTCAAGACAAGAACTACATTCGCATTGCAGTGCGCAACACAGCGGACAATAACCGACTGGTTGAGGTGCTGATGAGTTTGTAAGCCAAAACCACAAGCAAGTTCTTCGTGAGCTTGCCTAACCCTAATCCAATCCTTTATGCTAAATATCTGCATCTGCGGAGGAGGTTCTCTAGGACACGTCTGTGCAGGCGTATTGGGAGCCAACGCCAATGTCCGACTCCGTATCCACAGTCGCCGTCCCGAAGCTTGGAATAAGACGATACACGTAACTGACCCTAATGACAAAGTATATTTAGGTAAGTTAGACTGCGTGACTTCCTCTTATGAAGAAGCATTAGAAGGATGCCAGCTACTGCTACTTTGCCTACCAGGTCCATCTATAGCTGAAACCCTGAAAGCACTGCGTCCCTATCTACCTACTGACTGTGCTGTTGGATCTATTGTCGGAAGCACGGGCTTTTTCTTCCATGCCCACGAATTGCTCGCCCCCACAACACCGCTCTACACTTATCAACGTGTGCCTTTTATTGCCCGAACCTCGCACTATGGTGAAGAGGCTAAACTATTGGGATACAAGTCTGAGGTGCATCTAGCTGTAGAAAACATGGAAGACGTAGAGTCGTTTCGCCAAATGATGGAGGAACTTTTTCTGACACCAACCACCCTGCTTCACAACTTCTACGAAGCAAGCTTGACAAACAGTAACCCAATTCTGCATACGGGACGATTGTATACCATGTGGAAGGACTGGAACGGTACAGCTTACACACAGCGAAGCTATTTCTACAAAGAATGGACGGACGAAGCCTCGGAGTGCATCTTGGCTATGGATCAGGAGTTTTTCCATGTATTGAAACACTTACCCATTGAGGGGCACAGCATACCCACACTACTGGAGTATTACGAAAGTACGGATGCATCCTCTCTAACTCGCAAGATCTCTTCAATAAAAGCTTTTGAACCCATACAATCCCCAATGGTTGAAACGGCTGAAGGATGGATTCCAGACTTCACCAGCCGTTACTTTACGGAAGACTTTCCCTGCGGACTGACATTTATCAAACAATTGGCAGTAAAACATCAGGTAAAGACCCCCCTTATAGACCAAGTACTCGAATGGGGATTAAGTAAAGTAGAGCACTCCTAATATTCTTCATGCTTCGCTTCACCCACCTTACAACCGGCTACGGTCGGAAAACCATTGGAAACGACCTTTCGGCTCACTTGCCGAAAGGTCGTTTAGTCGCGTTGTTAGGGGGCAATGGAGCCGGAAAAAGTACTTTGCTACGCACCTTGGCTGGTTTTCAACCACCGCTCACCACTCCTTCCGTTTCAGAAACTGGGATTTGGTTAGACGGGAAGGATTTGAAAAACTACTCAGCTCGCGAATTGGCACGTAAACTAAGTGTGGTATTGACATTTAAACCCGAAGCTGATGCACTTACAGTTTGGGACGTGGTACAAGCCGGGCGCATTCCTCACCAAAAGTTGTTGACTGGTACAAACCAAGCAGATGTGCAAGCGGTAGAACAGGCTTTGGCTTTGACTAATACCCAACGCTTTGCCCAACGCGAACTTTGTACGCTCAGCGACGGGGAACGTCAACGAGTCTTTATAGCCAAGGCCTTGGCACAGGAAACACCCGTCATTTTGCTTGACGAGCCCTCCGCTTTTCTAGATTTTCCCTCGAAAATTCAGCTATTCCGCTTGCTATTATCGTTAGCTCACGAAGCAGACAAATCCATTCTCCTTTCTACCCACGATGTGGAAATGGCATTGGAGTTTGCGGACCAACTGTGGCTGCTCTCTTCCCACGGCATTCAGGCTGGTACAACAGCCGAACTTGCTCAACAAGGTGCACTCGATCGTTGCTTTGCAGCGGCTGATGTCCGATTTGATACAAAGAGCGGAAGATTCATCTATGAACGGGAAAAAACAACACGCCCCATGTAACATCGTCCCAACAACCTGATAACTCTTTTATAACAACACCCTAACATGATCGTCTGCATCGCCGAAAAGCCCAGTGTGGCAAAGGATATCGCTAAAGTACTCGGAGCCTATGAATCCCACGACGGATATATCGAAGGCAACGGCTACCAGGTGACTTGGACTTATGGCCACCTCTGCGAACTGAAATACCCCGAAGACTATACGCCCATGTGGAAAAGATGGTCACTCGGTTCCCTGCCGATGGTTCCTGCCCGCTTTGGTATCCGACTGAAAGAAGACGAAGGGGTGAAACGACAATTTCGTGTCATTGAGAGTTTGATGGCAAAGGCTGACCGCATTATCAACTGCGGTGATGCCGGACAAGAAGGTGAACTCATTCAGCGTTGGGTTATGCAGAAAGCGCAAGCACACTGTCCTGTAGACCGACTTTGGATTTCTTCGTTGACAGAAGAAAGTATTCGTGAAGGCTTTGCCACGCTTCGCCCTCAAGAAGAGTACAAGTCGCTTTACGAGGCTGGACTCTGTCGTGCCATCGGCGACTGGCTCTTGGGAATGAATGCTACTCGCCTGTACACCATCAAGTACGGAGGACAACGAGGTCCAGGAGTACCCCCTCTCTCCATCGGCAGAGTACAAACACCGACATTAGCCCTCATTGTACGCCGGCAGGAAGAAATGGATAACTTCAAGCCTGAACCTTACTGGGTGCTGACGACTATCTACCGCGACACGACCTTCAACGCACTCATGGCTGATCCTAATGAAGACGAGGGAGCGGAAACGGAAGACGAAAACGATAAGGAAAAGAACGACAAGCGAAAAGCGCAACCAACCTTACGCGGATTCAGCACAGAGGAAGAAGGGCGCGCGGCCTTGGAGCGCATTCAGTCGGAACCGTTCCAAGTAACGGAAGTGGAAAAGAAGCGCGGAACGGAAATGCCGCCCCGACTCTTTGACTTGACTTCACTGCAGGTAGACTGCAACAAAAAATTCGGCTATTCGGCTGACCAGACTTTGCAACTCATCCAGTCACTCTACGAGAAGAAAGTGACCACCTATCCACGTGTGGACACGACCTTCCTCTCTGATGATATTTATCCCAAATGTCCGAATATTCTCAAGGGCATCCGACCACTGTACGATGAATTGCTTGCCCCCTTACGCGGAGCCCCTTTGTTGAAGCGCAAAAAGGTTTTTGACTCCTCGAAGGTAACCGATCACCATGCCATCATTCCTACGGGCGTAGCTCCGCAGAATTTGACGGACATGGAACGCAACGTATACGACCTCGTAGCTCGCCGCTTCATTACCGTCTTCTACCCCGACTGTAAATTTGCTACGACAACCGTACTGGGGCAAGCTGCAGACGTTTCATTTAAAACGACAGGTAAGGTCATTCTCGAACCTGGATGGCGTGCCGTACCAGCCTCAGCCGCACGCCTCATGAGCAATGCAGATGAAGACGAGAAACAAACGGAAACGGACAAAGTACTTCCTGACTTTGTAAAGGGGGAAAGCGGACCGCACCAACCCGACTTGGCTGAAAAAATGACGACTCCTCCCCGTCCCTATACCGAAGCGACCTTGCTCCGTGCAATGGAAACTGCAGGCAAGACGGTGGAAGACGATGAGTTACGCGATGCACTGAAGGAAAATGGTATAGGTAGACCTTCTACCCGTGCCGCCATTATTGAAACCCTGTTCCGGCGTCAGTACATCCGCCGCCAACGTAAAAACATCCTCGCAACTCCTACGGGAATGGAGCTGATTTCGCTGATTAAGGAAGAGTTGCTCAAAAGTGCGGAACTAACGGGTCTATGGGAAAAGAAGTTGCGCCAGATTGAGCATCATAAATACAGTGCGGCACAATTTATCGATGAGTTGAAAATAATGGTCAGCGACATTGTCCGTCAGGTATTAAGTGATAACTCCAACCGCCACGTCACGCAAACAGTCAGCACCGAAGCTACGGAAGCAACGGGCAAAGCTAAAACGGAAGCATCCTCTACTACCAACGATAAACCCGTAAAAGCAAAGCCTAAACGCCGCATTATTCGCGAAGGCAGTCTCTGTCCCGAATGTGGACAAGGCAAGGTCATCAAAGGTAAAACGGCTTACGGCTGTTCACGTTGGAAGGAAGGCTGTAACTGGCGAAAGCCGTTTAAGAAATAAGTGAAAGTAGCATGAGCTGGACTCATATATCCTAACAAAGTGCTCTATACAAATATAAGAAATGCCTTTAGACCGGAATAGATTTCCGTCTAAAGGCATTTCTTGTATAAATGAAGTATCCCCAGATAGGGAGGACAACAGTCTACTATTCTACCGGCCAATCGGTTGTACTTGACGACGCACCGCCTTATTGATTTCAACAAAAAGATAACGCGATTGATTTGTACGCACCTTCTGCTCTACACTCTTGTATTTTCGGTTGGCATACTCTTTGGACTTCTCAAAAGTCAGGTGCGACATTTCACTTTGACTCTTGGTATGAATGGTTGAATCAAGTTTTTCCTCGGGAAAATAATCATCAAGATTGACATCCCCAATCATAGTAGTTTCAAGAAAAGTCAGCTTCTTTCGCTTTTCGTCTGTATAGTAGCCCACAAACATATGTCCAGGAGTCTGTACAAGTACTGGGGTAATATTGATAGCCCGAAGCAACGAAGCGAAAAGCACACTGCCATCCACGCAATTGATTTGAGACGAATTGAGTGCATCTTCAAACGTACGCACGCGTTGCGCATAGACCATGTTACTCGACAAACTAGAATAGGACACCGAGCTATAACTGAATTTGCGTTTCTGCAGCGCATGCCAAAGCGCATACACCTGGCGGTCGACCGCCTTCTCTGTACCCGCTTGATAACCTAAGAATTTGCTGACAATACGCGTGTTGAGTGCTTCTCGAAGGATTTTGTCAATAAGCGGATTCTCTTCGTTGACATAGGCTGCATAAAACAGACGCGTACTCACAAACTTCGTGCGCTCGTTAGGCAATTGCTTTACGTAGCCAATCAAACATTCATTGATACTGCGAACGGAGAATGTACGCACTTTTTGTCCCCAGTCTTTACCATCGACCTCCACATTTATAGCAACACTGATGGGTTCAGCTTGTACATTGTTGCGCAACGCATCGTAATGCCAAAGAATATCAGGATAGATAATGTATTCCTTTCCCTTCTCAGGAAGTACAAAAGAAGATACAGAACGGGCAAAGAAGGGGGTTTCGGCCAATTCAATACGCACCACGGCATTCGAACGACTGGGTGTCAGCCTAATGGCAAGGCTTGCTTTGGGATTACCCAAACAATTGCCTTCCATGGGTTCAATGATTTCAGCATTGGTTGTTGCCACAGAAAGAATAGCAGAGGGAAACAGATTTCCCCCCAGTTGATCAACTATTTCGTAATCGTCAATGAAAGGACGACGAATAACCCAATAGGTTGTCGTACTGACTAAAGCGACCAATACAACAACAATGACCGATATCTTGCCTATCAGTTTCAAGCGTTGGTTACTCTTGTTTTTACCAAACATACATCAGAATGATTAAAAAAGAAGCGGAAAACTCCCAGACGGGTGCTTTCCGCTTACTTATATCGTGTACATCGAATCTGGTTAGAATATACTTATCGTATAAAGATAAAGCACGGCTGCCGGAATGGCAAGAAGAGAGGAGTCAAAGCGGTCAAGCATTCCACCATGTCCGGGCAATACGTTTCCACTATCCTTGATACCTAACTGGCGTTTGAAGAGACTCTCAATCAAATCGCCCCAAGTGCCAAATATGCAAACAGTCAGTCCTAAGCCTAACCATTGAACAAGTGTCAGCTGGGTCGGGAAGAATACGGAAAGTACCCAACCTACGACCAAACAGAGGAGACCGCCTCCAATACTTCCCACCCAAGACTTATTGGGAGAAATGCGTTCGAAAAGCTTTGCAGGGAAGTACTTATGCAACATAGAACCGCAAAGGTAGGCACCCGAATCACTCGTCCACAGGAAGAAGAAGATGCTGAGCGGATAAATCGGCTCAAAGCGCACCGTATTGGTCAAGGCATCGTAGTGGAATGCCAATACATTGAGCAAGGCAAAAGCCAAAGCCACATAAACTTGGGAGGCAAAGGCATAGGCCCAGTTCTTCAACGGATCAGCCTTCTTCAAATAAAGCTCGCTCACCAGGAGATAAATGATGGAAACGAGATAAGGAATGAAGGCTTTGGACGGCACAAGGTCAGCACAATAACCGGCAAAGGCCAAGAAGAGATAAACCGCAGCCACCGTATTGATGAAACGGTTGACCGAGGCACCTGCATAGCGGTTGACATTGGTGGAAAACTCCCACGTAGTCAATCCCGTAATGAGTGCAAACAGTCCGATAAAACTGATTGGCGAGAACCAAATGGAACTGACCAACACGGCGACAAAGACAACACCTGTCAGACTGCGGACAATCAAATTATTCATGCTTATCTTGTGTTGAGGGTTGTACATCTTCATTGCTTTCAGCCTCAGCTGTGTCTGTCACCACTGCGGCTTCCTGCTGCGTTTCAGCCTGCAATTTAGCTTCAGCCTCAAGCTTCTTGGTACGCTCTTCAGCCAGCTTCAAGGCTTCTTCCTCCATGAGAACATCCGTACGGCTCTTCCAAGGGCGGGCACCAAAGATACGTTCCACATCCTCGGTAAAGATGACCTCACGTTCGACGAGCAAATCAGCTAACTCGTTATGCTTTGCTGCATGTTCACGAAGCAAGGACTTCGCACGTTCGTACTGTTCGGAAATCATCCGCTTCACTTCGTTGTCAATCAGCTCAGCAGTCTTCTCGGAATAAGGCTTAGTAAAACCGGCCTCACCCTGTGAATTATAGTAGCAAACATTCGAGAGTTCATCGCTCATACCGAGGTAAGCTACCATGCCGTAGATGCGCTTCGTCGTACGCTCCAAGTCATTGAGAGCACCACTGGAAATGTGACCTAAGAAGACTTCTTCAGCCGCACGTCCACCGAGCAAGGCACAAATTTCATCGAGCATTTGCTCCTTGGTCGTAATCGTACGTTCTTCAGGCAAGTACCACGCAGCACCGAGTGCCTGGCCACGCGGAACGATGGTCACCTTGACCAACGGATTGGCATATTGCAAGAGCCAAGAAACAGAAGCATGACCTGCCTCGTGAATGGCAATGGCACGTTTTTCGTCCTCGGTCATCACCTTCGAGGTCTTTTCCAAACCGCCAATAATACGGTCAACCGCATCGAGGAAGTCTTGCTTACCGACTTCACTGCGGTTGTGACGGGCAGCAATGAGCGCCGCCTCGTTACAAACATTGGCAATATCAGCTCCCGAGAAACCCGGAGTTTGGCGTGCCAACAACTCAATGTCGAGGCTGTTATCCAACTTCAGCGGAGCAAGGTGCACCTTGAAGATGGCCACACGTTCAGAAAGTTCGGGCAAGTCAACATGAATCTGTCGGTCGAAACGTCCGGCACGAAGCAAAGCATTGTCCAAGATTTCCACACGATTGGTAGCAGCCAAGACAATGACACCTGTATTCGTGCCAAAACCGTCCATTTCGGTCAGCAACTGGTTGAGCGTATTCTCACGCTCATCATTACCCCCCATGGAAGGATTCTTTCCACGCGCCCGACCGATGGCATCAATTTCATCGATAAAGATGATACAAGGAGCTTTCTCCTTAGCTTGTTGGAAAAGGTCACGCACACGGCTGGCACCGACACCGACAAACATTTCCACAAAGTCAGAACCTGCCATGGAGAAGAAGGGTACATCAGCTTCACCAGCCACAGCCTTGGCAAGCAAGGTCTTACCTGTACCCGGAGGACCTACGAGCAGAGCTCCCTTAGGAATCTTACCACCCAGTTCGGTATATTTCTGCGGATTCTTGAGGAAGTCCACAATTTCGCGAATCTCCTGCTTGGCACCTTCCTGTCCAGCCACGTCCTTAAAGGTTACGTGAGTCGTGTTCTTTCCATTCTTGTCGAACAGGCGTGCTTTACTTTTACCCACGCTGAAGACTCCGCCTCCACCGCCTCCACTCATGCGCTTCATCAAGAAGAACCAGAGGAATACGAGGAGAATGATGGGAAGAAAGCTGCTCAGCAGGCTGATGAAGAACTTATCGTTCTCTTCATACTTGACCGCTCCCTTGTAATGTTCATCGAGAAAGTTATTAACCGATTGTACATCGGGATATTTGGCAGTCACCGTGGGGGCTGTGCCCGTTTGGTCCGTTCCTGCCTTGAAGAGTTCACGAATGTTTTGCGGTTGCACCACAAAACGCACGTTGCCGTCCGTCTTGTTGACCACTACCTCTTTGGCATATCCCTTTTGCACATACGTGCGGAAGGAGGTGTAGTCCACTTCTTTGTCAATACCGCCTGCGCTACCCTGATTGCCCTGATAGAGCATCACGGCGAGTCCGACGATAATTGCCAAGTAGAGCCAACTGAGGTTGAACCCGGGCTTCTTCTTGTCGCCCGAGTCTTTACCGTTAGAAGGTAAATTGGGAAGTTTGGGCATAATGAGTTTAGTGTGTTGGTTATAGAATTAGTCAATGTCAGCCACCTGCGTGATCTGTGCATCGTTCCAGAGGTTCTCGATGTCGTAATGTTCACGTGCTTCAGGCAGGAGGATGTGTACCATCACCGTGCCATAATCCATCGCGATCCACTCTGCGTTGTCACGTCCTGCAATACGTGCCGGCTTCTCGTGCAATTGCTTGCCGGTAAATTCCTCTACCGAGTCACAAATCGCATCGGTGTGTTGTGGGGCTGTACCCGTACATATAACAAAATAAGTGCAGGGAGCAGTGAGGATATTGCTTAAGTCTACCGTCACAATGCTGCGACCTTTCTTTTCTTGAATTCCGTCGATGATTGAATTGACTAATTGGAGTGTTTCTTCCATGCTAATTTTGAATGGGTTACGTTATTTTTGTTGGCGTGCAAAGTTAGTAAAATCTTCGTACCTTTGCCGCCTAAATCCTCAAACGATGAAGTTTTTCCCCAAGGCTCTCAGCTATCTTCTCAGTGTCCATCTCCTTGCACTCGTATTCCTTTCGTTATTCCGACTCGTATTTTACTTCAGTGTCAAGTCAAGTATTCCCACCGAATACTTACAACAATCCCTCCCCGTTGCCAAGTCGTTCTTGATGGGCCTGTGGTTTGACAATGTCATTGCCTGCTACATCATGGCTCTCCCCTTGCTAGGAGTCGGACTAGCCGGCATCTTCCATTACGGACGTGCCTGGATATTTCGGGCACTCAACATTTGGTTCTGCGTGTTCTACACCTTGGTCTTTATGGCTTGTGCGGGCAACATCCCTTACTTTGCCTACTTCTCCAAGTTACTGAATGCCTCCATTTGGAACTGGGCTGAATATGGCACAACGACCTTGGGCATGATTTTCGGTGAAGCCTCCTATTATGCTTACATCGCCGCCTTCTTTATCAGTGCTACGACCTTTGCCACCCTACTCTACCTGCTGCGCACTCGCGTCTTTCGCTTGACCAGACAGGGATTAGCTCTGCTCATGCGGCCTCGTCCTACCTGGATACAACGCACGGGCTACTTTGTCGTCTTTGCTCTACTCGGCGGAGCTTGCTTCTTGGGCATTCGTGGACGCCTGGGGTACAACCCAATCAAAGTGAGTGCTGCTTATCATTCCACCAACACCGTGCTGAACAACCTGGGAGTCAACCCTATGTTCAACCTTCTGACCAGCACACTGGACAACCTCCGCCCAGAAAACCAACAGCTTCACCTCATGGATGCCCAACAAGCAATTGCCCGTAGCCAGCAATTGCTTGGCCGTACAGGCATAACGGGGATTTCTCCCATTGCACGACAGGTTAGGCCTGAAGGGGAACCGACCCGTCAGAATGTAGTTCTGGTCTTGATGGAATCGCTTTCAGCCAAACTCATGACGCGCTTTGGCAATCCGAAACAGTTGACTCCTGCACTCGACTCCCTTTACCAGCATTCGTTAAGCTTCAGCAATTGTTATTCGGCAGGGAACCATACCAACCACGGACTCTACGCTACGCTCTATTCCTTTCCCTCGATTCTGTTTCGTAACGCGATGAAGGGCACGGTCATTCCAACTTACTCTGGACTTCCCACGGTGTTACGTGAGCAGGGATATTCTACGCTCTTCTTCATGACGCATGAAAGCCAGTATGACAATATGAACGCTTTCTTCCGCACCAACGGATATGAAGAAATCTACGCTCAAGAAAATTACCCGAAGAAGGAAGTGGTCAACCATTTCGGCGTGCCTGATGCATACCTCTTCGAGTACGCACTTCCTGTACTCAACCGTCATGCAGCTTCGGGCAAACCCTTCTTTGCCACCCTGTTGACCATCAGCAACCACCCGCCCTACGTCGTACCCAAGAAATACCAAGACGAAAACTTACTTCCTGAAGAACAAATCGTGCGTTATGCTGACGATTGCATTCGCCAATTCATGTCAGAGGTACGTCGTCAGCCTTGGGCTAAGAACACGCTCTTTGTCTTCCTTGGCGACCACGGCAAACTGGTGGGAACGGCTGACTGCGAACTGCCCGAAAGCTTTAACCACATTCCCTTGTTCTTCCATGCTGACGGTTTGACTCCACGCGAGGTGAACCACTTTGCCGGACAAGTTGATGTGGCTCCGACCATCTTAGGACTCTTACGTATTCCTTACACGCAAAATAATTTTGGCATTGACCTGTTGAAGGAACGACGACCGGCAGCCTTTTATACCGCAGATAAAACCATTGCAGCCCGCGATTCGTCTCATCTTTATGTATACAATGCCGAAACCACCCAAGAATATTGTTATCAGTTAGACAAGGAAACGTCACCTCGTCAGGTTCCCTTTACTCCTTGCTTTAAGCAACTGAAACAATACGTTTTTCCCTTGTTGCAAACGGCTGAACAACTTGTACAAGAAGGCTTGACGGTAGATCATCCGCAAACTCAGCAATAGCAAGTTTTAGCAGACAAATATCCTTCTACTACAAGAGGCTGTGTCGTATGAATGTGTACGACACAGCCTCTTTTATCATCAAGGTAAACGGCACACTCAAAGTGACTGTCCCATTTCGTAAGCTTCCTGCAATTTATGATGTCCAACTACACTAAGCGGTTCGGTTACACCACCACAGCATACCCTACCCGCAAATTGGCATTGAGGGAAACAGTCTATCCACCCCATCAATCCACTTTCTACACGGCTGAAGGTATCGGCTTCATCCTCTGCGGCAGTAGCCAGCAAATAGACTTCACGGAACATATACTGAAATGCAAACAAAGCATTCATACGGTCGATAAGCACCTTCATCTGTCCGCTCATCCCGTAATAATACACGGGAGTAGCCCAACATATAACATCGGCTTTTTGGACTTTCTGCAACAGTGAATTGACATCATCGGCAATCACACATTTGCCCAATTTCTGACAGGCAAGACAGCCCTTACAGAATTCAATATGCTTGCCCGCCAATGAAATGTATTCCACTTCATGGCCTGCCGCCAATGCCCCCTGCACAAACTGCTTGGCAAGCATATCACTGTTTGACCCACCACGAAGGCTGGTCGAAATCACAACTACATTCTTCATAACTTGCATTTACTGTTTCTTATTCTACACTTATTTCACAGAAGGCAATAGCTAACCCTCAGTCCTTCTATCAAGAAAGGCGATGCTATCGTGTTTACCTATGCCATCTTGCGATACTGAGAAGGAGTCTGACCTGTATGGGCCTTAAAAAAGCGGACGAAATGCTGAGGATATTCGAATCCGAGCTGTTGGCTAACTGTCATTATGCTCAACTCAGTATCATCAAGTAACTGACGGGCTCTTTGGAGCAAACGGTCGTAAATAAAGTCCTTAGCCGTACGTCCAGTTTCGGTCTTGACCAATTCACCAAAATACTTGGGAGAATAACAACATTTCTCTGCGAAATAAGCAACCGAAGGCAAGCCTTCATGTACGGCCTGCTCCTCCAAGTACTGATTAAGCAAACTGGCAAACTGCCTGACTACAGTATGGTTAATCTCTTCCCGAGTGATAAACTGCCGGTCATAGAAGCGCAGACAATGGTTTAACAACAACTCGATAGAACTCACAATGAGTTCACGAGAATGCTTGTCTATGGTATGCCGTAGTTCCTGCTGTATGAGGCCAAGGAGATTACGGAAAATGCTTATTTCTGAGAATGAAAGGTGAAGTGCCTCGTTCGAAGTATAGTCAAAGAATTCGTAACGACTAATATTACGACCTAACGCGGTGCGGTGGAGCAAATCGGGATGGAATACAATAGCTGTCCACTTAGGCACAACTACCTCCGGATTAGGAACTACATGTACTGATTGCCCAGGTGCAAAACTGGTAACAGTCATCTCATCAAAATCGTACGCTGTGCGGCCGTACGACAGTTTACATCCTTTATTCTCCTTCAAGAACAACGCATAAAGCCCATAGTGAAAAAGGCACTCTTCTAACCGACAAGCCTTATCAAAGCGTACCACACTTACTAGCGGATGGAACGTTTCAAATCCGTGATATTCGTTGAATGACTGAACTGTTTGAAAGAACACCTCTTTCATTACGCCAAAATATCAAGAATGTCTGCTACAATTTGGTCATCCAGCAAGCGATTGTCAGCAAGCAATTGCTCTTGATCAAAACGATCATACAAACCCTTCTTTACTCCACCAACGAGAACCTTCATATCTGAAGTGCCATAATAGGAAGCGATACGTTCGCCAAAGCCTCCGTCTTTACAACCATCCTCCAATGTCACGACCAACTGATGACGGAGTTTCAGTCTCTCCAGCATATCCGCATCGACGGCATGCAGGTAACGAGGATTGATGAGGGTTGCTTGGATTCCATGAGCGGCAAGCAAACGCACCACACTTTCCCCCTTCTGATAGAAAGAACCAGCCGCAATCAAGGCTACTTTTTCCCCTTCCTGCACCAGTTGGTAACGGGGTTCATAACTATATGTGGTGTCGACCATCGTGGTTGTATGGTGCACACCGTTACTTGGCACACGGATAGCTATAGGCTTCTGATTCTGCTCAATGGCCCAACGGAGCATGGCAAAGTATTCCTCACAAGTCGTAGGAGCTAGATAGATTAAACCAGGAATACTGCAGAGCATCGGGATATCAAAGAGGCAGATGTGGGTGATGTCATTCATTGTTCCCGTGCCGCCCCACATGACGTTAATCACTGCCGGATTGCTGTTGATGCAAAGATCTTGAGCTATTTGGTCATACGTGCGCTGAATGAAAGTGCTGTAAACGGTCCAAACGGGACGAAGTCCCCCCTTTGCCATTCCCGAAATCATGGCTACAGCCTGCTCTTCAGCAATGCCCATATCAAGATGTTGCGGTCCGGCCTGCTGACGTTTTTCGGGCGTAAATCCTCCTGCAGCGGGCGTACCGGCTGTCACAGCTATCAAGGTCTTGTCGTGCTCCATCTCGCGTAACATCCAGTCTGCAAAGAGTTGCTCGTAAGTTTCGCCCGATTCAGTTTGCGGACGACTACCATCAGCCAGGTTAAAGGGCATTCCCCAATGCCAAGCTTCCTTATTGGTTACTGCGGGCGCATAGCCATGCCCCTTCTCTGTATGGATATGAACGACTGTGGGCTTGTCAGTATCCTTTACACTGCGGAACACTTCAATGAGCTTTCCGATGTCATTGCCTTCTTCCAAATACTTGTACTCAAATCCCCATGCCTTGAACCAGTTGTGTTCGCAGCAGCCGTTGCTTTCGCGCAGAGCACGCAGATTTTTGTAAATGCCTCCGTGATTCTCGGCAATCGACATCTCGTTATCATTCACAACGATAATAATACCTGTTCCGAGTTCTGAAGCCTCATCTAATCCTTCAAAAGCTTCGCCTCCTGACAACGAACCGTCACCTATAATGGCGATGATGTTCTCTTTGGTGCCTTTCATGTCGCGCGCCTTCTGCAAACCTGTGGCCAAGCTGATGGAGGTGGAGGTATGCCCCACCTCAAAGTTATCATACACCGGACTTTCGCTGGGGGAAGAATAGCCCGAAATGGCATCCATGTCGTCAACATTGCCCAAGAAGCCTGCTGCACGACCTGTCAACACTTTATGAGGATAACACTGGTGACTCACATCAAACACGAATTTGTCAACTGGCGCATTGAAAACATAATGCAGGGCAACGGTGGCTTCGACAAAGCCCAGGTTGGGACCGATATGTCCACCATGCTTACTGACACGGTTTAACACTGCCTGGCGTGTTTCGTCGGCTACAATCTGAAGAGTTTTCAAGTCAAACGATTTCAAGTCGGCAGGCGACTGGATGCTTTCGATATACATAATGGTCGTATCTTGGAGTTAAGAATTGGATTGTTGGTTACGGCTGCAAAAATACAAACATCCCGTTTGCCACCTCTTACCTTAAATGCGGAAGAGATTACCTCAAATCCATTTTTTAATGTCCGATGACTTCGTCAGTCCGGTTCTTTGACTAACTCGAACTTCAGTTTTAAGAATGAAGTTCGAAAAGACTGAGCAGAAATAAAAAGAGGGCGCAATCAGAATGAAACGTATCACTTGATTGCGCCCGATGGAAAATCAGAGAGTTATGTAGCCCAACTCGATACCACGCTGAATCAGCTCAGCTACGTTAGTCACTCCCAATTTCTTGAGAATGTGTTGCGGTGAAACTCTATAGTATTGGGTGAAACATAGAGCTGACGCGCGATTTCAATCGACGTTTGCCCTTGGGCTATGGCCCTAAGTACTTGCAATTCACGCATCGATAGAGTCTGCTCACTTTCGTAAGCTGTACAATAGGATTGAAACTGCTTACTATAATAACTTTCCCCAGTCAACTGACACAGTCAACCGCCTTCTTCAGTTCACTCACATCATCACTCTTGAGAATGATACCATTGACACCACTATCCATCATCTGCTTGAGCATCCACAACTCATCATGCATAGTGTTGTAATAAATGACTGCCACATCGGACCACTGTAAACAAACCTTCGCCAATACTCAGACTACGTCCATTAAGGGTTGCACCCACCTTGCTGTTAGCCGTTGCGTTGACAATACCCGTGAGGTCGTAGGTATAATCTACCTGGCGCATTTCAGCCAAAGTGCCATCGGCACGATAAACCCAAGAAGATTCGCGCACATACTTCTCTCCTGCATAAGGCTGCTCGTAGCGCACATAAAGAGTTGAATCGTCTGCTTGAGCCTGTATCTCTATAAAGTAGGAGGAAAACACCTCTTTGGGCGTATAGGTTACAGTTTTCTTAAGCGTTTTTCCCTGTGTGTTATACTCATAACTATACGTACCTATAGTAAGCAAAGATTCACTACCCCACACCGTTTTCGCGCGTGGTGGGATAAATTGTTTCAGACGTATATTATCTCGCATCATTTGATAGAAGCGACTTTGAATTGTCCCTCTCTTCAAAAAACTACTGCTTTCAGTAGGTATTCAAATCAATCTCATAAACAAAGTATAGCATTCTTCACAGACTAACTAAACTGCAGAAGACTCCCCAAGCCCCTGTTACCTCAGTAGATTTAAGCCCCTCATACCCACTACATTGTTCTCCCCTACAACATGAGCCCTTATTCTTCCCCTTAGAAAAGTGCATACCATTAAAAATACATAAACAGTTTCATGAATACTGATCAATCATTACATTTGCGAAAATAATTCCCCCTTATAAAATTGAACGGAATTTTAATTTGACAAACATGAAAAATAGATATGAAACACACTGATATTAAACTCCATCAAACAGAAATAAGGATCTACCAAAGCCTATGGAAAAATATGCTTTACGCAGTTTGCTGTTTTGCTTTTGCGGTGGGTGGATACATAATTGTAACAACGGATCACATCGAGTGGATAACAAAAATGGTTGGCGGTTGGCTCGGAATGATCTTCTTTGGCGGAGGCGGATTATTACTCACGATTATGACGCTCTATAACCGAATTCATCGTATTCCATTTATCATCATCTATGAAGACAAGATTGAATTATACGAACAAGGTAAAGGAAGTTATTACAGCATCCTGTTTAAGGACGTTAGAGCTTTCCGACTCTTCAGTCTCGACTCCTCTCTTATGATTGCCATCGATTATAAAAACACTCCCTTGAAGCAAAAAATAGAAGAATCATCGACCTTAAAAAAGAAATTGATGACCTACAATTTTATAAAAACGGGAGCAATAGAAAGTATTCCTGTTCATAACTTGAAGATGAGGGGGAAAGATGTTTGCCACATATTAAACCTATGGCTTGAACGCTTTAATCAGCATAACAAGGAGTAGAATATGCTGTACACGCCCCTATCTGCGTAAAAGAGAATAGCATATTCTTTTCTCCGAAACTATCATTCACTCCCAAGGGAACGAAATACAACAAAAGAGTATAAGCTTTAAGCAATCCACCTACTTTATAAATTCTGCTTGTCGAAATGGGTATTCTTTATACTTCTACCCACTAAGGAATTACTAACACGAAGGAGACACGTTATGTGTAAAAAGAAAAGCACCCAACTTACATCTTTAAATGTAAAATTGGGTGCTTATTAGCGGAGAGAGAGGCTCTCGAACTTATACTTTCACAGAATATCATAAAACTGCAAA
>UQJC01000026.1 GCA_900541335.1 uncultured Prevotella sp.
GACGAAAAACATCGAAAAAAGGCTGATTTTTCTTTGGAGCGTTAAAGTTGGGTTAGCGAGCTTTTCGTTCATCACGCGGCGACCATCGAGTGTATAAACCACGCGGTTAGCTTCATTTGCCTGCTCTACAGCTTCGATACCCGTAGCGTTGCCTTCGAGGTTGAACTTCTGCGCACCCTGTGCTACATCCTGTTTTACAGCGAGGTAAGCCTTGCCTGCCTTCATCTTAAATGCACCGCCTTCTGCTGCGCCCCAGTAGAAGCCGAGATTCTTCTTTTCTGCGAAGTTATTATAAGCGAGCTTGTAGTAAATGTAGCCAGCTTCAGTGGCAAATACGCCGTCTTTGTCAGCACCCTTGAGGAGGTTGGTGGTGGGAGCTGTTTCAGTAGACGTTGTGGTAGTAAAGGTAACGCTTTCCTTACCAGGAGCCTTAACGAGTACGGGGGTCTTAGCCGGTACATTCTGACCTGCTGCGTACTTGTAGTCTACGTCTAAAACGCCATTTTTTACGCCAGTTACGATACCGCATGAAGCACCAGCGGGGACAGTCAGAGCGTTAGCATTGTAGAGTGTACCGAAGCCTTCAGCCAAGTTTACGGTTACTTCTTGGGTGGCACCGCCCGCTTGTTCCCATTCAATGGTGATGCTGGTGAGGAATACGGCACCGCTATTAGAGCGTAACCCAATGAAAGCGAAATCTCCCTCAATTTCAAATGAATTGGTAGGTGCATTTTCATCATATTTAATGCTTCCAAGGAGAGTACCAGCTTTTTGCTCGTCTACCAAATCATTATAATCCGTGTATTTATTTTTACTACCATAAATATTGAGTGCTCGCGGAGATGTTTTTGCAGTATTGCTATCCCAAACAACTGTTACCTTTTTAGCTTTACCGCCAGTTGTTGTGGTTACGATGCCGCTGTATTTCTTCTTTCTTGTGTCCCATCGTAGCTGTACCGTATTTTGATACTGACCAGCACAGTTGATAGCATAAACAGCCCCACTCGTACCAGTTACAGTTACATCCTTGTAAGTAGGTTCTGTAACTCCCGTTGCTTCCTGATTAATCAAGTCCTCAACAGTTTTCTGTGCATTCGCACTCAGTCCTCCCATCACACAAGCCAAGATGAGGAGGAACATTTTTGTAAATCGTAAATAACTCATAGTGATATAATAAATTGAATTAATCTCTTTCAAAGAACGTGTCTTTGTCTTTTCGCCTGCAAAATTAGCCCCATTCTGTGAAGAAAGGGTGAACGAACGGTGTATTTCTTTCATTTTCATGGAAGAAAGTCTTCGAAAGGGGGAATTTGGGGAGGGAAAAGTGACGTTTGGGAAGGGAAAAGAGAAGAAGGGGGAGCGGCGGAAACTTTGTTTTCTTCTTCGCGTTCCCCTTTCGTGTCGTGCGAAGCATGGAAACGGCGGCAGGCGAAGGGGCTTTTCTGCCTGGGCAGTGCCTCTTTCGCATTACCCATTGTCATTCTATCGGAAGAAGGACAATTTTCCACTCCGATATTTGTCCTTCTATCAGGAGAAAGACAAATTTTAGTCCTTCTACTTGTCGTTCTCTCTGTAGAAGGACAATTTTAGTGGCTGCGATTTGTCCTTCTATCAGGAGAAAGACAAATTTTAGTCCTTCCACTTGTCGTTCTCCCTGTAGAAGGACAATTTTAGTGGCTGCGATTTGTCCTTCTCACCACCATCGGACAAATAGAGAGTCTACACGGGGAGGAGCGAGGCTTCTGCGACTCATTGTGCTGGGCCGCCGTACACGGCAGAGAGTGGGGGTAAGTAGGATTTTATGTATAACTAATTTTCCACACGGCTACTTAACAGCCGTCTTCTTATTGTCATTTAACACGGGAGAGTCTACGTTCCATGGTGAATGCGCTTACCTTTGTGTCACTTCATTTCCATTGTTTCATTTCAAACACCTTATCATACATGATGACTCATCAAGATTTTATGCAGCGTGCCATCGCCCTGGCGGTGGAGAATGTGCGTCAGGGCGGTGGTCCCTTTGGTGCCGTCATTGTACGCGACGGAAAGATATTGGCAGAAGGCGTGAACCGCGTGACGGCAAACCACGACCCGACGGCGCATGCCGAAGTGCAGGCTATCCGCAAGGCGGCGGCTCTGCTTCAAACCTTCGACCTGCAGGGTTGCGACATCTATTCCTCGTGCGAACCCTGCCCCATGTGTCTGGGTGCCATTTATTGGGCACACCTCGACCACCTCTATTTTGCCGCCTCAAAGGATGATGCCGCCGAGGCGGGGTTCGACGATGCCTTTATCTACCGCGAACTGCCCCTCCCCATTCACGAACGCAAGCTCACCACGGAGACCCTTCTCGAAGCCGAAGGCAAGCAGCCTTTTGACGAGTGGATGGCGAATACTGACCGCGTGGAGTATTGAGGCAGAAGCCGCTTCCTTCTTCTGAAAGGGCGGAAACGACAAACGCAACACCGTTCCATTGTTTTTCAAGAATCAATGGAACGGTGTTGCGTTTCTTGTTGGGTGTAAAAGCGGAGATTGCGTGCGGTTAGTACCACTCGCCTTCGTCGTCATCGGTCGGGGTCGAGCCGTCCTCCGATTCGCCGTTTTCCATGCGCTCCAGCTCCTCGGGCGTGTATTCGTCCTCGTAATGCTGTTCGATGGGGAGCATTTGCTCCACAGGCTGGTTGGGTTTCAACTCGATGGGGGCAAAGGTCTTCTCGAAGTATTCCAGGTAGTCGTTGATGCTGAAGAGCGTGCCGACCAATTCGAGATTCTCCTGCGAGATAAGCAGGACGCGTCCTTTCTTCAAGTAAGGCAGGAGTTCCTTTGCGCGGTAACAGCGTTGGGCATAGGCGTGGGCCTCTTCGTAAGAGTGGAAGCCCGCAATGCGCAATTGCGAGAGCCCCTTCTCCTTGACCAGACTCATGTCGAAACCGCTGACTACGAAGGACGTGAAGTTGAAGTGCGCCATTTCGTAGAGCAGGCCGTTGGCATTGACCGAGTCGGTGGGGAACATCAGGACAAAGAGGAAGGGCGTCTGACGCTCGGGTGAGAACTGCCGGCGGTTGGCGGCATCGGTTGCGGCAGAGTCGGCGGCGGCAGAACGGCGATCCCAAAGTGACCCGAGGTCGAAGGTACCCGTGCCCGGTTGGCGTCCGCTCTCCAACCCTTTGACAATCATGCCCGCGAGGGGACTGACGTCACTCTCGGGGAACTGGCTGATGAGGTCGCGCAGTTCCTTGATGAGGTCAGCAGAGGTCGCGGTGCCAAGGCGGCTCAGCGCGTGGATAAGGATGAACTTGGGGCGGTTGAGTCCCTTGGGATATTTCTCCGTCGAACGTTCGAAGTTTTGCTCAACGGTGGCCAAGTCGCGCCGACGGTAAGCCTGGTAGGTGGCCGTGTAGAGCGAATCCTCCAATTGCTTGCCATAGCGGGCATTGTACTCAAAGTCGGGCGCATTGATCAGGCGCGCGAGGTCGTTGTCGGGGAAGCGGGAGGCCAAGAGTTGCTTCATCGCCAGGGCGCGGTCAGTCTTGCCCCAACGCGAGTAGAGTAGGAAGAGCTGGTAGTAGGCATCGGCCAGCTGTTCGAAGGTGGGGTATTGGTTGACCAATCGCTCCAGGGTTTCGCTTGCCAGCGGGAAATCTTCCAGATCGTCCTTTTCGATAATGCCCGCGTTGTAGAGACCATCCATGATGATGGCATCAGAGGCCGTTTTGGCTTCGGCGGTAAAGGGAATCTGTTTGAGGTAGTATTCGCGGGTATGCGGGTCGTCTGCCACAGAATCGTTGGCGGCAGAGTCGGCAGCCAGTTCCTCAGCTTGGGCGATAGAGTCCTCTGCCGCACGGAGCGAGTCTTCCGCTTCGTAATCATAGCCCGTTTCGTTGTCCATGGCTACGACCGTACGGTTCGAGCGGCGCCAGTTGTCCTCATTCTTGCGCTTGCCCCAACGTTTGGCAAACTCCTGTTTGCCCTGCATGACCGCCGTAGGGTTGTAGAAGTACCAGAGGCCTTCCTTGCCCGGTTGCGGACGGTTGGGCGTAGTCGTCGGGGTGTTGTTCGTTCCGTTTTGCGCATTTTCCTCAGCGCGTGCCTGGGCGGCAGAGTCGCGGCGCGCTTTGCGTTCGGCCTCCTCCTTGCGCTTGAGGGCTTCGATGACGCGGTCAATAGCGGCATTGCGGTCAGCCTCACTCATGCGGGCCAGTTCCTGCAAACTGTCTTGCAGGGCAACGGCAGAGGTGTAGGGTACGAGTTTGTCGAGCACCTTCGAACGGCGGGTGATTTCCTCGTAGTTGTCGTAGTCTTTGCTGATGAGGCCGATTGCCTCGGTGTAACAGGACTGGGCAAGGTCGAACTTGCGGCGGTCCCAATAAATGGAACCGAGGCGGAGGAGCAATACGCCCTTCTCGACACCGCCGCGCGTGCTCTTGGCGCGTCCCGTTTCGTAGGCACTGATGGCTGCCGCCGTGTCGGCCGTGTGCAGGTAAATGTTACCCATGGCGTAGTAGACTTGGTCGAGGTAGTCCTTGTTGTTTTCCGACCGCGCCATGTGTTTCAGTCGGTTAATCATCTTCTTGTCCGACCGGCGGTCGGTCGCGAGGACTTCCGTCTGGAGAATGCGGGCGTTAAAAGCGAGTTCGAAGGGCGGACTCTTGCGAATGCACTTTCCCAATGCCTTATAAGCCGCCTGCTGGTTGCCCAGGTGGTGGTTGACCTGACCGAGGAGAAAGTAGAGACGGGCTTGCTGGTAACTGCCACGGGCCTGTCGGGCAGTGCGCTCCAGGTAGGGCAGGGCTTCGGCAAAGCGTTCCTGACGGAGCAGGAGGTCGGCCTGGGTGGCATCGGCGGCACGCTGTACGCGGGTACCCGTCGAGTCACGACGCACCTTGGAGAGGGCTTCTTCGGCATCATAGTACCAGTCGATCTGGGCATAGCAACGCGCTTGCCACTGACGTGCCTCGGCAGCTACTGCGGGTTCGGCAGCATAGAGGCGGGTGATGTAGGAGAAGGTAGAGGCCGCTTCGAGAAATTCGCCTTGCTGAAACTGGGCTTCGCCCATGAGGAGCCAGGCATTTTTGAGGAAGGGATTGAACTCCTTGCGTTGCAGGTATTGTTTCATCTTCTTGCTCTTCCGTTTGCCGGGACTGACTTGAGGGCGGCGTTTGATGGAGTGGAGCGTGATGACCTTCTGGCACTTGGTAATGGCGGTTTCGTATTGAGGCTTGCCCGTAGCGCGTGATTGTTCGTTGGCTACGAGAAAGACGGGGAGCATCTCGGTGTAATTGTCCTTGTGACCCGCCTCTTTGGCTTTTTCTCCTTCCAGGAAGGCCTGGTGTCCGTTGAAAAAAGTGTTGTAACGGGAGGTGAAGGAGTGCCACCAACGCGTCATCCCCGTGTTTTTCTTGGTGGAACACGAGGTGCAAAGCAGGAGGCAGAGGCTACAGAGGAGTAGGGGGATGCGGGGTATGTGCATGCTGGGAAGGAAGCTGGATTAGGGGGAAGAGGGGGTGGTTGGACGGTGGGCTGTCGAATATGGGTTCGGTCGTTTTCTCGAAAAGCCGAACGATCAATCATTTGAGATAACGACTTTGGGGATATACACCCAACGACCATTTTACCTGATGAGGTTTCGGACTTGACGAGCTTTTCCAAGGCTATCAACTGCCTTTTCCCCGTCTTATTGTACGGCAAAGGGCATAAAGCGTGATGCTGACAAGGATAATCGAGGCTCCGCCGGGAACATCGGCCCAATAGGAAAGGAAGAGGCCGCCAACGCAACCTATGTAGGCGAAGAGGGCGGAGAGAAGAACTTGGCGCTGAAAGGTGTGGATGAAGAGGGCGGCGGTCATTTGGGGAACGCTGAGCAGGGAGATGACCATGACAATGCCGACTAAGTGAAGGCAACCCACAATGGTCAGCGCGGTGAGGAGGGTCAGGATGCTCTCGATGAGGGTGACGGGGAGTCCCTGGGTGCGGGCAAAGTCGCGGTCGCAGGCGATGCAGATGATGGCTCGTTGGCACAGGACGTAAAAGAGGAAGGTCACCAGGGTGAGACTGCCTAAAAGGAGGAGGTCGGTGGTCGAGATGCTCAGTATATTGCCAAAGAGGTAGGAGGGAAGGTCGGTCATGAAGCCGGGGGTGAGGTAGGCAAAGAGGATGCCGAGTGCCATGCCGAAGGTCCATAGCATGGCGATAGCGGCGTCTTCCCGAACTGTTCGTTTGCCGCTCAACCATCGGATGCACAGTCCAGAACCTAAGGCAAACAGGGTGGCTCCCCACAGCGGAGGAAATCCAAAGTAGGCTCCTAAACCGACGCCACCCAGGGAGGCGTGGGCCATGCCGCCTCCGGCGATGACTAAGCGTCGCGTCACCACGTAGGTGCCTACGATGGCGCAAAGAAGGGAGGCAAGGAGGGCACCTAGTAGGGCATGCTGAAAGAAGGGGTAGGTGAGGATGGACATAGGGGCGGGGGATGG
This sequence comes from uncultured Prevotella sp., assembly GCA_900541335.1. Taxonomy (GTDB): domain Bacteria; phylum Bacteroidota; class Bacteroidia; order Bacteroidales; family Bacteroidaceae; genus Alloprevotella. The sequence continues at coordinate 6,474 of UQJC01000026.1, forward strand.
GGGAGTTTATGCGGTTGTGTAGTTGTGTGGTTATGGGGTTTGGGTTATAGGGTTATAGGGTTATGAGTTAGCATAAGTAAGCTCATAACCCAACAAATGCCCTAATCGAACAAGCCAGTTTCTTCAGCCCCTCATTTCTTGTCGGAATTCACCGACAATCAGGAACACCTCTTCGCGAATGGGGTCAGGGAGCGTAATGCCGCGTAACTGGAGCGAGCGTACCCAGCCGGCCACTTCCTCTTCGCGCATGGTGTCGAGCACATCCTCGAAGCGTTCAACTTCTTCAGCCGTGTATTCATGGGCCTGACGACCACGGAAGACATCGAGTTCCTCGTCGTCGTAATACTCCACTTCCTGACTGACCGCAGCCAGCAGACTTTCTTTTTCACAGATATCGTGCTGTCCGCAGCAATCGTCGGCATGCGCTTTCTGGATGCCAGGCATTTCTTCGATTTCACCTCGTTCGAGTTTGCGGCGCAGGATGCGGTCACGTATCCAACCCGCCAAAAGGGCAACGATGAAAAGACCCAAGAGAGAATAGAGAAGAACTTCCATAACGTATAAGATGGTGAATGGGGTAATTGGAGGGGATGAAATATTTATTTCGCAGACAAGGAGGCAATGTCTTTCCAGTAATCTGGATAACTTTTGCTGACTACTTCGGGGTCGGCAATTTGAATTCCGGGACAGCGGAGAGCGGCTGGTGCAAAGGCGAGGGCCATGCGGTGGTCGTGGTAGGTGGCAATGGGCGTACCGTCGTAGCGGGGCGCATCGGTTGGATAGGAGGAGATGTAAAGTACATCGTCCCCTTCTACGCCTAAGGTGATGCCAAACTTCAAGAGTTCGGTGGCCAACGCAGCGGTGCGGTCGGTCTCCTTGATGCGTAGCGAACGCAGTCCCGTAAAACGGAAGGGACGGCGCAACAGGGCACAAGTGACGACTAAGGTTTGAGCCAGGTCGGGTTGGTTGATGAGATCCAACACCAGCGGTTCTCCTTCGGGAAGGAGGAGGGAAGGGTTCTTTTGAAGTACGATGCTGCCTCGTTCGGGGCAGAAAGTAGTTTGTATGCCGAGCGGTTCGAAGAAACGACGAACGGCTGCATCTCCTTGCAAGCTTTCTTTCAAAAGCCAGGGAAGTTCGATGCGGGCTTCGGCATCAGACGTGAGTGCCACCATTTCGTACCAGTAGGAAGCCGCACTCCAATCACTCTCGACTGTATAGGTAACGCCCGTTGCATAAGGTTGGGCTGGAACGTAGAGGGTCTGCTCGTTGAGCCATTGAGCTTGAATACCAAAACGAGTCATCAGTTGCAGGGTCATGTCGATGTAGGGACGCGAGATGATGGTGCCTTGCAGGCGGAGTGTCAATCCTTCGCACATGCGGGGAGCTACCATCAGCAGGGCTGAGATGTATTGCGAACTGACATCGGCGGGTAGGTTGAGGGTACCGCCTTGCAATTGCCGTCCTGTAATACGGAGAGGCGGAAAACCTTCTGTGGCTTCGTACTGGATGTCTGCCCCCAGTCGGCGTAATGCCTCAACGAGTACGCCAATGGGGCGTTCCTTCATGCGCTGTGTACCCGTGAGTGTATGTACTTCTCCTTTGCATCCAGCAAAATAAGCAGTGAGAAAGCGCATGGCGGTGCCTGCAGCTAAAATGTCGACCACCTCGGGGCGTTGTTCCAATGCGTGGCTCATGACGCAGGTGTCGTCGCAAGTAGAACGCCGTTCGACCTGTGCGCCGTTTCCGCTCAGTGCGCCGAGTAATAAGGCGCGATTGCTGAGGCTTTTGGAGGATGGCAAGTCGATGCTTGCGCGCAGAACCGAAGGAAAATGAGGAGTGAGAATCATAGGGGGAGGAGGATATAATCCGTTCTCTTAAACAGGAACGAGGGGAAGAACGGACAGAACAAATAGAGAGGAGAAGCGTTCGCTTTTCTCCCGAAACTAAAAGACCGGACGTGAACGGAATCATCCGTCACGTCCGGAACAATAACTTACGGCTAAGTGAGATTCATTCAAAAATTGAAACCATTCGTTCGCTTCCTTCACGGAGGAAACGGCGGGCGGTTTTATTTCACATTGCCGACTTTAATCAAGTATTCTGCAATTTGCACCGCGTTGAGCGCAGCACCCTTACGGATCTGGTCGCTGACGAGCCAGAGGGTTAAGCCGTTGGGATTAGCCAAGTCTTTGCGGATACGACCAACATAGACTGCATCTTTACCAGCGAGGAAGAGCGGCATGGGGTATTCCTTCTTCTCGGGGTTGTCCATCAAGACGAGACCTTCGCCCGAAGCAATGGCTTCGCGAGCTGCTTCGACAGATACGGGTTCTTCCGTTTCGAGCCAAATGGCTTCAGAGTGTGAACGGAGTGAAGGAACGCGTACACAAGTAGCAGAAGTCAAGCAGTCGGTGTGCATGATCTTCTTCGTCTCATGATACATCTTCATTTCTTCCTTCGTGTAACCGTTTTCCTGGAAGACATCAATCTGAGGAATGACGTTGAAGGCAAGCTGGTAAGCAAACTTCTCAACCTTGACAGGGTCGCCTGCCAAAGCCTGGCGGTATTGCTCGATGAGTTCGTCCATCGCAGCCTGACCCGCACCGCTGGCAGCCTGGTAAGAAGAAACGTGTACACGCTTGATGTGGCTGAGCTTCTCGATAGCCTGAAGGGCTACGACCATCATGATGGTGGTGCAGTTCGGGTTGGCAATCACACCGCGCGGACGGTTGAGTGCATCAGCTGCATTGCATTCAGGTACCACCAAGGGTACATCGTCGTCCATACGGAAAGCAGAAGAGTTGTCAATCATGACCGCTCCGTACTTTGTAATCGTTTCGAGGTATTCCTTAGACGTACCGGCACCCGCAGAAGTGAACGCGATGTCTACATCCTTGAAGTCATCGTTGTGCTGCAGGAGCTTGACGGTGTATTCTTTACCACGGAACGTGTATTTCGTACCGGCACTTCGGGCTGAACCGAAGAGCAGAAGATTGTCAATGGGAAAGTCGCGCTCGGCGAGGACGCGAAGAAATTCTTGGCCTACGGCACCACTGGCACCAACGATGGCTACATTCATCTTGTCTTGTTTGGGGATTAAACTCAGTTGCAGGGTTTGCAAAAAGCAAGCCGAACGTGTGAGCCGTGTTCAAAATGTTTTCGTGTAAAGTCTTTTACAGACAGAAAGACAATAAAAGTCGGCGCAAAAGTACGATTATTTTTCCAATTGCAGTGCTTTGGGTGAACTTCCTGCACGATAAATCGCCTTGAGCTGTGTGTCATAGACGAGGGTGGAGAAGGCAGGAATCTTTTCCGTAGCTCGGTTTTGGTATCCCAATTCGTTCGGGATGTAAATGCGGCAACGGTCACCGATGTGCATGTAGAGCAAGGCGGTGGTAAAGCCCTCGATTAGGTTGTTCACAGAGAAACCAATCGGGGTGGAGTAAGAGGGAGAGAACACATAGTCCTCAGACTCGTACAGGCCGCTGTGGTCGAAGATGCGTCCCTTGGGGTACGATTCGGTCGGCATGAGGTAACCGATGTAGTTGACCTTGACTGAGTCGGTATAGAGGGGCGTGACCGAAGTATTTGCACCGCGCTCCACAATCTTTACACAGATGGTGTCGGTCGGGAGACCGCCGGCGAGCTTGGCATAACTACGGTAGAGTCGCCAGTCACAATGTGATTCCCATTGGTCGCCATGTGCTTGCTTTGCTTCCGCTATAGCCTGCTTGGCTTCCTGAACCCGTTCTGCAAAGAACTGTTCGTTGCGATACTGCCAATTGTTGGTAAACTCAGCATTGTTTTCCTCATTGGCATTGTCCTCACAGGAACACAGGGTGACGAGGGGAAGAACCCAAAATAGGAGTTGGAATATACGTTTCATAGAAATGGATCAGCAGGAGTAGAGAACAGTCGGAGGAGAGGATGAGAAGCAAGAAGGCCTGTTGATTTATCGGGATTCTGATAGCGCGATGTTTCGATGGTTCGGGATGCCGAACTATCGGCATCTTGAAGTTTCGACAGCGGAGCTTATCGACATTCCGCCAGGCGTTTTATCTCCCTCTCCTCCGGTGTTCCGCAAAGAGTTCTTACTGCAACTTCTTGAGCAAGGAAGTGATGCTTACCTTGTCTTCAATCAAGCTACGGAGTTCGCTGATGGCCACACGGGTTTGTTCCATCGTGTCGCGGTCGCGCAGCGTGACGCAGTTGTCTTTAAGCGTGTCGTGGTCAATCGTGATGCAGAACGGTGTACCGATTGCATCCTGACGACGGTAGCGCTTACCGATAGAGTCTTTCTCCTCGTACTTGCAGTTGAAGTGGAACTTGAGATCCTTCATAATCTCGTGAGCCTTTTCGGGCAGACCGTCCTTCTTAACCAAAGGCAATACGGCCAACTTCACGGGAGCGAGGGCTGCAGGAAGCTTGAGTACCACGCGAGTTTCGCCGTTCTCGAGCTTCTCCTCTTCGTAAGCATGACACATGACACTGAGGAACATACGGTCAACACCGATAGAAGTTTCGATAACGTACGGCGTGTAGCTTTCGTTGGTTTCGGGGTCGAAGTATTCAATCTTGCGGCCTGAGAACTTCGCGTGCTGTGAGAGGTCGAAGTTCGTACGAGAGTGGATACCTTCCACTTCCTTAAAGCCAAAGGGCATCTTAAATTCGATGTCAGTAGCGGCATTGGCGTAGTGAGCCAACTTCTCGTGGTCGTGGTAACGGTAGCATTCAGAACCGAAACCGAGGGCTTCGTGCCAAGCCAGACGCGTTTGCTTCCACTGCTTGAACCAATCCAACTCCGTACCGGGCTTCACGAAGAACTGCATCTCCATCTGTTCGAATTCGCGCATACGGAAGATAAACTGACGTGCTACGATTTCGTTACGGAAAGCCTTACCAATCTGGGCAATACCGAAAGGAATCTTCATGCGGCCCGTCTTCTGCACGTTGAGGTAGTTGACAAAGATACCCTGAGCCGTTTCCGGACGAAGGTAAATCGTTGATGCACCTTCAGCCGTAGAGCCGACTTCCGTCTTAAACATGAGGTTGAACTGACGCACGTCGGTCCAGTTGCGCGTACCCGAGATGGGGCAAACGATTTCCTCGTCGAGGATAATCTGCTTCAATTCCGCCAAGTCCATCTTGTTCATGGCTTCTGCGTAACGCTCGTGGAGTGCATCGCGCTTAGCCTGGTGTTCGAGCACACGGCCATTGGTGGCGCGGAACTGTGCTTCGTCAAAGGCTTCACCAAAACGCTTGCGAGCCTTGGCTACTTCCTTGTCAATCTTTTCTTCGTACTTGGCAATCTGGTCTTCGATGAGTACGTCTGCACGGTAACGCTTTTTGGAGTCGCGGTTGTCAATGAGGGGGTCATTGAAGGCATCTACGTGACCGGAAGCCTTCCAAATGGTGGGGTGCATGAAGATGGCAGAGTCAATGCCCACAATGTTTTCGTGAAGGAGCACCATGGACTGCCACCAGTATTGTTTGATATTGTTCTTCAGCTCTACGCCGTTCTGACCGTAATCATAAACGGCACCAAGGCCGTCATAAATATCGCTTGAGGGAAATACAAAACCGTACTCTTTACAGTGAGAGACGATTTTCTTGAATACATCTTCTTGTGCCATGTCTTAATGTGTTTGTTTAATTATTTGGGCGCAAAGTTAGCAATTTCGCGTGAACGCGGTGGAAAAATGCAGGGGATGGGGGCAATGCCTATGCTATTTCCGTCGTCGGCTTACGCTATTTTATGGCTTGTTCTCAAAATAATGGGGTTCCCGTCGAAGGAGGTCTACGATGCCTGCAGGCGGACGCTGGTTGAGTAACTCGTGTTTCATCCAGTCCATGTAGGGAGCTACGTGCTGGAAGAAGCGGTGGTAACCTGCACAGAGGTAGTTGAGTCCCGGTTCTCCGTCAGCCGTTTGGGTAAAGCGATTCTTGGGACATTCGCCGTTGCAGGCAAAGAGGTAGTCACATTCGCGGCATTGACGGGGCAGGCTCGTTTGTTTGGCCTGACCGAAAGCCAACTGGCGGGGACTGTACATCATTTCGATAAGGGTTGCTTCGTGAATGTTGCCTAACTTGTATTGGGGGAAAACAAAGTGGTCGCAGGCATACACGTCACCGTTCCATTCAATCGCTCCTGCATGACCGCAAGTCTTGGCCAGGGAGCAGAGTCCGGGTTGTGCTCCTACCCAGTTGGCCAGGGTAGAGTCAAAGATTTGAATGTAGTATTCACCCACGTCGTGGCGCACCCATTCGTCGAAGATGGTGATGAGGAAGTTGCCCCATTGTTCGGGTGTCACGCTAAATTCCATCAGACCGCCGTTGCCCGCTTCGTCCACAGCCGCCAGGGTGCGACCGTCGGTGTGTGACTGCATGCGTTCCACAATGGGGGTGAACTGAATGTAGCGGCAACCCATTTCCTTGAAGAAGTGGTAGAAATCGAGTGGATAGTCTCCGTTGAAATCGTTGACGACAGCCAGTGCATTCCACTCCACTCCATGTTTGTTGAGTAACTGGATGCCGTGCATTACTTGGTGAAAGGAGGGGCGTCCGCCTTTGTTACGGCGGTATTCGTCATGAAATTCTTGCGGACCGTCAATCGACACGCCCACCAGCCAGCCTTCCTGTTTGAAGAATTCACACCACTCGTCCGTGAGCAGGGTACCGTTCGTCTGGATGCAGTTATCAATGGTATGACCGCCTGCATATTTCTTTTGTAGTGCCACTGCTTTTTTGTAGAAAGCCAACGGGCGCATGAGGGTTTCGCCGCCGTGCCAGGTAAAAAGCACTTGGGGCATGGTCTGTGCGGCAATGTAGTCGCGGATAAACTTCTCAAGCAGTTCGTCGCTCATGACCTGACTGGGGTCGTCAGCATAGAGGCAGGACTTCTCAAGATAGTAGCAGTACTTGCAGGCCAGGTTACAACGTGAACCAGCGGGCTTGGCAAGCAAGTAGAGGGGAGATGAAAAGGGAGAGATGGTACTCACGACAAGAATGAAATAAAGAAGCAGGAGACAAAGGGGCTTGTCTCCTGCTTCGAGGAATGAACTAGAAGGGGGATGAGATTAAGAGTTTAGGAGATTATGAGATTAAGAGTTTAAAGTTTATTCGTCAAGCCAATGACTTTAACTTTCAACCTTCAACCTTTCACTTCTCAACTCTTCAACTTCTCAACTCTTCAACTTCTCAACTCTTAGAATGCAGCCTTCTTCGTATAAACCTTGCCGGCAGCTTCTACGCGGATCACGTAAACGCCCTTGCCGAAGGTGGGAAGAGAAGCCTGACCGTTAACCGTGCAGCTGCTTACGAGCTTACCGTCAGCGGCATAAACCTGAGCCTTCGCGTTGGTAGCCTTCACGTTGAATGCACCTGCTACAGCTTCTACTTCGATGCCGTCAGCAGCTTCAACGCCTTCGATAGCAGAAGGACCTGAAGTCTCACCGAGTGAAATCTGGCGACCCGTAACTACAATACCCGTCGTCTGGTCAACGAGGAGCGCAGCAAGCTTGAGATTCTCACGCTTCAAAGCCGGGTTCTTACGTTCGGGGATAGGCAGCTCGATGGTGTGCTTAATCTTCTCACCGGCCTTGATAGCGGGGAGGAGTGAAGTCTCCTTCTGACCGAAAGGATCAGAGATGGCTACCGCCGTGTGGTCGAAGGTAGGCATGTACCAGTAGTTGCCATCTTTGTCGGCTGTACCTTGCTTGGCAATTTCCTGAAGGTCAGCTCCCCACTTGAGCGCACTGAAAATCTTTTCGTCAGAAAGTCCCTGCTTCTTGTAGTAGTTGTATTGACCAGCCAAACCATTCAACTGCTGTACACCCTTGATGCCGTCTTCCGTCAGCACGTAAACCACACCGTAGCTACCTGCGGGGGCATCAAAGAGGAAGTCGAGCGTTACGTTTGCCTTGATGGTCTTGTGGATAGGCAGGGGCTTGCTGCTTTCCAATACCATGTTGGCTTCGCACGGACCTGCCATGATAGTTTGTGTCATGGGCACGATGTCGGCATAGGCATGACCCGTTAACTCGCGGTTGACCGTACATTCGGGGAAACTTTGTGCATACTGTTTAATGACGGGGGCGTAGTCTGCTACGACGAAGGGATCCTTACGCATCTGGGCATTGAAATCGTCGTGAACAGCAATGCTGACGAGGTCGCCGTTAGCTGCAGCTACTGCGTTCTTCATGCCAACAATTCCGAAGGGGCAGGCTGAGCACGTGATGCTGGTGAACTCTTCGATGACAGGCGTACGCTTGTATCCGTTCTCCATCGTAATGACAGGGTAGGGAACTTCGTTGTCCTTGTTTGCCGTGTATTCGTCAGCCTTGGTATTGACCTTGGTAATCTTGAAGTCACCGAGCTGGCGACCGGGCTTACTGTCAAGCATAGCGGGAAGCTGAATCTGTCCCGGCCAGTAGAATGCCAGGTAATCCTTGCCAAAGGAGTAAGTACCCGTTTTCTTCTGACCGTCTACGGTAAATTCGTAGTCAAACGAAGTCAGCGAGTCCAGACCCATGTTGCGGATAACTACGGAAGCTTGTGCATTGCCGTTGAGGTCACCGCGAACGCTACCTACTTGTAAGGCAGTAGCGTCTGAATTCTTCAAGCCGTTGTCACCTTTCGTGCGAATGGTAATGAAGGCACAATTAACCGTCTGATTGCCCTCTTTGTCTTTCCATTTAGAGCAATCCTGAAGAATACCCAGTTCACCCTTTTGTGTCAACACCATCATTTGGGCACCCATACCTGCACCCGTGTTGTCGGGGAACATCGGCATGACAAAGCCTGCATCCTTATAGAGGGGGTCTTTGGGGTCAGCCTTACCAGTAGCCACCCAACCAATCAGCAAGCCTGCTTCCTTACCCGTGATGACATAGTCGCAAGGAACTGAAGTGGGCTGGAATGTTACCATGCCCGTTGCGTTGTCTATTACCGGAGTTGCAATTTCAGCTATTTTATCTTCGAAGAGTAACTGGCCTGTATTTAAGTCCATGATGAAGGCGATACCTTCCTGGTAAATGCCCATCCAGGCTGCAAAGTCAATGTGGGTGATGGTGTTGCCCGCGTAACGGCTGAGCATATCTTTGGTAAAAATTTGAGCGTAGCCATAACCTACACAGCCCAGCTGGCTCTTCAACGTTTCCCAGTTCAGGCCGAGACCACCGAGATTACCCAAACGAACTTCCTGACCTGTTACCTGGTAAGAGAGCTCCTTGGGGTCGCGTTCAGAGTGGTCGTAGCGGGCATTGCGCTGAGCGAGGGTTGCCTTGAAGGGAAGTTTCTTCAAGTCAAGCTGCTGTAAGCCCGGGGCATTGAGCTTGAGGGAAGGAGCGATTTCCACGTTGCGCTGCAACTTGCTTCCGACCAATTGGGTCTGAGCTTGCGCGCTACCGCCAAGTACTGCGGCAGCTGCGAGAGTGAGTAGAAATTGTTTCATGCAGATATTGTTTTATGGAGATATGTTTTTGTCAAAGGGGAAAACGATTCGCTAATCGTACATTTTTCTTAAAATTGCGGGCAAAGGTATTTACAATATTCCATGCAACCAATTATAATCTCTTCTTTTTGCCAAGAAATAGGTGGAAAAAGTGAGCGTAGCGTAAGATTTGGCACAACAAGAGCAACTTCTGCTTTGGGTCGCGGCATGGATTCGATCCCAGAAGTTGTACGGTCGCGGCATGCCGCGACCCATTGGTTTGAGCCGTTTAATTCAGCTGGAAATAGATGCTTCTGCTTTAGGACGCGGCATGGATTCGGTCGCAGAAGTTGTACGGTCGCGGCATGCCGCGACTCATTGGTTTGAGCCGTTTAATTCAGCTGGAAATAGATACTTCTGCTTTGGGTCGCGGCATGCCGCGACCGTACAACTTCCTGCTACCGTACTTTCTCCTGCTTGAGCTTTTCTCAAAATCTTTTTTACGCAAACAGCCCAACCAGTTAGTCACCGGTTGGGCTGTTTCCTTATATAAAAATGTCTTTGTGTCAGTTGTGGGTTACTTAAGCACCACCTTACCGCTCTTCACCTTCTGACCGCCTTCGGCTACGCTGTACACGTAAACACCTTGCTGCAAGTCGTTGAGGCTGATGGTAGCCTGTGCCTGGTTGGTAGCTACGCTCTTAACGAGCTTGCCATCGAGGCTGTATACCTGAACGGTGCGAGAAGCTGCATTGGCGAACTGGCAATTGAGCGCGCTGCCCGTGAAGACAACCTGTGCCTGGTTGGCCGTTACGCCTGCGATGCCTGAAGCGTGTTCTGCATCATAGACATAGTTGATGTAGAAAGACATGATTCTAGTCAGTCCATTTTTTAACTCAACGTTCACTACGTAGCTGTCGTATTTACCAGGCTTAAACTCAGCATGCAACTCCATAGGAATGGGGAAATCTACAACGGTCTGAGTAGAACGAGTGGTAATTTTTTGCTTGATTACTTCGCATTGTCCGGTGATGGCACACCATTTTAATTTACCGAATGCATTGTCGGGAGCATTTACAGTAATGCTTAGATTGCCAGCTTGTGAAGGCCAGATGGTAGGGTCGAATTGGGGGCCGGCTACAACGCTTGTATCACCCTCAAATTCATCAATGGACTCAGTAGCGTAGTACGTAATGATGTCGCCATCATTGATTACTTGGTCACCGTTTTTGACCGTAACCTGTGCGAGGACAGAGGTGAAGCTGCAGAGTGCTACAGCGAGGAGTGAGAAAAATTTCTTCATAGGGTTGTTTGTTGTTTATGAGTTTCTAAAATGAGTAGTTTGCTTTCAATCCTCCGTCCCCGAAGAGCTTCGGGGACAAGGTTGAATGGGCAGTGGTTGTTTAGTTTTGAGTTGAAAGGACGGGAGCTTCCGTTACCTGGATAACTCCGTCGGTTGAATTGTACAGGAAGGCTACGATGGCCATTTCTTCGGGTACCCAACCTTCCTTAAGGGTAAATTCGTAGGTTTTGATTTGTTCCTGGTCAGCATCGAGCGTCATCGGGTCACCATAAGGGTCGTTGACAGACGCGCGGAACACGTGGTTGTGTACGTAGTTGCGGTTGTTCGTGCCGTCGGGCATCGCCTGAAGCTTGACGATGTTGCTTTCCGTCAGCCAAACTTGCAGATTGCCAGCCACCGAAGTTTTTCCTTCCACCTTGACTTCCAAAGCGAGCTTGCGGGTTGCAGCATCGTAGTTTACACGGGCTACTTCGACATCCGCCTTCAGGGTCAGCGCGTTGAGGAAGCGCGTAACCACCGCACCTTGCCATAAGTCGAGGTCCAGACCGCCGTCTGTGCTGCTACTACGGTCGACAAGCCCTTTGGGTTGTGCCTTGATGTTCCAGCGGTTATAGTAATCCTTGCCCGTCTCATTGGCCAGTCCGTTGGGGTTGGGCTGTCCGTTGGGCTTTATTTCGTCCACGCCGAAGCCACCCCCGTGGATGGCAACGGCAATGACACGGTCTTTGCCGTATTGTTCCTGGAATTCGTGAATTTTCTGCGCCGCATTCGGACAGTTGGTGCAACGCTGACCCGTAAAGTCCTCAATCAGCACATTCTTTTCAGACTTGGCCAACACTTCTTCCAAGTCGAGTGGACCTTCGAAACGTTCTCCTTCGTCCACATTGTCGCAGGCAGTCAGTCCGAAGCCGGCGAAGGCGAGGAGAAGGGATAAGCGAGAGATATTCATAGGGAAATAAATGTGTGTGAGGGTTAGAAATTAAAGGAATAAGATGCCTGCAGCCCCTTGGAGGCGGGTACAAAGCGGCAAACACCACCTGAACAGTTGAAGCCGGCACGTGTCTTGCCATAGCTGAGCTGCAAACGGTGAGCCTTGTGCGTGAAGGTAACTGATCCCATGAGGTAGTGTACCTTGTTCGTACCCTTGCTTTCGTCAACAGCACCGTCGGCCGTGTAAGTCGGCACGTTGGCATTGAACTGGTCGCTGATGGTAAACATGAAGTTGGGGAGTACCGAGAGCTCGAGCAAACCGTACCACCAGTCGCCCTGGTCTTGCTTCGTGTGGAGGTATTGGGCCTCACCGCGCAGGGTAATCTTCGGGGAGAACTGGTACTTACCTTCCGCTACGAAGATGTGGCTCTTGATGGCATTACTACCATGGTTTTCAACCACTTGTTGGTTGTAACGCTGGAAAGAGTACATGAAGTTGAACTTAAACTGACGCGTAAACTTCTTTTCCAACTGCACGTTGACATCCTGGTAGTAAGTCTGCGGACCCATCTTGAAGAACTTCGAGTCTGCTCCGTTACCGCCGATTTCTTTGTCCGTTTCGCGGTCGTAAGTTTGGTCAATGCCACGTACGTGTGAGAAGTTCACCTTTACGTTTGTACCATACTTACCGCCCAGTGCCGTGCGGCGCTTGAAGTTATAGCCCAATTCAGCCTGGAAAGCCCATTCACCCGGTGTCATCTGCGTGGCATAGGGATAGAGAGCCGCCAATGCGTAAGTGTGTTGCATGGCGAAGGCGGGCAGGTGGTTGATGTAGCAGGCCGATGACTCTGCATTGATGGTGCGGCGTGAACGGAACGCCATGTCTTCGCTGCGTTTGGCCTGGAGCAGGACACTCATGCCCCGCTTGGAGTATGAACCCGAGAGCAGGAGGGTCTTGCCTTTATGATAAGTATAGCCATTCGAAACCGAGGGGTCTTCGCTCTTCCATGCATATTCAGCGAGGAAGTTGTAGTTGCCTGTTTGCAAGTTGGCACGTACGTCAAAGGCACCGACATTCTTTGGCATCTTCAGCTGGTAAGCACCTTCTGGCTTGCCGACCGTGGTACCGCTTACGTAGAGGTCAGGCTCTTTGCCCGCATGGTTGCTCACGGCAGAGAAGCCGAGGGTCAAGCGTGTACCTGCTTCGTCCATCTTTTTCACCCACTGGTCCACGTTGAGTTCCAAGTCACCGCCGTACGTCCAAGGTGAACAGCTGTCGAGGTTGCGGTGGTGCCAGTAGTAACGTTGCTGACCACCCAAAACCTTAAGGCTGACTCCCTTGAAAGGTTTCAGCGTGAGGCGACCACCACGCAAGGAGTTATCCACACCGAGTGAACGCTCTTCGTAGGTACGGAAAATCAAGCCCGAACCAAACTGGTCATAGAAGTCACCCAAGGTGAGTTCCGCCCATTTGTAGTTGCCCTTCACATAGAAGTATGGCAAGCCCCAACCCTTGAAATCCTTTTCAAAGCCGGGCAGTGGATGGTCGAGGTATTCGAGGCGTGCACCTGCCTGGAAATATTTGTTGAGCAGGTGGAGCTCGGCGTAGGTATTGGTCATGAAGTCGTCCTTATATGTACCTGTGCCGATTTTATTGTCTTCTTGGGGGAAAGTGAGCACATCGCTCTGCACGCTACCGTGAAGTGTAAACTTCTTTCCGTCTTCTTCCTGTGCACTTACAGGCAGAGCGGTAGTGAGCGCAAGTGCCGCCACAGCGGCGTACTTTGTAAAGTGAGTCATGTGAGGTTGTGGTTGAGGATGGGAGGAGGGGAAGCGATCTGTGTTAGCTTCGCCCAAATAAACAGAGAACTTCGCAATGAAGTTCGCGGAGTTCTCTGTAAGGACGTATTCCGCCACGAGGCGGGTAAGAGTCTGCTGAGGTTCTGTTCTAAGTCTTTCAGTTTCAAGGTTTGTAAGTTTCAAAGTGGATAGAGAAGCATTGCTCTTCTGTCTAAACGCTTAGACTTTGTCTCTCTTCAACATAAACTCTTCAACTTTCAACTTATCAACTGAAATAATTAATAGAACCAGCCTTATTTCTTTTCAATCAGTTCGCGTACTTTTTCGATGAGGTGTTGTTCGCCACCTTCTGTGTAACCGCTGCGGCTTTCAGCCACTTTGCCGTCACCATCGATTACGAATACGTGAGGAATCATGTTTACACCCATAGCACGACGGAAGTCACTGTTCGGGTCGAGCAGTACTTGGTATTCCCAACCGTTGGCATCAACGAGGGGTTTCACCTTCTGCGCGTTTTGGGCTTCATCGATAGAGATGGCAATCACGCGTACGCCCGTTTCGTCTTGCCAATCAGGGTATACTTCGTGAATAGCCTTCAACTCGCGGTTGCAAGGTTTGCACCAAGTAGCAAAGAAGCTGATGATAAAGGGCTTGCCATCATTGCTTAACTTCGCGGTGTCAATTACTTTACCGTTCATGTCCTTCAGCTTCACCGAGGGGAGCTGAGCGAATGCCATCCCTGCAAATCCACATAGGAGAACGAGAGAGGCGAGAAATCTTTTTGCTTTCATTTTGGTCGATTCTTTATATAAACACCTATGCTAAACGGTTCGATAGGTTACTCTTTGCTTTAAATCGCTGCAAAAATATGGATAAATCTCCATTCGACCAATAAACGTTCCCAGGAAATGATTTTGTAAAACGAGAGCAAACCTTATGTAATTCACCGCCTTCCTGTCGCAGAATGGTGTTTGCGCCGTTCATTTTCCGTATCTTTGTCGCGTTCTTGCTAAAAGCAGGTTTTACATTCTATCTTATTCCTAAGTATGCGATTTATCAAGATGACAGGAGGGTTGGGCAACCAACTCTTTATTTATGCCTTTTATTTACGGATGCGTCACAGCTTCCCTGGTGTACGTATTGATTTGTCAGACATGGTACATTATCATGTGCACCATGGGTATGAACTCCATCGCGTATTTGGTCTGCCTACTACAGAGTTTTGCATCAATCAGGCTGTCAAGAAGGTGATTGAATTCCTTTTCTTTCGCAAGATTTATGAGCGCAAGCAATCCATAGACTCTACTGATTGGGCTTTTCGCAAGGTTTATCGCACTCCCTTTGTTTATTTCAAAGGTTTTTTCCAGTCCGAACGTTATTTTGCAGACATTCGGGATGAAGTGCGTCGTACCTTCCGTTTTGATTTGCAACGGGCCAATGCGAAGAGTCGGTCGATGGCAGCTATTATTGATGCCGATGAACATGCCGTTTCCATTCACATCCGTCGGGGCGATTATTTGCAACCTAAGCATTGGGCACTCTCGGGCTGTGTGTGTCAGTTGCCTTATTATCGTCACGCTTTAGCTGAAATGGCGCGTCGTTTTCCTTCTGCTCATTATTATGTGTTTTCTGATGATTTACAGTGGGTGAAGGAGAACTTGCCATTGGCGCAGGCACAGTTTGTCGATTGGAATCAGGGAGCAGATAGTTGGCAGGATATGATGTTGATGAGTCGTTGTCGCCATCACATCATTTGCAACAGTACTTTTTCGTGGTGGGGGGCATGGCTTAATCCGCGTCCCGACAAACTGGTTTTAGTACCCGAGCGTTGGTTCCAGGGGCGTGAAGCTCCTCACATCTATCCCGAAGGTTGGATTCGGGTGCCCGTTGATGAATAAATAGTGGTTTCTTCCCTCTTCTTAGTCCCTTATTCTCTTACAATAATGTATACCCTCTTTTCATCCAGTTACCGAGTAACGTGTCATCCCGATGTTCCTTATTTGCTTTCCTTTCTGACTTCAATTCCCGAACGTTTTGCACAGGGAGAAGGCAAAGTGATTCATCAGGGACGAAATGAGTTGCGGTTGTTAAGTTATGGTGGTGAACAGTTTGTGGTTAAGTCGTTCCATGTTCCGCATTGGCTCAATCGGTTAGCCTATGCCTACGTACGCGGTTCGAAGGCAAAGCGTTCTTACCTTTATGCAGATCGTTTCCGTCAGGCGGGTATAGGCTCTCCCCAACCCATTGGTTACATCGAACAGCGAGGTCTGGGTGGATTGGCTCACAGTTTTTATGTCAGCCGCCTTTCAGCCTGTCCTTATACTTATGCAGACCTGTTGGAGTTACCTGTTGACCATTCCGACCGCGATGCCATACTGGTTGCCATCGGGCAAGCTACGGCTCGTATGCATGAGTTAGGTTATTGGCATAAGGATTTCAGTCGGGGAAACATTCTGTACGGCAAACAGGCAGGCGGTCGAATCCAGGTTGAAATCATTGACCTTAATCGGATGCGCTTGGGGCGTGTCGGATTAAAATTTGGGTGTCGTAACTTCGAGCGTTTACCGGGTGGTCCGCATCTTCATCAAGTGCTGGCGCAGGCTTATGCTGAAGTACGTGGCTTCGATGCAGCAAGTTGCTACCACTGGATGCAGTATTATCGTTCGTTGCAAGATGGTTACCAGTATGATCCGCAACAATAAGGTGAGGTGTAGTTCATCTTTGGTTCTGATTACTTGCTCTCTATTCATTATCCCTTTCTCCTTCTTATGATAGCACATCTTCTGAAAAAAATAGGTTTTGCACTTTGGGAAGCTCCTCGTGCGTTTCGTCCCATTCGTCAACCGCGCATTCTGATGACGTTATTGGTTAAAAACGAAGCCGACGTGTTGGAGGCTAATTTGCGCTTCCATCGTTCGATGGGAGTAGATGGCTTTTTGATAACTGATAATAATTCAACCGACCGCACACCGGAGATTATTCGCCGTTACCAGGAGAAAGGCTGGATTTTGGAAGTCATTCACGAGACGGCCACCAATTATGAGCAAAAACGTTGGGTAGATCGCATGGCGTGGCTGGCTAAGACCCGTTATGGAGCCGATTGGATAATCAATGCCGATGCCGACGAACTGTGGTATGCGCCCTCGGGTAGCCTGAAGCAGGCTGTTTCTGCGTTATCGGTCAATGTGCTTCATTGCGAAGTACGGGGAGTATATCCTGAGGAGGGAAAGCCCTTTTGGCAGTGGAATCAACGCGTTGTGCCTACGCGTGAAGGAGAAAATTTCGATCTGTCTCCTTATTCTGTTTTTGCTCCGCAACGCAAGAAGGTCATGCACAAGGCTGCAGGCTATTTGCAGATTGCTATGGGAAATCATAAGGTGGCGATGTTGCCCCGTCGTTGTGCGTATGGTGAGGTTCGTGTTTATCATTATACTGTGCGAGGTCGTGCTCATTTCCTTCAGAAAATGGAAAATGGCGGACGGCAGTTGGAGCAGAATAAGAGTAAACACGGGGGAAGGCATTGGCGTTATTTCTACGAATTGTATAAAGCCGGACGGTTGGAGCAAGAGTACGATCGCGTTATAGGTAAGAATCAGTATGCGGAACTCTGTCAGACAGGACACATATTGTCCGATTCAACTATTCCTGATTACTTTGCTCGCCATCCCGAACTGATTGAATCCTGACTCAAGCCTTAATTGCAGAATATGAAGTTGCATAAGATTACCCGTTACATTTCTGGTTTGCGCGATATTTTCAGTTCGCATACCCGCCTTCACCTGCGTGAAGAAGTACTGATGAAGCGTTATTATCAGCAGTCAGCTCCTTTAGGCACCGTTCATCAAACGGAAATTGTGATGATGATTGATGGGCGTTGTTTGCATGGTGGTTTGTCCGATCGTATTCGAGGCATCGCCGGGGTTTATGGCTTTTGTCGCCGCCATCGCATTCCGTTCTATATCCACCATGTTTATCCTTTTCGGTTAGAAGATTATTTAGCTCCCAACCAAGTTGATTGGCTGCTTCCCGATAATCGTTTGACTTATCACCCTACTGAGTCACATCCAATCATGTTGCAAGCGGCATTGTTGCCCGCCAAGTTGCACAACTTGGCTCTGTCCCAGTATGTCAAGCGCTATGCAGGCAAGCAATTGCATATCTATTCTAATACGGTGATGAATGACGCTGATTTTCATCAGCACTTTCAGGAACTTTTCCGTCCAGCTCCCCGACTGGCGAAAGCTTTGGAGCAAGGTTCGGTCGTTCCTCACTCTGGTTATGTAGCCATGGTATTCCGTTTCCAACAACTGTTGGGTGACTTTAAAGAGGGTGGTTTCGCCATTCTTTCCAATCAGGAACGGCAGCAATTGATGGATCGTTGTGTAGCCAAGGTCGATGAGATTCATCAACAGGCCCATCCGCAAAGCCGCGTACTCATCACCTCCGACAGTACGACTTTCTTACACTATATCCAAGCACGCAAGCCCTATGTCGTGACGATTCCGGGCAAGGTTGTGCACATGGACTTCTCGGTACACGACAATTATGAGACCTATCAGAAGTCCTTTGTCGACCTCCTTTTACTCTCGGGTGCTGACAAAATTTATCTTTTGCGTGCCGGTAAGATGTATCGCAGTGGTTTTGGCAAGCGTGCCGCGAAGTTAGGTGATATTCCTTATGAAGAAGTAAAGTTTTAAGTTGACTGGTTCTGAAGCCCCATAGAAAATTCCGGAAGACAGCTGTAACAGTGTCTTCCGGAGTTTTTGTATGCAAATGAATAGGCCATCTTTCCCCTTTTCCTACATCTCCCAACGTAGTCCAAAGGCCAATGAGAGCGTTTCTTTCCAGGGGAAGTGGCGGTTAGTTATTTTCGAGATGAGATACAGGTCGCAGGTACTGAATTCGTAGTAAAGCGAAACAGCTTGGTTCAGCAAACGGTGGCGGTAAGGGATGGCGTAGCGCAGCCGCTGACCGAGGAAGAGATGAATACGCACCTTGGTTGAGAATCCATAGTATTGGTGCGGGTAGCGGTCGGGTAGATTCTTCCAGAAGTCATCCCCTGAGATGGTATTGAACCCGATGCCTGTTGTCAGTGGTTGAATTGTCCAACGCGAATTCAGTTGGCAGTGCCAGGGCACATAGCGTTGCTTTAGTGTAAAGGTCGCTTTCGTGCGTTCTGAATGGTAACGGGGCACGAAGCCTATGAGCAATTCCGTTTCCCAATGATCTCCTCGGCCGTAGTGCCAGCCCAGTCCGGCATTGAGTAAGCCGATGCTTCCAGCAAATTGCAAGGTTGCTTGGTTGGGAATAAGGTTCATCCATCCCTCCAACCTTTTGCGGCGGCGACGTTCATAGATTGAATTGTGGTGCGTATCGTGACGACGTTGGTGCGAGTCTGTGGAGACACTGTCGCGCATGCCCAGTCCGATTGCCAATTGACGAATCAAACTGTCGGGAAGCGTTACCACCATCGAATCGTTTACTTCCACACGGATGAGGCTATCTGTGCGCAAGGCGGGTGAAGCGGCCCGAGCCGTCAGCCCGATCGTACAGACTAAGCCGAGACAAAAGACTTTAATAAGTAACCAATTCATGTTGATAAGTACCGTCTGAGTTGAGTGTGAAAATGCTATATTCCCGATGTTTGGCCGAAGCGCATTCGTAGTAAAGCACCCCGTCACCGAAGAGATCGTTTACTTGGAATTGGTGACCATGTCCGCAGAGACAGAACGCAAGTCCCGGAAACTGCTTGATTTCATATTGAAATACATTCGACACATTGTTATTAAACTGTTCCGAAGTCGGTTGTGCGTGCATGGCTACCACTGTGCGAGTCACGGTCGGGGGCAGTTCGCTGCGTATCTTTCGGATGTAAGCGAAGTCGGGTACGGCGGTGGAATAGTCATACTCGAAGGCGTTGGTATTGATGCAGAGAAATTGCGTATTGCCTGCCGTAAAGGAGAAATTCGGGTCTCCAAAGAGGTAACGGTAGGTGTCTGCTCCCGTACCGAGGCAATCGTGGTTCCCGAGCAGAACTACGTAGGGTACGCGGAGCTTTTGTAGAATATCGCGTTGTAATTCAAATTCCTTCGTCACACCGAAGTCACTGATATCACCGCAATGGACAACAAAGTCGATGTCCGTTCGCGCATTGATGTCAGCAACCATCGCGCGGGTTTCATCATACCAGCGTTGCGTATCCGAGATTTGGGCAAAGCGGATTTTAGTTTTTCCAGCACAAGTCTGTTCGATGCGTTTCAGGTTGGGATTCGTCAGGTGATGACTACCTTGGGTTCGGGTGTCGTAAGGATGATAGTCTATCAGTTCGCAGCCAGTCAGCAAGGGGAACAGCAGTAAGAGGAGATAAAGACGGAACATGAGCGGGGAAGAATTAGTAGTTCCAAGTAAAAAGTATGGAGAAAAGAAAGCTCGATAAGTCAACCGAGGCATACAAAGGGAAATAAAGTGTGTTCCCTGGGGCATTAACCTCGTTGACTTATCGAGCTGATACAGTGAATATGTGCTTCGCCAAGGCGAAGAAACGGACTGTTGAGTAACCTCAGTCTGCCGAAAAGAAAAAGAACTGCCTTATTTCTTCACCTTCACTTCGATGCCTTGGCGCGAAAGTGCCTTTACAGCACAGTCAATTGCGTCGTAATGTTCCGCACCGATACCGAGAGCCGGCAGGTCGAGTGTAGGCAGGGCGTCATCCGTATGCAAATCCGTTTCGGCCACTTCTCCGATAATCATACCCACGCACGACGTATTGTTCGTAATGGGGTCAATCAAGATGAAAGCACCGGTTGATTTGTTCTGGCTGTACGGATCAAAGAAGAGTTCCTTCGAACTCACAATGACAGCTCGTCCGATTTCGTTCAGTTCCAAGTGATCCACCTCGCTGCGTTCCAGCGTATTGACGTCTACTTTGTAAGCAAAGTGGTCAATGCGGCAACGCGAAGTGTTGGTGGTATGTTTCAGGTAGAAAGACTTACGTACGTCCATGGGTTGTTCATCCATCCATACCAACATCGCTTCAAAGTGGCGAGAGCAAGTTGGTACACTGTCGGGGCGAACAATCATTTCACCGCGTGAAATATCAATTTCGTCCTCCAGTTGCAAGGTCACGCATTGAGGCGGGAAAGCATAGTCTAAGTCTCCATCGTATGTCACGATGCGTTTTACATGACTACGCTTGCCCGAGGGGAGTGCCATGATTTCATCACCCTGGTGAATCACGCCCGAAGCAATCTTACCGCAGAAGCCACGGAAATCCAAGTCAGGACGGAGTACATACTGTACAGGGTAGCGGAAGTCCGTCAAGTTATGGTCATTACCCAAGTGTACCGTTTCGAGGAATTCCAATAAAGCCGGTCCGTCGTACCATGGTGTACGTTCGCTGCGTTCCACGACGTTATCGCCTTCGAGGGCTGAGAGGGGGATGCAGCGCACATCGGGAATCTGGAAAGGTGCGATAAACGCCTCAAACTCCTTGACAATCGAGCGGAATACTTCTTCCTGATAGTCAACCAGGTCCATCTTGTTGACTGCCAGTACAATGTGTTTGATACCGAGCAGAGAGCAGAGAAATGTGTGGCGACGCGTTTGGGTGATGACACCGGTACGGGCATCGACCAGGATAATAGCCAAGTTGGCTGTTGATCCACCCGTAATCATGTTGCGCGTATATTGTTCGTGTCCCGGCGTATCAGCAATAATAAATTTGCGCTTGTTCGTTGAGAAATAGCGGTAAGCCACGTCAATGGTAATACCCTGTTCGCGTTCTGCCTTCAGACCGTCACAGAGCAGTGCATAGTCAATTTGGCCAGCACCCGCATTTCCCACGCGTTGGGAATCACGTTCGAGGGCTGAGAGTTGATCCTCGTAAAGTTTCTTCGAGTCAAAGAGCAAACGGCCGATAAGGGTAGACTTACCGTCGTCCACCGATCCTGCAGTGAGCAGGCGGAGCAAATCCTTCTTCTCGTCTTGGTTTAGATATTCTTCAATCGAGAGCTTGTGGCCGTCCACGACCAGTGCTTCCTCGTTGGGGTTATGGCTATTTGTTGTCATAGAAGGGATTGTTTTGTTGTTTACGAGGGGCAAAGTTACATATCCTCTTCGAATTAATCCTTGCCTTTCTCCGTGTTAAGCAGTAGGAGGATTGCTGCAATTGATGTGGGCAGCGTAGCCGTACGCACTTATTTTGTCGGTTCGACGTGGATGTTGATAAACGTGCTCGTTCCGAAATGCTGGCGAAGCTTCTGTTCGATCTCTCGGGTTGCTTGGTGCGCTTCAGCGAGGGGGGTACTTCCATCCATGCGAATATGAACATCGATGGCGGCATAGTTTCCGAT
>UQJC01000027.1 GCA_900541335.1 uncultured Prevotella sp.
TATTTACTCTACATTCTTGATGTTCGTCTACTTCCTTCCGTTCATTGGCGGTATTCTCGCTGATAAGTTCGGTTATAGCAAGATGGTAACGTTGGGTATCGTAGTCATGTTCCTGGGTTACGTATTGCTTTCGGTTCCCGCCGGAACAGGCGTATTCGCTTACGGCTGTATGTTTGGTGCATTGGCACTCGTATCCTTGGGTACGGGTTTGTTTAAGGGTAACTTGCAGGTAATGGTAGGTAACCTCTATGACAACCCTCGTTACGAAGCCAAGCGTGACTCTGCATTCTCTATCTTCTATATGGCCATCAACATTGGTGCACTCTTTGCACCTTCAGCTGCCGTTGCTATCATGGACTGGGCACAGAAGAATATGGGAGCAACTCCTGCAGAGTCTTACCACTATGCTTTTGGCGTAGCTTGTCTTTCGTTGATTATTTCAATGGCCATTTATTACTTAGGCCGTCCGACCTTTGCAGAGGTATTGACCGATAAGAAGAAGGAAGTGGCCAAGGCTGAGACGCACGAAGAAGAACTGACACCTGCACAGACGAAGGAACGTGTGGTAGCCCTCTGCCTGGTATTCGCAGTGGTTATCTTCTTCTGGATGGCCTTCCACCAGAACGGTTTGACGCTGACTTATTTTGCTCGCGACTACGTTCAGACGGAATCTACGGGTGTGCAAAGCATGATGTTCAACGTTTGGAACCTCGTGTTGGTTATCATCGGTGTGTATGCCGCTTTCTCACTCTTCCAGTCTAAGACGGGTAAGGGTAAGATTATTTCATTGGCCGTATTAGGTGGTGTTGCAGCCGTTCTCTATGCCATGTACCTCAACCTTCCTGCTATTACGGAAGTAACTGCTCCCATCTTCCAGCAGTTCAACCCCTTCTTTGTAGTAGCACTGACGCCGGTATCGTTGGCTTTCTTTGGTATGTTGGCCATGCGTAACGCAGAACCTTCAGCTCCCAAGAAGATTGGACTCGGTATGTTGATTGCCGCTATCGGTTTCTTGGTGATTGCAGCAGGTAGCCAGGGACTTGCTACGCCGAATGTACAGGCAGCAGGTATTGCAGCAGGTGAAACGGTAACGCGTGTGTCAGCCAACTGGTTGGTAAGCACCTATTTGGTATTGACTTTCGCTGAATTGTTCCTTTCACCGATGGGTATTAGCTTCGTTTCTAAGGTTGCACCTCCCAAGATGAAGGGTATGATGATGGGTGGCTGGTTTGTAGCTACTGCCATCGGTAACTTGTTGACATCTGTTCCCGCCATGATTTGGGGCGACCAGGCATTGACCATCGTATGGGGGTTGCTCATCGTACTTTGCCTTGTTTCAGCTGTCTTCATCTTTGCGATTCTCAAGAAGCTCGAGAAGGTTTGCTAAATCCACTCTCAGCATAGCTGAATAAACCAAGAGGGTGTGCCCGCTGTGATGCCGGCACACCCTCTTTTGTTTCCGAAGGCTTGTGTTTTGAGCCTTCTCCACCCTGTTCCCATTGCCCGCGGGGCGTTTGAATCGAGTGAAAACAGAAGGAGCATCCCAAGTTTAGCTTAGGATGCTCCTTTCTTCATTTCCAGCTTTCCTGTTTGAGGAAAAGCTTTATTCCAGATACGTACTGCCGTAAAGACCCGAGCGGTAGTTAGAGATGAACTCCTTACCTTCCTCGATGGTAATACGGTTTTCCTTTACTGCCTTGCTTACCCACGATTCGAGGCGACGCACCAGACGCTTCGGGTCGTATTGCACATATTCCAAGACATCGGCAATAGTCTCTCCGTCGATGGTCTTATCGATGCTGTAACCGTCTTCGTCGACCGTGATGTGCACGGCATTCGTGTCACCAAAGAGATTGTGCATGTTGCCAAGAATCTCCTGGTAGGCACCAACGAGGAACACACCTACGTAGTAATGTTCCCCCGGTTTGATGGGGTGGAGCGGCAAGTAAGACGTTTGCTGATTGTAGTTTACGTAAGCCGTAATCTTACCGTCCGAGTCGCAAGTGATGTCCTGCAAGGTTGCAGAGCGGGTAGGCTTCTCACAGAGACGCTGAATCGGCATGATGGGGAAGAGTTGGTCAATACCCCAAGAGTCGGGCAGCGACTGGAAGAGGGAGAAGTTGCAGAAATACTTGTCCGACATCGTCTTGTCCAACGAGCGCAATTCGTCTGGCACGTGCTTTTGGTGATGAACCAATTCACTTATTTCGTGCGAAATGCTCCAATAGAGACTTTCAATCTGCGCACGCGTCTTCAAGTCAATGATACCGTGGCGGAAGAGGTCGAGTGCCTCGTCGCGAATGTCCTGCGCGTCGTGCCAGTCCTCCAGCATTGAGCGCGTAGAGAGCTTATCCCAAATTTCCGTCAAGTCGCGTACCAACTGGTGGTCCACTTCCGAAGCGTGGAAATCTTCGTCCATGTGCGGCATGCTTACACTCTCAATGACATCGACAATCAGCACGGAGTGATGGGCTGTCAGCGAACGACCGCCTTCTGTAATCAGGTTGGGATGAGGAATGTTGTTTTTATTGGCCGCATCAACGAAGGTGTAAACGCAGTCATTGACATATTCCTGGATGGAATAGTTGACCGAGCTTTCCGAGTTGCTTGAACGCGTACCGTCATAGTCTACACCCAAGCCACCACCGCAGTCAACAAACTCAATCTTGAAGCCCATGGCGTGAAGTTGCACGTAGAACTGTGCTGCTTCGCGTAACGCCGTGGAGATACGGCGGATTTTCGTGATTTGTGAACCAATGTGGAAGTGAATCAGCTTCAAGCAGTCACGCAGTCCCATTTCGTCGAGCTTCTGAAGTGCCTGGAGCAATTCAGAGGAGTTCAGACCAAACTTCGAAGCGTCACCGCCGCTCTCCTGCCACTTACCCGTACCCGAAGCAGCGAGTTTGATGCGGATACCGAGGTTCGGACGCACGCCAATCTTCTCAGCTGTTTGAGCAATGGTAATCAACTCTGGTAACTTCTCGACCACGAGGAAAACGCGTTTACCCATCTTCTGTGCGAGAAGAGCCAGCTCGATAAAGTTCTGGTCCTTGTGACCGTTACAGATAATCAAGCTGTCTGAATCCATATTGGTCGCAAGTACCGCATGAAGTTCAGGCTTCGAGCCCGCTTCCAGACCGAGGTTATACTTTTTGCCGTGGCTGATAATTTCCTCCACGACCGGACGCATTTGGTTTACCTTAATAGGGTAGATGATGAAATGCTCAGCCTTGTAGTCATACTCTTCGGCGGCACGGTTGAAACAGTCGGATGTTTTCTCAATCCGGTTGTCAAGAATGTCGGGGAAACGGAGCAGTACAGGAGCTGTGATGTCGCGCGAATTGAGTTCGTCGACGATTTCCTTCAAGTCCACCTTAACACCGTCCTTGCGGGGCGACACGTATGCGTGTCCCTTTTCATTGATGCCGAAGTAATTCACTCCCCAACCTTTGATGTTGTAGAGTTCTTCGGAATCTTCAATTCTCCATTTTCGCATTGATGGCTAATCGTTTAAATATTTCATTATATCATTGACCACGTAACCGATCTTGTCAAAATCGTCCAATACGTTCACGTCTATGTGATGGCGTGCTTGTTCGTAGAACGGGATTCGTTCGTCGAGTTGCTTCACGATAAACTCGCGCAACTCTTCCGGACTTTTCCCCTTGAGTAGCGGGCGTTCACCCCGGCTGAGTGCCAAGTGTTGCAGGATGGTCTCGGGTGAAGCCTTGAGGTAGAAAGTCTCGCCCACGGAATTCATGTACTCCATGTTGTCGAAGTAACAAGGTGTACCTCCTCCGCAGGACAAAACGATGTCTTCAAAGGCTGCCACCTCTCGTAGCATCCGTCGTTCCAAGTCCCGAAAGCGTTGTTCGCCTTCCTCGGCGAATATCCGGTTGACCTTCGTATGAAACCGTTCTTCGATATACCAGTCGAGGTCATAGAAGTTACAGTTCAATTCCTTTGCCAGCGCCTTGCCTACTGTGGTCTTCCCGACACACATGTAGCCTACTAAGATGATGCTTCGCACGCGATAGATAGTTAGGATTTATTTCTTGGTTGTTCTTCTCGTACGGGCAGGCTTCTTCTGTTCCGCCTCAATGAGTGCTTTGCATTCCTCAAGCGTCAGTTCGGCAGCTCTTTCGGCATCCTTCTTGGGAATCTTGTAGTTCTTGCCTGCGTAAGCAATGTACGGTCCCCATCGTCCGGCGCGAATTTCCAAGTCGGGTTCCTCTTCAAATTGCTTCAAGTGGCTGCGTTCCTCGGCTTCGCGCTTCAGCTTGATCAGCTCGATGGCACGCTCCAAGGTAATGCTCATCGGGTCTTCTCCCTTCGGAATCGACACAAAGAGTTTGCCCAGTTGCACGTAAGGACCGAATCGTCCCGAATTAGCCTTGACCGGCAGCTCTTCGAATTCGCCCAAGATGCGTGGCAGTTTGAAAAGCTCCAGTGCCTCTTCGAGTGTAAGGGTTTCGATGCTCTGACCCGGTGCGAGATTAGCAAAAGTAGGCTTTTCCTCGTTGCTCGTCTCGCCTAACTGAACGACCGGACCGTAGCGGCCTATCTTAACACTGACCACCTTACCCGTTTTCGGGTCGTTGCCCAATGTGCGTTCACCCACACGGTGTTCCGTTTTCTCGTTGAGCGTACGTTCTACTTGCGGGTCAAAGTCTTGGTAGAAGTCACGAAGCAGTTTGTGCCAGTCTTGCTTACCTTCTGCCACTTCGTCAAATTGCTTCTCCACATTGGCCGTGAAGTTGTAGTCCATAATCTCAGGGAAGTACTCCATGAGGAAGTCGTTCACTACCAATCCGGTATCTGTCGGAGTCAGTTTGCCACGGTCGCTGCCAACATTCTCAGTCAGCGTCTGCGTGACTATTTGCTCGCCGTCGAGTGTGAGTTGCAAGTACGGACGGGGCGTACCCTCGCGGTCCCCCTTCTTTACGTACTCGCGTTGCTGAATGGTCGAAATCGTAGGAGCGTAGGTTGACGGACGGCCGATGCCCAATTCCTCGAGCTTGTGTACGAGTGATGCTTCCGTGTAACGAGGCGGTTGTTGCGTAAAGCGTTGTTGAGCCTGTACGGTCAAACGCTTCAGCTGTTCGCCTTCGTGCATTTCGGGCAGCAGGCCTGTTTCCTCCGCAGCCGTAGCGTTGTTATCCTCATCGCCCAAGCTTTCGCGGTATACTTTCAAGAAACCATCGAAGCGGATGACTTCGCCCAATGCCTGAAACATTTCTTCGCGTCCCGTCACCGAGATACCCACCGTGGTTTTTTCCAGTTTGGCATCAGCCATCTGGCAAGCCAGCGTACGTTTCCAAATAAGTTCGTAGAGGCGTTGTTCCTGTGCCGTACCCGAAATCTTTTGGCGGCTCATGTCCGTCGGACGAATGGCTTCGTGCGCTTCCTGTGCACCTTTGGCACGCGTATGGTAAGCGCGCTGTTGATGATATTCCTTCCCAATTAGTTGCTCAATCACCTGCGCACAACTGTTCAGGCAGAGGTCCGAAAGGTTCATCGAGTCCGTACGCATATAAGTAATGAGTCCCGACTCATATAATCCCTGGGCCACACGCATTGTCATTGCCACCGAGAAGCCCAATTTGCGAGCCGCTTCCTGTTGCAGGGTCGACGTCGTAAAGGGAGGAGCCGGTGTACGTTTGGCCGGACGGGTAGCAATCTGTTCGATGGTGAAATCAGCCCCTTTACAGCTTTGCAGGAAAGCCTCTGCAGCCTCTTGGGTCGGGAAGCGGCGGTTCAATTCTGCCTTAAGCTGTGCCGGACCCTTTGCTGATGGAACTTCAAACAGTGCCGTCACGCGGAAACAGTCTTCCGCACGGAAGGCATTGATTTCGCGTTCACGTTCTACAATCAAGCGCACCGCCACACTTTGTACTCGGCCAGCCGAAAGACTCGGTCTCACCTTGCGCCAAAGTACCGGCGACAATTTAAAGCCCACCAAGCGGTCGAGCACACGGCGTGCCTGCTGCGCATCAACCAAGTTCAAGTCGATATGACGGGGATTTTCGATAGCGGCTAAGATTGCAGGCTTGGTAATTTCGTGAAAAACGATACGACGTGTTTCCTTCGGGTCTAAACCAAGAACTTCCGCGAGGTGCCAAGAGATGGCTTCTCCTTCGCGGTCCTCATCGGATGCTAACCAAACGGCTTCTACCTTTTTCGCTTGGGCGCGCAGTTCGCTGACTACATGTTTCTTGTCAGCGGGAATCTCATATTGTGGATCGAACGTTTCGAGGTCAACCCCAAAGTTTTTCTTTTTCAAGTCACGGATGTGGCCGTAGCTCGACATCACCTTGAAATCAGAACCGAGAAACTTCTCGATAGTCTTGGCTTTGGCAGGAGACTCTACGATTACTAAGTTCTTTTGCATAGCTATGTTATTATTTTGCGTGCAAAAGTAGGAAAAAAAAGCGGGAACGCACCCATGCGCTCCCGTACCTTACTAGTCCGTGGGGATATGCTTCACGACTTGTTCATAAACCATTCCCGTTTGGCTTCATGCCTCCTCTTCGGGAAAGGGAAGTTGTTGTTCGCCCAGTCCGCCAAAGCTTCGCCGATGATAAGGGGTGATGCCGTGTGCGAGAATACCCGCGCGGTGCGCCTTGGTTGGGTAGCCCGCGTTGCGATCCCAACCGTAGAAGGGAAACTCCTTGTGCAGTTCGAGCATGTAATCGTCGCGATACGTTTTTGCCAGTATCGAAGCGGCTGCAATCGATAAGTATTTGGCATCCCCCTTCACGATGGTCTGATGCGGCACGTTGGGGTAGGGCTTAAAACGGTTACCGTCGATAATCAAGAAGCCTGGCTTAACTTTAAGTCTATCTACCGCGCGGTGCATAGCCAGTATGGAAGCATTGAGAATGTTGATTTCGTCAATTTCCTCGGGAGTCACCACGCCAATAGCCCACGCCAACGCATCGCGTTCGATTTCTTCGCGCAAAGCATATCTTCGCTTCGCTGTGAGCTGTTTGGAATCGTTTAGCCGAGGGTTCTCGTAGTCGGGAGGCAAGATGACGGCGGCGGCATAGACACTGCCCGCCAAACAACCACGACCTGCCTCGTCGCAACCTGCCTCGATAAGGCCTTCAGAATTATAAAGAGGGGAAAGCATAGACTTATATATAAGGAGGGACGAAAAGCAATGCCTGCGTATAGGGATAGACCGCCTGCGTGCTTAACTGCCTATTTCGCGAAGGAAAGTATTTCTGCTTTGGGATACGTATGTGTGGTACGGTCGCGCATGCCGCGACTCCATAGTATGCATAACCTAATTAGCAAAGGAAGTTACTTCTGCTTGGGTTACACATACTGATTCAGCGAAAGCATTTTACTTCTGCTTTGGGTCGCGTCATGCCGCGACCGTACAACCTCAGTGCCTCATTAGCAATCGTTACTGATAGGTGCTTCAGAGGTTACTTCCGTTCGTAACTGTAAATCGTGCGTAGTTTAGATGGTCACAGCCGTACCGCTGGCAACGACCATCAGCATCGAACCGCCAGAGCCCACCGTTTCATAATCCAAGTCTACACCCACTACAGCATTCGCTCCCATTTGCTGAGCACGTTCGCTGAGTTCTTTCAGTGCAGTTTCCTTGGCTTTGACCAAAACTTCCTCGTAAGCTCCCGAACGACCGCCGAAGAAGTCGCTCATTCCAGCAAAGAAGTCTTTGATGACGTTGGCACCAATAATCGTTTCAGATGTCACAATACCGTGGTACTGACGAATGGGACGTCCCTCAACCGAGGGAGTGGTCGTGAGGAGAAGGTTAGATTGATACATGAGCAAAATTGTTTTTATGTAGGGTTAAAGATTAAGAGGTTAGAGGTTCAGCTCCTTTCTC
Organism: uncultured Prevotella sp.; assembly: GCA_900541335.1. Lineage (GTDB taxonomy): Bacteria > Bacteroidota > Bacteroidia > Bacteroidales > Bacteroidaceae > Alloprevotella. Next base: position 7,862 of record UQJC01000027.1, read on the forward strand.
GATTATTGGTATGGGAGGTTAGAAGGTTCTTCCTCTTTGCCTGCCATAGGGATAGAAAGTGAGGGGGATAATGTGCTTCCTTGTCGATGCAGATATGCTGAGTTGTTTCTTTTAGAACATCTTTCTCACGCGGTCAATACCTGCCACGAGCGCATCGATTTCCTCACGCGTCGTGTACAAGGCAAAGGAGGCGCGAGCCATGCCCTCTACGCCGCACCGCGCCATGAGTGGTTGGGCACAGTGATGTCCGGTGCGGATGGCGATGCCCAGTCGGTCGAGCAAGGTACCGAGGTCGAGCGGATGGATGTCTCCCACATTGAAGGCAACGACCGCATCTTTTCCCGGAGCCGTACCGTATAGCTTCATTCCGGGAATTTGCGCCATCTGCTCCATAGCGTAGCGCGTCAATTCCTGTTCGTGCTCATGGATTTGCTCCATGCCCAGTTGGCTCACATAGTTTAGGGCGGCCGTCAGACCGTGTGTTGCCACGTAATCAGGAGTTCCGGCTTCAAACTTGAAGGGAAGGCGTTCGTAAGTAGTATGTTCGAAGGTCACGCGCGCAATCATTTCGCCGCCGCCCTGGTAGGGAGGCATTTGTTCGAGCAGTTCCTCCTTGCCATAGAGTACACCGATGCCCGTGGGACCGTAAATTTTGTGACCTGAGAAGACCAGAAAATCACAGTCCAGCTGTTGCACATCCACCGGGAAGTGGGGAACACTCTGTGCGGCATCAACCAAGAAGTGTGCACCGTGTGCGTGCGCCGTGGCAGCCATCTCGCGTACCGGATTGACCGTGCCCAGCACATTGCTCACATGGACTGCGCAGACCAATTTAGTACGTGGCGTGAACAACTTCTCGTAAGCTTCGAGGTCGAGAACACCTTCGTCGCTCATCGGGACCACTTTGAGCACAATGCCCGTACGGTCGCGCAGTAGCTGCCAGGGTACAATGTCGCTGTGATGTTCCATGACCGTTACGATTACCTCGTCACCTTCGCGCAGGAATGCCTGTCCATACGAGGAAGCCACCAAGTTGAGGCTTTCGGTTGTTCCGCGCGTAAAGATGATTTCAGCCGTAGAGCGAGCATGGATAAAGGCGCGTACAGCCTCGCGTGCCGCCTCGTGGAGGTCGGTTGCTTGCTGAGAGAGGTAATGTACCCCTCGGTGTACATTGGCATTGACCGAATAGTATTCCTCCGTCATGGCTTCGACTACCGGGCGGGGCTTTTGGGTCGTGGCCGCATTGTCCAGATAGACCAGCGGTCGCTTATAAACTTCACGGCTCAGGATGGGAAAATCCTGGCGCACTTGAGAAAGATTGTACATGAGAGAGGGAGAGGATTGTAAGTGGATGGTGGAAAGTGGAGGAGTGGTGAAGCCACTGTGTTGAACCGTGAAGAGGTGGAGGGTGGGGGAGAAATACCGGGAGATTCGTCAATAGTAAAGAAACTTCTCGTTTCCGGCCTACTTTATCTCCTCCACCTTCCACACAGAGCGGTTTACTTGGTTCAGTCTTCAGCGGGCGATTTACACATCTTGCAACCTTTGCAACGGTTGAGTTCGCCCTGAAAACGCAGTTCGACCAAGTGCGAAAGTCGTTCGTAGAGATGCGGAATCTGTACGTGGCGCAACACCTCGTTCACGAAGGCGTGCTGCAAGAGCAGACGGGCTTCCGATTCGGGAATGCCGCGCTGACGCATATAGAAGAGCGCAGTTTCGTCGAGCTTACCCACCGTACTGCCGTGGTTACACTTCACGTCGTCCGCATAAATTTCGAGCATTGGCTGGGAGTAAGCACGGGCATCGTCTGATGCACAGAGGTTGGCATTTGTCTGGAGCGAAGCCGTTTGCTGTGCACCGGGAGCCACATAGACCTTGCCCGCAAAGGCACCTGTACTCTTACTGTCGAGCACATATTTATAAAGCATTTCGCTGGTACACTTCGGTACGAGGTGTTCCACCAGCAGATTGTGGTCTACGCGCTGCTCGGCATCGGCAATCACGGCACCGTAAAGCTCCGCCTTCGCCTCTTCGCCCTTCAAGCGTACGTCGATGCGGTTGCGGCTCTGGCCGCAGGTCAGCGTAATGCCGTCCACACTCACTTGGCTACGGGCTTCACACTCTGCATAGAGCGTAGAGAAGCGTGTATTGTTAGAGTGGGTCTCCTCAATGCTGTACAGATTGAGTTGGGAGTCTGTTCCCGCAAAGACTTCGACCACCTGTGTTGTCTGGTAGCGGGCAGTTCCCTCTACGTGGTCGCAGAAAAGGATTGAACCCTTTACGTTCGCTTCGGCTACAATCAGCACACGACGTATGCTCAGTGTGTCCATACGGGCTGCCGAGACGTTGACTACCTGAATGGGAGCCTTCAGTTCTGTGCCTTTCGGCAAGTAGATGAAGAGTCCGTCCTGTGCCAACATCGTGTTGAGCAGCGTGACTCCGTCGTGTCCGGTGCGGAAATCGCGATCGGTTGCTGCGGCTTGGTTGTAATATCGGTCGAGCAAGTCCGGACGCGTAGCGGCTACGTGGCACAGACTGTCGACGATGACTCCCTCGGGCAAGAGGGTGCGCGAACAAGCGGGAGCAGGGTAAGGCGTATCGTTGACTACGAAGAAGAGTGACGTACTGAGGTTGGGCACGTTACACTTGTAAGCTTCGTAGGGGTTGACATTGGGCATCAGCCGTTTGAGGTTCATCCCATAGTCGGGAGCAAAAGCCTCTTCAGCCGAAGTATATTTGTATCGCTCAACCTTTCGTCCGGGCAAGCCCTGAAGGGCGAGCAGCCGAGCGGCTTCCGCACGCGGCGCGTTGAGCGCGGCACAACTACCCTGTGCCAGCAGGGATTGATGTGCCTCGTAGAGGTCAAGGTATTGTTGATGACTGTTCATAATGGATGGGCGTTGTGTTCCTATGTGATGCGATAGGAAGGATGGGAAATGTGAAATGCAGGAGCGGGTGGTTGAAAGGGGGAGAGCAAGCGGGCGAGGGTTCGGGCTGCACAGTGGTTGCCGACGCGTGTAAGCCGGTCTGTCAAGGAGCAACAGACCTCTTTGTCCGTTCTCCTTCGCCCAGCGAGGCATCGGCGGTTTGTCACCAGTTCACCCAAGCAAGCTTCAAAGCTGTGCTTACAGCTGTTCTCTGATCCAGTCAAATCCCTTTTCTTCGATTTCGTAACCCAGCTCAGCCGTGCCCTCCTTGACCACTTGGCCGTTGACCAGTACGTGAACGAAGTCCGGTTTCAAGTAGTCCAACATGCGCTGATAGTGTGTGATGACCATGGCGCTGGTCTTCTCTGTGCGCAACAGGTTGAAACCTTCCGCTACGACACGGAGCGCATCGACATCCAGGCCTGAGTCCGTTTCGTCCAAGATAGAGAACAGGGGTTCCAGTACCGCCATCTGAAAGATTTCGTTGCGCTTGCGTTCACCACCCGAGAAGCCCTCGTTGACGCCGCGACTCATGAAGTGCGCATCGAGTCCCACGAGTTTACGTTTCTCCTTCAGCAGTTTCAAGAACTCACCCGCCGGAATCGGTTCCAGTCCGAAGTATTTGCGTTTGGCATTGAGCGCGGCACGCATGAAGTTCGTCATCGAAACACCCGGAATTTCGGTCGGAGCCTGGAAGGACATGAAGATTCCTTCGTGTGAGCGGTCTTCGGGTGAGAGTGCCAACAGGTCCTTACCGTTAAAGGTGATGCTACCTTCCGTCACCTCAAATTTAGGGTTGCCCACCAAGACGTGACTCAATGTGCTCTTGCCCGAACCGTTCGGACCCATCAGTACGTGTACTTCGCCGTCGCCAATCGTAAGGTTGACGCCGCGCAATATTTCTTTGCCTTCTACAGAGGCATGCAGATTCTTTATTTCTAACATAAGAATAAGGGGAGTTTAGTAGTTCGGAAGAGGAAGGTTGCCGCTGGCAGAATCGGTCACAGAGTCTGACATTTCTTCAACCTTACGCCTTATCTATCTTATAAGGTCTGTCCTCCCTTTTATTGGTTGGCAAAAGTACAAAACTTTGGGGTAAAAAGTCCTTGACTTGTCCCATAAAGGAGCATACAAGGTGTTCAGTCCGCTTACGTGCGGTTACAAGTTGTCTACAATCGTCAGGTGATTCCAATCGCTCGCCTGCTCATAGCGTTTCTTCGTTCCTTTAGGCACATGGAGAATTGCTTTCTCATTCTTTTTAAACGAATAGAGTGCCTTGGGAGGTTCGGTGGCATGACAATAAATGTGGCGCAACTTGGTGCAGTAGAAGAAGGCATACTCTCCGATATACTTCAGCGTAGATGGGAGACTGATGCGAGTCAGGTTGCGGCATTCCCAGAAGACGCCCCGTTCAATGCGTTCGAGGCTGTCGGGCAGAATCACTTCGGTCAACATGGTGTCTCTGCCGAGTAAGTCCATCGGGAGAACCTTGACGTCTTTGGGCAGACGGACCGATTCAAGCGCGAAACATTCGCTCAGCATGCCAATAGAGAGCTCACGCAGCGTATGGGGCAAGCGGATGGAAATGAGGTGGTTCATCTCAGAAAAGGCATAATTGCCAATCTTTTGGACCGATGAGGGCACGTTGATAAAGTTAATCTCTGGGCATTCCGAAAAGGCACGCGTCCCGATTCGTTCGATTCCTTCGGGCAGGTACACGCTCGTAAAGGTTTTCCCCTGGTAGAAAGCACTGTCGGCAATGGCAACGGTGCGACAGACTTCTCCATTCGCCGGTTGGTGTTCCGCTGTGATGCGAATGTCGTCGCCATCCTGCATGCCCGCACCGTTAAAGCTGACTCGGCCTCCCACCACCTCGCAGGCATTCCTTTCGGGTGTCAGATATTTGTAGTACACCAAGTTGTACTCAAAGTCATAGTTGGGGCGATAAATGGTCCACTTGAAGGACTCCCAGCGTTGGCGTCCCGTACTGGTGTTGATATAGAAGTAACCCAGCATGAAGAGGAAAAGCAGGGTCGTACCCGTCGCGATCAAGTTGCGGATGCGGCGTTTGCGGCGGAGCACCAAGTGGAGAATCTCGTCAACGTGTTGAAATCGTTTCTCCTTCGCCTGTTGCAGACAGCGTTGCTTGATTTTACCATATACTTTCGGCAAATCCGTTCCACTTCGTTGTTCGAGGTACTCCAATATCTTACCGACGGCATAGATGTCCGTTCGCGTGTCCAGATTGTGATTACCGTCGGGAGCCTGTTCGGGTGCCGCAAACTGCAGGGTACAACCCGTTGAGACCGTGTAGCTGTCGGAATAGGCAAAGCCCAGATCAATGATTTTCACATCGTTGTTGATGCGTGTCAACATGATGTTCTGCGGCTTGAGATCGGCATGTACAATGCCTTTGGCATGCAGGTAATTCAGTCCGTTGAGTAATTGAGACAGGAAACGATCCAGGTGGGCGCGCGAGCGAAACCACTCGGGAGCTGCCTTCAACTTTTGTTCCAAGGTAGCTCCCTGTATGTACTCCATCATAATCTGCATTCCCTTTTCGTCATCCTGAAGACTGATGTACTTAACGAAATGCGGATTGTCTAAGCTTTGTCCCAAGTCAAACTCCTTACGAAAGAGTTCGCGGTAGCGTTGGTCTTGGACAAACTCAGGCTTGAGTTTCTTGAGGAAAAAGTTCTTTCCCTCTTTTCGAAGCAGGAAGGCATTCAACGTTCCGCCTCGGTCTGTCAGTGGGATGAGCTCTTCGTCTTTGCTGGCTTGGGTTATCGAATCGTCTGTAATAAAATCGGAGGAGTCCATGAAGCGAGTGGATTGTTATAGTATGTGGGTGAGGGGGATAGATGTTCGTGATGGAATGGGGTCGAAACACGAAGAGGAATCTTTTCAAGTTCCTCTTATATGTCTTCTTCTTGATTTGAAATCAAGTAAAATTTGATTCCGCCATTTCGTCCGCATGCGTAGCTGATATTCTTAAACTCTCCATGCGTCAGGGAGTGGAGGTAGAGCGGCTCGTTCCAAACGAAGTGGGAACAGCAGAAGGTATCGCCGACAGCGAGTTTGCTGTTGATAGACTCCTCAATAATAAATAAGCCATTTTCTTGAAGTCGAATGGTCAGACAGCGATTGGGCTCCCAAAGTAGCCTGATACGAGTATTTACGGGTAAATTATCGGTGCAAAGCTGCTGGTTGCAGATAAAGTCGCTGTCAACTTCCGCATTGCTTTCGTCCAGATTCATCAAGAACGTGTCGAAATCCTTGTAGCCAATGTATTGTGCCAGGGCGTGCAGGGTGTAACTGCGTGGTGCGTAATTGGGAACATCGTGCACATATCCCCACATACGCTTCAGGGTGCTGGAAGAGATGCGTATGTGGGTAGAAGTATAGATCGATTGTGACAGGGCATCAAAATCGCGGGGGGTGCAAATCTTTTGTCCAAGCGTTTCTTCTACTCGGGTCAGAAGGGAGGGTATTTTGTTTGTCATAGTGGCGGAAACAAACTTGTAGAAACAGCTGGTTGAGCAGTTTCTACGAGATGCGATAGTCAATTGATGGAGCTTACGCGGGGCATGTCGCTACCTGGTCAGAGAGGAATGTTTAAGGACGAAAGTCCTCTTTTCGCTTAGTTATTCATTGAGCGGAACCAGCGGCGCAAGCTGAAAGGCAAAAGGATTATTAGCTCCTTGTGCTAGGACAAAGCTACGCAATCTGTGAGAGAGAAAAAGCCTTCTCAAAACATTTTATAGCGAAATGGACTAAAATGGAACAATTGCGGGTGGGAAATCCCCTCTATCTTTGCGGCAAGTTCAATAGGCAATGATTCCGATGAGCTATAGACCTAAGCAGGTATGCTTTCAGGATATGGTTAGGAATCGAATTTTAAGTATCCCCTTAGTTAACTACAGGGAAAAGTTTTAACGAAGGGATACGTGCGAACCGCTTGTGTAGTTAGTATCCTTGTTTATTGCGGTTCGTCATAGGTAGAAGACCTGCATGTCTTCCTCACAGACTTATTCAATACAATAGGGGACTTGCAGCTAAGGTCTGACCTGTGTGATGTGTCTATCGCTACAGTGTCAGGCCTTTTTGTATGCTTGTTCCGTAACACCATTTGCTTGCTGAGCGTAGCGACTGAAAGTAGCATTGCACTTCTGCAACGCTCTTTTCCAAAGTCGCGAAACCGCATTGCAGAAGTGCAACGCCCCTTTCCAAAGTCGCGGAACCGCATTGTAAAAGTGCAATGCCCCTTTTCAAAGTTGCGGAACCGCATTGTAAAAGTGCAATGCCCCTTTCCAAAGTCGCGGAACCGCATTGTAAAAGTGCAAAGGCCCTTTCCAAAGTCGCGGAACCGCATTGTAAAAGTGCAATGCCCTTTCCCAAAGTTGCGGAACCACATTGCAGTAGTGCAATGCCCTTCCCCAAAGTCGCGGAACCGCATTGTAAAAGTGCAATGTCCCTTCCCAAAGTTGCGGAAGCATTTTGCAGTAGTGCAATGCCCCTTCCCAAAGTCGCGGAACCGCATTGCAGGAGTGCAACGCCTATTTCCAAAGTCGCGGAACTGCATTGCAGGAGTGCAATGCTCCTTTCCAAATATTACTGTATTTGGACTTTTATCGGACAGCAATAAAAAATAAACGAAGATAGAAATAAATGAGAAGAATAAATCTATTCATCCTGCTCCTCAGATGGCACATAGTATCCCACAAACACACCTAATCGCGAAAACGAACGAGAGGCTGTACCGTCTGAATGACGATACAGCCTCTCGTATAAATGGATTCAAGAGAAAATCAGAATCCGTTAGCGAGAAGTGCTTGAATTACTTCAAGACACCGAGTTCCTTGCCCACCTTGATGAAGGCAGCGATACACTTGTCAAGGTGTTCGCGCTCGTGACCTGCAGAAATCTGTACGCGGATACGAGCCTGATCCTTCGGAACGACGGGGTAGTAGAAGCCCGTTACGTAAATACCTTCTTCCTGCATCTTCTGAGCGTAAACCTGTGAGAGCTTAGCGTCGTAGAGCATCACAGCGCAGATGGCACTCTGGGTCGGCTTGATATCGAAGCCGGCAGCCAACATCTTCTCGCGGAAGTAAGTTACGTTTTCAACGAGCTTGTCGTGGATTGCATTGCTCTCCTTCAGAATCTTGAAGGTTTCGAGAGCGGCACCAACAATCGCGGGAGCTACAGAGTTAGAGAAGAGGTAGGGACGACTGCGCTGACGGAGCATGTCGATGATTTCCTTCTTACCCGTGGTAAATCCACCCATAGCACCACCGAAAGCCTTGCCGAGTGTACCGGTATAAATGTCTACGCGGTCGTAAGTATTGAAGAACTCGCTGACACCGTGACCCGTAGCACCAACTACACCTGCGGAGTGGCTTTCGTCGACCATTACGAGGGCATCGTACTTCTCGGCGAGGTCACAGATTTTGTCCATCGGAGCCACGTTACCGTCCATAGAGAAGACACCATCCGTTACGATGATGCGGAAACGCTGTTCCTGAGCAGCCTGGAGCTGACGTTCGAGGTCTTCCATGTCAGCGTTGGCATAGCGGTAGCGCTTAGCCTTGCAAAGACGCACGCCGTCAATGATAGAAGCGTGGTTGAGGGCATCGGAGATGATGGCATCGTCAGCCGTGAGGAGCGGTTCGAACACACCACCGTTTGCGTCGAAGCAAGCAGCGTAGAGAATCGTGTCTTCCGTCTTGAAGTAGTCAGAGATGGCAGCTTCAAGCTCTTTGTGCATGTCTTGCGTACCACAGATGAAGCGTACAGACGACATACCGTAACCGCGGCGATCCATCATATCCTTGGCAGCCTGGATGAGGCGGGGATGGTTAGACAGTCCGAGGTAGTTGTTGGCACAGAAGTTGAGCACTTCTTGACCTTTTACTTGGATAGCAGCCTGTTGCGGACCCTCGATGAGGCGTTCCTGCTTGTACAGACCAGCCTGCTTGATGTCCTCCAATTCTTTCTGGAGATGAGCTTGGAATTTACCGTACATGGATTATTGTATTTATGGGGTTTAAAATAGTTGTTTTTGGAGTAGGGGAAATCCCTCTTCATATGTAAGGTTGTGCAAAGTAACTTCTTTTTTTGCAAAGCGTGGGTGAAGCTCCGCACTTTTATTGGTACAACTGTTTTTTGTCTCTTTGATTATTGTTCTTTTCATTTCATTCTGTCAAGGAGTTCATGCAGGAGCATTCCTCGTGGTAGCTTCCTGTCAAAGGTTACAGTTGAAAGAAAAGTTCCGAAACGCTTTGCTTACCGACCGCCTTGCCGTAACTTTGTCGCGTTTCGTAGTGCCTTTCTGCCCAAAGCGTGTGTAATGGCGAATGTGTTATCATAGATTTTTCTCAATTACACCTTGTCCGTATGACTACGCAGCAGGATTCGGGGCACGACCTCTCGGCTTGAATATAGGTTACTATTTCTACATCTATAATATCTTACTCACATAATGAAAAATATTCTCATTATCGGTGCTACAGGACAGATCGGTTCTGAGCTCACTATGAAGTTGCGTAGTATCTACGGCAACGATCACGTGGTTTGTGGTTATATTCCCAGTGCGCAACCTCAAGGTGAACTGCGTGATAGCGGTCCGTATGAAATCTGCGATGTAACGAACGGCGAACAGATTGCTTCCGTAGTCTTGAAGCATCGTGTAGATACGATTTATAACCTCGCTGCTTTGCTGAGTGTCGTAGCTGAAGGTCGTCCTCAGTTGGCTTGGAAAATCGGTATCGACGGTTTGTGGAATGTATTGGAGGTAGCTCGCGAACACGAATGCGCTGTGTTCACGCCCAGTTCTATCGGTTCTTTCGGTCCCGAAACGCCGGCCGATCATACTCCGCAGGACACGATTCAACGTCCCCGCACCATCTACGGTGTTTCTAAGGTGACGACAGAGTTGCTTTCTGACTACTACTATCGTAAGTACGGCGTAGATACTCGTGCCGTTCGCTTCCCGGGTTTGATTTCTTACGTAACTCCTCCGGGCGGTGGTACGACTGACTACGCTTGCGACATTTATTACAGTGCCGTACGTGGTGAAAAGTTCGTTTGCCCCATTGGTAAGGGTACTTACATGGACATGATGTACATGCCCGACGCTCTTCGCGCTTGTGTCGAGTTGATGGAAGCTGATCCAACTCGTTTGATCCACCGTAACGCTTTCAACATCGCAGCCATGAGCTTCGACCCCGAAGGTGTACTCGCTGCTATTCGCAAGTATAAGCCCGAATTTGAGATGGAATACCAGGTAGACCCCTTGAAGCAAGCCAATGCAGACTCTTGGCCTAACAGCCTCGAGGACATTTGTGCTCGTCAGGAATGGGATTGGAAGCCTGAGTATGATCTCGATGCCATGACGGTAGACATGTTGGCTAAGCTGAAGGAGAAGTTGATTCACTAAGCCCCTTTGCTCTCTTCCAGGAACAGCGGTTCTTGACAGCCAGACAGTGTAAGAGGTGTGCGGAGTGCGATGAGTCTTGACTCAAAGACCACAGCCTGTTGTGCGTGGTGATTTCATTGGCGCACATTGCCCTTCCGGCCAATACCAGCCAGAGAGGCTGCACAACCCCATTATACGGTCAACTGGCAGTGATAACAATAAAGAAATATAGGTCGTATCAAACTCTGTTTAGAGTAACGATACGACCTTTTTTTCGTGAGAAGATGTGCTGGGGAATAGCGTATGTATAGCCTCGTACCCTGCTTCCCGTCCAGGTGTTGGCTTCAGTCAGCGCAAACTACAGGATAATCACTCGAGATGGTTGTTGAAATATCGAAACCGTCCGTTCATCTTGCATCACTCAATTATCGATTTTGCTTCGGTAAAGTAGAGGAATGTGATTGAAAAGCAGTACTTTTGAACGCTCTAAGCGCAGGTCGATGTGCTCAGACTGTGCCAGACACTGCCAAGTAGTTGTATATGAGAGTTTCTCTCTTTATAAGAGGTGTCAGACTTTTGCATCGCGTCTCTGATTTCGTGAGCGGAATCTTCCTTCTGATTCACCGCAAAGGTTAGACTGATTTCAGTCAGGCCATCTTGACTCGTAGAGCGATGTTGCGTTATAATTTCTCTATTCTCTATATTCCCCGTTTCATGTATCATATTCCAGTACTCCTGCACGAATGCATGGCCGGTTTGGATATCCATCCGGCAGGCACTTATGTTGATGTAACCTTTGGCGGCGGCGGTCATAGCCGTGAAATCTTACGCCACCTCGCTCCCGAAGGCCACTTGTATAGTTTCGATCAGGATGCAGATGCAGAACAGAATGTACCCGGTGATGTTTCCAATTTCACCTTTGTGCGCAGCAATTTCCGTTATCTTTCGAACTGGATGCGCTATTACGGAGTTGAGGGAGTAGACGGTCTTTTGGCTGACCTCGGTGTGTCGAGCCATCACTTTGATGCAGAAGAACGTGGTTTCTCATTCCGCTTCGATGCACCGCTTGATATGCGCATGAATGGCAGAGCGGGGATGACCGCCGCCGACGTGGTCAACCGCTATGACGAAGAGCGACTGGCTAATGTTTTCTACCTCTATGGTGAAATGAAGAACAGCCGACGACTGGCTTCTGCCATTGTGAAGGCACGTGCAACCGAGCCGATTGCCACAATCGACAACCTCTTGCAAATCGTCAAGCCGATGATGCCGCGCGAACGCGAAAAGAAAGACCTGGCGCGTGTGTTCCAAGCACTTCGAATCGAGGTAAACCACGAGATGGAGGCATTGGAAGAAATGTTGCAAGCCTCGTTACGTGTACTGAAGCCCGGTGGCAGACTGGTGGTGCTGACTTACCATTCGTTGGAAGACCGCATGGTTAAGAACTTTATGCGTTCGGGACGAATGGACGGTAAGGTAGAACAGGACTTCTACGGCAGAAAGCTCACTCCCTGGCGTATGGTCAACAATAAAGTGATTGTTCCCTCGGACCAAGAGCAGACGGAGAATCCACGTAGCCGTTCGGCCAAATTGCGCATTGCCGAAAAATTAGCGGAGTAGCCTGCGGGCACTCCCCTTTTACTATTTCGAATCATGAACATTCCAAACGACGATAAGAAACAAACCGAGGAGTGGGTTGAGGAAGAACTGACTCCTGATTCCTACGATAACGACGAAGAAGACGAAGCGGTTGAGGAGGAACCCGACCCAGCGGAGTCTGATGATAATGCGGCAGAGTCGGAAGAAGAGCGTGAGGCGGAAGATCGCATCGCGGCCTTTCGTAAACTCACTGCAGAAGAGGATGCTGAAATCGGTCGGCACACTCCCGTCACGCTTTCCTTTATCTTAGGAGGTGATATATTGGGTGGCAAATGGTTTCGCCGCCATTTTTGGTATATGGTGATGTTAGTAGGCATGGCGATTGTCTACGTGAGCAACCGTTACTCCTGTCAGCAGGAAATGTTGGAAACCAAAGTCTTGAGCGATACCCTCCTTGACCGGCGTTACAAGGCTTTAACCCGGTCGAGTCAACTCAAAGAGCGCACGCGCCGAAGTCGTATCGAGGAGTCGTTGGTCGATACCACCTTGCGCACATCCATCACCCCATCTTATAATTTAAGAGTAGAGTAATGAACTTTCCTGTCAAACCCGTAACCCGACGTTATGCTTTTGTTGCCTTCATCATGGTGTTGCTTAGTATTGCCATCCTGGTGAAGGCGGTCTACATTATGACGGTTGAAAAGGATTTTTGGATGGCTGTCAGCGACCGCTTTGTCAAGGAAAATGTGGCTGTGCCTCCGACGCGTGGCAATATTTTAGCTGCAAACGGGGAAGTGCTGGCGGCTTCGCTCCCTGAATACAAACTTTACATGGACTTCATGTCGTGGGAGAAAGACTCGGCACGCTGGGTAAAGGATCAAGCACGACGTGACAGCTTGTTGGAGGTCAAAATGGACTCCATCTGCCAGGGGATGCACGCTCTCTTTCCCGAAATTGACCCTGTGGCCTTTCGTAAGCACATGCTTGCCGGACGTCAGAAGCGCAGTCACCACTGGCCGTTGTATAAGAAACGTGTGACTTACATTCAGTATCGTCAGGCCAAGACGATTCCACTCTTTAATCTCTCTTCTAACCGAGGGGGCTTTCACGTAGAGGAAATCAAAACCCGCCGCAATCCGTACGGCAAACTGGCTATGCGTACCATTGGCGACTTGTATAAAGGGATTGATTCAGCCCGAACGGGCATCGAGCTCAGCTTCGACTCCGTCTTACGTGGTAAACCGGGCGTGGCTCACCGTCAGAAGGTGTTGAATCGTTACCTGACCATCATTGACCAACCCGCCGAAGACGGCTGTGACGTGATGACGACTCTTGATGTCGGTATGCAGGACATTTGCGAAAAAGCACTTTCGGACAAACTGACGGAACTCAATGCCAACTCAGGTGTTGTCATTCTCATGGAAGTTGCAACGGGCGACATCAAGGCTATGACCAGCTTGCGTCGGATGTCGGACGGTAGTTATCAAGAAATTAACGCCGATGCAGTCAAGAATCTATATGAACCTGGTTCGGTGTTTAAGCCCATGTCCTTCTTGGTAGCAATGGACGATGGGTATATGCACATGAATGACATTGTCGATGTGGGTTGTGGAGTCAAAGAAATGTATGGAGCCATGATGCGCGATGCGAACTGGCGTTCGGGCGGTAGCGGGGTTGTCAACGTTCCTCAGATTTTACAGAAGTCGCTGAATGTCGGAGTGAGTGTCTTGATTGACCGATATTATCACGAACAGCCAGAGAAGTTTGTCGAAGGACTTTATCGTATCGGTGTTGCAGAAGACTTGAAGATTCCCATCCCGGGGTATGCCAAGCCCCGCATACGTATGCCGAAGAAGGATCGTTCCAATTGGTCGAAGACCGCACTCCCTTGGATGAGTATCGGTTACGAGACCCAGGTACCGCCAATTACAACTGTCACCTTCTACAATGCACTGGCTAACAACGGTAAGATGCTTCGCCCACGGTTAGTGAAGGCCATTTTAAAGAATGGCCAAGTCATCCAGGAGTTTCCACCCGTGGTACTGCGCGAGCAGATGGCTAAACCCGAGGCTGTCAAGAATATCCGTGATATCCTGGAATCGGTCGTCAGTATCGGAACGGGTAAACGGGCCAAATCCCCTTATTTCCCCATATCGGGAAAGACAGGAACGGCGCAGGTGTGGACTAAACACGGGTTCTCGGCACAGTACCTCGTTTCTTTCGCTGGTTACTTCCCTTCAGACAAACCCTTATACTCTTGCATCGTCTGTATCCAGAAGGGTGCCCCCGCCTCGGGCGGTTTACAATGTGCTCCCATCTTTAAGCGGGTCGCTGAAACGGTGATGGCGCAGCGTCGCACGAGTGATTATACCCAGGCGCGCGATACCATCCACCCGATTAGCCCCTATGTTCATCCGGGCAATATCGCTTCAGCTGCTTCGGTGCTCCACCAGTTGGGTGTGGCTTATACTGCACCCGATGGGCTCGATGAACAGCCCATTCGCTGGGGCATTAGTCATACTTCGGAAGTCGGAGTGAGTATGAGTCCCAACGATGCAGAGCCTTCTGGCACGGTGCCCAATGTGCAAGGCTACGGTTTGCGTGATGCCCTGTTCCGGTTAGAGGAGTTGGGACTTCATGTGCGTACCGAAGGAGTCGGTCGGGTCACCAAGCAAAGCTTGAAGCCAGGTTCCTCCTTCGAGAAAGGGCAGGAAATCGTGCTGACCTTAGGTCAGGAAGGCAAGAAGCGTAAGAAAGTTTACGCGCCACCAGCTCCTACCCCCGAGGCACCTGCCTCTCTGCCCGCTGATTCTTCTGAAAAGAAATCGCCGGCAGCCGAGAAGCAACCTGCCACTGCTCCCAAACCCACGGGTAAGTCGACTGCAAAGGCCGCTTCCCGCTCTGATAAGAAATCATAGCAATCTATCCAATAAGAAGTGAACATGATACTCGCTGATCTTTTTGAAAAAATACCAGTACTCGATACGCGCGGCTCGATGCGCAGTGATGTGACTGGCATCGAAATGGACTCCCGACTTGTGAAGCCCGGTGACCTCTTTGTAGCGGTCAAGGGTACACAGGCGGATGGTCATACGTTTATTCCCAAAGCCCTTGAACTAGGGGCCAAGGCTTTGCTCGTCAGTGAAGAGCTGACAATCGACCTGCCCGAAGGGGTAACAGTCGTGCGCGTGGCAGATACCGAAGACGCTGTAGGCAAGGTAGCCACTCGTTTCTATGGTGAACCCACGAAGCGCTTGAAGCTCGTCGGTGTGACGGGTACCAACGGCAAGACGACCATTGCCACGGTGCTTTACCAGATGTTCCGTTCATTGGGGTATAAGTGCGGACTGCTTTCGACTGTGTGTAATTATATTGACGGTACAGCTGTAGAGGCCAGTCACACTACGCCCGACCCGATTACGCTCAATAAACTCTTGGCGCAAATGGTTGACGAAGGGTGTGAGTATGCCTTTATGGAATGTTCCTCACACGCCATTCATCAAAAGCGTATTGGTGGTTTGCGTTTCGTTGGTGGTATCTTTACCAACTTGACCCGTGACCATTTGGACTATCACCGTACGTTTGAAAACTACCGCGATGCAAAGAAGGCCTTCTTCGACCTCCTGCCGAAGGGTGCTTTTGCTGTGACCAACGCAGACGACAAGAACGGCATGGTTATGGTACAGAACACGCAGGCAGTGGTACACACGTATTCTACACGAACTGCGGCAGACTACAAGGGCCGCATTTTGGAGGAAAGCATCGAAGGCATGTTGCTCGACATCGACGGCCGGGAAGTCAGTGTGCGTTTTGTAGGTCGTTTTAATGTCTCTAATCTTCTTGCCGTTTACGGCGCCGCTCTCTTACTCGGCCAGACGCCCGAAGACACGCTCCGCGTATTATCGTCATTGCAGCCCGTCAATGGTCGTTTTGAAGCGATTCGTTCGCCGAAGGGTTGCAGCGCAGTGATTGATTATGCCCACACACCTGATGCACTGGAGAATGTACTGACTGCTATTCAGGAAATCCAGCATGGCAAGGGACAGATCATTACTGTTTGTGGTGCGGGTGGTAACCGCGATAAGGGCAAACGTCCCTTAATGGCACAAGAGGCTGCCAAACGCTCGGATCGTGTCATCATTACCAGTGACAACCCTCGTTTCGAAGACCCCCAGGCCATCATTGAGGATATGTTGGCTGGACTCGATGCGGACCAGCGGTTAAAGACCATCGCCATCACTGATCGTCGCGAAGCGATACGTGCCGCTGTTCTCATGGCCCAACCAGGCGATGTGATTCTGGTGGCTGGTAAGGGACATGAACCCTATCAGGACGTGCAGGGCGTTAAACATCATTTCGATGATCACGAAGAGGTGCGTCGCGCTTTTGGTATCGAAGCCTAAAGCTTAGTTGGGATGATGCCCACTGCGCGCTTGGAATCAAAGTAAGTAAAGCGTAATGCATGGGCGTAGAGTGGTAAACCTTTACGCCCTTTGCCTTACCTCCCCGTTGACTCCGCTGAGTTAGGAAGCCTCGTGTTGCTTGCATTTAGCTTTCGTTCTTGGTGCGCGCTTCGTCTGTCTCTATTCAAGAATCTTATCTTGCAGCTACCCTGTACGTCCCTTTCCAGTGGACGTCAGATGCAGTTGCACAATTTCCCTACATTTATATGTTATACTATCTCTTTCGTTCGCTGGAGCAGTTTGGCGTACCCGGTTCAGGAATGTGGTCCTACATTTCCTTCCGTTCGCTGTTAGCTCTCATCCTTGCTTTGGTAATCTCTGCCTGGTTCGGCGAATATTTCATCCGTTGGATGAAGTGCCGCAACATCACTGAAGTGCAACGTGATGCCAAGATCGATCCTTTTGGCGTACAGAAACTCAATGTTCCCTCGATGGGTGGCATTATTATCATTGTGGCCATCCTGGTGCCAGTGTTGTTGCTGGGTCGTTTGCGCAATATCTACATGATTCTAATGATTGTAACGACCATTTGGTTAGGACTCCTGGGGTTTCTGGACGATTACATCAAAATCTTCAAGAAGAACAAAGAAGGTCTGGCAGGTAAGTACAAGATTTGCGGTCAGGTATTGCTTGGGCTCTTTGTCGGTTTAACACTTTACTTTAGTCCCGACGCGACGATACGCGAAAACATCGAAATGCAACGGAAGGGCAATGTGACCGAGATTGTGCACAAGAGCGAACCTGTGAAAAGTACCATCACCACGATACCCTTTGTCAAAAACAATAACTTTGACTATGCCGACCTGGTGGGTTTTATGGGCGAACATAAGACCGAGGCGGGATGGATTGTCTTCGTGTTAGTCACCATCTTTGTCATTACCGCTGTGTCCAACGGTGCCAACCTCAATGACGGTATGGATGGTATGGCAGCAGGTAACAGTGCTATCATTTGTATTGCGCTTGGCATTTTAGCCTACGTGTCCAGCCACATAGAGTTCGCTTCTTACCTGAATATTATGTATGTCCCCGGGTCGCAGGAGCTTGTTATCTTTATCTGTGCCATGGTCGGTGCGCTGATTGGTTTCTTGTGGTACAATGCGTTCCCTGCCCAAATCTTTATGGGCGATACGGGCTCGTTGACAATCGGTGGTATCATTGCCGTGTTGGCCATCATCATCCATAAGGAATTACTCATTCCCATTCTTTGCGGTATTTTCCTCTTAGAGAGTTTAAGCGTCATCCTTCAGGTCGAATACTTCAAGTGGGGCAAGCGAAAGGGCGTGCGTCAACGCGTGTTTAAACGGACGCCGATTCACGATAATTTCCGTGTGTTGCCTTCTCAACTGGATCCTGAGTGTAAATATCTCTTCAAGTGGCCGCATGGTGCTTGGCATGAGTCGAAGGTAACCGTACGTTTCTGGATTGCTACCATCCTGCTGGCGGCACTCACCATTATCACGCTTAAAATCAGATAGCCCGGTCACTCTCCGAGCAGCCAAACGGAGAGCTGACTGAGTAGTATAAAGACAGCTATAAAAAGAACTATGCGTTTAGTAGTATTAGGAGCGGCTGAAAGTGGAGTTGGAGCCGCCATCCTTGCGCAAAAGCAAGGTTACGATGTATTCGTGTCAGATAGGGGACAGATTCAGCCCCGTTATAAGCAAATGCTCGATGTGCACGGCATCTGCTGGGAAGAAGGTCAGCACACGGAAGACTTGATACTTTCGGCGGACGAAGTGGTCAAGAGTCCCGGCATTCCCGAGACGGTGCCCATGGTTGCACAACTCCTGGCGCAAGGTACGCCCATTCTGAGCGAAATCGAGTTTGCCGCCCGTTATACCGATGCCCGTATGATAGCGATTACAGGCAGCAATGGTAAAACGACAACGACTTCACTCATTTACCATCTGCTTCGCTTGGCAGGTGAAGATGTAGGCTTGGCAGGAAACATTGGCCATAGTTTGGCTTTGCAGGTAGCTGAGAGTCCGCATAGCACTTACGTGATTGAGCTTTCTTCCTTCCAGCTTGATAACATGTACGACTTCCGTGCTCACATTGCCGTATTGCTGAACATCACGCCCGACCACCTCGACCGCTACGACTTCTGTATGCAGAATTATGTAGAGTCGAAGATGCGTATTACTCAGAATCAGCAATCCACTGATACCTTCATCTATTGGAGCGAAGACGAGTATGTACCCTCAGAATTGGCCAAACATCCTGATGCAGCGCAGCTCTGTGGATTTACAGACGCTCCTCAAGTGGGTTCTGCGGGTTATGCTGAAGGTGATAGCTTCGTCATTCAGCACCCAGTGCCGTTCCGCATGCCCCTGAGTGAACTCTCTTTGCCCGGTCGCCACAACTTGCGTAATGCGTTAGCGGCTGCTATGGCTGCTCTCGCCGCAGGAGTACCTGCCGAGGTTGTGCGTCAAGGTCTGTCAGATTTTCCTGGAGTAGAACACCGTTTGGAAAAAGCGGGCACGGTGCGCGACATCCACTTTGTCAATGACTCCAAGGCTACCAATGTCGATGCTTGTTATTGTGCGCTCGAAAGTATGAAGACCCCCGTCGTACTCATCCTCGGTGGCAAGGATAAGGGAAATGACTATGCGCAGATTGTTCCCTTCGTTCGGGAGAAATGTCGTGCCCTTGTTTATATGGGAGTGGACAACAGTAAACTCCATGCAGCCTTTGACTCCCTCGGACTTCCTGTAGCCGATACCCATTCCATGCAGGAGTGCATGGAGCAAGCAGTCAGTTTGGCACAACCTGGCGATACCGTTTTGCTCAGTCCTTGTTGCGCTAGCTTCGACCTCTTCCGCAACATGGAAGATCGAGGCGAACAATTTAAGGCATGGGTGAAGGCTTGGAAGTAAAAGTCGGCCATCGGTTGTTTCAATCAGCCGAGCAAGCTTTCCAACCGAAGTGGGGTACAGTGTCTGTCGCGATAGCCTGAATGTTGTAGTGTCTTCGTACGAAAAGGCTGAGGCGATGGGTCGCGACAGACCAGTTTCCAGCTCTCTCTTCCCAAACTCTCTTTTCATTCTCTTCCTTTTATCCACTCATTTACTTTTTATGAAGTCCGTAGGTTCCTGGTTTATGGGCGACCGCGTCATTTGGGTCGTCTACTTCTTCCTTTGCGTCATTTCGCTGGTCGAAGTATTCAGTGCGGCAAGTACCTTGGCGTATAAGAGTGGTAGCTTCTGGAGTCCCCTTATCAAGCAAGCCCTCTTTCTCGGAGCGGGCACCCTTGTCGTGATAGTGGTTCATCGTGTGCCCTGTCGTATGTTTAAGGCGGTCCCCATCATCTTGCTTCCTCTTTCAGCCATCTTTCTTTTTATCACCTCCTTCTTTGGTGCGAAGACCAACGGGGCAGGCCGTTGGATTGACATAGGCTTTGTGCAGTTTCAGCCCTCCGAGTTGGCAAAGGGAGCGGTCATCATTTCCGTTGCTTTGATTCTTTCGTTGATGCAGCGTGAGAACGGGGCAGATCGTCGGGCATTCAAGTACATCTTGATGGTGTCACTTAGCATCTGCGGACTGATTGTGACCGAAAACCTTTCGACCGCCATGCTTCTTTTTGGTGTGGTCGTGTTGATGATGTTTATAGGCCGCGTCCCCATAGTACAATTGGGCAAACTCTTTGGTACCATTGCCATCATAGCAACTCTGGGAGCTGCATTCTTGTTTAGCCTTCCCAAAGAAAGTTCGCTGTCCGACAGTGTGCCTATTCTACATCGTGTTGAAACTTGGTCAAACCGTCTGAGTAACCACTTCGAAGATCATGGTGATGACGAAGTACCTGACCCCTTAAAGTACGATATCGACAAGGGGGCACAGGTAGCCCATGCCAACATAGCCATTGCTTCGGGTGGATTTATCGGTAAGATGCCCGGTAACTCCGTAGAGCGCGACTTTCTCAGTCAGGCTTTTTCCGATTTTATCTTTGCTATT
>UQJC01000028.1 GCA_900541335.1 uncultured Prevotella sp.
CCCCAGCTCGGGCTGTCGTACAAGGGCGTATTTCTCACCGCATGGGGCAGTCAGAGCCTGACCAGAGGCGACGCCCAAGAGTTTGACCTCACGCTCGGTTACACCTGGCGCGGCCTCACGGTGCAAGTGGCCGACTTGTGGTGGGGCGGCCTCTCTCAACCCTATGGTTACTATAAGCACGGCCCCAAGAACAATCCCCTCGACGGCGGTCACCATTTCGAAGGCACGGTAAGTTATCGCATCAGTGACAAGGTGCCCTTGACCCTGAGTTGGAATACGTGGTTCGCGGGTGCGGACGTACGTCGTGCGAACGGCAATCGTTGTTTCTCGACCTACATCAATGCCGCTTACGACGTAGCTTTGCCCGCCGCCATCACGCTCACCCCCTCCGTCGGATTTACTCCCTGGCGCGGTTATTATCACGACAAGGCCGCCGTGACCGATATCTCGCTCAAGGCTGCTCGCGACATGGCGTGGAACGATAAGTTCACCCTCCCCCTCTCGGTACAGGTAGTCGTTTCGCCTCCGCGTGACCACGTTTATTTGGTAGCGGGTGTTTCGGTAGGATTTTAATGCTCCGCATCCGTACGAGAATGAATATCTTTGGGCCCTCAGCCCCCGCCCTGCATAGCAGACGTATGATTCCTCTCTGTGGCAGCCCCCCTCGGCTGGCATGGAGAGGTCGGGCGTTGGATATATAATGTGTGATGAGAGGGAAAAGATGATGTAAGGTCGCGGTAGGGCGGCCCCATTGGGTAGTGATTGAAAAGGACCGCGAAGGAAGTTACGTTCGCCTATGGTCGCGGCATGCCGCGACCGTACATCCTCTTCGCCGCGCCCACTGCGCCCATTATCATTTTTCCCAACCATATTCCCCTAACCCCTAACACCCATCCCCATGACCCATTCCCCAGCTCACTTCCTCAATCTTATTCGTCGCTCGCAGCGCGGCAAGTTTAAACTCTACATCGGCATGATTGCCGGAGTAGGGAAGACCTATCGCATGCTGATGGATGCACACGAATTGAGAAAAGAGGGGGTCGACGTACAGATAGGCTACGTTGAAACCCACGGACGACCCGACACCGTGCGCGTGCTCGAAGGACTCCCCGTCATTCCGCGACAAAAGATATTCTATAAAGGAAAAGAAATCGAGGAAATGGACCTCGATGCCATCCTGAGGATACATCCCGAAATTGTCATCGTGGACGAACTCGCCCATTCGAATATAGAGGGCAGCCGAAACGAGAAACGATGGCAAGACGTGATGGAACTGCTTGAGGCAGGAATCAATGTGCTCTCGGCCGTGAACATACAACACATCGAGAGCCTGAATGACGAAGTGCATGACATCGTGGGACTCGAGGTGAAAGAACGTGTACCCGACAGCGTGCTGCGCGAAGCCGACGAGGTGGTGAATATCGACCTCACGGCGGAGGAACTCATCGGACGACTGAAGGCAGGAAAAATCTACCATCGGGATAAGGTGCAAACGGCGTTGGACCACTTCTTTAAGACCGAAAACATCTTGCAACTGCGCGAACTAGCCCTCAAAGAGGTGGCGTACAGCGTTGGGTTGAAGGTGGAGAATGAGGTTGCTACCTCGCCCACAGAAAAGGTGACGGGCGTGGTACGGCTACTGGTGTGCGTGAGCAGCAACAGCGCGACGCAACAAACGATTATTCGCAAGACGGCACGTATCGCGGCGCGCTATGATGCCGAATGGGTGGCCCTCTACGTGAAGACGCCGCGCGAAGCAGACGACCGCATATCGTTGGCGAACCAACGTCACTTGATGAGCCACCTTGAACTGGCGGTGCAATTGGGCGGCAAGGTGCGCGAAGTTGAAGCGAAGACGGTGTGTGAGGCGATTATGGAGAGTTGCCGAACGGAACACATCACGATGGTGTGTATGGGGCAGCCGTCTTTCTCCCTCCCTCGTTTGTGGTTTCATAGCAGTGAGTACCGCAAGTTTCTCGCTGTCATGAAGGAACTGAAGATAGACCTGGTGGTGATGGCATAGGGCGTTCATGTAGGGATTGAAGTGGCGAAGTTTAAGGGAGGGGGAGTCATGCTGAGCGATTGGAATGGAGAAGATAGAAGTCTACGGGTGGAGTGATTCGTTACTCTGTTCGCCATTTGCCTATTTCCTCTCCTCTTCGATTCTTCATTTTTTCAATTATTCCCTTTTCCATCCCCCCTTTATAATAATGATCTCTTTCGTTCGTTAGCTCTCTACGTTCTAGCGTATGTATAGAGCTTGGCTTTTGCACTCAAGTGCGATAGATAGAAATACAAAATACTGACATAAGTACCCTTCGAGAAGATGAACATCAAAGAAAGGCTGACCTTTACGGTTGGCACCCTCGTAGCCATGATAGTGGCATTGGTCGCATTGACCACCATTAGTTTGCAGATATTGACCGCTACCGAACCCGACTCTCCTGCGGCTGAGTATGGGTTGACGCGCGCCTTGTTGCTCGTCGGCGTATTTGGTGGATTGTGTATCTTAATCGGCATCTTTATTCTCTTCAGGCTGCCGAGTTCGATTAATCGTCCGTTTCAAGAACTCTCCAAGGGCTTGGACGAAATCGCTAATCACCATTATGATGTTTCGCTTGATTTGAGCGGAAGCAAAGAGATGGAGATGCTTGCGGCCAACTTCAACCGCATGACCAAACGACTGAACGATTACCATCACTCGTCGGTGTCGGCTCTGAAAACATCGAAACTTTATCTCGAAACCATCATTAACTCGATAGACGAACCGATTGTGTGCCTCGATAATGAACTGCGGCTGCCCTTTATCAACGAAGAGGCACTTGGCATACTGAACCTTACACGTGAGGAAACCGAAAATCATAGTGCCCAGGCGATAGCGTTGCATAACGATTTGCTCAGACGATTGCTCAACGGTATGCGCAACGAATCGGCGAAGGAAAAGAAACGCGAAAAACCGCTCAAGATTTATGCGGACAATAAGGAGAGCTATTTCCAAGTGAAATACTTACCCGTGTTGATGCCCGACCATACGCGTACACAGACCATACAAAGGGGCTGGGTCATACTGCTGAAGAATATCACTGAGTTTCACAAGATGGATGTGGCGAAAACAACCTTCCTCTCGACCATTTCACATGAGCTCAAGACACCGATATCGGCTATTCTCATGAGTACACAGCTTCTCGCTGACACGCGGGTAGGGCGACTCAACGAAGAACAGCAAGAACTCTCGGAAAGTATTAAGGACAACGGTGAACGACTCCTTTCTATCACGAGCGAACTGCTTAATATGACGCAGGTGGAGAGTGGTAAACTGCAGCTGAATCCCATCGTGACAAAGCCCATCGAACTCATAGACTACGCACTCAAGGCGAACCGTGTGCAGGCCGATAAGTTTGGCATCAATCTTGAGGTGGACTACCCTACACAGAAAATCAGTAAGGTATTTGTGGACAGCGAAAAGATAGCGTGGGTACTGACTAACCTGCTGAGCAACGCCATTCGCTATTCGGCAGAGGGGGGACGCGTGGTAATCGGAGCAAAACAGGTAGATGAACACATGGTGGAACTCTTCGTGCAGGATTTTGGCAAGGGGATTGACCCTCGTTACCACGAAAGCATATTCGAACGCTACTTTAGAGTGCCAGGTACCAAGGTGCAGGGTAGCGGACTGGGGCTCTCGATTTCACGCGACTTCGTTGAAGCACACGGTGGCACGCTGACGCTTGACAGTGCGCCGGGTGAAGGATGTCGTTTCATGGTACATTTGCCTGTATAATCGCTAACGAAGTGAACGCCTTGTTGTAACTTTGCCCTGTTTTTCTGTAAAAGCAATGGCTACTCACTCTCGGGACGAAGTGGGCGAAGCGCGTAAGTAATGCCCCTCGTAGGGCAAACGGTGCTTTCTTATCCGCTCCTGTCCCTCTCTAAACTTGGTATGGATACGCATGCCACAATGACTGCTGATGAACAAAATACTCCTGATAGACGACGAACCGATGCTCCGTAAACTGGTGGGGCGCATCCTTGAACTCGAAGGTTACGAGGTGATGAAGGCCGCCGATAGACGTAGCGCGCTCGATTGGCTTCGTGAAAACGAGGCGCAGGTGATACTTTGCGACGTGTTTTTGCCTGACGGTAACGGGGTGGAGATGGTGGCCGAACTGCAACAGTTGGCTCCTGGGGCGCGCATCGTGTTGCTGACGGCGCACGGTAGCATTGCCGACGGCGTGCAGGCGATCAAAAACGGGGCATTTGACTACATCGTGAAGGGGGACGACAACCGCAAACTCATCCCGATTGTAAGTCGTGCGATGGAGAGCGCGGCGGGCGAAGCGGGGAAGCGAACTGTAGCGACCACTCCTTCACTGCAGGACGAACGACACGTTTCCTCGTTTGCAGGAATCGTAGGTTGTGACGGCGGACTGAAGGACGCGGTGCGCATGGCGCAAAAGGTGGCGGTGACCGATGTGCCTGTGCTCATGATGGGCGAAACGGGTACGGGTAAGGAGGTGTTTGCACAGGCGATACACCAAGCTAGTCGTCGCGCGAAGGAACCCTTCGTGGCAGTCAACTGTTCGGCGTTTAGCCGAGAACTGCTCGAAAGCGAATTGTTTGGTCACCGCGCAGGGGCGTTTACGGGAGCAATCAAGGACAAGAAAGGCTTGTTTGAAGAAGCGCATCACGGTACGCTCTTTCTCGATGAAATCGGCGAAATGGATGTGTCGCTGCAGGCTAAACTGCTTCGTGTGCTCGAAACGGGAGAGTTTATCAAGGTGGGTGACACAAGGCCGACGCGTGTCGATGTGCGTTTGCTCTCGGCAACCAATCGTCGGTTGAAGGAAGAAATCGCTCAACATCGCTTTCGCGAAGACTTGTACTTTCGTCTATCGGTCTTTCAAATCACTTTGCCTCCACTTCGTGAACGGCGAGAGGATATCGTCCCCCTGGCTCGTAACTTCGTGGCGCGACTGGGCAAAAAGTTGGGCTTACCCGAGGTGACTTTGGCACCCGCTTGTACCACTTGCCTTGAACAATATGCTTGGCCGGGCAATGTGCGCGAACTCCAAAACGTGATAGAACGTGCGCTCATCGTTTGCGAAGGGAGTATCACGCCCGATACCCTTCCTGTTGACCTGTGGGAACAGTGTCAAACGAGTGCGAGGGACTCGGATCAACCGCTGGATCTCTCGACTGTCGAAAAGGAACACATCAACCGCATTCTGCATTACACGCACGGCAATAAAACTGAAGCTGCCCGCCTGTTGCGTATCGGCCTCACGACGTTGTACCGCAAGATTGAGGAATATGGTATTGTGGTGGAGAAGTGAGAGGGGAAGATTGGAGCGGTGAGAGGGGAAAGTAGGGGCGTGGAAGCGTGTGTGTGGACGTGAAGAAAGATGTGTCGATGGTAAGATACTTGGTTATCATCACTAATTGTCGTATACTTTGGGGTGTATTAATAGAAAAATAGAAGACTATGAATATAGAGGTGATTGCAATTGCAATATGTGATGCGTATGATAAGGCAATAGGAGCACTGAAGCGTGATATGCAACGTATCAAGCAGGATATGATTTCTGTCAAAACTTTCTTGTCGACTAAGTATAAAGAGGAGAGTTTCATCTTCTCGCGCAAGCACAGTCCGCGCCGATTGAACGAAGTGGGCTTGCGACTATATAAGGAAATAGACGGCGAGAATTTCTTGCAGGAACATCGTGAGTTCTTCTTCTCGAAGATAGAACAGATGCATCCGAAGACACCGTTTGATGTAGAAAATAATGCGTACTATGTATGTGGGGCTTATACCAATGAAGACTTCTTTAATGGACTGAAGAACTTCCTCTATAATGCCCCTGCCTATCGCATCAAGGACGAGAACGGCGTGGAGCGCGACTATGATTTATCGTTATCAGATGTTTGCTTCGTGTTGAGTCTTCCATTACGCGACATGTACTTGGAGACTCATCCGGAATTACAGAATACCTAACAAAAAAGGGTTGGCAATGCGCCAACCCTTTTTTGTGTTGTAGGGGGAGACGAATCCGTCTCCTTTCCTGTTGAGCTTTTAGAGCTGCAGGTAGAGTCCTTCCTTGGCCAGTTGGGTTTGTGGAAACACTTCCTGCGCCTCTTTCAGCAGGGGAGTTTCGTCGTCATAACGCGAGGAGAAGTGACCGATGAGTAGGGACTTGGCTTCAGCTTCGCGGGCAATCGTGGCAGCCTGGCGTGCCGTGGAGTGCAACGTTTCGCGGGCGCGCTGACTGTGCTCGTCGGCAAAGGTCGCTTCGTGATAGAGCAGGTCGACACCGTGGATAAAGGCTGGCAACTGGGAGTGGTAAGCCGTGTCGGAACAGTAGGCGTAGGAGCGCGCCTGACCCGACGGGGTTACCAGTGCCTCGTGCGGATAAAATTCGCCGTCGGCAGTCGTCCACCCCGCTCCTTCCTTGATGGACTGGATGGCATAGTGGGGAATCTCGAGGAAGTCAATCATGTCGCGCCGAATGTGCGGAAGCAATCCTTTCTCTTCGAAGAGGAAACCCCAGCAAGGCACGCGGTGAATGAGCGAAAAACAGGAGACGGTGAGCGATTTGTCTTCGTAAATGACGGTCTTCTCCTTGGTGGTGGGCAGGGGACAGAAGCGCACTTCGAAGGAGATGTCGCGACAGAAGTAGTCGAGCTGAGGCTGGAGCAACGATTGCAAGTCGGCAGGGGCATGGAGAAAGAGGGGGGCCACGCGACCGGTAAGGGCAAAGGTGGAGATGAGTCCTATCAGTCCGAAGAGGTGATCACCGTGCAGGTGGGAGATGAAGATGTGCGAGAGGCGGGTAAACTTTTGGCGTGTACGACGCAAAGATAACTGGGTGCCTTCGCCGCAGTCGATCAAAAAGAGCTTGTCGCGCACGTTGAGCAACTGTGCCGACGGGTTATGGCGCAGGGTCGGTAGGGCACTGCCACAACCTAAGACGTAAATTTCAAACTTTTCCATGAAGTAAAGGATAAAGGGGAAGCGGACGCAAAGGGTTCGCTGGTGCGTGAAGAGGGAAGGAAATGGGAGTGAGAAGCGCCGGGACGCGGCATAGGCGGTGTCAGTGCTGCTGCTGATGCCGTAACTGCGATTGAGGACGGTGCTTTCCGTTGGGGCAAGGCTTCAGTAGGCCCCAAGGAGGAAGCTGGACGACTTGACAGGGCTGTCACCGAGAATAATTATTGTAAAGTGGCTTTCTCGGTGACTCCCCCACAGTAATGTGAGCTTATTCAATTTCGCTCAGTTCCAACCACCGCATGGATTTCTCATCGAGTTCCTCAACAAGTAGGGGCAAGCGTTTGCTTTTCTCCGTCAGTTCGTCGACCTCAAGCGTACCCGAACAGAGTGCCGCTTCGATTTCGGATTTTTCAGCTTCCAGAGCTTCGATGTCCTGTTCGAGTTGTTGCATTTCTTGCTTTTCCTTGAACGTGAGCCTGCGCTTTTTCTCGCCGCCCCAGGTTTTTTGCTTCGGAGCCTTGGAAGCTTGCTTTTGGGCTTGTTCGGCCGCCTCTTGTTCCTCGCGGTCGCGCAGGGATTTCCATTCGCGATATTCTGAGTAGTTGCCCGGGAAGTCGTCGATTTCCCCTTCGCCCTTGAAGACTAGCAAGTGGTCGACAACGCGGTCCATGAAGTAACGATCGTGACTGACTACGATGACGCAGCCGTGGAAGTCTTGCAAGTATTCTTCCAATATTTGGAGCGTAGCGATATCGAGGTCGTTGGTCGGTTCGTCGAGCACGAGGAAGTTGGGATTCTTCATCAGCACGGTGCAGAGTTGCAAACGGCGTTTTTCACCGCCGGAGAGCTTGTAGATGTAGTCTTGCTGGCGTGCAGGTGGGAAGAGAAAGTGCGTGAGAAACTGCATGGCGGTGAGGTGACGGCCGCCGCCGAGGTCGATGTATTCCGCGTGTTTGCGGACAGCGTCGATAACCTTGTCGCGCTCATCAAATTGCATGCCCTCTTGCGAGAAGTAGCCAAAGCGTACTGTCTCGCCTACGTTGAA
Organism: uncultured Prevotella sp.; assembly: GCA_900541335.1. Classification (GTDB taxonomy): domain Bacteria; phylum Bacteroidota; class Bacteroidia; order Bacteroidales; family Bacteroidaceae; genus Alloprevotella. Next base: position 8,031 of record UQJC01000028.1, read on the forward strand.
GCGGCCCGAGTCGGGGGCTTCCAACCCTAGCAACAGCTTGATGAAGGTACTCTTGCCCGTACCGTTGCCTCCCACGATGCCCATCTTTTCGAAGCGTGAGAAGTTGTAATAGAAGTCTTTGAGAATGACTTTCTGTCCCGTGGCGTTGGTTTCGAGGGGAACGGGGAAGGATTTGCAGACATACTCTGCTTCGAAGATCTTGCTGCCGATGTAGCCACTCTTCACTTCGAGGCGGGCGGCGCGTTCTTCGCGGCGTTGGCGGGCACGCTGTTCGAGTTCGTAGAAAGCTTCCTTGCGATAACGTGCCTTTGTGCCGCGCGCGCAAGGCATACGGCGCATCCAGTCTAACTCTTTGCGGTAGAGGTTATTGGCCTTGGCAATGTTGGCATTGGTCACGGCGATGCGCTGGTCGCGCTTTTCGAGATAATACTCGTAATTGCCCGTATAGTGGTAGAGGGAAAGGTCGTCCATTTCCAAAATGTCCTGGCAGACATGGTCGAGGAAATAACGATCGTGGGTGACCATGAGGAGAGCCTTGGTGGTGCGTTGCAGGTAGTTTTCGAGCCATTCAATCATTTCGAGGTCGAGGTGGTTAGTCGGCTCGTCGAGAATGAGGAGGTCGGGGTCAGCAAGCAGTACGTTGGCAAGTGCCACGCGCTTGAGTTGTCCGCCGGAGAGTTCGCCTACGGGTTGCAGGAAATGATGAATTTGGAGTTTCGAGAGAATCTGCTTGGCACGGAGTTCAAAGTCCCAGGCTTCGCGACGTTCCATTTCGTCGATGAGTTCTGCCAATCCAGGATTGCCGGGGGTGGCCAGACAGCGTTCGTACTGGCTGATGAGGGTAGAAAGGGCGCCGTCAGCCCGTTCGAAACAGGCATCAATGACCGTCATGTCGGGACGGAATGCAGGGGCTTGTTCGAGGATGGCAATACGAGCGTCACGCCGTGTGATGATGCTGCCTTCGTCGTAGTCTTCGTGTCCCGAGAGAATGTTGAGTAGCGTGCTCTTGCCTGCACCGTTGCGGGCGATGAGGCCTACCTTCTGTCCTTCGCCGACACTGAAGCTGATGTCTTTGAAGAGTTCGAGTGCGCCAAATCGTTTGGTGAGATGCTGTATATCGAGTAATGGAGTCATTGCGAATAGGGGATTATGAGGATTTGAGCGCGAATTTACGAAATTCTGCAGGGTCTGTGGCAGATGGTCGAGGGTATTAGCTGGGGGAGGGTAAGGTTAGGAGGGGAGGGAGAGGGACTAGTCTTGAAGGGGCAGCGTGACACCGGATAGGGTCTGCGTGCTTTCGCCTAACGATGGGAGTTGGGCCGCCCCTTCACTCCTGTAAGGAAGACGCGAGAGGGGGGAAGGGATGGAAATGGGTTGCTCATATAGAGATTGAATGCATTGAAACCGAGTTGCAAATGATGCCGACAGGATGCACACGCTATCTGGTGTACCATCGCTTCGCTGAAACAGGAATTGCCATCGCCCTTGAGAATTTCAACAAAAAAACGGGGACGTGTCGTACTCGACACGTCCCCGTAGAGGGTTAGTAAGCGGAAATTCCGCTTGCTGTATGAATTAGTTGAACCAACGTACGTAGCAGAAGTCCTGACGGTTAGCGAGGTTGGCGTTCTTCGGGTACATACGGTATGCTACCTTGTAAGAACCAGCCAAGTCGATGCTTGCATTGACTTCGAACGTGTAGAGGTTGCCTTCGTGACCCGTGACATTCATCGGAATTACATCGTGGATGTGGTCACAGCCATCGCTCGTAGTTACAACAACGAGGTCGATGCCGATAGCGTCGTCCAAACCTTGTTCGTCAACCACGTGCTTCACGTTGAAGTTCTTACCGCTAACAAGGTCGGCATTGATGAGGTTTTCGCTACGTTCAGAAGAAACAACGCGGATGTTGTCCCAACGTTCGGCTACGCTCTCCTTCCAAGACACGATGTCCTTAGCAAGCTGGTTGTTATGGGCAGCGAGCTTCTTGAAACGGGCAGCTTCGGGGTTGTAGAAACGATCGTAGTAGTCATCCAACTGACGCTTCATCGTGTAGTTCGGAGCGATGCGTGCAATAGAGTTCTTTACGGTACGAACCCACGCTTCAGAGTAACCCTTACGGTTGCGTGCGTAGTACTGCGGAATGATTTCTTGTTCGAGCATAGAGTAGATCGTCGATGCGTCGAGCTTATCCTGGTGTTCCTGGTTCTGGTAAGTGCGACGATCGGTAAGAGCCCAACCTGCCCCTTCGCGATAACCTTCATACCACCAGCCGTCGAGTACGCTGAGGTTGACTACACCGTTCATCAAAGCCTTCTCACCAGAGGTACCTGAAGCTTCGAGAGGACGTGTCGGCGTGTTCATCCAGATATCAACACCCGAAACGAGACGGCGTGCAAGCTGCATGTCATAGTTGTCGAGGAAGATAATCTTACCGATGAACTCGGGACGCTGTGAGATGTCGTAGATTTTCTTGATCAAGCCCTGACCAGCACCGTCAGCGGGGTGTGCTTTACCTGCAAAGAGGAAAATTACAGGGTAGTCGGGGTTGTTGACAATCTTAGAAAGACGATCGAGATCAGAGAACAAGAGGTGAGCACGCTTGTACGTAGCAAAACGACGAGCGAAACCGATGAGGAGGGCATTGGGGTTGATCTTGTCAAGGAGGCTCACTACGAGTGAGGGATCGCCCTGGTTGCGGAGCCAGTTCTCACGGAAACGGTCGCGGATGTAATCGATGAGTTTGTTCTTGAGCAACACGCGAGTGTTCCAGATTTCTTCATCGGGCACATTGTAGATGTTCTTCCAAACGGCTTCATTGCTCTGGTCGAGGATGTAATCCTTGCCGAGATACTTTGCGTAAACGCGCTTCCATTCCTTGGCACACCAAGTGGGGAAGTGCACACCGTTGGTAACATAGCCTACGTGGCTCTCTTCTGCATGGGGATTGTAAATCTTCTCCCATTCTTCGTGCGTGCGCTCAGCGTGGTCGAGACGATCAGCGGGAGGCATGTAGCCCTGCCAGATGTCTTTGAACATCTGTTGGCTCACACGGCCGTGAAGCCAGCTTACGCCGTTGACTTCCTGACACGTCTTGCAGAGGAAGGTAGACATACAGAACTTTTCGCCCTTGTCATCGGGGTTGGTGCGACCCAAGCCCATGAAGTCGTCCCAAGAAATGCCGAGACGGCCGGGGAACTGGTTCATGTACTTATTGAACAAGCCTTCGTCGAAGTAGTCGTGGCCGGCGGGAACGGGAGTATGAACTGTGTAGAGTGAAGAAGCGCGAACGAGTTCGAGTGCTTCGTCAAAGCTCATGCCGCTCTCAACGTAATCAACGAGACGCTGTACGTTGCAAAGGGCTGCGTGACCTTCATTGCAGTGGTAAATGTCCTTCTGGATGCCGAGCTTTTTGAGGGCGAGCATACCACCAATACCAAGGAGGTACTCCTGCTTGATACGGTTTTCCCAGTCACCACCATAGAGAGAGTGAGTAATACGACGGTCGAACTCAGAGTTCATGTCGTTATCGGTATCGAGCAAGTAAAGTGAGATGCGACCAACGTTTGCACGCCAAAGCGTTGCGTGAACCATAAAGTTAGGGTAGGGCACGTCGACAATCACTTGGTTGCCGTCTTGGTCGAGTACGCGCTCGATAGGCAGACGATCGAAGTCCTGAGGCTCGTAGTTTGCAATTTGCTGTCCGTCCATGGAGAGCGACTGCGTGAAGTAACCAAAGCGATAGAGGAAACCAACGGCTACCATGTCTACATTGCTGTCGGAAGCTTCCTTGAGGTAGTCACCAGCGAGGATACCCAAACCGCCAGAGTAGATTTTGAGTACATGAGAGAGACCATACTCCATGCAGAAGTAAGCAACGGAAGCACGCTTGGGATTGGGCTTCACGTCCATATATTTGCGGAACTCGCCGTAGACCTTGTCCATGCTGGCGATGATATCCTTATCCTGAGAGAGCTCGATGAGACGGTCGTAATCCATGCTGCGGAGCAACTCGATGGGGTTGCGGTTGACCTTGCGCCAAAGCTCCTTGTCGAGGCGAGAGAAGAGTTCAAGTGCCTCGGGATTCCAAGACCACCAAAGGTTGTGGGCGATCTCGTCCAACTTCTTAAGAGATTCAGGAATGTGGCTCTTTACATTGACCACTTTCCAACTCGGTTGGTTTGCGTTACTAATCTTGATTTTCATTTGATTATGAAGATAAGTGAATACTATATACAAATATGAATGAAAAGACCGATGCACCGTTGGCGTAAGTTATACGAAGCATCGGTAAGGAGTGTTTGCTGTCCTTTACTTACCCTGCTTTTGCGTGGCACGGATGGCGAAGTCATAAGCCTGGTAGTAGTACTTGATAAAGTGCTTCCACTGCGCCTTGTCTGCCAGTTTGGTAGCGTTGTTGCGCACTGTGGTACGCGCCTTGCTATCGAGTGACAGCATCTCTTTAATCGTCTCGCACATGTCGGCAGCGACTTCATAGAAGTTACCGTCGGAGCGTGGGATGACACGAACGCCATCGCGGAGGGTACCACTATGGCCGAGCACTTCGTCAACCCATTGGCCGAAGCCGCTGAGATCGGTGGTGACACAGGGAGTGTGGAATGCGCAGCTTTCGAGTGGCGTGTAACCCCAAGGTTCGTAGTACGAGGGATAGAGAGCCAAGTCGTTGGCGGCGAGCAGATTATAATAGGGAAGGTCGAAGATGCCATCGTTACCTTCGAGGTAGCAAGGCACGAGGATGACCTTCACTTTGTCGGTGGGGAGGTTCTTCAGTCCGACTTCCCAAATCTGACGCACGATGCGGTCCTCGTTGAGGTTCCAAAGTTCGTGAGTAATGACGGGATTGGGAAGTGGTGCGTTGTTGTTTTTCTTATGCTTTGCTTGAAGGCGTTCCTGCAAATCGGCGCGGGAACCCTTGAGCCAGCAGGGTACTTCGATCAGCGCGAGTACCTGACGGTTGTCTTCGGTTTGTTCGTTGAGCTGGGCGCGGAGTTGTGCCATGGCTTCGAGGAAAACGTCGAAGCCCTTGCAACGGTAGTCGTTGCGGCCGCTCGTAGAGACAATCAAAGTGTCGTCAGAAAGGGTGCTACCCGTCAAAGCTCCGGCTACATCGAGGATGCGGCGGCGGGCTTTTTTGCGAACCGAGGTAAATTGCGTCCCTTTAGGTACGAAATCGTTCTCGAAGCCGTTGGGCAGGACAACGTCGGCGGGCTTGTCGAGCAATTGTTTGCACTCACGGTCGGTAAAGCGGCTCACAGTGGTGAAGCAGTCGGCGCGCAGGGCAGATTGCTTCTCGATGCTGTGTTTGGCATCCATGTGTAGCTCTTCAGCCATCTGGTCTCCGTTATAGCCTTCGAAGTAAGCGTAGAGTTGCTTGTTATTACCGGCGATGGAGCGACCGATGCTGGTGGCGTGGGTCGTAAAAATCGTAGCGACCTGAGGGCAATGGTGCTTGAGGAAGAGCATACCGAGTCCTGACATCCATTCGTGAGCCTGGTAAACGACCTGGTCGGTGGGTTGCAGGCAGTTCTTGAGTACGGCTTCAACCAAAAGTCCGGCAGCATAGGAGAACATGGAGGCTTCGTCGTAGTCGCCGTAAGCGCGGATTGAGTCTACCTGGAAAAGTTCCCAGGCTTTTGCATAAATCGCATTCTTCTGTTCGAAGAAGGGCTTGAAGTCTACCAAAATGGCGACCGGTTCACCCGGTACCATCCATCGTCCGATGCGACAATTGAGTCCAACTGTGGCAGCTGCCTTCTTCCATTCGGGAAGAAGTTTGCTCTCTTCGCGAAAATCTACGTTGGCTGTAGCCTGCTTGAGGTCGGGGCCGATGAATACGAGTTGATCTTTATAGGTTTCGGCCAAGGTCTTGGCGCGTGAGGAAAGTACCGTGTAGATACCTCCCACTTTATTACAAACTTCCCAACTGGTTTCGAAGATATAGTTGGGAGCTAAGAGTTTATTGTTCATAAAAAAGCTCTATTATCCGAAAGTATAGCAAAGGGGTTGCTTCAACTGGATGTAAAGAAGAAAATAATGCTCCTCGTTCCTGCTAAGTGCAACCGTTTTACGCCGCGCAAAGTTAGCTTAATTTATTGAAATACAAAATCAAAACACTCTGTTTAGTCTCTTTGCAGTCTTTAGTTTAGAGCTTAAAAGGGCCTCAAAAACCTATGATATAAAGCGTTTATGGGTAGATTGTTTCACTCGAAGAAGGCGAAGGAGATGTTCTATGTAACCAATAAAAATATGTATTTCCCTTTCGTTATCTTAACGCGAAGATATGGTGAAGCTTTCTATCCTTTGTTGCTTTTTGAAAAACGAAAGTGACGAAGTGAGTAGCATTTGCACCTATAAAAAAGACATGAAAAAAGAGAGCAAAAGAATGACTATCCAAAAAAGTATCACTAAATTTGCACGCGAAAAGGAACGTGAACTGAAGTTTGTCGATAGTGTATCGCTCTTATTTATTACCAGTTCAGATGTTTCAAAAGGTGTTTTTTCTTTCTTACTAATAAGTCCTTTTGAAACAGTTCTCTTCCTAACTCTCATTTATTTATTGCATCTGTGAAACTTCCTAGGTGGAGAAGAACAGGCGGCTTGACGGAAACTGTCGGTTTATACCGATGGTCGGGTTGAAGGGTACTGCTTGATTCTGTCCATCCGGGTCAACCTTTAATTACATGTCAAGCTTAACAAAAGAAATGCTCCTCGAAAAGGACGTAAACGAAGTCCGCATGCTTGCGGAAGAGATGAATATACCCGAAATCGAAGGAAAATCTAAAGATGATTTGATTTACAATATATTAGACGCACAAGCTGAGGGAGTGGTTCCCTCTGGTCTTCCGTTGACGTCAAGACTCCGTATCGCGCAAGCTGCTCAAGCTGCGAATGGTAATGAGGCTGACGATGCGCAGGCAGCAACGGCTGCGTTGGCTACCAATGCCAATGAAAACCAGGCTGTTAAGGTAGATGGCGCTGTTGCTTCGGATGAAACGATGGAGGCTGGTGCGGCTACACGCTCTCAAACTGACGAGGCTGACCTCGAAGCAGCCCCGGTAGTCGAAGCTCCTAAACGTAAACGCGGTCGCCCGACGAAGGCTGAAGTAGCCGCACGTGAGGCGTTGCGCAAAGCGCAGGAGGAAGCCGAAGCTAAACTGGCAGCAGAAAATCAGCCGGCCTTGAAAACGGGTGATGCGCAGCAAGCGGATACCGACGCGGAAACGGCGGAGACACTGAATGCTGTGCAGGAAGAGGGCAAGGTAAAACGTGCGGGTGACGAATTGCCCGATTTTATAGCTGAGCAGATGGGCGCCCATGCTTCTGTGACGGCTATGATCCAAAGTTCGGACGTTCTCGATATGGAGGAGGTTAAAAGAACTTTGGGACAAAAAGATAATATAGGCATTACGCAGCCGATTGTGGCTCCCCTGGCTTCGCTTGAGGGAAATCCGAATAATGAAGAGGGATTCATTATTATCAAGGATGTGCCCGTGATGTATGAGGGTGAAGAACTGAGTGTGGGTAAGATGGAGCAGGGTGTTGCGACTCATGCCGCTACCAATATGTTGGCTACTTCGAAGGTTGCACCCGTGCATCGCCCGGTGGCTTCTACCAGTATGTTAGGTGGACGTCCGAAATTTCATCGCTTTAAGGACGATCCGATGATGCAAGCACGTTTCGGTTTGAAGCCGACGGCTACGGCGAGTCCGGTTAAAGAGGTCGAATCTACTATAGATGAGGTAAAAACGGAGAAAGTCACGAAGGCTATTGAAGTGACTCCGTTAGCTCCTCCCGTTGCTAATCCCGAATCTCACCTGCTTGATGGTCGTGGTGTATTGGAGATTGTTCCCGAGGGCTTTGGTTTCCTCCGTTCTTCAGACTATAACTACTTGGCATCGCCAGACGATATTTATGTAGCACCCAACCAGATTCGTCAATATGGTTTGAAACCAGGTGACGTAGTCGAAGGTAAGGTAAAGATTCCGCGTGAAGGTGAAAAGTTCTTTGCACTGATTGAAGTAGAGCGCATAAATGGCTTGTTGCCTGAAGAGGTGCGCGACCGTGTAGCGTTCGAGCATCTTGTTCCGCTCTTTCCCGAAGAAAAGTTTAAGCTCTGTAGTGGAACTCGTGCGGATTCGACTTCTTGTCGCATTGTCGACCTTTTTACTCCTATCGGTAAGGGTCAGCGTGCGCTGATTGTGGCTCAGCCTAAAACCGGTAAGACAATGCTCATGAAGGAGATTGCCAATGCCATTGCTCGCAATCATCCGGATACGTACTTGATGATGTTGCTCATCGATGAGCGTCCTGAAGAAGTGACGGACATGATGCGTACGGTGAAGGCGGAAGTGATTGCTTCTACCTTTGACGAACCGGCTTCGCGCCACGTAAAGATTGCCGGCATTGTGTTGGAGAAGGCGAAGCGTATGGTAGAGTGTGGTCACGATGTGGTGATCTTCCTCGACTCCATTACGCGTCTTGCTCGTGCATACAATACGGTAGCTCCGACCTCGGGTAAGATTCTCTCGGGTGGTGTAGATGCCAATGCTTTACAAAAACCGAAGCGTTTCTTTGGTGCGGCACGTAAGATTGAAGGCGGCGGTTCGTTGACCATCATTGCAACGGCCTTGATTGATACAGGTTCGAAGATGGACGAAGTGATTTTCGAAGAGTTCAAGGGTACGGGTAACATGGAATTGCAGCTCGACCGTTCGCTCGCCAACAAGCGCATCTTCCCTGCAGTCAATATTGTGGCTTCTTCTACGCGTCGTGACGATCTTCTCCAGGGTAAGTCTATTCAGGACAGCATGTGGGTGCTTCGCAACTACATTGCTGAGATGACTCCGGTTGAAGCGATGACCGACGTGAAGCGTCGTTTGGAAAACACGAAGAATAACGAAGAGTTCCTGGTTTCTATGAAGGGATAAACTTTGTCGATTCATACAAAAAAAGCAGATGATTTCTTTTGCATCCGGGTGATGTGGAAGAAATCATCTGCTTTTTTTGTATGTCTTGGGGCTGGAGGAAAATAGCAGGGGAAGAGGGAAGTCTATAAAATAAAAGGATGGCAAACGACGGGGCGTTGCCATCCTTGAATGGAAATATAAAGTCAGGCATTGGCCTGAATCGTGGCGTGCTGTGCGCAGTTTCCTTCAGAATCTGTGGAGCGGAAACGAATGGTTCGGAGTATGCTTGACGCGAATCGGGAGGGGATTTTGTCAGCGAGGCTGTTTCCGTTCGTTTCACGAGGGGGATGCTTTTCGTGGGGGCGGAGCGGACTAATACGTTGTCGTTTTCTCCAACAGTTTAGAAGTGAGCATATCGGCAGCCTGCACAATGTTGACCAGGGCGCTCTTTTCGGTAGCTGCGTAGTAGGCATAGCGTTGGGAACTGCCGTTTTCTGCCATATCAAACATACCCATGTGCCAACGAATGGCCAGCATCTCTTCAGGTTTAAGGCGCATGTACCAACTCAGCATGAGGCAGGACTTTTCGCCGTGGCCGAAAGGAAAATCATCTTGCAACTCATATCCAGGGTAAGACACCCAGCGATTTTGTTCGTCTTTCTTCCAACGCTCCTTCGGATGGTAGAGCTTAACCTTGCACAGGTCGTGGAAGAGGGTGGTGATGGCAATACTTTCCATCGAAATCTCTTCCGTGAAGGGTGAAATGCCAGACTGAATGGCGGGAAGGGCGATTTGATCATAGATTTTGCAAGCAGTCTCAAACACATTCATAGAATGCAGACAAAGTCCGCCAGCTTCATTCAAGTGAAAGTTAGAGGAGCTAGGAGCTGTATAGAAGTCGGTCTTCTCCAAGTAGCTTAAGACTTTATCTAATCCGTCTCGCTGGATGTGTTGGTGGCAGAGGCTGATGTAGCGTTGCTTGTTGTTTTCGATTATTTCGGGAGTCATGGGGAGACGATCTTTAGTAAAGAATAATGTACCTTTCTTACAAAGCCAATGGATGAGGAGATGAGATGATGGGAGAATTCGTCAAGCGGGAATAGCCTGCCTGCACGATTAATTCTTCCTCATTTCAACGGATAGCTATCAGAAACAGCTTAATTTTAGGAAGAAGGTAGGTTACGCTTCGACGTGGGTTGTACCTTTGGGTGTTTCAGCAGCGTGCGCAGCTTCGTTCGGAGCTGTCGGGGCAGGAGAGCTGAGGTCAACGGGTTTCTGTAATTTCAGTCCCATCTTTTCAGCACGTGCTAATACGAACTTTAATCCCGCTTCGCGCTCGTTGGGAATGTGTCCGTCGAGGATGGCATCCTTCAAGGCCTGTTTGAGTGAGCCGATTTCGCGGCAGGGAGGCAGGGCAAACATTTCCATAATTTCGTTGCCATCAACGGGAGGCTGGAAGTTTCGCACGCGGTCTTTCTCCTCGATGTCGACCAACTTGCGGCGAACAATCTGGAAGTTGTTGAGGAAGTTCTTCTTGCGTACTTCGTTCTTGCTGGTAATGTCTGCTTCACAGAGTAGCATGAGGTCTTCGATGTCGTCACCCGCTTCAAAGAGTAAACGGCGTACGGCGCTGTCGGTGACAATGTCGTCAGCGATAGCAATAGGCCGCATATGTAAGTCTACCAACTTGGCTACGTACTTCATGCGGTCGTCGAGCGGAAGTTTCATGCGGCGAAACAGCGGTTTGATCATCCTTTCTCCCAAGAAGTTGTGGTTATGGAAGGTCCAACCGATGGCAGGTTCCCAACGCTTGCTCTTTGGCTTGCCGATGTCATGTAACAGAGCCGCCCAGCGTAAATAAAGGTTGTCGCTCTTCTTGGCAACGCTGTCGAGTACTTCCAGTGTGTGGTAGAAATTATTCTTGTGTGAGCGTCCGTTGCGCGTTTCTACGCAGTCGAGGGCAGCCACTTCGGGAAGAATGAGCTCCAGCAACCCGCAACGGTGTAGATTGACCAGACCGATGGAGGGAATGGGGGAGCGCATGATTTTGTTCAGCTCGTCGATGATGCGTTCGGCACTGATAATGCGGATGCGTTCGCGGTTGCGAGTCAAGGCATCAAAGGTTTCCTCTTCGATTTGGAAGTTAAGTTGGGTGGCAAAGCGTACGCATCGCATCATGCGGAGCGGATCGTCACTAAACGTAATGTCGGGATCGAGTGGCGTGGCGATAATGCCTTCTTTCAAGTCCAACAGACCGTCAAAGGGGTCAACGAGTTCACCTAACCGCGCACTGTTCAGGCATATAGCCATTGCATTGATGGTGAAGTCGCGGCGGTTTTGGTCATCTTCCAGCGTACCGTCTTCGACAATAGGCTTGCGCGAGTCGTGCGAATAGCTTTCTCGGCGGGCACCTACGAACTCAACTTCCTGACCGCGCCATTTTACTTGGGCAGTACCGAAGTTGCGGAAGACGGAGAGGTGTGCCTTCTGTCCTAAGCGTTTGGAGAAGTGTTCTGCCATGTCGATACCACTGCCTATCACGACTACATCGATGTCGTTGGTGGGACGTTCGAGGTAAAGGTCACGTACGTAACCGCCTACCAGGTAGCAATCGATACCTAACGCATCAGCCGTGAGGGTGAGTTGGTGGAAAATATCTTTATCGAGTATCTTCTTTATTTCGTCTTGGTTCCAAATTTTCATAGCTGTATAGCTTGCAGAAAAGATATCCCGCAAACTGTCTTTCGGGCAATTTGCGGGTCTTTTGATGAGTAAAATGTTTGGTTGCTTCGTACCCTGTTCCGCATCTTACTGGATGCTGTCGGGGAAGCTTGCCACAGGCTCTTTCTGCTGACTGTAATTTCTTTCCTTAACCAGTCGCAGCGTGTAGCGTTCATCGTATTCGAAATCACGGACGTCCAATATCATGTAGTCGCGGTGGTAGCTTCTGACATAAGCCTCGATGCTGATGTTGCGGTTACCCAAGAAACGCACCTTTAGGTAACGTCCGCTCCACCACCATTCGCCTTCTTCTTTGAGTTTGTATCCATCGGTAAAGAACTTTCGGTGGTAGTCAAAGGTCCATAAGTCACCGGGTTGGTACGTACTGGTGTAGCCGTGGATGTCATCCACACGCCATTCGCCTTCGATGTAGGGTGCACGGTCAATCCATCCTTCTTCCCAATAATCGTCGTCGAACCAAAAATCTTCGTCGCATGAAGTGAAGGAGAACAGTGTGGTTAGGGCCACAAAGAGTATGGTAATGCGTGAATAAATCGTTTTCATTATGGATAGCATATAAAATGGTTGTTCGATTTCAGTTTATGAGTTGCAAAGATACGCCAAAGCGTAGTTAATGCAAAAGTTGGGTAGGCTTTTTCGATGCTTTCAGTGTACGAGTTTGCAATTTGGAACCAAGAGCGTTGCGGTAGGCTGTGTGTTCTATGAGATGAAATGTGGAAATGCTTGCAAGCTTGCTTCTGGTCCTGTTAAAAAGATTTGCTAAGCTCCAGTGTTGCCTGGATTCGTTGGGTTGAACTCAGCGCAAAGGTTCGGTTATCTGTGAAGCTTTAGACTCACCCCAAGCGAAAGTGGAAACAGAAGGGGATGGGATGGAATGGTGTTGGAACGGGGTAAAACAAAAAAGGTCATCGCTAAGCAATGACCTTCTCAGTGACTCCTAAAGGATTCAAACCTTTAACCTTCTGATCCGTAGTCAGATGCTCTATTCAGTTGAGCTAAGGAGCCGTCATTTCTGATTTGCGAGTGCAAAAGTAGAACACTTTTCCTAAACTACCAAGCCTTCTCCCGTTTTTTTTCAGAAAAAGGGCATTTTTCCTTTGTTTTCCGCCTTTTGTTCGAAGTTCCCTCCTCTTTTTTGCTTGCTTTCCCCTTGAAGGGAAGAGCAAGCAACGGGCGAAAGCAGGCTCGGTTAGGAATCAGTTTTCGAAGAATTTCAGCACGACTTTACAGCCAAAGTCTATACTGCGGTCGGGGGCAATGCCGACAAAGGCTCCCAGGTCGAGTAAATGGGTGCTGATGCCGTAACCCACCTCCGAATAAAAGCCGAGAGAGCGTACAGTGAGCAGATTCAAGTAGACACGTTCCTTTTGAACTACGCGCGAAATGTAAGGCATACGCGAAAATAGCAACATGGGACTTTCGTACGTGCCGGTAAAACGCAGGTAATAGCGTGATTCGTTATACCAACGTGCGTTGAGCAGTTGAAATTCTCCGGTAAGGTCATCGTTCCACTCATCGGGCATGTAGCTGAACTTAAAGTAGTCGTAGTCAAGAAAGCAGTCTTTGCCGCGCCGGGTAAAGACACCGCCGCCTACGCGGAAATAAAGGGAGCGCATGGCGTAGAGGGGCAAGCGATAATGGGCATCGGTCTCTAATCGCTCGTAGTGCGTTGCACCGCGTCCGAGGGCAAAGCCACGTTCGTAGTTAAGGCGGAAAGTAGGATAATGAGAGTAGAGCGGAATGCGGCGCTTACCCTCTCGGTAATAGTATTGCGAAGGAGTCCATTCCACCTGGACATGGGGGCCTATCGTAGAGAAATGACGCATCAGCTTCGTGGCAGCAGCTACTTTGTTCCAGTCAATCATGCCACGGCGGTGGTAACGTGTGCCCACCGACAGTCGCAACCCTGGCAGGGGGGAGAGACTGAAGTCCGTTTTGATTTGGCTGTCTCGGTAGTCGTGGAAGCCATAATGGTCGATGATGTGGAGTAAGGAGTCATACTTCTCAATGCCCTCCAATTTTTTGCGAAGCTCATCTGCCTGGCGGCTGCTATACATGTGTGCACCGCCATTTGCGTTAAAATAGAACGAACCATCGAACTGGGGCAGGAAACGCACAAGGAAAGGCACCTCCCAATAGATTTGTTTTTGCTTGAAGCTATAACCGATGGAGGGGCGAATCTCGAAGAGGGGCTGCAGGTGAGGCTGACGACCATAGTATTCCCATTGGATGCGTGTCTTGAGTGAGAATCCCTTGTTGCGGCTCCATCCGACCATCGACGGAGTGATGATCGCGGGGAGCTTCAGGCGGGAATGATCGCCGAGATTGAAGTGATGCGACGAGAGCAGAATGTTCTGCGTGCGTTCACCAAAGAATTGCGGCCGGGCATCTTGCTTGGCTTCTTCGTGGGGCAAGTCGGGTACTTGCTGTATGATGGGGAGGATGCTGTCTTGGATAGTCGGCAAACCCTCTTTGAAGTTACTGGGCCGTTGGTCATCGCCAGCGTTCGGGGGTTCTTGGTTCCATTCGTTCAGTAGCTCCTTCTCAATTCCTCTTAACGGGATGGGGCGAATGGTGTCGAAGTAAGCCTGACTGTTGAGTGTGCGTGTCGTGTCTACACGCAATAAGCATTCGTTGCTCAAATCGAGTCGAGACCGCTTGCTGCATGTGGTGGGGAGGGGACAGCTGAATACGTGACGCGAAAAGACATCCGTCACCTCGTAGACTTGGTTGCCTAATAGGTGAAAGTTTGAAATGATGCGCAGGCGGCAGGGCAGGAGGGTTTCGTAGCCTTCCTCTCCCGTGCGTCCGTTGACATAGATGGTTTGAAGTTGGTATTGCAGTCGGAAGAAGAAGTTCTTGACCGCCCCCGTTTCTGTATTGATATCAATGTAACCTTCGACGAGTTGATCATTGGCAAAGCGAGGTCTAATCTGAATACGCGCGCTCGGTGCCGTACTGTCATTAAGTTGAGTGGTGAAGGAATAAGTGTAACGGTAAAACTTACGGTTACGGTGGTTCAACGGGTTAAGGATGCAGTCCAAGAAAAGCTTGGAATCGTAGATTTGGAAGTTGAATCGCCCCATGGAAGTCAGTCGTTGGGCTTTTTGATAGCGGGCGGTCGTGTGGTAAGCCGTTACTTTGCAGTCAATTTCTCCGGGCGGACGGAATTGGAAGCGTAATCGGGCTTCGCTCAAATAACTGTTGATGCCTCTTTCCAGTCTCAACATGCCGGGAATATAGCGCACAATGGGCCCTTTGCGTCGGGTACGCATGAAATGGCGTAAGTAAACGTCGCTGGTAAATTGTGCACTGTCGAGGTTGTGCTCTTTGACGTAGTGAAATACGTGTTGCATCAGTTCTTCAGCCTTGCGGGCGCGTGCCAGTTCCTCGGGACTGGCTGTGAATTTCACTTTGTTCTTGAGCAGTCTGAAAAACGTGCGTTCCTCTTTCGTCTCTTTCCGTGAATCCTGTGTTTCAATAGTCTCTTCCTTCCCTGTCGTTTCGGCACAAAGGGGAACAGTCCCCACCAGCCAAGTGAGGACTGTTCCTAATCCAATAATGCAATAGCGTATGAAGGATGACATAAATGCAAGCGTTTACGAACGGCTTACTGCCTTAACACCGTGTACGGTGCGCAGCTTCTTGATCAAGCTGGTGAGTCGCAACGTGTCGTCCACCAGGATGGTCAATATGCCGTAGAAAAGGCCATCGTTAGAGTCAATGCTGATGCTTCGCAGCATGATGTGCTCTTCCTTGGAGATAATCGAAGTAATGTTGTTGACAATACCCAAATCGTCTTGGCCGACAATGTGGAGCGTAATGGGGTAGGAGCCTTGTCCTTTGCCAGCCCAACGGGCTTTCATGACGCGGTGACCGCAACGTTCGTGGAGTGCGGGAGCGTTCGGGCAGCTTTTGCGGTGAATCTTGATGCCGCCGCCCACGGTAACAAAGGCAAAGATGTCGTCACCGTAAACGGGATTGCAGCAACGTGCCAGTTGGTAATCAAGTCCCTTCAAGTCACGGTCGATGACCAGTTCGTCGCGTTCGCCCTTAGCGCGGGTGAGCATTTCGCCCTCCATGGAGAACTCTTCAGCCGAACGGACTGCCGCGCGCTCGGCTATGCCTTGCTCGCGTTTGCCTAATTCCACATAAGCATCGAGGGCACGGTTGATGTCCACTTTCTCATTGCCCAAGTCACGGAAGAAGTCAAAGCTCTCTTTGTAACCCATCTTCTTGATGAGTTGGTTGATGAGGCTTTCGTCCCAATCAAGTTTGCGGTTCTTCATTTTCCGTTCGAGCACTTCTTTGCCGAGTGCACTGTCAGCTGCGCTGAGTTCGCGTACTGCCGCACGGATTTTAGCCCGGGCATGGTTCGATTGGGCAATGTTGAGCCATTCCGTTTTAGGTACCTGGTTGGTAGAGGTCAAGATTTCTACGGTTTGCCCGCTCTCCAATTCCTGTCGAATCGGATAATTCTTTCCCTCAATGCGTCCTCCCACACATCGGTTGCCTACGCCCGAGTGAATCGTATAGGCAAAATCGAGTACAGTAGAGTGGGGCGGTAAGCGGTACAGGTCGCCTTTGGGTGAGAATACATAGACCTCTTTGTGTTTTAAGTCAGAGGTCAAACTCTGAGTAAGCAGGTGGTCGTTGCCAGTCTCTAGAGCCGAACGGATATCAGCCAACCAAGAGTCGACTGTGCCCCCGCTGCTTTTGACTCCCTTGTAACGCCAGTGAGCTGCGAGTCCATGCTCTGCGACTTCGTCCATGCGCTCTGTACGTATCTGTACTTCGACCCACTTTTCTTCGGGACCTTTGACCGTGATGTGCAAACTTTCGTAACCATTGCTCTTGGGCACCGTCAACCAGTCGCGTAGTCGCTTGAGGTTACTTTCGTATTTATTGGTAATGAGTGAAAAGACCTTCCAGCATTGTTCCTTTTCTTTTTCTAAAGGCGCATCGAGAATAATGCGAATGGCGAAGAGATCATACACACCGTTGAATCCGCATTGCTGTTTCTGCATCTTTTGCCAGATGGAGTGAATGCTCTTCGTGCGTCCCTTCATGTGATAGCGCAATCCTTCTGCATCGAGCATCTTCCGAATCGGTTCGGTAAATCGCTCAATGTAGGCATCTCGTGAACGCTTCGTGGCGTTGAGATTTTCCTTAATCAGGTAGTAAGCATCGTGTTCCAGGTACTTCAAGCTCAAGTCTTCCAGTTCGCTCTTGAGTTGGTACAAACCTAGCTTGTGGGCTAAGGGGGCATAGAGCCACGCCGCTTCTGTCGAAACCCGCTGTTGAGCCTCGGTATTTTCCGTTTCCTTGATTTGGCGCATCAAGCACACGCTGTCTGCAATCAGTAGCAGAATGATGCGCATATCGGCAGCCTGTGAAATCAGCAGGTTGCGGAAGTTATCTGTGCGCATCGCCTCTGTTTTAACCTCGATGGCTTCCACGCGAAGGAAGGCACGGAGAGTTTCCGCTATTTCCTTTCCGAAAAAGCGTTCGACCACGTCACATTGTTCCTTTTGAGTAATGACAGCGCGGAGCAGATAAGCAGTGAGCGCGTGTCCTCTTAACCCAATGTCCTCAATAGCAAGTCGGATGGTTTGTAGGGCAAGCACAATGCGGCTTAATCCAAACTCGTTTCGAGCTACTTCAGGGTTCGTTGCAAGGGCACTTTCAATGAAGTCAGCTAGTTTACGGGCTTCTCGAGCACTGGGACGGGTGTGTTCGTTATGGTAGATAGCCAATAGAGCGGCAAGAAAGGCTTGTCGCTCCTGTGGCTTGGTCAGATTCATTTTTGCTTCCATAGGCAGATTGTTTGGGTAATGAAAGTCGGGGTAAAAATACGACTTTTTTCAACGAAACACCCCTGTCATATACGCTATTTCTTCTAATCACAAGATATACGTAACAAATTGTAAGGCACAGCGTGCAGCTGACGACCAGATATATCGGATTTTAGTAAGATGAAAAGAAGAATGAAAGTCTTCGATAATCAAATTACCAGCAGGCCAGTCCGTCGGTGGGTCTTCCTTGTTCGCTCAGCCAATGGTCAATGAGGCGACGTGCCAGGCTGATTTTACTCGGCACCATTGGCAGGTGGTCTGCGTCAAACCATCCGCCTTTGCGCAGTTCTTCGGCTTGCAAGTGCAGTTCACCACTTTCATATTCAGCGGTGAATCCCATCATCAGCACACTGGGGAATGGCCAGGGTTGTGAGGCAAAGTAGCGCAAGTTGCGGATGCGTAATCCTGTTTCTTCCATGACTTCGCGGCGTACGCAGGTTTCAAGGTCCTCGCCCGTTTCTACATAGCCTGCCACCAGCCCCAGGTAATCACGTTTAAAATTCTTGCCCTGTACGAGTAAGATTTCCTTTCCTTCGTTGCGGGTAATCGCCACAATAATGGCAGTCGACAAGGCGGGCCACACTTCGCGTCCGCATTGGGTACAGCGTTTCGATATGTCCGTGTGGAGAGCCATCTTGCCGCCACACACACTGCAAAAGCGGTTGGTTTGGTCCCAATGTAGAATTTCACGGGCCTTTCCCGCCATTTGGAAGACTTTCGTTGGCAGAACGTTAAAGGAGGCACGAAGCGGCATCAGTTGGTAGCCCTCGGGCACCGTGGTATCCTGAAGAGAAGCCGTAAAGCACGGCGTACCGTCAATGGCTGGTAGCGGATGCAAGGTTTCCGTTTCTGGCAAGGACAGCGGACAAGACTCGCAGAGCGGTATGCATTCGTTTAGCGTTAAGAGTATTTGGTCTTGGTAGAATAAGAAGTAGTAGGACATGGATAAGAATGAGCGGCATTGCGATGAATGCTCATGGGTAAGTAAATGGGTTTAAGGCTGGTTCTATTAATGATCAGTTGATAAGTTGAAGGTTGAAGAGTTTAGGCTGAAAGTCATTGGCTTGATGAATAAACTTTTAAACGCATGAACTCCTCTAACTACAATTGATAGAACACCCCTTAAAAGTATTGTGCGGTAGTCAGGATAGACGCCGTTATCTTTTAAAAGCTAAACGTTTCCACTGAGATGAAATGGTTTCTCTTTCAACTAAAAAAGGGCTGACACAAGCTTGGCGGCTTGCGTCAGCCCTTGGGGGAAGAGGGAAGCTACTTCGGGGAGTATTTCCCTCAGCATTTAAAAAGCTTTACAGACCGAGGCTCTTAACCACTGCGTCAATCTTGACCTGAGCGTCAGCATAAGCACCGAGGTAACACTTCGGACAAGCCATTTCGCCCTTCACTTCGATGTAGAACTTAATCTTCGGTTCCGTACCAGAAGGACGTACGCTAACCTTCGTACCATCTTCAGTGTACCACTGCAATACGTTGCTTGCTTCGGGGAAGTCGAGAGCCGTTTCGTTGCCGGCAGCGTCGTACTGCTTCAGCATGCCGTAATCCTTCGTACAAACAACCTTCGAGCCAGCCAACTCCGTCGGACGGTTCGTGCGGAAGTTTTCCATCATAGCCTTGATTTCGTCAGCACCCGTCTTACCCGGTTTTACCACGTTGATCGTCTTGTTGACAGAAAGGCCATATTCTACATAGATATCCATCAAGACATCGTAGAGCGTCTTGCCCTGATCCTTGGCCCATGCACAGATTTCGGCAAGCAGCGAGCAGGCAGAGACAGCATCCTTATCGCGTACGAAGTCTTCGGCGAGGAAGCCATAGCTTTCTTCACCGCCACCGATGTACTGCAATTTGCCTTCGTTCAAACGAATCTGGCGTGCAATCCACTTGAAGCCCGTGTAGCAGT
>UQJC01000029.1 GCA_900541335.1 uncultured Prevotella sp.
CAGCCATCGGCGCCTGCATCATTGGTGCACTGGGTACGGCTATGCTTTGCTATGTAACCCCGAAGGAACACCTTGCATTGCCCAACCGCGACGATGTACGTACGGGTGTCGTTACTTACAAGATTGCTGCGCACGCTGCTGACTTGGCAAAGGGACATCCCGGTGCTCAAGTACGCGACAACGCACTCTCAAAGGCTCGTTACGAATTTAGATGGAAGGATCAGTTTAATTTAAGCCTTGACCCTGATCTCGCAATGAAGTATTACAAGGATGCGCACTTCGAAAACGGAGAATTCTGCACGATGTGTGGTCCGAACTTCTGCGCAATGCGTATTTCTCGCCGTCTAAAGGGGTGCGAGGAAATAGATGCACATGAAGGAGAACTCTAATACTTCCGTTCATACCCCATGTACTCAGGAGTTGATTCTGTCAAAAGACACTCCTGGTACTAAAACAAAAATCCCGCCGCAGGCATTCAGCTTGCGGCGGGATTTTTCATTGTTTTTCTGTGCTAACTCAACGAGCTACAGCTTATCGCTTTACCTTCTTAGTAACGACACCCTTGTCGGTTGTCAACTGAAGTACATACGTACCTGGAGCAAGACCTGCAAGTGCCTGATTCTCGGTGGCTTGCTGACTTGTACGAAGCAAACGGCCAGCCGCATCGAACACACGAACTGCTGCATAAGTTTCGGCATGTACTCCTTCGATACCTGTCAGCTGCGTTACACAGTTTACGGAAAGGACTACATACTTATCAGCGGCTCCACGTGAAGAGAGCTTGACGTAGGCTTCGTGAACACCAAGTTGATCTGAGTTAAACTTAACTTGGAACGTACCACCCTCAGCAGGAAGTTCCTTGGTCGTGAGATCAAACTTACTGCGATTGGGACCACCAATTGACAGCTTCACAGGGTTGTCAAGATTCTGGGTCGTAATGGTGATTTCCTTTGAAACTGCATCCTTGGAGAGCAAGGCTTCCATCGTAATAACATCGGTTGACGAAAGGATTACAGGCAAATCGGTTCGACCATAACTTACGTCATCGATGTAGTAGGTTGCTGAATTTTCACGACCTCGATTACCCTTGAAGCGGAAGCCCATAAAGAATACGTCAGCCAACTGATTGTTCGTCAAATCAACGTGGAACTCATTCCATTCACCGCTCAAATCTTTCTGTGCCGGAATGGGAACATTGATTGGCTGAATAAAGAGTTGACCATCCGCCATATCAATGTAGCACAATTCAAGGCTCTCGGGCTGGTTGTCGCGCAAATAGTCACCGCGTACACGGAAAGTAAAGATCTTAGACTTGGCATTGACAAAGTCGAGT
The DNA here is from genome assembly GCA_900541335.1 of uncultured Prevotella sp. Taxonomy (GTDB): domain Bacteria; phylum Bacteroidota; class Bacteroidia; order Bacteroidales; family Bacteroidaceae; genus Alloprevotella. The sequence goes on from UQJC01000029.1 coordinate 1,334, forward strand.
GCGGGTGTTACCAGCATCATTTCACAGGCTTCGTCTTCTCCTACTGCTACCTTGCTGTCGAAAGGCGTAACCTTGGCAGCCTTTTCGCCGGGCAATTCATCAGTGTCATCAAATTCCATGCCCCACCAAGCACGCTTACCCGTCGTGGCCAAATTCTTCCAGCCCTTCAGGGAGAGCACTTGGTTTTTCTGTACACCATCAAAGTTTTCTTGAAGAATAGTCAACGGATTTGTTGCATCAAGTGGCAGTTCGTCACCTTCTTTTTCAGGTTCGGGAGCGGTAGAGGGAGCGGCTTTACCTGTAAGGGGAACGACCAATGTATCTGCACCCAAAGCAGAGAGAATCAATGCATTCTCATACGTACCTTCCTTCGTCGGACTAAACGTTACCTTGACTTGGGCTTCATTATCCTTCATCAGCATGGTCGTGCTGAGACGGAAGGCATCGGCTGTCTGAAGTTCAATCTTTCCATAATCGGGCAGGAAGGCAGTCTTAACCAGAATTGTTTGTTCTTGAGCTTCGTCGACCTTGGCTTCGAATGTAGGAACTTGCTGCGGAGTCACCTTCATGAGCGGAGGATTGTTCTCATCCGTTGCGTAAGCTTGGAGTACTACCGCCTGACTGAGTGTCGGCAGTGCAAGACAATCGAATTGAATGCGTGCACTGTGTTTGCCAATCTTTGTCGGAGCGTAGGTAATGACGAGGTCGAGTTCACTGTTGCCGGCGGGAAGAGTGGCTACGCTGGGAGTGAACAAAGCACGATCTTTACCAGTGGACTCGATGGTAACTTCACCCGGCAGGTTGACCGCCTTTACGTGAAGTGTCCAAAGAGGAGTTTGCTTACCCACATACCCATGCTCCATCTTCAATTCTTCTGCTGTAATCTCAAGGGAAGGAGCTACTTTCAACACCACATCAGCGGCACTGCGTGGAGCTACAAGTACAGCGGAAGCAGAGGTAGAAAGTCCTACGAGATCAACTACTTCAGTGGGAATAAACGTACCAATGAGGCTGATACCCTTAAAGATGCGCACCTTACCTTCACCCGTTTCATCCTTGATGACGGGTTGAGTCATCCCTTCCGTAAAAGTAGACCCTTCTGCTACCTCTTGGAAACTTACATTAGAAACTTTCACGAGGCGGTTGAGGTAGTCAGACGGAGTGGCCTTAAGTGCCGCAAGCGTTACTTCAAGAGGTGCAACAGCCACACCTGTTTCGGTGGGCACAATGGGCATACCTACCAGCGGTTGGAAGGTTGTCACGCCCCAGGCCGAAGTAATCGTACCCATCAAGCCAGTGACGGCATCACCTTCTTTCAGTTCGAGATCAGTCTCTCCTTGCAACACCATGCCGGCTGTTTCATCCTGTACATAGTACTTGGGAATCGACTGACTACGATCGACAAAGGTCACCACTGCTTTACCCATATATCGATAGGTCAAATTGAGTTCGGCATTTTCACCCTTGAAGTCAGCCAGCGTTTTCTTTTCTACTACAAGCTGCGCGTTCCAAGTCACGGGCAACGTTACATTCTCCATTCCGTCAGATGCGAAAACCACTTCTGCCTTACCTATTTCACTTGTCGGATTACTGAGTGTGAAAGTAACTTCTACACCGGTAGCACTCATCAACTGAGCTGCAGGCAATGTGGTAGGTTGTACTGTAAGTTCTCCTTCGGGAACTGTAAGCGTGACATCGCCCTTCAAATTAGTAGCCTTCAAATTTAACTTGTGCTCCACTGCAATGCCCTGATAAACAGGTCCGAAGTCCAATGCAGAAACAGGAAGCGAAAGACTCGGCTTCTGCTCGGGCTTCACTGAGGTTTCTGAGAACAAACCTGCGTAAGTGTCCGAGATACGAAGCGAACCAACCAACATGGTAACGGCATCTCCTTTACTATTGCCTGCCTGACGAAGTTCAAATCCCTGGAATCCACGACTCCGCTTGGCTCCAGTAGCGATTTCAGCATCAGCGGCGGCAGGTTCTTCCGTAAAGCTTTGTGGATTGACGAAAAGGCTGACTTTCTCGTTATCAGTAACCTCCTCCATGGCGTATTTTACAACCACGAGATAAGTTTTTCCTACTTCATATTCCGTTGGTGAATATACGGGCTTCGCACTTCCACGCTCGACGCCTAACTTGAAATGCTGCTCATCGGCACCTTTATTAAAGTAAAGGCGTCCATATTCACCAGGAGAAGTACCAGGTTTTACTTCATTTGATTTGCTTCGGGTCAACAACGTCATGCTATAACCTGCTGTGGCAGGAGCTGCCTCTACACGAAGCAGTACGGAATAGTAAAGGTTGCCAGAAGTGATACCATCTGCTGGTGAATCAAAACGCACAAGAAGGTCTTCAGACAAACTGGGACCAGTTAGCTTGACAGACTTGCTCCCTACTCCACCAGGATAACCTGTATAATCCAATTTTTCATCAATAACCTGAATGGGATTGTTAGGATTGGAACCATACCTGCCCCATCCACCTTGTCCATTGAGATCACCTACGGGGTAATCGAAATTTTCTACCCACTTCACTTGTGCAAAAACTGCGGATGGAAGCAAAAAGCCTACCACAAGCAGTGCAACAAGTACCCTTGTCCATTGTGTAAAGTTTTTCATAAGCTTTGTAATTATACTATGTTATTAAGCGGGGCGAAGATAGAACTTATTATTGAAGAAATCAAGCATTATGATATTAATATCACATTTATGATTTCAAAATGAAACTATACATGCGGATATCATAATCAGTTGAAAAGGATTTTATCCTATACAGAGTACAAATGAGAAGACAAATATATATCGTCAACTTTAGGCACAGCCCTGTGATATCACTAAAAAAAAAGCGATTCCATCAAGTCAGGAAGAACCTATAGAATGTTCTCACTCCAACTTGATGGAATCGCATGAAATAGAAGATTTCAGCAAACGCTGAAAGAATGTAGACAAGGATTGCAACCGGCTAAGCCCTCTTCAACACTTCATTTACCACCGTACCGAACGGATGGTTTGAAGCGTAGCAGAATCCGTACTACGGATGACTTCGTCACAAACAGAATCGTCGACTGAAGGTTGGGGATTAGCATCCCACTCCCCTACACGCACACCGCAAAGAGAGGTTTCGGCAGGACGATTCGAAGTAAGCCAGGAAAATACAAAGGAAAAATAGGCATCGCGGGCCCGTGTGCCTGATGCAGACTGAGCTAAACCAACATCGTGCGGATAGGTAACAGACTCTATCACAAGCGGCTTATTTAAATGGAAGGCAATACGTTCATGCTCAGCTAAATACTCAGAGGATTTATTATATACCCGTGAAAGTGCCGTGAAGACTGCCGACTTTGAGGACCAATTCCATGCAATGGGACGGAACTGTAGAGTCAGATAATCAACTTGCGAAAGCGAATGCAAACGTCGATAGAGTTGCACATTGTTTCCACTACCTCGAATGCCTTCACTCCCTACGGTGATCATGTGATGTGAGTCTAGGGTACGAAGATATTGTACGGTCTGCCGAACTCTAGCAAACAAAGCATCTCCACCTGTGGGGGAAGCTGGACGCAAATTCTCACCCAATTGCCATGCCATGATAGTAGGGTCTTCGCCGTAAGCCTTTCGCGTATGATGGTTTACATGTTTCACAACCCGTTCAAGCCATCCCTGGTAACACATTTGGAGCGAATCGGCTATTGTACTTGACGAAGTTAGCCAAGCCCTGTCTGTAGGACTGGGAAAACAAATCACTGCAACCTGATTGCGGTGATGCATTTCCTTCAGCAGATAATCCATACCCCACAGCAAACTGTCACCTTGCAATGAATCGGGGATACCACCTCGAACACCTGCCAAAATGCGAAGATTGGTAACACCCACCGACTGTAACGAATCAAGTTGGGCACACAGACGATGTCGGTCTTCCTTGCGTGGCAAACCTGACTGCAATGGAGCATACTGAAAAGATACTCCTTTATATAAATAAGGAGTGGAATCATTTCCACGATAGAAACGGTTGCCTGAACGATGTATAAAAAGATCTTCGCCCCAAACTCCTAATGAGTTTACGGCGAAGAGGAACAGACACAGTAAGGTTGGAATCGATTTCATAAGCTTACTATACTTTGAGCAATTGAGCAGACTACAAGCGTGACTTCATCGCACGATCCATTTCACGTCGATCTTGTTTTTCTTTCAACGTTGCACGTTTATCATACTCTTTCTTACCACGGCATAGACCGATGACCATTTTGGCAAGCCCCTTTTCGCTGATAAACATGCGGAGAGGGACGATGGTAAAACCTGGAGAACGGGTTTCTTCCTGCAAGGCATGGATTTCCTTACGGTTAAGCAAGAGCTTGCGGTCACGACGTGTGGCGTGATTGTTGTACGAACCAAAGTCGTATTCGGCAATATAGGAATTCTTGACCCACATTTCGCCGTTATGAATGTAGCAGAAAGTATCAACCAGACTCGCTTTGCCAGCACGAATACTTTTTATCTCGGTACCCGTCAATACGATACCAGCAGTGTATTTATCTATTACCAAAAAGTCATGCTCTGCTCGCTTATTCTTGATTTGAATACGCGAAGTAGGCAGAATTTTGGGATTATTGTTCTTTTTAGCCATAAATCAAAAATGGGATGGAAAGATTAAAAAGAGAAGCAACACCGCTGTCAACCTACCGAATGAAGTTTACAGTAGTGATGCCCTTAGTTAAACTGCAATTGTCGGACGAGAAATGCTTATTCCTTGACAATCTCAACAAATAAGTCGAGATGTTCGTCTACATACGTGACAATTGCTTCGGTTATTTGCTCCTCGTCTTCCACGAAGGCATCATCGAGTTCATCAAATTCCGGATTTTGTTCAAAGAGTGCCATGAACTCTTCGTCTGAACGTTCGCGGGTCAACTCCACCTTGCGCTCGTCATAAAGTGCTTTGGCCTTGTAGAGCAGCTTGGAAAATTCACGTAACCCCCACAGGCGCATAGCCTTGGCAAAGGGATTGTCAAAGAAAAAAGGACCATAGCCGTTGTATATCAGCTGAATGAAGCCACCGTCCATGAGTTCCTCATGGAGAATCGAATAGCCCCAAAGCGTGATTTGGTCGGGGGAAAGCTTGGCCATGGACTCTGCATTGAGTTCGCCACCCGCTTCTTGACGAATTGCATCAACTATTACCTTCAAAAAGGCATCCATGCCCTCTTCTGCTGCTTCACAAAGCGCAGTATGTTTGATTTGTACTTTCATAATGAATCAGTTTGATAGATAGTTTACTAGAGTCATCCGCCCTAACAAACTCCATACATTGATAAAATAACGCTCTGAATTAGCCTATCGACGAGTTTCCTCAATAAGCGTCTTCATGCCCTTAATTTTCTCACCAGCCACCTGCTTCAACAAGCCTTTTACACGAGTGCGCAACACGGCTGCATAAGCATGATGAGCCGCTACATCTATTCGACCAATGTCTGCCGATGTCAATCCACCCTGCTTGCACAGAAAACCTAAAATATCACCCTTGCTCAGTTTATCGCGCTTGCCGCGACCTATATAAATACAGGCATACCGCGAAGGTACAGGACGGAAGGCACCGGTAGAAACCAGACATTCAGCCACTTCACCGACAAAGTCGGGCAATGCTTCCTCAGGGCTCGTGATGAGGTAAATGCAACCTAAAGATTCCCAACGAGCGGTACGGCCATTGCGGTGAGTGAAGTCCTCGGCTTTGAGCGGAAGATGATAATGCACCACGGCACCTACTTCGGGAATGTCCAAACCACGAGCTGCCAAGTCAGTACTAACCAGCACATTGGCTACACCACTACGGAATTTATACAAAGCACGTTCACGCACTTCCTGATCCATGCCGCCATGATACATCACCGATGCAAAACCTTCTTGTTTCAACCAAGCTCCTACCCGCTCAACACTTTCTCGGTGAGCTACGAAGACTATTGCCGGAGTTCCCTTTAAGTCGGTGAGCAAATGTCCTAGGGTTTCCAGCTTATCACGCAGAGGTGAAACGACTTGTTTCACTTCAATACGTTGTTCCAAATGAGTTTGAGTAGCGAGGAAGTTTAATTGCTCGAAATGACTGGCCATACGATTCATGAAAGCAGGGATTTCTTCTGCATCGGTAGCAGACATCAGCCAGCTGTATTGCGCCTGCTTCACTCGCGTCACAATACGGTTCATTTCCTCTTGGAAACCTAACTCCAAGCATTTGTCGAACTCGTCAATCACTAAGATACGTACCCCGTAAGCATTCAAATTTTCCTTATCCAGATGATCGTTGAGTCGACCCGGCGTAGCAAATACAATTTGTGGTTTTAGCTCACGAATCACACGATGTTCCTGCATGGCAGGACGACCACCATAGAGTGCCATTGCACGAAGCCCCGTCTTCATGCGTCGGAGCACCTCCTCACTTTGCTGCGCCAATTCACGAGTGGGTACGACGACAACTGCTTGAAGGGAATCAACCGTAGCATCTACTTGAGCTACAAGAGGCAACAAGTAAGCCAATGTCTTGCCTGAACCCGTGGGTGAAAGCAACACGACACCACCACGTGATGCCCCAGCCTGGTACATGGCTTCCTGCATCGGAGTAAGCGATTGAAAACCTAAATTAGCGAGTATCTGTTTCTGATCTATCATGAGGAGTGAGAATCTATTGAGTAAAAACGATTGTTGTAACGCAAAGATAAGCCTTGATAGTCAAAAGGACAAAAGTTGTTCTGAAAAGAAATCAGATAGAACACATTACATTATATTTATAGGAGTGAGGAAATGCTTATCCAATTTTAAGTTCTAACTTTGCGCCACATTTCATAGTCTAGACTAAGCAATATAGTTCCATAACTATGATTCTGCATGGAGTCCCAAGCCTAAACAATGGTTATTGGATTAGGATTTCATGAATTTGTTCGGACATAATTTAAACCCAACAGAATAAATGAAAAGCAATCTCATTCTCCTTTTATTGGCTGTACTGACATTAGGTTCTTGCAAAACGCGAGAGAAAATAGCTTACTTCCAAGATGCTACTTCTTCTACAGTAGTAGCAACTCCCTCTCAAAACGTATTGAAGTTGGTTCCAGGTGATAAGGTCAGCATCATTGTGACCAGTGCTGCTACTCCCGAATTAGCAGAACGCTATAATCTTTCAGCAGGAAGTACCTATTCCTCTTCCAATGCAACGACTGAGAACTTACGCTATACCCTTGATGAAAACGGTAATATCGATATGTTGGGCATTGGTCGCATCCAGATTGGTGGACTTACCCGCTCAGAAGCAGCTGAAAAGATTCAATCGGTATTCCGCCAAGGTATCTTAAACGATGCTGTGGTGACGGTGGCAGCATACAACCAGTTTATCACCGTACTGGGTGATGTGGCACATCCTGGACGTATCGGAATCAGCCGTGACGCTATCACCATCATTGAAGCTATCGGTCTTGCCGGTGACTTGAACATTACCGGTCGTCGCGATCAGATTAAGGTAATTCGTCAGGAGGGTGATCAAAGCAAAACTTACTTCGTAGACCTCCGTTCCAAAGACATCTTCAATTCTCCCGTTTATTACCTGCAACAAAACGACATTGTTTATGTTGAGCCGAACAAGGTGAAGATGGGTCAGTCAACCAACAACGACAACTCTGTACGAACCATTTCTACTTGGCTTTCCGTTTCGTCTCTTTTGCTGAGTATCGCCATCTTGATATTCAACTAAGACAAACACTACACACTTGCCAAGTGTCCCCAAAAAATAGAAGAGAGCGCATCAAGCAATTAGTTGATGCGCTCTCTCTTTGTATATATTTCTACAATCAGATATCACTCCACTGTTCCTACTGAAACTACCGCTACGAACCTTACGCAAACAAAAGGAACAGCGTTGTTGCGTATTATCGGACAAGTGTCCGATAATGGACACGGGCTTTGCACAGGAATTTACTAGTTATCAAGGATTTCGGAGTTTGGCACGTTGCTTGCTATTAGTAGGGCAATAAAATCGGAATGATTCATTTCGCATAGATGGATACACCGATTCGCAATCCCTATATACTCCATCGTATGGATAGACCTATAGCTAAAGAAGTACTTCGAAAACGTCGGCTAAAGCTTGTCGGCACAGTGGCGGCGGTAACACTGACAGCAGTAGCTACAGTGGTGCTAACAGTTAACCGCTTACAAACCCATGTTAAAGCCTCGTCACTCACTTTTTATCAAGTTGATGTCGGCACCATCGAGGCAGGCGTAAGTGCCTACGGAAAAGTGGTACCCGCCTTCGAAGAAATCATCAACTCGCCTATCGATTCGCGCATTGTCGAAGTGTATGCTCAAAGCGGCGACACCGTTGAAGCGGGGATGCCGCTCTTGAAACTTGACCTGCAAAGCGTACAAACGGATTTTAAAAAGTTGCAGGACGAGGAACAAATGAAGCTGTGCCGTATGGAGCAACAAACGGTCAATGACGAAACCTCCCTGAGCGATCTCGAAATGCAAATCAACATTGCCCGTATGAAGCTAGACCGCATGAAAGTAGAATGGCGTAACGAACGTTACCTCGACAGCCTCGGTTCGGGAACAGCGGACCAGGTACGCCAAGCGGAACTTGCTTACCAAACGGCGAAAATGGAACTCAAACAGCTCACGACAAAGCTCCGAAACGAGCGAAAGGTGCGACAGGCAGATCACAAAGTGAAGCAACTCGAACTTGCCATGTTTTACAAAAGCATGGCAGAACAAAAGCGCACGCTCGACAATGCCCGTATCTGTGCACCCCGCCGAGCAGTACTCACCTTTATTCATTCACTGGTCGGGGCACAAGTCGGGAAGGGCGAAAAGTTGGCCATCCTTGCCGACGTAAACCGCTACAAGATTGAAGGCGAACTTGCCGACACCTATGCCGACCGTGTACGCATCGGAGCCAATGTACTGGTGCGCGTCAACCGCCAAGTGAGCGTGGGCAAAGTGTCGGGTGTGGCACCACAAAGCAAAAACGGAGTAGTCGGGTTCTACGTACAACTCGCCGATTCTCTTTCCACACGCCTTCGTTCGGGTATTAAGGCTGATCTTTACGTGGTACATGCCCTACGCGAACAGGCCGTACGCATCGCCAACCGTTCGTTTTATACTGGACCGGGGGAATACACCTTCTTTGTACGCAAAGATGACGAACTCCACCAGCGTACAGTTCGTTTGGGCGAATGCGATTTCGACCACGTTGAAGTCATCAGCGGTCTGCAACCGGGCGAAGAAATCGTCATCAGCGACATGAGTTCCTATAAACAAAAGCGCGTGGTGAAACTGGAATAAAAAGCAATGAGGTAAAAATACCGATCCTAAGCTCAAGATACTTAAACCCTCTCTCTCAAACTCATATTATTTCCTTCACTTCTATGATTATCCGTTATTTCAAACAAACCATTGCCCTACTTCGGCAAAACAAACTCTTCGGCACGTTCTATCTGTTAGGAACAGCCGTGCCCGTGGTACTTACCATGATTGTCGTCATGTACTTTCACCTGCTCACTGCCCCTATTTATCCCGAAAACCATCGTGCCCAGCAATACGAACTGCGCTCTATCAGCCTGACGGATGCTGAAGGCAATCGTCTGGGCGGCGGGTGCTGCTCCGAAGGCATGATCAATCAGTGGTTTCGGCCGCTTCGTTCGGTTGAAGCCGTAACAGGTATTTATTATTGTGACTTCGGATTGAAAGACAATCTACAGCTTGGCGACGGCACAACCGAACAACGCGTCAAGACAAAGTACACCGATCCGGGCTTCTTCCGCGTTTTCGACTTTCAGTTTCTCGATGGCTCTCCCTTCACGCAGGCAGACCTGGATGCAGCACGTCCCTGTGCCGTCATCGCTTCTTCCCTGGCTCGCCAACTCTTCGGTACGGACAAAGCGAAAGGGCGAAGCTTCAAGATGAACGACACCGAATACACCGTAACGGGAGTTGTTCGCGACGCTTCGAGCCTCACCCCCGTCTCATTTGCCGAAATCTGGTTGCCCTACAGCTGTCTACCCGACTATTTTGCTTATTCTAACGCCGACATTATCACGGGGCCTTACACCGTAGTTTTCCGTACACGTGACGAAGCGCAAGCACAACAGATGCAAGCCGACATCCGTGAACTGGTGCGCCGACACAATGCAAGCCAGCCCGACGGCATGCAGATGGAGTTGCAAGGTCCGCTGCCTTCATGGAAACGCAACCTCGTACCCGGCAACCAAGAAATAGACCTTCGCGGCCTGATAAAGTTCTGGGGAGCACTGTTGCTGACTTTCCTCATCGTGCCAGCCGTCAATTTGGGCGGCATGATTTCGGGACAAATGGAAACACGCTGGAGCGAACTTGGTGTGAGCAAAGCGTTTGGCGCAAGCCGAGGTTACCTGATGCGGCAAGTCATTGGAGAAAATCTGATACTGACCTTCCTCGGCGGACTTATCGGACTCCTCCTCTCCTGGGCTTTGCTCGCTTGGGGAACAGACTGGGTAATAGGTCTCTTCGACACCTATGGCAATATGCGCAACGGCACGCACGACACACTCATCCGTCCCGATATGCTCTTCTTCCCCCTCCTCTTCCTGGTGACTTTCGGCTTCTGTCTGTTACTCAATCTTCTTTCAGCTCTTATTCCGGCCTGGCATGCCATGCGAATCCCCATCGTACAGGCACTCGACACGAAAAAATAAGCGGTTTAAAAGATCGGGCGGAGTGCTGACTGAAACCTTTCGGCATCGCTATCTTTTGAATCTCCGATTGATCATGAAATCTATCTGTAAGAATCATCTTTTAACTCCATAATCTTCCTATGATACGCTTAATGCTTAAAATGCTCTGGACACGCAAGAAACGCTACGGCTGGCTGGCATGTGAACTGCTGTTTGTATCCATCATTCTATGGATAATACTCGACCCTCTGGCCGTCCTTTTCTCCATTGAGTCCATGCCCAACGGATTTGACGAAAAACGGTTGTACCGCATCGAGTTGGCAGAATACTCTTCCAAATCACCCCGCTACGACCCTGCCGCCAATGACTTCAACGCCAAAAACGAAAACAAGTGGCGCATGTTGCAACTCGTGCGCCGGCATCCCGATGTAGCCAAAGCTACCTTCTACGGTCCTACAGGCCCCTACAGTATGAATACGATGTCCTGGAGCTTCCAGCTCGACACCCTCTGCACGCAGGTATGGGGGATGCAACTTGTGCCTGGTTCTGATTATTTCCAGACGTTGCGCTTTACCGAAACCGACGGCATGACCAATGCCCGACTCGACGAACTGCTTCAAGGACAAGCGGGAGAAAGTCCGCAAAAGGTCATCATCAGCGCGGGAACCCTGCCCGGGAAACCGCTTATCGGACAAAACGATACGGTCAACCACCTTCATGTAATCGGAACGACAGCCATGGTACGCATGCGCGGCGGCAGTGTTCCGATGCCCGTGATGTCGATGCTCACCCATGCGTCTGCCACTCAAGACCTCGTGGTGAGACTACGCGAAGGGATAAACGAATCTGACTTTCTGCCTGCCTTCAACGAATGGGCCAAGAAACAGCTGCACGCCGGAAACTACTACGTGCGCAGCGTACAATCCTTCAGCGAATACATGCAGGCGGACAGGCAGGAAGTCACACAACAACTGCGCGTACGAACCATCCTGGCAGGCTTTTTTCTGCTCTTCCTCTTTTTGGGTGTGACGGGTACCTTTTGGATGCAAACACGCAGCCGCTGCGAGGAAATCGGGATTATGAAAAGCTTCGGTGCCACCTCCTCACAAATCATGCGTGCCTTCCTTACCGAAGGCTTCGTACTGGTCACTGTGACAGTGGGTGCTGCCTGTCTGCTCTACCTGCACTACGCGCTCGATGAAGGACTTTATACCCCGTGGAGCCAAAACGGCAACAACCTCACGAACCTGCTACAGGGTCGCTACTGGTTCGAATCCTTCGGCATACACTTTACCGTTGTCTCGCTGCTTACCTGGACCATTCTTGTTGTCGTGGTGAGTTTGGGCATCTACATCCCGACTCGTCAGCTCAGCCACATGCAGCCCACGGAAGCATTGCGCGAAGAATAAGCCCCCCGTATCAGTACTCCGACGCCTGTCGCAGCAAAATTCGGGTGCCGTATGAGTACTCCGACGTCTGTCGCAGCTGAATTCGGGTGCCGTATGAGTACTCCGACGTCTGTCGCAGCTGAATGTGGAAGCCACATCAGCCTTCCAACGCTTATAGCACCTCTTATGAGTAGCTATTAGTGTATGGTTAAGCTTTTAGACTGGTTCTATTTATTATCAGTTGAAGAGTTTATCCGAAATAACGGCATAAGGATTTCTTCCCAACCCTTCAACTTCTCAACTCTTACCCCCCACAACTTTTCCCCTTAACCCGCTAACAACTATCAATTATGAACAATATCATCCAACTCAACAGCATTCATAAAATTTACCATGTAGATACCATTCAAACCCATGCCCTCGACAATGTCAACCTGGAAGTCAGGAAAGGAGAATTTCTGAGCATCATGGGGCCTTCGGGATGTGGCAAGTCAACCTTACTCAACATCATCGGACTTTTGGACCGTCCCACTAGTGGTACGGTGGAACTCTGCGGACAACTCATTACGAATGAAACCAAGGACAGCGAACTGGCTGCCTTCCGCAACCGTACGCTGGGTTTTGTCTTTCAGTCGTTCCACTTGATTCATACGCTCAATGTACTCGACAACGTGGAGCTGCCGCTCACCTTCCGCAAAATGTCGGGAAGCGAACGCCGTCGCCGCGCCAAAGAAGTACTGGAACGTGTTGGCCTGAGCCACCGCATGCACCACTACCCGTCGCAACTCTCGGGTGGACAATGCCAGCGAGTGGCAATAGCTCGCGCCATTGTGGGCAACCCTGACATTATCTTAGCAGACGAACCGACGGGTAACCTCGATTCGCAGATGGGCGGCGAGGTGATGGACATACTGCGCCGACTCAACCAGGAAGACGGGCGCACCGTTGTCATGGTGACCCATAACGAGGAGCAGGCACGCCTCTCAACACGAACCATACGCTTCTTTGACGGAAGACAGGTGGAATAGAAAAGTGGAAGGGTTGAAGAGTTTATGAGTTGGGGAGTTTAAAGTTTATTCATCAAGCCAATGACTTCCTGCATAAACTCTTCAACCTTCAAGTCTTCAACCCTTCAACTCATAAACTATTCAACTCTTCAACTATCTGCCATGAAACTTTTCTTTCTCTCCATCTTTTTCATTCCGCTCAGTGTCAACAGCCAGGCACTGATGCCCCGCCCCATTACACTCAATGAAGCCATTACCCTGGCACGCAAACAGAGTGTGGACGCAGCGAGCGCACGCAGCGAACTAAAGGCTGCCTATTGGAATTACCGCAGTTTTCGCGCGACCTTGTTACCCGAGGTCAATCTGGAAGCCACGTTGCCAAGTTACCGCAAGAATTACAACGTCTACCAACAAGACGACGGCTCCCACACCTATGTGCGCAATAATTACCTCACCCTTCATGGCAACCTCTCCGTAAGCCAGAATCTGTGGCTGACGGGCGGCACCCTCTCGCTGAACAGTTCGCTCGACTACCTTACCCAACTGGGAACAAGTCACCACCGACAGCAGTTTATGTCAGTCCCCTTGGTGCTGACGCTGAACCAACCGCTCTTTAGCGTCAACGCAACGAAGTGGAATCGGCGTATTGAGCCTGTTCGCTACCGCGAAGCGCAGGCGCGCTTTCTGACTGCAACCGAAGAGGTGACGATGAAGACCATTGAATATTACTTCAACCTTCTGTTGGCACGTGAGAACGTCAGCATCGCAAAGCTGAATCTTGAAAATGCCGAAAAACTTCAGCTGGCGGCAGAGACCAAACGGTCGATGGGAAAAATCAGCGAAAACGACCTGCTGCAATTACGGCTCAACGTGCTCAACGCCCGCTCTTCGCTGACGACCTCTGTGAGTGAACAGCAGTCTGCCATGTTTACGCTCCGTTCCTTCTTGACGCTGGGCGAAGGTGAGGAACTGGTGCCGCAACTCCCCGAACAGATTGAGACCCTCACCCTGGCTTATCCCGAGGTTCTGCGAAAAGCACTCGAACGCAATGCCTTCACACACAACCTGCGCCGTCGGCAACTCGAAGCCGACTACGAAGTGGCTCGCGCCAAAGGCAACCGCAGGCAGGTATCGCTTTTTGCTCAAGTAGGACTGACTGGTTACGGCGATGCCATCGCTCCTGCCTATACTCATACGAAGGACAATCAGGTGGTTGAAGTCGGGGTGCGTTTACCCTTGCTCGACTGGGGTAAACGGCGGGGGCAAGTCAAAGTGGCGGAAAGCCGGAGAGAGGTCGTTCGCCAACAAATAAGAAAGGAGGAAGCGGACTTTCAGCAACGTTTATTTGTGCTGACGGAACGCTTTAACAACCAGCAAGACCAGTTGCACATAGCCCGCGAAGCTGACAAAATCGCCCGTAAACGCTACCAAAACAACGTCGAAACGTTTCTTATTGGTCGCATCAGTACGCTCGATCTCAACGATGCACAAAGCGGCAAAGACGAAGCACGCCGGAAGTACATCAGAGAATTGCTGAACTACTGGTATGCCTATTACCAATTGCGCAGCCTCACGCTGTGGGACTTTGCTACGCACTGCAATATTGATGCAGATTTTGACGAAATTGTACGATAAATGAATTTTCTGCGTTAGAGGATAGAAGCGAAAGAGATTTGTCGGGAAATCCCATATGGCAAGTTCTCGATTCATAGGAATATCCAGCCAACGCACAACCTCATAACTTATCCCCCTCCTACAATACATGGACAAAATACTCATAGTTGACGACGACCGCGCCATCCGTTCCTCCCTTACCCTCATGTTAAGCCGATCGGGCAAGGAGGTCGAGGCGGTAGCAACGCCTGCCGAGGCCATTGCAACGGTGCGCAAAGCCGTCCCCCGACTGATACTGATGGACATGAACTTCGGACTCTCTACAACGGGCGAAGAAGGGCTGTTTTTACTGCGTCAGATCAAAGTGTTACACCCCGAAGTACCGGTGATTCTGATGACAGCGTGGGGCAGCATTCCTTTAGCTGTCGAGGGAATGCAAGCGGGAGCTTTCGACTTCATCACGAAACCCTGGAACAACCTGCTGCTGATGCAACGCATCGAGACAGCCCTCGAACTGACCGCAGACAGCCAACCGACGGAAGCGGACGAAGGCTTTAACCGCAGTCTGATTGTAGGCGAAAGCGAAGCGTTGAAGGAGGTGCTCGGCGTAGTGAAACGCATTGCCCGTACCAATGCGTCGGTACTGATTGCGGGCGAGAACGGCACAGGCAAGGAGTTAGTAGCCGAGACCATTCACCGCAACAGTTTGCGGGCGAATCAAAACTTTGTGAAGGTCAATTTGGGCGGCATCTCGCAAACGCTCTTCGAAAGTGAGATGTTCGGCCACCGAAAGGGAGCCTTCACCGGAGCAGTGGCAGACCGCACAGGACGCTTCGAACTGGCTGAAAAAGGAACCATCTTTCTCGACGAAATCGGCGAACTGGACTTAGCCTGCCAGGTGAAACTGTTGCGCGTATTGCAAGACCAAACCTACGAGGTGTTGGGTGACAGCCGCCAACGCAAGGCTGACGTGCGCGTGATCAGTGCCACCAATGCAGACCTGCCACGCATGATTCAGGAAAAGACTTTTCGCGAAGACCTCTTCTACCGCATCAACCTCATTACAGTCAAACTACCATCCCTGCGCGAACGCCGCGAAGACATTCCGCTTTTGGCGAACCACTTTCTCGAACTGCAATGCCGTCAGCACAGTCTGCCCCCGGTAACGCTGGAAGCTGATGCCATTCGCTTCCTGCTGTCACTGCCCTACCCGGGCAATATCCGTGAATTGAAGAATTTAGTCGAGCGTACCCTGTTAGTCTGCTGCAAGAACCGACTGACGGCCGACGACTTCCGCACACAATACGATGCCTCCGGCCCGCTCCCTCCATCGGCACACGTCGCAACAGACGAAACCGCCTGGCAGGGGCAGACACTCGAAGAAATGGAGCGTTGCGCCATCATCGAAGCCTTGCGGCGTACAGAGGGTAACCTCTCGCAAACGGCCTTGCTGCTCGGCATCAGTCGCGGTGCACTCTACCGCCGCATGGAGAAATATCAGATTGAGGGATAAGTCCCCCTCTTCTCACTCCACCTGCGTGCTCGCATATAATCAACTTCCCCCCACCCATTCTCACCTCATGCTACGAAAGAAAATTCCCGTCGTGATTCGTGCCCTCCACATCCGCAGTTTGTTTGTCGGATGGGCTGGACTGATAGCCTTGATCGGTGCACTTGTTTACCGCTACATTCCCACCTCAGAAGTAGCTTTCTATGTCATTGAGGGAGTCATCGTGTGGGCACTCATCTTCCTGTATTATTTCTACCGCAAGACGGTCAAACCGCTTCGCGTCATCGGTGATGCAATGGACCTGCTTCAGGCGCAGGACTTCAGCAGCCGACTCGCTCCCGTAGGGCAATATGATGCCGACCGCATCGTGTTGCTCTTCAACCGTTTAATGGAGCAACTGAAAAATGAGCGGTTGCACGTTCGCGAACAAAATCATTTTCTCGACCTGCTTATCAGTGCTTCCCCAATGGGAGTCATTCTTTTCGACTTTGACCACCGCATTACGGGACTCAATACGGCCGCTCGGCGTTTCCTGGGTGGACAAACTGAAAACGAATTCATGGGTCGAACACTTGACGAGATTCCCACCCCTTTGGCTCTGCGTCTCAAACGCATTCCCAAGGGAAAGACCGAAACGGTGCGTCTCAACGATTCCATGATTTACCGCTGTTCATCTCTTTCCTTCTTCGACCAGGGTTTCCCCCACCCGTTCATGCTCATCGAAAGCCTGACGGAAGTCATTATGCGCACGGAGAAGAAGACCTACGAGAAAGTCATCCGCATGATAGCCCACGAGGTAAACAACAGCATGGCAGGTGTCACCTCTACACTCTACTCACTGACCGATATACTCGGCAGCGAAGAAGGTAACACGGATTTATGCACCGCCATGCAAGTGTGTTCCGAACGCTGCATGGGCATGAACCAATTTATCGGGCGATTAGCAGAAATTGTCAAACTGCCCGATCCCCAACTGAAACCATTCTCGCTTAACAAGCTGATAGAAACATGCCAATTACTCATGGAAAGCCAATGCCGCCAACGCCACATTCAGCTTACCACCCAACTCGATGACACCGACCCGCAAGTAAATATTGATGAAGCCTTGTTCGAACAAGTGCTCATCAACCTGGTTAAGAATGCAGCTGAAAGCATCGGTGAAAACGGAGAAATACGCATTCGCACCTCAGCCCATCCTCCACAGCTCGAAGTAGCTGACAACGGTCCAGGCATTTCCCCCGAAAACGAAGAGAAACTCTTTACCCCCTTCTTTTCGACGAAGCCCACGGGACAAGGCATCGGCTTAATATACATTCGCGAAGTGCTCACCAAACATGCCTGTGCTTTCACCCTCCAAACCGACACGGACGGATGGACTCGTTTCCGCATTGTTTTCGCACAGGTAATGCACTAAAAAATCGTCAGTCACTCCCAATTTCCCCCCCCTTACTACAACTATGTACCACATCCAATCCTCCTCCGCCTTCCGCGCCATTTGTCCTCAATTTGCCGGAAGAGCCATTTATGCTGAAATCACCAACAGCGAAACGTCGCCCGAACTTTGGGCCGAAATTGAAGAAGAAGTAGCACGACTCCGTCAACACTATACGACCGAATCCATCAAGCACCGCACGGGCATTGCGGCCACACGTGCCGCCTACAAGGCTGCAGGCAAAGACCCCAGCCGTTACCGTCCGGCCTGCGAACAGTTGGCCCGCCGCGTACTGCAAGGCAAGTCGCTTTATACAGTCAATACGGTCGTAGACCTGGTCAACCTCGCCTCCCTGTTCAGTGGTTACTCCACAGCAGCTCTCAATGCCGACTGCATCGAGGGCGACACCATAGAACTGGATTTAGGACAAGCCAACGAACCGTATGAAGGCATTGGCCGTGGCATACTCAACATTGAAAATCTGCCCGTCTACCGCGACCGTACAGGCGGCTTTGCGACCCCAACCAGCGACAGTGTGCGCACCATGCTTCAACTCGACACGACCCACTTACTCGTTCTGATTAACGGATACGACGGCGACGAGCACAATTTGGAAGAAACGGTAGCTCTTACCGTTAGCCTACTCCAACGCTATGCCCACTGCCAGGCATACGAAGTGATTGCTTATGCATAAGCACCACGCTCCGTTCGTTTCATTTTAGTACGCTATGCGAAGGGGATTCCCCGAACGAACGTATGTGAAAAAGCACATTGGTTAATGAGGAAGGGGCAGACTTTTTCTCTGCCCCTCACTTCGTATTTCTTTGAATATTATTACTTTTGCACAAACTTTTATCCAATGTGCGATTTTGAAGTCGAATGTTTTCGGCTCCGTAGAGCGAAGAAAAAGAGTGCTTCTTCTCCCCTCTCACAGGGAGCGACCTTCGAAACACCCTCCCCCCTTTCATCCGTCGACTTCCAAATCCTCCCCTAACAACCCATTATGGAAAATTATTCTGATTTCGTTGATTTAATAGCGGAAAGTCTCAAGAAGAATTGGGATTTGAACGCGCTGACCGACTACCAGGGAGCTACCCTACAGTATAAAGACGTAGCCCGCAAAATTGAGAAGTTGCACATCATGTTTGAAAATGCAGGTGTGCAAAAGGGCGATAAAATCGCCGTATGCGGCCGTAACAGTGCGCATTGGTCTACAGCCTTTCTCGCCATCTTGACTTACGGTGCCGTAGCTGTTCCCATCCTTCACGAATTTAAGGCGCAACAGGTTCACGACATTGTCAACCACTCAGAGGCTAAAATCCTCTTTGTCGGTGACATGATTTGGCCGGAACTCAATGCCGACGAAATGCCTAACTTGGAAGGTGTTATCTACATTCCAGACTATTCGTTGCTCGTTTCACGTTCCGAACTGCTCACTCAAGCGCGCGAACACTTGAACGAACTCTTCGGTAAGAAGTACCCGAAGTATTTCCGTCAGGAGCATGTAGTTTATCCTCACGTGTCTGATTCCGAAGCCTTGGCTCTCATCAACTACACCAGCGGCACGACTTCCAACTCCAAGGGCGTGATGATTCCCTATCGTGCCATGTGGTCCAACTATCTCTTTGCAGAAAAAGTGCTCGGCAAGCAGGTAAAGCGCGCAGACAGTATCATTTCGATGTTGCCTCAGGCTCACATGTATGGTATGGCCTTTGAATTCATCTTTGAATTCCTCCACGGCTGCCACATCTACTACCTCACCCGCATTCCTTCACCCAAGATTGTGATGCAGGCCTTTGGCGAAATCAAGCCGGCGATTATCATCTCCGTGCCTTTGATTATCGAGAAGATTATCAAGAAGAACGTATTGCCCAAGCTCCAGACTCCGAGCATGAAGGTCTTGCTGAAATTGCCCGTCATCAGCGGACGCATCCGCGAAAAGATTCGCGAGAAATTGGTTGAAACCTTTGGTGGCAACTTCTACGAAATCATCATCGGCGGTGCCGCTTTCAACAGCGAAGTTGAAACCCTGCTCCATAAGATTGGCTTCCCCTACACGGTTGGCTACGGCGCAACCGAGTGTGCACCGATTATTACTTACGAAGACTGGCACCAGTTCCGCCCCGGATCATGCGGTAAGACGGTCCCCCGCATGGAAGTAAAAATCAACAGCAATGACCCGCAAAACGAAGTAGGCGAAATTTTGGCACGCGGTGCCAACGTCATGTTAGGCTACTTCAAGAATGAGGAAGCACCCCGAGCCACTCTCGACAGCGAAGGTTGGTACCACACAGGCGACCTTGGCGTAATGGACAGCGAAGGCAACCTCTTCATTCGCGGTCGAAGCAAGAACATGCTCCTCGGTGCATCGGGACAGAACATCTATCCTGAAGAAATTGAAGACAAACTTAATACGCTTCCCTACGTCAACGAAAGCATCATCATTCAGAAGGGCGACAAGCTCTACGCCTTGGTTTACCCCGACTTCGATGAAGCTAAGCGTGACGGACTCGATGACTCGGGACTCCGAATGGCCATGGAGCAAAACCGCAAAGACCTCAACGAAATGGTAGCCGCTTACGAGCGCATTGCCGGTGTGAAAATCTACCATGAGGAATTTGAAAAGACTCCGAAACGAAGCATCAAGCGATTCCTTTATGCGGACGCTGAAGTATAATACGAAAGTGAAATAAATCAAGGACACTTGTCCGTGGAGGTCGTTTTACCTGAATGGCAAACTATCTCCACGGATTTTGCTGTTTAAAATCTGTTCTAAGATTCCCCTTATGGTAGCCATAACTGAAATGGCGGCAGGTGCCGCTGATCAACCTGTTAATGACACACAGTCTCCCACCACCGAACCCAACCGCATGGTACTCCGCTCTGAAGGGTTGGTGAAGCAATATGGTAAGCGCACCGTCGTTAACGGTGTTTCCTTCGAAGTGAAACAAGGCGAAATTGTCGGACTGCTTGGTCCCAACGGTGCGGGTAAGACAACTTCCTTCTACATGACCACCGGTTTGGTCGTACCCAATGGCGGACGTATTTTCCTCGATAAAGAGGAGATTACTAAAGATCCGGTTTACAAGCGGGCGCAGAAGGGTATTGGCTATTTGGCACAGGAAGCATCAGTCTTCCGTAAGATGAGTGTGGAAGACAATATCGCGTCGGTGCTTGAACTGACAGGACGCTCCAAAGAATACTGTCAAGAAAAGCTGGAAAGTCTCATCGCTGAATTTCGTCTGCAAAAAGTACGCAAGAACTTGGGTGACCAACTCTCGGGCGGTGAGCGCAGACGTACAGAAATTGCCCGTTGTTTGGCCATCGACCCGAAGTTTATCATGCTTGATGAGCCCTTTGCCGGTGTCGACCCGATTGCGGTAGAGGACATTCAGTACATCGTGTGGAAACTCAAGGATCGTAATATCGGTATCCTTATCACCGACCACAACGTCGAGGAAACGCTCTGTATTACCAATCGTGCCTACTTGCTCTTCGAAGGACGTATTCTCTTCCAAGGTACGCCGGAGGAACTGGCAGAAAACCAGATTGTACGCGACAAATACTTAACCAACAGTTTCAAACTTCGCAAGAAAGACTTCCAGTTGATGGGAAGAGAACGCGAAGGCCTATAACGAAACCACATCTATTCTATCTAATTCATCATCATGTTATTATCTCTACTTTTGGCTCTATCTGTACAAAGCAGTGACACGCTGGTCGTGAAGCAGGCACAAGCAGAAGGTCCATACCCCGTGCAACTCCCCTTGCTGACCGATTCAGTAAACATGCAGGGAAAAGCTTTTGACATTCAGGAAGTATTGAACGAAAATAACGCGTTGGTCTCTTCGACACGTGTACGTAAGGCTGTTAGCCTTCCCATTCGCCAAGGCGATGCACTCACCGTAGGGTCTGACAGCTTGCCTACGTTGAGAATATTGCGCTTTACGGTACAAACTCCCCGTTTCGTAAAAGCACGCGTAGAAGTTAAGCAGTTGAAGAGCTACAAACTCTATGTCAACGGCAAAGAGTGTGCAGACAAGAACTTGACGCTGACGCCCGGACGTGCCGAACTGGTATTACAAGTATTGACCCAAAAGGCTGACAAGGATAGCTTTGACGTGCGTCTTGTCGGTGAAAACTTAGATGGCGTTGAGGTCAACGCTACCTCGTTACGTCCATACACCATGGCAGACATGATGCTGGGCGACCATTACCGTAGCGTCAACTTGTCCCCGTCAGGAAAATATCTGGTGACAACGTCTTACTACATGAAGCCTAACGGACAGGCACAATATACCACCACCCTGACCGAGATGGCTACGGGCAAAGAACTGATGCACCGCAACGAATACATCGAGCTAAACTGGTTACCTTCGGAACGCGACGTATTATATTATACACGTCCGGGCGGTATCGGCAAGGAACTCGTTGTCTTCACACCCGAAAACGGGAAGGAACAAGTCTTGGCAGACAACCTGCCCCAAGGCGGATTCCGCATTTCTCCGAAGGAAGATTACCTCATCTTCTCCAAGGTCGAAACGGGCAAAGGTTCGAAAGACGGTTTAAAGCGTCTGCAAGAACCCGATGACCGCATGCCGGGATGGAGAAACCGCAACAGCCTTTGGCGCTATGACCTGAAGAGCGGACTCATGCAACGTCTGACCTTCGGGTCGGCAGGTATCTATTTGGCTGATATCTCTCAGGATGGCCGTCACCTGCTCTTACAGTACAGCCGCTTTGATGCCAACAAAGCTCCCTTCCAACGCACAGGAATCTTGCGCATGGATGCGTATACGGGAAAAACAGACACGTTGCTAACCGACACCGCATTTGTTGCTTCAGCCCGTTTCTCCCCCGATGCCAAGCAATTGCTGATTTCCGCTTCACCCGCTGCCTTCAATGGCATAGGCAGTGAAGTGAAGCCTGGTCAGGTCCCCAACGCTTTCGACTACCGCCTCTATCTCTACGACATTGCCAGTCAGAAGACAACTCCCCTATTGCGCAACTTCGGTCCAGCTGTCGAGGATTATCAATGGTCCTGTGGCGATGGCAAAGTATACTTCGTAGCCACCGACCGCACAGACCGTTCGCTCTTCTCTCTCGATATGAAGAGCCACAAGGTAACACGTTACGAACTCCCGGTTACGATGGTACAGGATTATACCATTGCAACTCGTACCCGCCAACCGCGCGCAGTATTCTTTGGCAACACGATTGAGCGTGCACGCGAAATGTTTACCTGCCAACTGAATAAAGAAAAACCCGAGGCACAGCGCATCGGCTTTATCAACTTCGACAAATTAGCTGAAGGCATAGCCATCGGTACTTGCCACACGTGGCGCTTCATGGCAACGCGCGGTGACTCCATCGACGGATTCTACCTGTTACCCCCCGACTTTGACGCTTCTAAGAAGTATCCGCTCATTGTCTACTACTACGGTGGTTGCACACCTACGACCAAGAGTCTGGAGTTCCAGTACCCGTTACAAGTATTGGCCGGACAAGGATACGTAGTCTACGTACCCAATCCCAGCGGTGCCATCGGTTATGGTCAGGAGTTTGCGGCTCGCCACGTCAATACTTGGGGCAAGGAGTCTGGTGACGACATCATCGAAGGAACGAAGAAGTTCTGTGCAGCTCATCCCTTTATTGACCAGACCAAAATCGGTTGCATGGGTGCTTCCTATGGAGGTTTCATGACCCAATACCTCCAAACGCAGACTGATATCTTTGCAACCGCCATCTCGCATGCAGGCATCAGCAACATTGCCAGCTACTGGGGCGGAGGTTATTGGGGATATTCTTACGGCGAGTGCGCCCAATACGGCAGTTACCCCTGGAATAACCCTGAACTTTACGTAAAGCAATCACCGCTCTTCAATGCAGACAAGATTCACACCCCCCTGTTGTTGCTCCACGGTACCGTCGACACCAATGTTCCGACCAACGAGAGCCAGCAACTCTTTACGGCATTGAAGATTTTGGGTCGCGAAGTAGCTTACGTACAAGTAGAAGGTCAAGACCACGTCGTTGTAGATTACCACAAACGACTTGCTTGGCAAAATGCCATCTTCGCATGGTTTGCGAAGTATCTCAAGTGCGATTCCACCTGGTGGAATGAACTTAATCTGTAGGAACCTACACAACTAATCATAGAGTAAGCGGCATCCTGCTGGTTCATGTACCGGCGAGATGCCGCTTATTCTATCTCATTGAGAAGAAGTATGCACCAGAAAGATGAAAGAAATATAGTTGGTGCAAATCCTTAAATCCGAAAGTCTAATATCTAACAAGTTTTACGTTGGGAAGCGACCTTGTTAAAAGAGAGCAATCAACCGCTATTTTTAGGGGCTTAGGACTTTGGCCATTGAAGTGATGTTGTACTTTTGCCGACGAAAAATTTAATGACTCCGAATATGAAGTGCAAATATCTCTCTGTAATGGCTTTGGCCTTTGTGCTCGGGTTGCAAACTCCGGTCGCAACGGCTGCCGTTCCTCATAATCCCATTGATTTGACCTACGCTGCTGAAAATGCGGTAAACTCTGTAGTATATATCAAAGTTACAACCAACGGACGAACTGAAACTGTTCAGTATCGTGATCCCTTCGGCTTTGAAGACTTCTTTGGAGATTTCTTCGGTAGAGGAAATGGAGGTAATCAACAACGGAAAATCCAGACTCCCAAGCGCACAGGTGCTGGTTCTGGAGTAATCTTAACAGAGGATGGATACATTGTCACCAACAATCACGTCGTCCAGGATGCGGACGAGATGACTGTCAAGCTGAATGACAACCGTGAATACAAAGCACGCATCATTGGCTTGGATAAGACAACTGACCTCGCACTCATTAAAATAGAAGCCCAAGGCCTTCCGGCTATCAAGGTGGCTAACTCCGATAATTTGAAACTCGGTGAGTGGGTATTGGCTATCGGTAACCCCTTTAGTCTCACTTCCACCGTTACAGCGGGCATCGTTAGTGCCAAGGCACGTTCCTTAGGTGCCACCCCGGGAAGCATCGAGAGCTTTATCCAGACCGATGCTGCGATTAATCCGGGTAATTCGGGTGGAGCCTTAGTCAACGCACGTGGCGAATTGGTAGGCATCAATGCCATGCTTTATTCCCAGACGGGTTCTTATTCGGGTTATGGTTT
The DNA here is from genome assembly GCA_900541335.1 of uncultured Prevotella sp. GTDB lineage: Bacteria > Bacteroidota > Bacteroidia > Bacteroidales > Bacteroidaceae > Alloprevotella. The sequence goes on from UQJC01000029.1 coordinate 26,131, forward strand.
TGCCATTCCTACCTCCATTATGAACAAGGTCGTAGAAGATTTGCGCAAATATGGTACCGTACAGCGTGCTTTACTTGGTATCAGCGGTAGCGATGTCTCAGCCTATATCGATGCGGAAAAGGAAAAGGGCAAGGAAGTTGATCTTGGAACGGTCAATGGTATTTACGTTATTGAAGTAAGTGCGGACGGAGCAGCCTACGAAGCTGGTTTGAAAGCAGGCGACGTGATTACTCAAGTTGACGGAAAGAAGATTGAAAAATTCGGTGAGTTACAGGAAATGATGGTTAGTCATCGTCCCGGTGACAAGATTACTGTAACATACATCCGCGATAAAAAAGTTCATACAGCCACACTGACCCTCCGTAACATTCAGGGTACGACCGTAGCTGTACAGACACTTGATACAGAATCCTTAGGTGCCGCCCTACGTCCTTTGAATGAAAAGGAAATGCGCGAACTCAACCTACCCTACGGTCTGTTAATTTCGGCCATCCGCGACGGTAAGCTGAAAGAAGCTGGTCTGACTAAGGGAATGATTCTGATGAAGATAAACGATCGCGAAATGCGTTCTCTTAAGGACTTTGATGAGGTTGTCAAGGCAGCCAATCTCAGTACCGACCGCGTACTTTGGGTGCGTGCAAAAACGCAAAGCGGCATGAACCGCTCCTTTGCCGTTGAACTTGCTGAACCCAAAGATAACTCTAAAAGAAAGTGAATGTTTTCATAATATAGGTTTATAGTAAAGGTGATGTCCGCCTCCCCCTTGCAGCGGCAAGAATGGGAGGCGGATTTTTTGTTTAACTCCTTGGAAATCAGATGTTTTGCGATGCAGATAAGGCATACAAATACGGTCTAACGTGGTAGTTTTCGGCAGTAAGGAGGCTTATTTT
>UQJC01000030.1 GCA_900541335.1 uncultured Prevotella sp.
CATCAGGGTTGCCAATCTGCATCGACTCACCATCCTGTCCAGGAGCTGAGCACTCAAATTCATTGCCGAGATTCCAACCTACTACATCCTTGTTCCATTGCTGGGCGGTAGGGATCGATTCGCTTGTATCAGGCGTATCCACCTCCGAAGGACTAGCACTACAAGATAATGCAGTAAACATACTTGCAAATAGCAAGCAGATTTTCAAAAAGTACCTTTCCATTATTAAATTTATGGCTTATGGTTAGTTGCTGTTTATGCTTAATTGTTTATTCATAGCGAGTTGTTGTTGGAACTCGGCTACAAAAGTATGGTGAGGGGGAAAAAAGCAGGTTGGAATGCAAACAAAAAAGGTTTCAAATCTGACTTATCGCCAGGTCTGAAACCTTATATTTATATATAACCATCTGAATATCAGATGGTAGTAGTCCTACTTCCTTTACCATCAATTCACATGGCTCATTTTATTCATACTTACTCGGTGACACCCCGAAATGCTTCTTGAAGACTGTACTGAAGTGCTTTACGTTTACAAATCCTGTCTTCAAGGAGACATTCAAGACGCTTTCTCCTTGCTTCAGATACAGGGCAGCCTGCTCCAAACGGATGAGTCGCATGAAGTCTTGCGGTCCTTGCCCAGTCAACGTCTTCAATTTGCCATAAAAGAGGGTACGGCTCATCGCCATCTCCTGGCAAAGGCGGTCGATGGTGAAGTCGGTATCGCTCAGGTTATCGAGAACGAGACGGGTAGCTTTCTCAACGAAAGCCTGGTCCATCGGATCCAAATCCGGTTCTTTTTCATCGGATGATTTATTCTTATCATCGGAAGATTTATTTGTTTCATCAGATGATTTATTCGTTTCATCGGAAGCCACGGATGGCAGAGAAGGTTCGCTTGGCAACAGGTTCTTTGGAGACAATTGCCCAAAGTTCTCTCCTCTGACGATGGCGAGACTTTGCTCCATATAGTATTGACTCAGACGGCGGCGGTTCTTCAACATGCTCGCAATCTTGCTGGCAAGGATGGCAGAGTCGAATGGCTTGGCAATGTAATCGTCTGCTCCAAGGTCTAGACCTTCTATCATGAAGCCGCGACCAGCCTTCGCCGTCAGGAGGATGACAGGCAGCCAACAGGTCTCCTTGTTTTCCTTGATGCAACGGCAGAGTTCATCGCCCTGCATACCCGGCATCATCACATCAGATACCACAATGTCGCACTCACCATTCTCAGACAGATACTTCAAGGCAGCCTCGCCACTCTCCACATCCATCACATGATATTGGTCGGCGAAAGCCATACGGATGTATTGACGGAGGTCTTCGTTGTCATCTACAAAAAGAAGCGTGTCCTTAAGGGATTCCTCTGATTTTATTTTTTCATCGGCAGACACGGAGGTATCTGAAGTTTCCGGCAGACTTGCTGGCTTGGAAGAAACGGAAACATCAACATTTCCGTTATCAGGCAATACAACCAAGAAAGCAGTTCCCTTGCCTTCCTCGCTCTCGAATGTTAACTTTCCTCCCAGTTTCTGCACAAGCTGGCGAGTGAGCATCAACCCCAAGCCACTGCCCATCTCCTGAGAGTTGACCGCATTGGAGGCACGGAAGAAACTCTGGAAGATATGTTTGGCCTCGGTTTTCGGGATACCAATGCCGGTATCGCTTACCTGGATGCAGACTTTCTTGCCAACCTCATCGAACGAAGCTGAGACAGTGACGGTTCCACCCTCCTGCGTATATTTTACGGCATTGGAGAGCAGATTCTCGAATATCAAATCCATCATAGAAAGATCGGTAGAGAAGATATGCTGTCCACAGGTTGCCAACCGAAGACTGATATGTTTCTCCTGCGCTGGCATCTGGAACTTCTCCACCTGCTGGCGCAAGAGGACAGACAGTTCCACTTTCTGCAAGCAAACTTGTGTCTTCGCAACGGCTATTTTCTGGAAATCAATCAACTCGGTCACCATCCCCAGAAGCTTGTCGCCATTACGCAGTGCCATCTCCAAGAACTTTCGGCTCTTATCGCCTAGTGTAGCATCCTTCGCCAAGTCGGCAAGAGGAGCCAGCACAAGACTCAAAGGGGTACGGATGTTATGGGCTGTATTCACAAAGAAGTTGATCTTTTCATCGTAGTACTTGCGATGCAAACGCTCCCTGTAGTAATCCCAGCCAAAATAGACTATAGCACCTAAGATGCAGAGATAGACAATCCATGCCCACCAAGAATTCCACCATGGTTGGGCGATATGAATCCGCAAGGTGGATTCTCCCAATATGCGTCCGTTACTCCTACTCATTGCCTTGACATGCAGGGTGTAATTGCCAGGACGCAAGTTGGCAAAACGAGCCTGCTGGTAGGCAGAAGGAACACTCCACTGATGGTCGTACCCCTCCAGGTAATACTGATACTGGATGTCGTGCTGATACGGATAGTTGATGCTCTCGAAATGCACGATGAGGATTTTCTCATCATGAGAGAAACTCATCTTGCCTTCCTGCAACATCCCGAAGAGTTCTGCATGCCAATCTTCCAGTTGGTCAGCCTCATCGAAAGTCTTTCCCTCTACCTCAACACCCGTGATATGAAGAGGAGCCTTGTAGTTGAATCCCCCGGCAAACTTGGATGCCAAGACCACAGCTCCATCATTGCTTCCGAATATCATTCGCCCGTCTTGGGTCCGGACAACAGCCATACGCCTGTACTCCCGCTCCAATCCCTTAAAGAAGTTGAGATTGGTCACCTTTCCTTGATTAATGAAAGCCAGTCCTTTGTCGGTACTCATCCACACCTTGCCAATTGGAGTCTTGACCAAGGCATAGACTGTGTTTGAAGGCAAAGACTGTGAGATAGTATAGTTCTTGACCTGATGCTTCTGCCAATCGTAGAGGTACAAGCCTCCTCCATCGGTGGCTATCCAGATATGCCGTGCATCCTGAAAAACCATCGCATTGACAAAGAAATTATAATCGAGAGTTGGAAATTCCGACGGATAGAAGAATCGACTGACACGAAGGCTTCGCTTGTCGATACGATAACATCCATGGGTCGTTCCCACCGCAATACTCTTCTAGTCAGGAGACTCCACGATACTCTGAACCTCATTGATTGGTAAGTAGTTAACAGAGTTATCCACATTTCCATTCTTTTCTGATGATGATGATGGGATGTGTACCAAGTCTCCATCCAAACAACCTATCCACAAGCCTCCTTCGCTATCCTTGAATATGCAATATACATAGTCGGTCTTTAACTTGCCATTCGACACAGAGTAAGCCCGACTGCTGCTTCCATCGGCATGAACCTGAAAGATGCCATCACCATAGGTTCCCGCCAAGACCTTGCCGTCGGCAGTCTGACAAAGGGTAAGTGCCACCTTATTATACAGGGCATGATGCCAAAGTTGGGTTTGCTCATCATAGATGCTCACCCCCTTGTCGGTAGCATACCATATCTTGCTATTGCGGCCCAGTGTATCCACGCTTTGCATGACGTCGTTCACACCATTATTGATAAGCGACTGGCTGTTGAGATTCTCATGGCGCACAAACTCCAAAGTATGCTCCATCGGAATAGCTATATCCACACCTCCCGAATAGGAGCCTATCCAAAGGTCGCCAAGATGATCCTTGCAAAGGGCATAGACACCATTACCATGCAATACATTCTCCGGTCTGCCATCCGTATTCAAAAGCAGATTCGTCTTACAGGTCTTCTTGTCGTAGGCATAGACACCTGCTCCATCCACCGCCATCAAGATGGTGACTGCATCGTAGGGGATAATGGAACGAACAGGGATGAGCGGAATATCTGCTAAGGATGAGAATTGCGTGAGAGAAGACAATGGCTTCCAGGTTCTGTCATCGAGCAAGATAATGCCACGATGGAAAGTTCCCAACCATATCTGATGAGCCTTCACGTCGTGATAAGACGAAAGAACGGAATAACCTCGCAAGAGCAATCGAGGCTGGACCGCATTCGGTGAATAGGCGAAGACTCCCGAAGGAGAACCTATCAACAACTGCTTGCCGATGAATCGGATATGATTGACATACGTGTTCTTCAGAATGTATTTTCCTTTGTTTGGCGAACCAGGGGCTGTTATGTCTTTGCTACCAGCAATAGATGGAGGAGCCATCCTATACACACCCCTATCCAATGCCATCCAAAAGCATCCCTTGTCATCGACCAGCAAGTCATTGAGCACCACACTTCCTCCAAGCACATTCATCAGATTGACCTGGAGTTGGAATGTGTCTTTCACCTTATTATATATATAGATCTTTCCTTTATTATCATAGGCATAGATATGCTGTTGGCTATTCTTGGTCAACTTGATGTTTCTGCCACAGGCATCACTAAACTGCATATCCGTTGCCAAGGTATAGTTCCGTACCTGTTGACCATTGCACCTATCAACGCCTCGCTTGGTACTGATCCACATAGCACCATCTTCAGCCTCAACTATCGAATACACATGGGCACTTGAGATCCCATTGTCTGTATTGAGATTCGACAACATCAGCATATTGCGGGTCAAATGTTCCTGTGCATGGAGCTGTGAACACAGCACCATGCACAAGAGCCACAGGAAACCAACCTGCAATCTTAGTAAATATGACAAGCCTTTATTTTTCATTTCGATGATGATTCCAAGTGCTATTTCCATTATTTCTTTATTCTTTGCTAAAGTAATATTTTTATGAGAAAATTCAGCAGAAGAGACAAAATCTTGTGTTTATTTATTGGATTTATTTATACTCAAATGCTTCATGCGTTTGGAAAGGGTTACGAATATGGTCTTGATGGGTGTGATTTTGACCCTCAAAAAGCCTTTGAATTCTATACCCAACTTGTAAAAGATGATTCAGCTTGGGGTAATGCTTTATTGGGAGATATGTTTTTTCTCAATGAATTGATTGAGTCTGATGATCAACGTGCATATAACTATTACAGATTGGGAGCCAATAATAATGATGCATATTGTTTTTATCGTTTGGCTCTAATGAATTATTATGGTGTGGGTACTGCTAGAAATAGGGAAATGGCTTTGCATTATAAAAACAGAGCAATAGAATTAGGTTTTTCAGCTGATAGTTTTAGTTTTTAATATCAGTAGTTGTTCGTTTATTAAGAAGTGTTCCCCCATTTGCATGCAATGTTTGCTAATTGCATGTGATTGCTGCTAAGGCGAGATTAGTGGTATGTATTGCGCCCGACTTTGCGTGCTAACGGGAAGTATATCGTGCGGAGGTGAGCGATGAGGGAAAAAAGAAAGTAGAAGGGAAGAGCATATGTGTTTATTTTTTGTAGTTTTGCAAAGTCTTAGTGACACATGAAAGGGTTCACCTCGTTTGTGTATCCAAGCAGGTTACTGACACATCTAACTTCATAATTAATAATATAAATATGAAACCTACACTCTTTCTCCTGGCAGCAGGTATGGGTAGCCGCTATGGCGGTTTGAAGCAACTCGATGAACTCGGCCCTCACGGCGAGACCATCATGGACTATTCTATTTATGACGCAATCAATGCTGGCTTTGGTAAGTTGGTATTCGTAATCCGTAAGGATTTCGAAGAGGATTTCCGTCGTATTGTCCTCTCTAAGTATGAAGGTCATATTCCCTGTGAACTCGTATTCCAGGCACTCGATGCCCTTCCCGAAGGATTTACTTGTCCCGCTGACCGTACGAAGCCTTGGGGAACGAATCACGCTGTGATGATGGGTAAGGACGTGATTAAGGAACCGTTTGCTGTGCTCAACTGCGACGACTTCTATGATCGCGATGCTTTCCGCGTAATGGGTAAGTGGCTCAGCGAACTTCCCGAAGGTTCTACGGGTCGCTACGCTATGGTGGGCTTCCGCGTAGGCAACACGCTCAGCGACAGTGGTACGGTGAGCCGTGGTGTTTGCGAAAACGATGCTAACCACCACTTGACTTCTGTAGTAGAACGTACGAAGATTCAGCGCTTCGACGGTGTGGTGAAGTACATGGACGACAATGGTGAGTGGGTAGCGATTCCCGATACGACTCCCGTTTCAATGAACTTCTGGGGCTTTACTCCTGACTACTTCCAGCACAGTGAGGACTACTTCAAGACTTTCCTCTCTGACCCGAAGAACATGGAGAACCTCAAGAGTGAGTTCTTCATCCCCTTGATGGTGGATAAGCTCATCCACGATGGTACGGCTACTTGCGAAGTACTCGATACGACTTCGAAGTGGTTTGGCGTTACTTATCCCGAGGATCGTCCGGGCGTTGTCGAGAAGTTCCAGAAGCTCGGCGAAGAGGGCGTTTATCCTGAAAAGATGTTCTAAAGAGACACATCATCCGTAAACATAAAGAGGTTGTGCCGCACGTAGATACGTTGGCACAACCTCTTTGGCTTTTAAGTAGATACAAAATAGTTTGTGGCTTATGAGAAGTTACATGACACAGTTTACGAAGTACGTGATGATGTGCGTACTCTTGGCTGTACCTTTCATTTGTGTCGGTTGTCATGAGGATGAACCGATGCCTTCGACCCAACCTAGTGCATACCCTATTCAGTTTACGCTCTATGTTAATGCACTGCCTGAAACCGCGCTCTATAAGGTCATTCACACAGAGGATTCGATTCGCAAGTATTATTGTGAGGAGTTTGACCGTGCGAGCCTCTACTATCATTATGACGGCTTGTCGGGCACCTTTGATGATAGTGCCAAGGTTGAGCAGGTAGTAGAAGCATGCAAGAAAGCAGAAGAACGTATGAAAACCTATCGTACGGATGAGCATGGCTTTATCTATACCTTTGTGATTAGTCAAGGAGAGGAAGAGCCTTATACTAAGGAATATCGGTATGAATAGGTGGATGGGTAACCAGTTACGACTACCGAGTGGTGATGTACTCATCACATCATAAAAGCATCCCGAATGCAGTCACTACGTGTGATAACTGCATTCGGGATGCTTCGTTTTAGGAGATAGCGTGTGTTGCAGGTTAATCCCACTTGGCGCGTCCAATCAGCTTGTAGAAGCGTTTGCGCATGGCGATGGGAATTTGCTTCAAGTTACCGTGGCGCAGGTTGAGCCACAATTCTTCGAAGGAGCGTCCGATTTTAATCCAGGGATGTCCCCATCCCTGTACTTTAAAGTAGCGTTCCTTGTAGCCCACGTTCTCGATGACATAGCGCGGGTGGCGCAGGGGGAACTTAAGCTCGTGCGGCGGCATTTCGAAGACGCGGCGGAACGCACGGGGAAGGGTGTCATTCGTACCCGAGAGGTGCGTGCCCTCTCCGCAGGCTCCCAAGTTGCTGACCATATTGACACGGGGCACAATGCTGAGGCCAGAGTTAAAGAAGATAGCCGCGTGGAGGATGGTTTCGTAGTATTCCTTTCCTACCGAACGATGGTAGCGGCAGAACTCGACAAAGTTGCTCTGGTGTCGGTATTCCTTGATGTAGTCTTCGAGCTGTTGCAAGTTGTACGCGTCGTCAAGGAAGCTGTATTGGGCATCCCATTGTTTGAATACGCGTCGCCACGAAGCCCAGCCGTTGATGTTGAATGCGGTCGTAAAGAGGTAGTCGTAGGGGATGTCTGGAGTAACTTCGTCATAGTTCATACCCGAAATCATGCTGATGCGGGTGTCATCCTTGTAGCGTTCCAGCAACTCGGCACAGAAGGGGAAGAAACTGAGGGCTGGGATATCGTCGTCCTCAAAGAAGATGCAACGGTCTACGTGTTCGAAGGCCCATTTCTGAGAGAGATATTCAGATGGATCGCAACCGTAGTTTTTTTCTTGATAAAGGCGATGTACTTTACAGGGCCAGTCGATGTTTTCCACCACCTTGCGGCATGCTTCCAGTTTGGGAACGTCTGCCTCGTTGCGCGGTCCGTCCTGGTAAAGGAAGAGTTCGGATGGTTGCGCTTGGCGTATTTGATTGAATACCTGACGAAGTGAGTCAGGGCGGTTAAAGAATAATATCAGAACAGGAACAGAAACCATAGGCAGGACGGGGCTTTGCCCCTTTTTGAGATTAGAGGGTGTTTTTTAACTCGCAGCAAAGGTAACATTATAATCTTGCTGAGGCAACGAATCGGCGCAGTAGCGGCGAAGGTAATTTATGGGGGATGTTCTATAACTTACAGTTTAGGAGTTCATGAGTTTAAAAGTTTATTCATTAAGCCAAGGGCTTTCTACCAGAACTCTTCCGCTTTTAACTTCTCAACTGATACTTACCGATACTTAATAGAACCAGCCTTATTTCTTCTTGCGGATAAAGTTGATGCATTCGTGGAAGATGACCGAGTCACTTTTCCACAGGATGCTCATGTAGCCTATCGCAACAAAGAGCACTTTGGTCAGCAGACGCAGGTAAATGTTTTCAATAGGTTGTGTGAGGAAATAGGCACTCACCGTCAGTGTGCTGGCCAGTAAAAGGTAAGGCAGTATGTCGGTGAGCAGTTCACGCAAGCGCAAACCAATTTCGCGGTGGACAAAGAAATGCCAGACAAAGAGCCAAGCCACATTGACCGCAACGAAGAGGCGTAACATCCAGACCATACCGTAGGGATAGGCCAAAAGGGCTATCGTCAGTTGAACCACACTTTGCACCAGGTTGTTCCACATGTAGAGGGAGGAGTGTCCGCGACTGACCACGACATTGGAGCAGAGATAGCACAACGGGAAGAATGCTCCCCAAATGCAGAGTAATTGCAGGATGTGGGCGCACGACAACCATTTGTCGGTAATGGCTATGACAATAAACTCTTCGGCTATCAAGCTGAGACCTAACATGGCGGGAAAGGTCGTAAAGGCGGTGAAGCGCAGCATTTTGCGAAAGACGGTACGCTGTCGGTCGCGGTCATCGCTAACCTGTGATAAAACGGGAAGAGCCACTCCGCTGACCATGCCCGTAATGAGGGTATGTCCCATGGTGTTCCATTTGTTGGCTTGGGTAAAGTTTCCCACATCCTGAGGTGCATAAAACTTACCTAACAGCATGGAGAAGAGGTTGTTGTTGACCGTAGTGCAGATGTTCGTTACGACCAGTTTGCTTCCAAATCCAGCCATTTCGCGGATGGGGCGGAAGCGGAAGGAGAAGGTGGGATGCCAGTGGGCAAAGTAGTAGAACAAACAGCTTGAAACGGTGATGAAGGTGATACTTTGCACGGCGATGCCCCAATAGGCAAAGCCGTTGGCGGCCATGGTCACACCGATGGTACCCGATAGTATGAGGGCGGTCAGCGAAATGGCAGCACTCTCCTTGGCCATCATTTTCTTGAAGAGCAAGGCGCGTGCGGGGATGGAGAGGCTGGACATGACAAAACCTAAGAACGACAGTCGGGCCAAGGGGACGAGGGCCGGTTCGTGATAGAAGGCGGCAATCCACGGAGCGGCAAAGAACAGAAGCAGATAAATGCACACACTGCACGTAGAGCAGAACCAAAACACGGCATTGTAGTCTTCGTGACAGATCTCCTTACGATTGGTCAGTGCAGAGATAAATCCACCTTCTTGCAGGGCGGAGGCGATGGCTGTAAAGATGGTCAGCATACCGACCATACCGTAATCGGCAGGGGTGAGCAGTCGGGCAAGGAAAATGCCAAAGAAGAGGTTGAGCACTTGTTGCAACCCGTTGTTTATGCCAGACCAAAGCAAGCCTTTGGCGGTCTTTTCTTTAAGTGTAGGTTCAGACATGGGGTGGGGTATTATGCCTTTGTGGCTTTTATTGGGGGAGAGGTTGTTGGCTTCGTAGGTTATAAAATAACTTTTGCTATGGGGCGTATGCTGTGAGTGTACAACGTTTGTGTTTACTAAAAAGGTCGTGTCGCGGACGAGGCGACACGACCTTTTCAAAGAGGGAGAGACAAGGTTTATGCTAATGCCAGGGCGATGACCTTCTTGACAGCTTCTTCCAGTCCGTTGGCATCCTTACCACCGGCTGTTGCGAAGTGGGGAGCACCGCCACCGCCACCCTTAATGAGTTTGGCGGCTTCGCGAACCAAGGCACCCGCGTTCAGCTGACGGTTGGCTACGAGGTCTTTGCTGATCATCACGGTGAGCAACGGTTTGCCTTCGTAGGTGGAACCCAATACGCAAAGCGTGTTTTCGGGTAACATACCGGCGATTTGGAAAGCCAGGTCCTTCACTGCATCGGGAGCAACTGCGGTGGGAATTACAGATTGAACGAGGCGAACGCCCTGCTGTTCTACGGCACCCGCAACGAGCTTGTCGCGCAATACGCTCAACTGCTCCTTCACGTAACCTTCTACCTGCTTCTTCAGACCGTCGTTTTCCTCAATCGTCTTCTTGATCACTGCCGTTATGTCCTTCGCATTGTTGAAGAAAGACTTGAGGTTGTTCAGTACGTCCTCTTCAGCATAGATGCTTTCTTCAGCAGCTTCGCCCGTGATGGCTTCAATACGGCGTACACCAGCGGCTACACTGCTTTCAGAAACGATGCGGATAAGACCAATACGACCGGTGCTCTGTGCGTGGCAACCACCACAGAACTCAACACTTTCACCAAACTGTACGACGCGTACGCGGTCACCATACTTTTCACCGAAGAGGGCAATGGCACCGAGCTTCTTGGCATCTTCCATCGCTACATCGCGGTGTTCCGTCAAGGGAATGTCTTCGCGAATGCGGCGGTTGACGATGCGTTCTACCTGACGGAGTTCCTCGGGAGTCACCTTCTGGAAGTGTGAAAAGTCAAAGCGCAGGTAGTCGGGCGTTACGAGTGAACCCTTCTGTTCCACGTGCGTACCGAGCACTTCGCGCAATGCCTGGTCGAGGAGGTGGGTTGCCGTGTGGTTGGCCTCGCTACCACGGCGTGCCTTGAGGTCTACTACAGCGTGGAAGGCAGCTTCGGGTTGAGCAGGAAGCTTCTTCGTGAGGTGAATCGGCAAGTTGTTTTCGCGCTTCGTGTCGAAGATTTCCACCGTTTCAGTTTCACTCTTCAGCACACCCTTGTCACCGACCTGACCACCCATTTCAGCGTAGAAGGGAGTCGTGTCGAGCACCAATTCGTAGTAAGTCTGCTTCTTCTGCTGCACGCGGCGGTAGCGCAGAATGTGACAATCGTGTTCCGTATAGTCCCAGCCCTTGAACTGCGTTTCGCCTTCCTTCAGAATCACCCAGTCGTCAGTTTCAACGGCAGCGGCATTGCGTGCACGTTCCTTTTGCTTCTGCATTTCGGTGTTGAAGCCCGCTTCGTCCACCTTCATACCGTTCTCGTGACAGATGAGTTCAGTCAAGTCGAGGGGGAAACCGTAAGTGTCGAAGAGCGTAAAGGCCTTCGTACCGTCTACCGTATCCTTGCCTTCCTGCTTCGTAGCCGCAATGACGCCTTCGAGCATCGTGATACCCGTAGAGAGCGTGCGGAGGAAGCTTTCTTCCTCTTCCTGCATGACGCGGCCAATCAGTACCTGCTGTGCCTTGAGTTCGGGATAAGCTCCGCCCATTTCTTCGACGAGGGTCGGAACGAGTTTGCAGAGGAAAGCTTCGCGCTGACCGAGGAAGGTGTAAGCATAGCGTACGGCGCGGCGCAGAATGCGGCGAATCACGTAGCCTGCCTTCGCGTTAGAGGGAAGCTGACCATCGGCGATAGAGAAAGAGATGGCACGGAGGTGGTCCGCAATGACGCGCATAGCCACGTCTACCTTCTCGTCCTTGCCGTAAGTAAAGCCAGAGAGTTCACCGATGCGGCGGATAATAGGCTGGAATACGTCCGTGTCGTAGTTTGAATTCTTGCCTTGAATAGCGCGTACAAGTCGTTCGAAGCCCATACCCGTATCAATCACGTTCATTGACAGCGGTTCGAGCGAACCATTCGCCTTGCGGTTGAACTGCATGAACACGATGTTCCAGATTTCGATGACCTGCGGATTGTCCTGGTTAACAAGCTGGTTACCGGGCACTTTCGCTTTCTCCTCAGCCGAGCGGCTGTCGAGGTGAATTTCCGAACAGGGACCGCAAGGACCCGTGTCGCCCATTTCCCAGAAGTTGTCGTGCTTGTTACCGTTGATGATGTGGTCAGCCGGCAGGTACTTTGCCCAGATGGATGCGGCTTCGTCGTCACGGCTCAGTCCCTCTTCGGGTGAACCTTCAAACACCGTAGCGTAAAGGTCCTTGGGGTCGAGGTGGAGCACGTCAACGAGGAATTCCCAGGCCATGTCAATTGCACCTTCCTTGAAGTAGTCACCAAAGCTCCAGTTACCGAGCATTTCAAACATGGTGTGGTGGTAGGTGTCGTGACCAACTTCTTCCAAGTCATTGTGCTTGCCGCTCACGCGGAGACACTTTTGAGAGTCTGCACGCCGACGGGGCTCCGGGTCGCGTTGACCGAGGATAATATCTTTCCACTGGTTCATACCAGCGTTGGTAAACATCAATGTGGGGTCGTCCTTAATGACCATCGGAGCAGACGGCTCGATGGTGTGTCCTTTCGATTCGAAGAATTTCTTGTATGAATCGCGGATTTCGTTAGCTGTCATCATAAATAGCGTGTTATAATATATTTATTTTGCGCGCAAAGTTAGTATATGCCGTGCGAAGGTCAAAAGTTTAGTCTCTGTTTCTCACCCTTTTAGCAGGATACGAGGACGAGGGTTAGCGGAGTAATCGTACTTTTGCAGCTGAAATGGTGCGATTCCTCGCCAAGTTCGGAGGCTCAAGCTTCTTCTTATTCCGACAGCTTAACGGAATCGTTTCGCAAACTTTTTTGATTATGCAAAAGTCTTTTCTCTCCCTGTTTACGTTGCTCCCCCTTTGTGGAGTGGCTCAAACCGAAAAGCCCAACGTCATCTTGCTCGTTGCTGACGACTTGGGATATGGTGACCTCTCTTGTTATGGAGCAACCCGTGTGCAGACCCCGGCAGTAGACAGTCTGGCCACGGCCGGTATACGCTTTACCAATATGCACGCCTGTGCTTCGACTTCCACCCCTTCACGCTACGCGATGCTGACGGGTGAATATCCCTTTCGCCGTCCGGGTACGGACGTTGCGGCAGGCAATGCGGGCATGATTATCAAGCCCCAACGCGTCACGGTGGCCGACCTCATGCAGCGCGGTGGCTATGCGACAGCGGCCATTGGTAAGTGGCATCTCGGACTGGGTAGCCGTACGGCTGAGCAAAACTGGAATGGGGAAATCGATCAGACACCTGCCGATCTCGGCTTTGATTACCATTACATCATGGCTGCTACGGCCGATCGTGTGCCCTGTGTGTACATCGAAAACGGGAGAGTCGCTGACTACGATCCCAGTGCACCCATCGAAGTCAGTTATCGGAGTAACTTTCCGGGCGAACCGACGGGACGTACTCATCCGGAACTCTTGACCAAGTTGAAACCCAGTCATGGACACGACCAAAGCATTGTCAACGGCATTTCGCGTATCGGGTTTATGAAGGGAGGCGGCAAGGCTTTGTGGCGCGATGAAGACATAGCCGACAGCATCCTGTCACACGCGGTAAAGTTTATCGACTCTCACCGTCGTTCGCCCTTCTTTATGTATCTCTGTACCAACGATGTGCATGTGCCCCGTTATCCGCACGAACGTTTCCGAGGCAAGAGCCCGATGGGGCTTCGTGGAGAAGCCATCTTGCAGTTTGACTGGTGCGTCAGCCAACTGATGCAAGCGTTGCGCGAACGAGGCTTGGATAAGAATACCTTGATTCTCATCACCAGTGACAACGGTCCGGTGCTCGATGACGGTTATCAAGACCGTGCCGAGGAACTGGCGGGTTCGCATCGTCCGGGCGGTCCGTTGCGTGGTGGAAAGTATGGTGCTTACGAAGCCGGTGCCCAAGTGCCTTTCATTGCTTATTGGCCTCAAGGCATTCGGGGCGGTAAGGTCTCCGATGCTCTTTGTTCGCAGATAGACATTCCAACGACCCTTGCAGCTTTGGCAGGTGTGACACCTGCCGAAGGCGAAGTGATAGACAGCGAAAATCACCTGTCAACCTGGACGGGAAAGGACGAGGATGCGCGCGATTTTGCCGTTTGTATGACTTCCAACCGCAGCCTCACGCTCCGCACGCAACATTACAAGTACATTGCTCCCTCCAACGGTTCGCCGATGATTACATGGGGACCGAAGATTGAAACGGGGTATAAGGCGGTTCCGCAAATCTTCGACCTCTCGAAGTCTTCGTATGAGGAACACAATATCGCTCCGCAACGCCCCAAACTCTTGAAGCGTATGCAGAAGATGTTGGGCGAAATCCGTAGCGGAAAGTAAGTTGCCCCCTTTCTTCCTGTTCTCCATCGGACAGGATAAAAACAAAGAGAACGTAGCTTCGTGTCAAGAAGTTACGTTCTCTTTTTCGTTGATTGCTACGGAGTTCCTATCCGTATTCGTCAGTCGTCTTATCGCATCATTGAGAGCATTTGTGCCAGTCCGTCGGCAGCTTGCTGCAGCGGTTTAGCCACCATCCCCTTCATGAAGAAGTTTACTTCAGCTCCAACCGTTACACGCATTTTCGTTTCAGCTTCTCCATGGGGTAAGAGCTGAATCCAGACATAGAGTTGAACGGGAGCTCCTTCGGATGCCAATTTGACACACTTCGGTTCGTCACGTTCCACGATGCGCAGGCTGATGTTGCCCAGCGGCGATGCGATTTGGATAGAATCCGTGTCGAAGGTCATGGCCTCGACGTATTTCTTGAGTTCTTCCACCTTGTCGGCAGGCACTTGCTGGCCGATGCGCTCCTGTACTTCCGGGTCAGCCAGTCGCTCTTTGATGGCTCCCAGATTGCTCAGGTCAGCAAAGCGGCTGTAGACATAGACATTGGGTTGGGGGATGAACTTTACTTCACTTTCAAATTTTGACAGAGACATAAATGTTGTATTGCTTAATTTTTTATTGATTTGGGCGCGAAGATACAAAGGAATAATCACCCGCATTCCTTTTCCACCTGTCAACTGGTTTAAAATTGAGGGAAGGTCGCCCTTTCTGAATCCTTCTAACGCTTTCTTTCCTAAGAGGGAGGCAGGGAATGTGCCACCAGAAGCATGGGGGAACAGCCTTTCGGTACACTGATTCACAGAGGAAGCATGGAAAGGCGATAGATGTCCATCGTCAGCCTAAAGTATTTGGTTATCTTACTAAATCGAGTAACTTTGCACCCCTCAGTATGTTAAGTAGGTGTTGAAAATTATTTTATGCCATTCAGTTCAATTGCTTGCCCCTACAATCACATTCTTGCCTCGCATTTTCTGTATAACTAAGTTTCCACACCCACTTAAAGCAAATCATTCAAAATCATGTATTTCATTCTCTTTATCGGTATTGCACTGATTAGTTATCTGGTGCAAGCCAACCTCAACTCTAAGTTTAAGAAGTTCTCGCGGGTTCCCCTCTCTGCAGGCCTGACGGGACGCGAAGTGGCAGAGAAGATGTTGCGCGACCACGGCATCTACAATGTCCGGGTCATCAGCACACCGGGTTACCTGACCGACCATTATAATCCGACAGACGGAACCGTTAACCTCTCTCCCGAAGTGTACAATGGCAATTCGGTAGCTGCCGCCGCAGTGGCCGCTCACGAGTGTGGTCACGCTGTGCAACATGCCGTAGCCTATGGCCCCTTGACTTTGCGCACCTCCTTGGTGCCCATCGTTTCTTTTGCTTCCAACTGGGTGCAGTGGGTATTGTTGGCAGGTATTCTTTTGGTCAACAGCTTCCCCAGCCTCTTACTCATTGGCATCATCCTTTTTGCCATGACCACCCTCTTTAGTTTCGTCACCCTGCCCGTTGAGATTGATGCTTCCCGCCGTGCCACCGCCTGGCTTCAGCGTGCCGGCATTACTTCAGCCTACGATCAGCCGATGGCCGTTTCTGCCCTTCGCTCTGCTGCTTATACTTATGTGGTAGCAGCACTCAGTTCCTTGGCTACGCTTGTTTATTACGTAATGATCTTCCTCGGATCGAGCAATGACGATTAAGCTCTTTTCTCGGGGTCTCGGAGGGCTGTGTCGACAGCACCTTCAGTAAGTTATTCGACCTGTTAATAAGAAAGGCGATGCATGTTCACGTGCATCGCCTTTCTTTATTTTTTGTCGGTAAGTGTTGCGGTCAGCAGCCTTATCCCCCTTTACTTCAGCTTGGGATTCTTGTTCCATCGGTAGATCAAGTGGAACATGACGTAGTTCGGGAGGGTGCGGTACCAAGTTTCCGTGCGTCCCTGGGCATTCACCTCGTAGCGGGTAGCTGAGAGCTGGTGGAGAATGTCGTACGCCTCAATGTTGAAGAGGAGGCGACCCTTGAAGAGTGGTTGGCTCAGCGAGGCGTTCAGGATGAAGTCGTCCGTGTTGAGCGAAGCCATGGCGTAGCCCTTGCGGCTGTACATGGCAGCATCGGCGCGGAGGGTCGTCTTGATGCGCGGCAGGGTGTACTGCAAGTTGAGGCCGTATTTGTAGTCGAAGACATTGAGTTGCTCGAAGTCGCGCATCCGCCCCTGCGAACGGCGCCAGGTAAAGTCACCGCTGAGGCTTGCCTGAAATCCGCGAAGGGTGTAGTTCAGACTCAGGTTGTCGCGCTGTGTCCAGGTGTTGACCACGTTGCGGCGACTGTGGGTTTCGCCTGCGAGCATGGCGTGGTCTACGGAGTGGTAGTATTGTACGCCTGCCCCGATATGGAGTTTCAGTCCTTCGACCAAGCGACTGTTTTCGTAGTTCAACGAACCGCCCGTTTCGTAACCGCCACTTACGTTTTTCGGTTGGTAGGTGTAGACACCCGTCTGCGGGTCGTAAAGCGTCGATTGCGCCACGTCGCGGTGGTGGTAGTTGAGTTGTGCCTCTACGTTAAACTGGTTGCCGTAGTAATTGGTGTGGTGGAAGCTCAGTAGATAAAAGCTGTGGGCGTATCCCTTGAGCTGTGAATTGCCCAACCGCACGACGAGCGGATTGCTGTCGTCGCGGTAATTGACCTTGTCGTTGAGGTAGGGCGGACGGCAGGTGTAGCTGGCGCGGAAATACAAGCGGTTGCGGTACTCCTTGCCCAGGGGCAGGGTGAGTTCGGCAGTAGGTTTGAAGAAAATCCAGTTATCGTGAATCAGCGTGTCAATCAGTCCGCGCTGGTCGTCAAGTTCCTCGTGGCGAACGGGCAGGTCGAAGCCCAGCTTCCAGAGGTCCATCCGCTGGTCGTTGTGTCCTTTCCGTTGGATGTTCTTACGGCCGATGAGCTTGGCCGACAGGGTGTTTTCAATCAGCCACGTCTTGCGGTCGTACGAGTTGTTCGGGTCTATGAGCGCGGCGAGAGCTTCGAGTTCGGAGGGGAGCATCAGCGTGTCGGGGTGGTACAGGTAGTTGTGGCTCTTGTCCTGACGGAACTGCAGGTTGTTCTGAAGTTCCAGCCGCAGTCGGTCAGCGAATCGCACCTCGTGTTTCAGCATGAAGTTTCCCCAGGTACTGGCATAGGCATTGTCGCCTGTATTGTAACTGCGCTCCGTCGCGGGTTGCGTGAATTGTTGTGTGGTGTACTGCCAGGCCGAGGCCGAGTTGTAGTGGTTGTGTCCTGCCTGTAGGCTGAAGTCGATGTACTTCTTTCGTCCCACGTTGAATGCACCGTTCATTTCCATGCGGGCATTCCAGTTCGTACTTTCGTTAAGTCCGTGACTTTGGTTTGTGGCAATGAGCACAGTGTCATCGCGCTGTTCGAAGAGCGAACGGTTCCATCCGTGTCCTTTGGCATGGTCAAACTGTAGTTTCAAGTCGAGGTAGAAGGGCTTGAGCAGGGTCAGTTTGTTTTCGACAGACACCTTTCGTTCCTCGTTTTGGTTGATGTCACTGGCAAAGGAGTTGGGGCGACCGTTCAGTCCCAGCTGTTCGTGGCGGCGCGTAGACTGCTGGTTGTCCGAGGTCGACAGGTATTCCGCCACAAGGCTGTTGCGTACCTTGTTGTCGTTGGAAAAATAAGCCACTTCGCCCTTCGCGTTACGCGATATTTTGAGCGAATTGGGAGCCATGCCCGGCGACCACATGCCGTACTGTCCGATGTGGCGCGATTCGCTCACATTGTTGAGATTGCCCATGAGCGTGACGCGCCAGTTGTCTGTAAAGAAAAGGCCGAATCCGCGTGCCAGCCAGCGTTTCTCCGTACCCATTGCCCCTTCGACATTGGCTATGTAGCCGCGTCTGTATTCCTTCTTCAGCTGCACGTCCATCACGTAGTCCTTGGCACCAATGTCGTAGCCCAGTGCTACGCTCTTGTCGTTGGTGCGGTCGTACACCTTGATGTCCTTCACAGTGTAGTAGGGCAGGTTTTCGAGCATCACCTTCTTGTCACCGTTCATAAACGAGTGCGAACCGAGCAGAAGTTCCTTAATCTTCTGACCGTGTACGAATATTTCGCCATTGTTATTCATAGTCACGCCTGGCAACTGCTTGATGAGCGCGTCAAGCATCGATCCGTCGGGCAGTTGGAATGCGGTGGCATCGTAGACGAGCGTATCGCCTTTGTAGTACATCTTCACGCGGGTAGCCGTCACCACCGCTTCGCCCAGTTCGCTGGCCTTCGCCTTGCGGAGTTCGACGACGGGCAACGTGATTTGCTGTTGAGTCGTGTCGCTGACCGAGACCATGCGCCATACCTCAGCATAGCCCGGCTTAGAGGTACGTACGAAGTAGTTGCGACGTATGCGCGGCACTTGTAGCGTGTAGCCCTGTCGTTCTTCCGTGGGCATGCCTTTGTGCTCGCTGAAAAGTTCAGAGCGTGTGGTTCCCTCTTCGCTCACCGGGTTGCGGTCGAGATCGTAGACCTGCACCTTCACATTGGGAACAGGCCGTTTGAGGAAGGCATCTTGCACAAACCCTTTGAGTTCAATAGGTGGCGCGTAAGCCGCCACGGGGTTATTGACCCGCAGTTGCAAATCGAAGGCATCGCTCTCCTTGGTCGTGTCGCTGAGTTCCACGCGTTGCCACAGGTCTTCGTAGCCCGCCCTTTGTGCATGAATGAGGTAGGTCTTGGCTGCCGGAGCCTCCAGGGCATATTGTGCCACTTTGCGATATCGAAAGGGCTTTTCGTTGGGGTCAATGACATAATAGAGGAACTTCGACAGCGTCGGGGTGCCGATTTGCGTACTGTCCAACTGACACAGCGTGACCCTCACCCAGTTTATGGGGGAGTGGGTGACCGCATCCTGTATTTCTCCGCTAATTTTAAAAGGTGCATGCTGCTGAGCAAACGAAAGGGACATTCCGAGTGGCAACAGCATGAGTAGGGTAAGTAAGCGTGTTCGTTTCATTGAATGGGTGGTTAGGAGTCTAAATCGGCATCGGGCGATGCAGGAGCTGGGTATAGGAAGCAGAGAGTGCGCCTAGTGAACTTGTGTAGAAACGAAAGTTGGTTTTCCTGGAGAGGAGGGCGGGAGCGGTCTGCAAAATGTGGCCTCGTAGGTGACGGGTACACATAGATAGGTTTACAATGTGGCCTCGTATGTGACGGGTACACATAGAGAGGCTTGCAATGTGGCCTTGTAGGTGACGGGTACACATAGATAGGCTTACAATGTGGCCTCGTAGGTGACGAGTGCACATAGATAGGCTTGGAATGTGGCCTCGTAGGTGACGAGTACACATAGAGAGGCTTACAATGTGGTCTCGTAGGTGACGAGAACACATAGAGAGGCTTACAATGTGGCCTCGTAAAGGAAGCATGCGCAGTTACGGCTTCTTCGGCTTTTGGTCGAGCCGGTAGGTAAGGTGGAGCATGAAGTAGTTGGGGAGCAGGCGCATCCAGGTTTCGCTACGTCCCTGCGCATTAACGGAGTAACTTGTGCCCGAACACTGACTAAGGATGTCAAGCCCTTCGAGGCGGAGCGTCATGCGCCCTTTGAGCAGGGACTGCGTGATGGCAGCGTTGAGCAGAAACTCATCTTTGTTCATCATCGACGAGGCGTAACCCCTGCGGCTGTTCATGCGGCCTTCGAGTTCGAAGGTGGTCTTCCACGCACGGATGGTGTGTTGGCCCTTGATGCCGTAGGAGTAGTCGAAGGCACTGATAGACGGCTGTTGGGCGTGGTGTCCCCAGGTACGCCGCCAGGTGACTTCGCCGTTCAGAGTCAGCTTGGTAGAGCGGGTGGAGTAGTTGAGCTGGAAGGCCTCCTTAGGCATGACGTTTTCCACCTTGTTGAGTTGGGCCTCGTGTTGTCCACTCAACGAAGCGTAGTCCACGGAGTGGAACACCTGCGTGCTCAGCGTGTTTTCGATGCGCCACTCGTTGCGCTTGCCAAGGGAGTGGGTCAGATGGATAGAGCCGTTCCAGGTCCAGTTGCCCTTTACGTTTTCGGGACGGTAGGTGTACACACTGGTCGCAGGGTTATACGTAAAACCCTGTGCCACGGAGCGGAAGCGGTAGTGGAAGTCGGACTTCAGTTCCAGGTAGTTCGAACTGAACAGGGCATCTCGGTCAAAGCGCAGTAACCAGCGACCATTAACCCGAAGGGCGCGGTTGTTGTCGAGCGAGGGATTGCCTTCGTAGATGAAGAAGGGGTTGCGCTCGTCGCGGTAGGGCATGCGGTTACGCAGTCCGGCGTAGGAACCCTCGTAGGCAATGCCCAGCTTGAGTTGGCGGTAGACTACATTTAGCTGGGGGTTGAAGGTCAGGTAGCGGTCATAGACCAGCGTGTCGATCGTGTGGCGAGCATAGTCCATGCGTTCTTGGCGAACGTAGAGTGGCAGTACGAGGTGTAATTCCAGTTTGCGCTTGGGCGTGGCGGGCAGGCGAAGTTCCATCTTTACTTCGCCCTCCTGCGTGCGTTGGTCGCGGTATTCGCTGTTGTCGGAGTCGAAGGCGCGGAGCAGGAGGTCGCGGTTGGACGGGATGAGGTTGAGCTGCACGCTGTCGGTCGCTCCCCAACCCTCAAGGCGGCTCAGCAGGAAGATGTTGTCGTCGCTCCGTTCGCCCTGCAGGCGGTAACGGGCATCCACGCTCAAGCCTAAGCCCAGCGCATGGATGTGTCTGTAATAGCTCAGTTTCGGTTCGAAGTGATAGCGTCGGGACTTGTTGGCCTGATAGTCGTGACGGTAGTCGGTCAAGGCTTCTTGGCGCAGTGAAGTCGTACGGCTGAAATCTTCCTGCTCGCTGTGCTTGATGCTGCCATCGAGGTGGAGGGTGAGGCTTTTCACTTTGGGGATGCTCCACTGCAGGTGCGCGTGGTCGAGTCCGTACTCCTTGCCGTAGGTCAGCCACTCTGCGCGCTGTGAGGTGGTGGTCAGTTGGTCTTCTTCAGCCCTTGTAGGGTTGGATTTTACAGCCGGTTCGTTGTTCTCTTCCTCTTCGCGCGTGCCGTACCATTGATGGGCATCCGAGCGGCTGTTGTTATTTTTTCGTTTGTAGGAGACGCGCAGTTCGCCTTGTAACTTCCAGGGCATCAGGTGAAACTTCTCCTTTACCTCGACATAGCGTTCGTGCTTCAGGAAGTAGGCCTTTTGGCTGTTGTAAGCGTTGAGCGAAGCGGGCAGAAAGGTTTCGCTGAAGTAACGTTGGTCGCCCGTGTTCTGGCGCAGGTCGTAATAGATTTCGGTGTCAGAAGAGTACTTGGCGTAGCCACCTTCGCCGCGCTGTTTCGACTGGTAGTTGATGCTGACCCCCGCTCCTCGGCGTTTGTCGGGCATGATGCCCCAGGTAGTGCTCGAGGCTCCCCAGTTGCCCCACATGGTGCGCGTCTCGTCGTTGATGTTGTTGAAGTTGACAAAGCCGCCGACGGTCATCGTCTTGGTCAGCAGAAAACCGAAGAGCTTGCCGAGGTAGCGGTCGCGTGTGCCTGCCGCAAAGTCGCCGTTGACCGAATAGCCCATGGAGTATTCGTCCTTCAGCGCAATGTCCATCACGTAGCGTTTGGCGGCACTCCGATCGCCGCTCAACACGGCTGAGAGTGGCAGGCGTTCGAACACCTTCAGCTCCTTGACCGTATAATAGGGCAGGTTTTCGAGCAGTACCTTTTGGTTACCGCCGAAGAGGGTACGGGCACTCAGCGTAATCTCATCGAGCTTCCGTCCTCGGATAAAGATTTCGCCGGTAGCGTTGAGCGTGGCTCCAGGCAGCTGTTCGATGAGGTGGTTGAGCATGGAGCCATCGGGCATTTCGAAGGCGCGGGCATCGTAGACGAGGGTGTCACCGCGCATCTTGACCTTGATGCGGGTGGGGCGCACCACGGCTTCGCCCAGTTGGCGGACGTTGAAACCACGGCGCATCTGGATGAGGCGCGGCAATGCGGCAACGTTTTTCTCTCGCTCAACAGTAAACTTCTGCCACACATCGGTATAGCCTTCCTTCGAAGCGCGCAACAGGTAGTCGCCAGGGGCAATCACCGTGCGGATGTTGATGAGTGCGCTGTCGTTTCGTTCAAAGAAGATGTCGGCACTGTGGTTTTCCACTTCGATGCTGTCGGGAGTATAGATATGTAGTTGCCATCCGTTCATCCCCCGTTTGTGGAAGGCATCCTGAATGTAGCCCACCACTACCACCGTGTCTTGCGCGGTGGCAGCGCGGTTGATGAGGCTGCCCGAAAGAAGGAAGAGCAGTAACAGAGAATATCTAAGCAAGAGAGCAGGAGAGGGGAGAACAGGGTTTTTCATACTTCGATGGTGTGTTAGGTGGCCGCATCAGCTTTTACCCTTCCCCCTAAAAGTTATGATATCTTGAGGGTAATCCTGTTTGCGGTCTGTGATAGTCAGTGAGTGTTTTTGCTTCCTGCTGGTCAAGAGGAGTTTCCTGGCCGCTGTCGTGCGCCCTCTTCTGCTCCGTCAGTCAGATTACAGGATGCAGAAAGCAGTTGCAATTTTCGGAAAAATTTGTGGCGTGATAAAAATATTAGCTCCGAAATGTGTTACAGTGTGATGAAAAATCTGTGTAGATAGTTTTTGCAGTTTGGCTCGTTCTTTCCTATAAAAGTAGCCTGTGAAGCCGCTTGGAAGCGGTATGTTGGGGTGTTTAGATGGAATTCGGGGAGTTTCTTAGCCATTAAAGAGGAGAATCATAATGGTTCTCCTCTTTAAATGACAGATGGGTTATTTTTGCTTCGGTTGTTTACTCAGCTTGTAGGTCAGACGCAACATTCCGTAAGAAGGCAGGGAATTTTGCCAAGTTTCGACGATGCCTTGTGCGTTGAGTGAACGCTGGACGTTGCTTAGTCCCTGGAATATGTCGTAACCTTCGAGGGTGATGGACATTCGACCATTAAAGAGCTGTCTGGTCAGGCTGGCGTTGGCTACGAAGCGTACGTCGTTCATGCTCTTGTCGCTGTAGCCCGTGCGATGAAGCAAGGTGGCATCGGCACGCAAGGCGATTGCACCGGGAAGGGGAACTTGAGCCGCGATGCTGTAAGTGAAGTCAAAGCAGTTGATGTCAGTAAACTGCGCTCGCTGACTGGTGGCGTGGAGATACTTTCCAGAGAGATGAAGGTCAAACAACATCTCCTTGACGCGCCAGCTGAGTTTCAAGGCTTCACTCAGGTGAAGGTTGCGTACGCTGCTGCGGCTGCTGACGTAGTCCACACTGTTGTGATAGTCTGCACGTGTAGCCGAGGAAATGAGCAGCTGCTTTTTCTTATCAAGCGGACGATTCCAATCTATCGTACCGCCTATAGCCCAATTACCGTCTACATTGCGAGGCATAAAGGTACGCACACCCGTACTTTCGTCATAGTTCATACCTTGGGCTACGGCACGTCGCACCATTTTCCAATATGTCTGGAGCGAGAAACGCTTGTCCCGACGATAATCGTTCTTGGCATAACGCGCCGTAATGTGGTGAAGAAGGCTGTGCTTCAAGTGTGGATTACCTTGATAAAGGTTCAATGGATTGACATCGTCGAGGTAATCCTGCATGGAAAGCAGGCTGGGCTCGGAGGTGGAGAACTGATATTGGATTTCCATGTCGTCCGTATAGCCATAACGCAGTGTTCCGGCAAAGCGTGCCAGCGTGCGTGACGGGTGTAAATCGAGCTGACCGCGGCGATAGTCTAGACGGTCGGTCAGCAGATGCAATTCTGGACTTACCTCTATCTTGTGATTGTATGCTTTGTCGAGCCAGAAAACAGAACTGACTCCCCACCTATTTTTCAAGCTGTTTTGTCGCGAAGAGTAGGAATTGTTGGTATCCAAACTGCGACGCAAGGCTTCTGTTGACGAAGGCAACTGACCAAAGTCTGGTCGTTCGGCCTCATCTAACAGGTCGAAACGATACAAAGAACGGTCGGCATCATTAAAATGGTCATCAAGCAGGTAGTAAAAATCAATCTTGGCATAATCCTTACGGAACGTATATTTTGCTTCTACCTTGGTGTCAATGTTAAATACGGGGCGCGTGGCAAAGTGGCGGCGCAAATCATCGGGACGGTTTCCTGCTGAGGCGGCACCGTAGGAGAGCAAGTAATCAGAGTGGTCTGTGCCGTTTACATGCTGTGCCTGTACTTTTGCTGTCAGGTTGATATAGTCAGGCGTATGGGGTACTTTGATAAAACTGTACATTTCAGCACTTCCTTGCCATGTGTCAGCTTTATAGCGCGTGCGGTTCTGATAACGGTGAAGCAGATGCTGCACGAGCTGCTGGCTGCCGATGTTGCCAAAAAGGCTGTCAAGTGCAGCAGCACGGTAAGCTTCGGCTGGTTTTGTTGTCCATTCCGCTCCTTGTGTCAGCCCATGGCTGTTTGCGTGGTTATATTGGCCCCATAGCTTGAGGTCAATGTAGGACTCCTGAAATCTATGCATATACGTATGGTAAGTTTCTGCCTTTAAGTTGCGTTGCAGGTTGTCCCAGCGAAGACGGTTAAAGGTGCTGCTTGCCAGCGGATGAAAGGTTTCCGCTGACTGTGTCCCTTCGTTATCCGAACGTTGTCTGAAAAATTTGGCGTTACCTGTATATTTCCACTTTCCTTTCTTGTCCTTTACTAATGCTTCAAATCCACCCGTTTGTAGCTCTGTGCGTCTAGAAGGGACATATTGCACGTTCCACTCCCCAGAGGTTCCAGGTTCGCGCGTATCGTTCGTGTTATTTGCGTTGCCGTAAAGCGCGAGACGGGAGTTGTTAGTAAAGCGCAATCCAAACAGACGACCGAGGTAGCGGTCCTGAAGTCCGTATCCCGCTTCTGCATTGGCTATCCAGCCGATGGAATATTCGCGTTTCAAGTTGACATCAACTACGAGCGGCAGGCGACTCTTCTCCGTAGGCCCGGTGATGTAGCTGTATTCGTGTTCCTTACGGTAAACCTTCACTTTGTTGACCATATAGGCTGGCAGGTTTTCGAGTGCCACACGCGGATCTCCCTTGAAGAAGTCTTCACCATTTACAAGCAAGTTGCTTACGAATTGTCCGTTGACCGTGATTTGTCCACCCCGCAGTTCGAAACCTGGCAATAGCTTAATCAGACCGTCGAGCATCGAACCGTTTGCCAGTTGGAAAGCATCGGCATTATAGACAAT
>UQJC01000031.1 GCA_900541335.1 uncultured Prevotella sp.
GCCATCTGGTCACCGTCGAAGTCGGCGTTGAATGCCGTACATGCCAACGGGTGAAGCTGAATAGCCTTACCTTCGATCATCTTAGGCTGGAAGGCCTGGATACCGAGACGGTGAAGGGTCGGTGCACGGTTGAGGAGCACAGGGTGACCCATCATCACGTGTTCAAGGATATCCCAAATAATCGGTTCACGACGGTCAACAATCTTCTTCGCACTCTTCACCGTCTTCACGATACCGCGCTCAATGAGCTTACGAATGATAAACGGCTTATAGAGCTCAGCAGCCATCAATTTCGGCAAACCGCATTCGCCCATCTTGAGTTCCGGACCAACGACGATAACCGAACGGGCTGAATAGTCCACACGCTTACCGAGAAGGTTCTGACGGAAACGGCCCTGCTTACCCTTCAATGAGTCTGAGAGTGACTTCAAGGGGCGGTTGCTGTCGCTCTTGACAGCTGAACTCTTACGTGAGTTGTCAAAGAGGCTATCGACAGCTTCCTGAAGCATACGCTTCTCGTTACGGAGAATCACTTCAGGAGCCTTGATTTCGAGCAAACGCTTCAGACGGTTGTTACGGATAAGAACACGACGGTAAAGGTCGTTCAAGTCGGAAGTAGCGAAACGGCCACCATCGAGGGGAACGAGCGGACGCAAATCAGGAGGAGTCACAGGGATCACCTTCATAATCATCCACTCGGGTTTATTGCGCTCACGGCTTGCACGGAAAGACTCTACAACCTGCAAGCGCTTGAGGGCTTCGTTCTTACGCTGCATAGACGTGTCAGAGTTGGCACGGTCACGCAATTCGTAAGAAAGGCTGTCCAAGTCGATACGGGTCAAGAGGTCATAGATAGCCTCGGCACCCATCTTGGCAATAAACTTATTGGGGTCGCTATCCTCCAGATATTGGTTGTCCTTCGGAAGCTTCTTGAGCAAATCGAGGTATTCGTCCTCAGTCAACAGGTCGTTTTGAGCGACCTCGTCAGCCAACACACCCGGCTGAATGACAACATAACGCTCGTAATAGATAATCGTGTCGAGCTTCTTGGTAGGAATTCCGAGCAGATAACCCATCTTATTGGGGAGCGAACGGAAATACCAGATATGTGCTACGGGCACAACCAACTGGATGTGACCGGCACGCTCACGACGTACCTTCTTTTCAGTAACTTCTACACCGCAACGGTCGCAGACAATTCCTTTATAACGGATGCGCTTGTATTTACCGCAATGGCATTCGTAGTCCTTCGTCGGACCAAAAATGCGTTCGCAGAACAAGCCGTCACGCTCGGGCTTATAGGTGCGGTAGTTGATGGTTTCGGGCTTCAACACCTCACCGTACGAATTCGCCATGATCTCTTCGGGAGAAGCCAGACCAATGGTGATCTTCGTAAAGTTACTCTTTATCTTATTATCTCTTTTAAATGCCATTGTTATAAGGATTGAAGATGTGGGGAGTCATTTGAATCTGAAGTCCGGAGTTTACAAGCATCCCGATGCAATAGAAAAATGCGCAAGGAGACGCTTGTAAACGTCCGACTCCGATTCAGTCTTAATCGAGCGTTACGCTCAAGCCCAAGCCACGGAGTTCGTGGAGCAATACGTTGAGCGATTCGGGAATACCTGGCGTAGGCATGGGATCACCCTTGACAATCGCTTCATATGCCTTCGCACGACCCGTCACGTCATCAGACTTAATGGTGAGGATTTCCTGGAGTACATGTGAAGCACCGAATGCCTCGATAGCCCAGACCTCCATCTCACCAAAACGCTGACCACCAAACTGTGCCTTACCACCAAGCGGCTGTTGCGTAATCAGTGAGTACGGACCGATGGAACGAGCGTGCATCTTGTCTTCGACCATGTGACCCAACTTCAACATGTAGGTCACACCCACCGTTGCCTTCTGGTCAAATGCTTCACCCGTACCACCATCGTACAACTGGGTAGAACAGTAACGGGGAAGACCTGCCTTGTCGGTCCACTCGCACAAGTCTTCCAACTTAGCACCATCGAAAATCGGCGTGGCAAACTTCACACCAAGCTTACGGCCAGCTGCACCGAGAACGGCTTCAAAGATCTGGCCCAAGTTCATACGTGAAGGCACACCCAGCGGGTTCAGCACGATATCAACCGGCGTACCGTCTTCGAGGAACGGCATATCTTCCTGACGAACAATCTTCGAAACAATACCCTTGTTACCGTGACGACCTGCCATCTTATCGCCGACACCAATCTTACGCTTCTTAGCTACGTAAACCTTAGCCTGCTGGATGATACCAGAAGGAAGGTCATCACCGATGGTGAGGGCAAACTTCTTACGCTTCAATTGTGCATCGAGCTGATTGAACTTCTTCAAGTAGTTGATGACCAACTTACGAACCAAGGTGTTCGTATGTTCATCGTCTGTCCAGCCACGCAATTCAACCGAAGCAAAATCGAGCGTATCGAGGAGGTTGCGAGAGAACTTCGAACCAGCGGCAATCAGTTCAGAACCTACGTTATCCTTGATACCCATTGACTCCTTGTCGCTAATCAGGGCCATGAGTTTGTCGAGCAATACACCCTTCAAGTCAGCAACCTGCTTGCTGAAGTCGTCATCAAGCTTCTGGAGCGTGACCTTATCGGCAGCCTTCGAGCTACGCGTCTTCTGTACGCGGGCAAAGAGGCGCTTGTTGATAACCACACCCGAGAGCGAGGGATTGGCCTTCAAGGAAGCATCCTTCACGTCGCCAGCCTTATCACCGAAGATTGCACGAAGCAACTTCTCTTCCGGCGTCGGGTCACTCTCACCCTTCGGCGTAATCTTACCGATCATGATGTCACCCGGAGCAATGCGCGCACCGATACGTACAATACCGTTTGCGTCGAGGTCCTTGGTTGCGTCCTCACTGACATTGGGAATGTCGTTGGTGAACTCTTCCATACCGCGCTTCGTTTCACGCACTTCGAGAGAGAACTCATCAACGTGAACAGAAGTCAAGACGTCCTCACGAACCATACGCTCGTTAAGTACGATAGCATCCTCATAGTTGTAACCCTTCCAAGGCATGTATGCCACGAGCAAGTTACGACCGAGTGCCAACTCACCATTCTCCGTTGCGTAACCTTCAGTCAGGATATCACCCTTCTTGACACGCTGTCCCTTTTCGCAAATCGGACGGAGGTCAATGGTCATATTCTGGTTGGTACGGCGGAACTTAGGAATGATGTATTCTTTTACGTTCGAATCGAAGCTGATGAAATCCTCTTCTTCCGTACGGTCATAAGCAATGCGAATCGTCGTTGCATCAACGTACTCAATCTCACCTTCGCCTTCAGCGGTAATCATCGTACGAGAATCTTCGCAAACCTGCTTTTCGATACCCGTACCTACGATAGGCGCTTCACTGCGAATCAAAGGAACTGCCTGGCGCATCATGTTCGATCCCATCAATGCACGGTGGGCGTCGTCGTGTTCCAAGAACGGAATCAACGAAGCTGCGATAGAGGCAATCTGCTGCGGAGCCACGTCCATCAATTCAACTTCCGAGGGAGAAACAACGGGATAGTCGGCATCCTGACGACACTTTACTTTGTCACGGATGAAGGTACCGTCGTCATTCAACGGAGCGTTACCCTGGCCGATAATCTTCTCTTCCTCTTCTTCTGCTGAAAGGTAAACAACATGGTCATTATCAAGGTCTACAACTGAGTTTTCAACCTTACGATACGGCGTCTCGATGAATCCGAGTTCGTCAATCTTGGCATAAACACAGAGAGAAGAAATCAAACCAATGTTCGGACCTTCCGGAGACTCAATCGGACAAAGACGACCGTAGTGCGTATAGTGTACGTCTCGCACCTCGAAACCGGCACGCTCACGAGAGAGACCGCCAGGACCAAGAGCAGAGAGACGACGCTTATGCGTAACCTCTGCCAAGGGGTTCGTCTGGTCCATGAACTGTGACAAAGCGTTCGTACCGAAGAACGAGTTGATGACGCTTGAAATGGTCTTCGCGTTAATCAAGTCGGTCGGCGTGAAGACTTCATTGTCACGCACGTTCATGCGCTCACGGATGGTACGGCTCATACGCGCCAAACCGATGGCAAACTGGTTAGAAAGCTGTTCGCCTACCGTACGCACACGACGATTACTCAAGTGGTCGATATCATCGACTGTAGCCTTTGAGTTGATCAACTCAACCAAGTACTTGATAATCTCAATGATGTCCTCGCGCGTCAACACGCGTACATCCATCTCGGTACTCAAGTTGAGCTTCTTGTTGATACGGTAACGACCTACTTCGCCCAAATCATAACGCTTTTCTGAGAAGAAAAGGTTGTTGATAACTTCGCGTGCAGAAGCATCATCAGCAGGGTCAGCATTACGCAACTGACGATAGATAAAGAGCACTGCCTCCTTCTCTGAGTTAGAGGGGTCCTTCTGCAACGTGTTAAAGATGATCGAGTAGTCTGAAGAAGAAGCCTCTTCGTGGTGAACGAGGATGCTTTGTGCACCTGAATCGATGATATCTTCGATGTCCTCAGCTTCTATGATGGTCTCACGATCCATCACCACCTGGTTACGCTCGATAGATACTACTTCACCGGTATCCTCATCGACGAAGTCTTCTACCCAGCTCTTGAGCACACGGGCAGCCAACTTGCGACCAATTACCTTCTTGAGGTTCGACTTGTTAACCTTGATTTCCTCAGCAAGGTTGAAGATCTGAAGGATATCCTTATCGGTTTCATAACCGATGGCACGGAGCAACGTCGTTACGGGCAACTTCTTCTTACGGTCAATATACGCATACATCACGTTATTGATGTCCGTAGCAAATTCAATCCAAGAACCCTTGAACGGAATGATTCTTGCAGAATAAAGTTGCGTACCGTTTGCGTGAACGCTTGAACCGAAGAACACACCGGGCGAACGGTGGAGCTGTGAAACAACTACACGCTCAGCGCCGTTGATGATAAACGTACCGTTGTCAGACATGTAAGGGATAGAACCCAAGAACACATCCTGAACGACGGTATCAAAGTCCTCGTGATCAGGGTCAGTACAATAAAGTTTGAGTTTAGCCTTGAGAGGCACACAGTAAGTAAGTCCGCGCTCCAGACACTCCTGAATTGAGTAACGAGGTTCATCGATATAGTAGTCAATGAACTCCAATACAAAGTTGTTGCGAGTATCAGCGATAGGGAAATTCTCCGCAAAAACTTTGTACAGGCCATCATTCTTACGCAATTCACTGGGAGTATCGAGCTGCAGAAAATCTTTGAAAGACTTTAACTGTACGTCCAAGAAATCAGGATAAGGCATCGGATTCTTGACGGACGCAAAGTTTACACGTTGATTGATTACTCTGGAAGACATTCGTTGAATAATTGGAGATAAACGATAAGAGATAAAACACGGTGTCAACTATCAACCGGCTATCTCAAAAGAAAAGCGCTATAAATCAAGCAAACAGGTACAGACAGAGGGAAGTCTGTACGCTCGAAACATATAGACGCAAAAAGGTTATGAACCCTCTACCAGAGGATTCATAACCATATCCCTTGAAAGGGGTTAGCTTATTATGCGAGTTCTACTTCAGCACCAGCCTCTTCGAGAGCCTTCTTGAGTGCTTCAGCTTCTTCCTTAGCAACGCCTTCCTTAACCTTGCTGGGAGCACCGTCAACGATGTCCTTAGCTTCCTTCAAACCGAGGCCGCAGTGTTCCTTAACAGCCTTAACTACCTGAAGCTTAGCAGCACCTGCGCTCTTGAGAACTACGTCGAATGAAGTCTTCTCTTCAGCAGCAGCAGCGCCACCTGCAACGGGGCCTGCAGCAACAGCTACAGCAGCAGCAGCGGGTTCAATACCATATTCCTCCTTGAGGATCGTTGCCAACTCGTTTACTTCCTTCACTGTCAAATTAACCAATTCTTCAGCGATAGCTTTGATATCTGCCATTTTCTTAAATGTATTTGTTTTGTTTGTAATCAGAATTTATTTGAGAAATTCGGCTGACCAACCGATTTTTATTCGGGGCGTTCACCCAGGGTCTTAAGCACACCGTGAATCGTTTGGCCTGCACCTTGGAGGGCAGAAATAACGTTCTTGGCAGGTGATTGGAGCAAGGCAACAACTTCGGCAATAACCTCGTTCTTGCTCTTGATAGCGCAGAGGGTTTCGAGCTGATCGGCTCCAACATAGAAACCTTCTTCTGCATAAGCAGCCTTCAAGCCGGGGATACCGTCCTTGGTCGTCTCCTTAATCAACTTAGCAGGAGCGTTGGCAGTCTGGCAGAAGAATACAGCAGTCGTACCCTTGAGGCAATCGTAGAGGGGAGAGTAATCAATCTCAGCTGCTTCGAAAGCCTTGTGCAAAAGCGTATTCTTAACTACGACCATCTTGATTTCGCTAGCGAAGCACTTACGGCGCAGGTCAGAAGTAGCCTGTGCGTTCATACCCGTAACGTCAACGAGATAGAAGTGTGCGTATTCTTTGAGTTTTTCACCGAGTTGCTCGATGATGATAGCTTTATCTTCCTTCTTCATGATTCAATTCAGTTTTAGATTTCTTCTACAGACTTAGGATCAATCTTGATACCCTTGCTCATGGTAGAGGAAAGATAAATACTCTTGATATACGTACCCTTAGCAGCCGTAGGCTTGAGCTTGATAATGGTAGCGATAAATTCCTTCGCATTACCATAAATCTGCTCGGGAGTGAAAGATACCTTACCGATTGACGTGTGAACGATACCCGTCTTGTCAACCTTAAAGTCGATCTTACCCTGCTTTACCTCGCGGACAGCCTTGGCAACATCCATAGTTACAGTACCACTCTTGGGGTTCGGCATCAATCCACGGGGACCGAGTACACGACCGAGGGCACCAATCTTACCCATGATGGCGGGCATCGTGATGATTACATCAATATCCGTCCAACCACCTTTGATTTTCTCAATATATTCATCGAGACCTACATAGTCAGCGCCTGCTTCTTTTGCAGCAGCTTCGGCATCGGGAGTACAGAGGCAGAGCACACGTACTTGCTTACCAGTTCCGTTGGGAAGTGAAACTACGCCACGAACCATCTGGTTTGCCTTACGGGGGTCTACGCCCAAACGTACATCGATATCTACAGAAGCGTCAAACTTGGTAGTAGTGATTTCCTTTACCAAAGCTGCAGCTTCCTTCAAAGAATAAGCCTTCCCTGCTTCAATCTTTTCAGCGACTAACTTCTGATTTTTTGTCAGTTTACTCATTGTTCAAATTGAAGTTTAATTATTCACCAGGGAAGTCACCCTTTACCGTGATACCCATACTGCGGGCAGTACCTGCCACCAAACGCATTGCACTTTCTACTGTGAAGCAATTCAAGTCGGGCATCTTGTCTTCTGCAATTGCCTTAACCTGATCCCAAGTAATCTCAGCGATCTTGTTACGGTTAGGCGCGGCAGAACCGCTCTTCTTTTTGGCTGCTTCCAGCAATTGAATTGCTACAGGAGGAGTCTTAACTACGAAAGAGAAAGACTTGTCATTATAATAAGTAATGACAACCGGCAATACCTTACCAGCCTTGTCCTGCGTTCTGGCGTTGAACTGCTTGCAGAAATCCATGATGTTGATACCCTTAGAACCCAACGCGGGACCTACGGGAGGTGATGGATTTGCAGCGCCGCCCTTAATCTGTAATTTGATTAATCCAGCAACTTCTTTAGCCATTGTTATTATTAGAATTTAAAAATAGACGATAGAACTCGCGCACGTAACATATACGCTTATTCCTTTTCAATCTGCATAAAACCGAGGTCGAGACCCGTGTTGCGGCCGAACACCTTAACGATGACGGTAACTTTCTTCTTTTCGTTATCCAACTTTTCGATGGTTCCCGAAAAGCCACTGAACGGTCCGTCCACCACTTTTACACTTTCTCCTACCACATACGGAATATCGATTTCCTGGGGTGCATCCTCCAGTTCATCAACCTTTCCGAGGATACGGTTGATCTCACTCTCACGAAGGGGAGTAGGGTTATCCATACCACCCAAAAAACCCAGCACGTTAGGCGTGCTGCGTAACTCATGAATGGTCTCACCAACTAATCGTGCCTCTACAAGAACATAGCCGGGAAGATAGAGATGTTCTTTGACAACTTGTTTGTTGCCACGAACTTGCTTCACCTTCTCGGTTGGAATGAGTACCTGCGAAACATGACCGCCGAGGCGGCCATTCTTAATTTCAGCGTCTATGTACTCCTTTACCTTATTTTCTTTACCGCTTACAGCACGCAAAACGTACCATGCCATTTCTGCTGCCATAACCGACTAAACTTGAGGATAGATTAATTGCATGATTGACTCGAACGCCGTATCCATAAGGAATACCACGAGTGCTATGACGATGGAAGCTGTGAGCACAACAATCGCGCTATGAGTCAACTCCTGACGTGTAGGCCAAGTGGTCTTATGAGATAATTCGTCGTATGAATCTTTGCAAGATGCAATAATTTTCTTGAACATATTCGTACTTTTAGCACGGGAAGAGAGGCTCGAACTCCCGACACCTGGTTTTGGAGACCAGTGCTCTACCAACTGAGCTATTCCCGTAAGATAGGCCCTACCCTATAAAGGATAGGAACCTATATATTTCGATTATCTACTGGAGATTAGTCGAGAATTTCGGTAATCTGACCAGAACCTACGGTACGACCACCTTCACGGATAGCAAAGCGGAGACCTTCATTCAAAGCAACAGCGTAGATGAGTTCTACCTCGATCTCAACGTTGTCACCGGGCATTACCATTTCAGTTCCTTCGGGGAGGTGGATTTCACCTGTGCAGTCCATCGTACGGAGATAGAACTGAGGACGATACTTGTTACCGAACGGAGTGTGACGACCACCTTCTTCCTTCTTCAATACGTAGATCGCAGCCTTGAACTTCTTGTGAGGCTTGATTACACCCGGGTGAGTGATAACCATACCACGCTTGATTTCCTGCTTGTCGATACCACGGAGGAGAAGACCTACGTTATCACCAGCTTCACCCTCATCGAGGAGCTTGCGGAACATTTCCACACCAGTAACAACAGACTTCTTATCTTCACCGAGACCAAGGATCTGAACTTCGTCACCAACCTTAACGATACCAGTTTCTACACGACCTGTAGCAACCGTACCACGACCCGTGATTGAGAATACATCCTCAACAGGCATCAAGAAAGGTTTGTCGGTAGCACGAGGAGGCTCCTGGATCCAGTTATCCACGTTGTTCATGAGCTCCAATACAGAGTCTTCCCACTTAGCAACACCGTTGAGTGCACCAAGAGCAGAACCGCGAACGATAGGAGTATCTTCTTCGAAGTCATAGCT
Source organism: uncultured Prevotella sp. (assembly GCA_900541335.1). GTDB lineage: Bacteria > Bacteroidota > Bacteroidia > Bacteroidales > Bacteroidaceae > Alloprevotella. Next base: position 9,357 of record UQJC01000031.1, read on the forward strand.
TTCGAGAAGTTCGCGCATTTCCATTTCCACGAGCTCGAGCATTTCTTCGTCCTCAACCATATCGCACTTATTCAAGAACACTACGAGGCGGGGAACGTTTACCTGACGAGCGAGAAGGATATGCTCACGAGTCTGAGGCATAGGACCGTCAGTTGCAGCAACTACGATGATTGCACCGTCCATCTGAGCAGCACCAGTAACCATGTTCTTAACGTAGTCGGCGTGACCCGGGCAGTCTACGTGAGCATAGTGACGCTTTTCAGTTTCATACTCGATGTGAGAAGTGTTAATCGTGATACCACGTTCCTTCTCTTCGGGAGCGTTATCAATCTGGTCGAAAGACTTAACGTTTTCGCCAGTACCGAGCTTCTCGTTCAAAACCTTAGAGATAGCAGCGGTCAAGGTAGTCTTACCGTGATCGACGTGACCAATAGTACCGATGTTAACATGCGGTTTGGTACGTTCAAATTTCTCTTTAGCCATAGCTATTTATTTATTTGTTTGAATGAATTTCAGTCTTTCAATCTTCTTGAAAAAAAGAGAGCTGTTAGCGAGACTTGAACTCGCGACCTCTTCCTTACCAAGGAAGTGCTCTACCGCTGAGCTATAACAGCAACTTAAATAGAGAGCGGAAGACGGGGCTCAAACCCGCGACCCCCAGCTTGGAAGGCTAGTGCTCTATCAACTGAGCTACTTCCGCAATTCCCTTAATTTAAGGTGTGGGCAAAGATGGATTCGAACCACCGAAGGCGTAAGCCAGCAGATTTACAGTCTGCCCCATTTGGCCACTCTGGTATTTGCCCGTATTTCAAAGCCTTACCGCTAAGAAGTTTAGCAGATGTTTCCTCGAAACGGGTGCAAAGGTAGGCATTATTTCTTTCGCACCAAATAAATCCCCATATTTTTTCAATCAAGCGCAGAAAAGTAAAGTGCAGAGGGGTTTACACATCTCTATATAGAGAAGGAAGCTCAAAAGTGTGTTCATTTTTCCACGTTAATCACCGATGACAGCGCGTTTACCCCCCCTTGACCATGCGCCACGCTCCCGTTGTGCTAGTCTTCTACACTTCTGCGCAAGCAAGTAAAAGATGTTCTCTAGCCTCTGCAGCCGAAAATACATACAGACTACCAGCGAATGGATGCGAAAATCCGCGTGCCAGTAGTTGCACTGGAACAAAGGTACACGGACAAACGATAAAAGGAAAGCACTCAAGGAGCACACAAGGAAAACAATCTACCCACACAGATTGATGCTTGAGAACAACACTGTATAACCATCAAGCATCTGCAACCTATCAGGTAACATCAGGCGTAAAACGCACCGATCGCTGTTTATCCCCTTTACTCATTGCGGTCTGCGAGGCAGGTTCATTCACAGTGAAAGACAATGCACCTTGCGTACGCATCAAAGTCAGTGCTTTGTCAGAGAGGAACAATACCGGTAAGTTCAAGGCACTCTTTGGTAGAGCTAACCCTGTTTCACTTGAAGCGGTATGAATGGCAACCGAAGAAGACTCCTCCCCTACCCTACGCTGCACTTCCCTCACGAGCGAAACAGCGGCCTCACCCTGTTGCTGCGCCCGGCATGGCTGTGCTTTGTGGTTCTCTACGACCTTCGGGGCTTTCTTTCGACTCCGGCTCTCGGTTACCGCTTCACGTATTTCGACGTTGCAAACCGCAATGATTTCTGCCAACTTTGAATCTTCCAAAAAGACGCACATAGACTGCACAAATTGCAGCATGCGGACACAAGCACAATCAGTACGCGCACGCGCCTTGCTCAAAGCGGCTGGAACACGAGCGCCCATATCCTGACTACGAGCCACGTACAACTCACCCACTCGCCGATTTTGCTCAACCATCTGATTCAGTATTTTGGTCAAGCCCAACGATTCAATTGCTCTAAGATTTTCCTCGCTTTGCAATGCGTGCAGTAGCGCGGTAAACACACCGGATTTCTGACGAAACGTAGCCTTAAGATTAAGTTTACATTGCTGAATGAGATTCTTTATTTGCGTAGCGGGTTGGTATTCATCTAAGGCTGGCAAACTGGCATAGCCCATTACAAAGTGCTTAAAACTCTGATACAAGCAACAACGGGTTTCGTCTGCCTCATGAAGTTGAATACTGTATTCACTGCCACGCGGCTGACCCAACAAGCGAGACTCTGCAGCGAGGGCTTCTTCAAATTGATGCAACCGGTCGTGATAGGCGCGATGATCAGTTGATATCTTTTTGCTTCACCGAGCAAAAAGCATCGCCTGCGTAGGAATATAAAAAACTACTCCGAAAATAATATACGCAACCATCCGACACGCTTCTCTGACGAAAGGGAATGCCATCTAAAAATGCAAAACGTATTTATTAACCGCATCTGAGTATCGAATGATTGAATACGTTACTTTTCGCTCCTGTGTTCTGAATAATTTGTCGAGATGCAACGCACAATTCTACTTGCGCATCTCTACCATGCGGCGCACCATGGGGATTACGCAAGAAAAAAGAAACAGATTTCACACGACCGAAGGGACAACGCAACATCAGGCTGCTCGTTTGCTGAAATAAATTGGGCTTAGGCTAGCCAATCGTAAAAGTTCCGAACAACTACTCTCCTGTTCCGCGCACCGAGAATATAAGATATAAAACGAAGAAAGGTTTCGAACGATTTGTTCGAAACCTTTCTGAAAGTTGGCGGTGCGTACGGGACTCGAACCCGTGACCCCATGCGTGACAGGCATGTATTCTAACCAACTGAACTAACGCACCTTGGATGAACCAGGAAACTCACTTCCTGTTTTGCGAGTGCAAAGGTAGGGGTTTCCTGCATTCCCACCAAATGTTCAAGGACTTTTTTTCGTACGATTTTGTCATTTTTCTTCTACGCAGCACCAACTTTCGTTTGTAAAATCCTTAAAATCAAGGATTTCAACGCGGCCGCACAGTTCGAAAAAAAATGAAGAAAAATGCACTATGTGACGATGCAAGGTGACCACAAACATCAGCGGGGCGTCTGAAACGGAAAAACGAAGGAAAAGTTTTGTGCGAATGGGGAGGGGAAACGGTGCAATTTCCCTTACCACAAAAATTCTCTCAGGCATTTTACAGATGTCCCCAACCGATGTAAAATCTTGGTCTACGAACTACATTTCCCCTATATACTCCAAGCGTATGCTTCAGAGTTTCGCATAGGCAGTACGAGGAAAAATGGTGACATGTCGAAACAGGTAATCGCTGCCACCTGCCCAAATGGGAGAAAATCAACGGCAAGCCGCCCTTGTCTTTCGGCTTTGGCTTATCTTTGTAAACGAAAGTTGGGTTGGCGATGAACGACCCAACGAAATACAAACTCTGAATAAACACCTATCTATTACAATGACTTTCTCAACCAAAGTACTCTGCTCCCTGGCTATGCTTCTCGTTCCCTACCAAGTGGACGCACGCAAGCTGGAATTTCGCATGGCGGATTTTGGCATTCGCCCCAACCAACCTACAGATTCGTTGCTCACCAGCAAACTCCACAAAGCCTTAGAAGAGATTCGCCAAAAGGTGGCGGAAGGTGACCGCGTGGTACTGAAATTTGAAAACGGACGATACGACTTTCACGCCAGCGATGCGCCTGCTTACGAACTATACATTTCTAACCACGACCAAAACCAACCGAAACGGGTGGGCTTCATGCTGGACGGATGGAACAACCTCGTGGTGGAGGGAAACGATGCTAACTTTATCTACCACGGACGAATGATTCCGCTGGTTATCAAGCAATCGACGAATTGCACACTCAAGGATTTGAGTATTGACTTCGAAAATCCACAAATTGCGCAAGTACAGGTGGTTAAGAACCAAGGTACGGAGGGAATCACCTTTGAAGTGGCTCCGTGGGTGAAATACCGCATCAACGAAAAGGGATACTTTGAAACCTACGGTGAAGGCTGGACGAATTTACAAACAAGCGGCATCGCTTTTGAGCGCGATACAAAACACATTGTATATAATACGAGCGATTTGGGCGTCAATACGGCGGGAGTGAAAGATCTCGGTGGTCGCCAACTCTTGGCACCTAACTGGAAAGACGCACGCCTCGTTCCGGGTACGGTAGTGGCTTTGCGCTCCTGGTATCGTCCGTGTCCGGGCATCTTCTTGGCTAATAACAACCAAACGACGCTCGACGATGTAAAGGTGCACTACGCGGAAGGCATGGGACTGTTGGCACAACGCTGTACAGACATCACGCTGAAGGACTTTGGCGTATGCCTGCGCGACGAGGACGATCCGCGCTACTTCACTACGCAGGCGGATGCTACGCACTTCTCACAGTGTAAGGGCATGATTCGCTCGGTGGAAGGTCTGTACGAGGGTATGATGGACGATGCCATCAACATTCACGGCGTTTACTTAAAGGTGAAGGAACGCATCGACAACCAAACGCTCCGTTGTAGCTACGAGCACGGTCAGGCCTACGGCTTTGACTGGGGAGACGCAGGCGACGAAGTGACCTTTGTACGTTCGGCAACGATGGAGGACTTAAACCACCGCAACGTGATTGAGAAGATTGAGCCGGCCGGACAAAAGGAAGTGAAGGGATGTCGTGAGTTTATCATCCGCTTTGCGCAGCCGCTACCTGCTTCGATTGACGGCAAAGAGGCTATGGGTATCGAGAACCTGACTTGGACGCCAGAAGTACTGTTTAAGCGCAACATCGTACGGAATAACCGCGCCCGCGGTGCGCTCTTCAGTTCGCCGAAACGCACAATCTGCGAGGACAACCTCTTCGACCACACTTCGGGTACAGCAATTCTACTTTGTGGCGACTGTAACGGCTGGTACGAAAGTGGTGCGGTACGCGACTTGGTCATCCGACGCAACACGTTTATCAATGCGCTGACAAATATGTTCCAGTTTACGAATGCGGTCATCTCTATTTATCCGGAGATACCCCAACTGGAGCAACAGCAAGCGGCTTTCCACGGTGGAAATGCCCGCTCGATTGTCATCGAAAACAATTCGTTTGACACGTTTGACGCTCCCCTACTCTACGCCAAATCGGTCAAGGGACTGGTTTTCCGCAAGAATTACTTGCGCAAGAACAAGGACTACAAGCCCTTCCACTGGAACCAAAAACCGATTTTGCTGGAGCACTGTACGGACACGCTGATTGAAGAACCGAAAGCGAAACCGTAAAGCAAGAATGAAATAACACGAGAATGCGTTGCCAAATGACTTCGATGGAACTTGACTTTCCAACAAAGCGGTACAGATGGCCTTAACTCCTCATACAACGCTGCTACAGAAGGAACTAGCAAGGTTGCGTGTTCTCTTCCCATTCACGCACTTTCCAACTTTTACAAAAAATGCTCGGCCCCTGTATACTACAAGGGTCGAGCATTTTATCTTTAGAAGAACGGGATTCAAAGCGAAGGGATTAAGCCAGTAGTCAAAACTATCCAGTTGCCTACAATTTTTTCAAAGCGTCCCAATCAATTTCGGGATGTTTACCAGTGGGCTTGCACTGGAACTTGGTTCCCATCTTGACAGATTCATTAAAGAAACCACCCATCTTCAAGTAAAAACGGTTATCCTTCGTTTCTCCGCCTTGATAATCGAGGCGTACTTGGGCATTGGCCGTAGCATCGTGGGTAAAGGTGGCATTCGTGATGCGAGTCCACTGACCTTCTTTGCTGCGTGCCCACTGGTTGCCGTAGTAAACCTTGCGTGACAGGTAGCCCTGCTCGGGTACGAAGTTTTCAAGGAAGCTGTGGGCATGGGTATACCAAGTATTGGTCTGAGGACGCTGGAAGCTGGCAATCAATCGCCACTCCTTTTCTTCGGTAGCATAGAAGTAAGCGGTATAGGTCGTGTTGCCCTTGCCGTCGGGGTGGACTTGCATCAAGAATTTGTAGGTTTCTCCGGCCTTCCAGGGATACTTCAAATAGCTTTGGCCACCGGAACCTTCGTTGCCAAACTCGCCGATGTGTACGTCTTTGCCTTTGCGCAAGAGCTTAATCTTCTGATCATCAGGAATAAGCTTGGGGTCTTGGGTATCAAACGGACTCCATACAGAGAAGAGTACGCGACGCTCGGTCGGTGAGTTATATTGCATTCCGAAATAGCCTTCGCCGAAACCTGCCACCATGTAATAACTATGCATGGTTTCACCTTCCTTGGGCACGGTGACCTCGTTGTAGAACCACTCGGTATCACCTATGGGCAGCGCATAAGCCATGTGAACGGAAGGACCGCGACGACCCCACTAGTCTGAGAAGTCTTTCACGTAGTTACTCTTCCCTGTCACTTGGTCTGCAATCAACTGCTGAATTTCTCCAAAGTTCTCACCTTGCTTGCTGATACCCTGCAAATCGATGCGGACATAACCGGGCTGGCGTACATCGATGCGTCCGACGGGTACTTGCGTATAGTCATCGGACTGAAGCTTAACACGGAAATTCTTTTTGCCGTAGTTTACTTTGATTTCAGAATGTCCTTTGGCATAGAGAGACAATTCGGCAGTAGTAGGCTGGTGCAAATAGAAGTAAACACTGATTACAGAATGTGGGTTAGTCCAATGAGCAAGTCCTTTGTCTGTGATGCGAGCTCCGTTATGTTGGCGCGTTACATAACCATTACCCGAAACTCCTACCACAAGCTGCTGAGTTTGTGCAAATACACTGGTACACAGCATAAATGCAAGTAAGAACAAATACTTCATAGAAAATTGTATAGTGATTAATATATTAAGTTTGTTCAGAAGGAACTGAAAGGATGAATGTACTTGATAAAGAAGATTTACCACAGCACTAGTTCCAGGACTTATCGCTTGCGCAATTCCCAAAAGGCTACTGCCGATGCAGCAGCAACGTTGAGGGAGTCGACCTGGTGATGCATGGGAATGCGCACCACGTAATCGGCTTCGGTGATGACTTCACGGGGCAGACCATCACCTTCAGTCCCCATGATGATGGCGAGACGGGGCTCTTGAATCAACTGAGGGTCGTCTATGGGAACGGAACGATCGGTCAAGGCCATGGCCACAGTGCGGAACCCCATTTGCTGAAGGGCTGAAAGGGGTTGGTCTAACCAGATCCAGGGAAGAAGGAACACTGAACCCATAGACACACGAACGGCCCGACGGTTTAACGGGTCGCAAGAATCGGTAGTCAATAATACACCGTCTATGCCCAAAGCTGCGGCGGAACGAAAGATAGCTCCTATATTGGTTGTGTCGACTACGCCATTGATAATGACAATGCGCTTTGCATCTGCGCAGACAGATTCTAACGTAGGCGGCTGTGGACGACGCATGGCACAGAGCACGCCGCGGGTCAGGGTGTAACCTGTGAGGGAAGCCAGCAGTTCACGCGAACCAGTATAGACGGGAATGTCGCCGCAACGGCTGATGAGCGAAGCTGCATCGCTCGTGAGGTGACGACGTTCGCACAGCAGGGAAAGGGGTTGGTAACCTGCATCCAAAGCTACGTGAATCACTTTGGGACTCTCTGCTATAAACAGTCCCTTCTCTGGCTCTAAACGATTACGCAATTGTGCTTCGGTAAGGGTTGAGAAGACTTCTACGCCAGGATGATCTAATGATTGGATTTCAATAACGGGCATCTACAAAAGGTATCATACGATAAGTTCCTTAATCGAAACGACCAAGGAACCTCGTGGGTGGATAAAATCGAAAAAGGCCCGGCTACTAGCGCCAGGCCTTCCTATTAATAGTTTGTAATCACTCAGTCACCTTACATCTACTTTCACAAGCACATAAAAAGGCGATGGGGGTGATTGTTATAACTTGCAAAGTTTAAAACATTGGGGTCAATCACTCCAAGTTATAACCATCATTTAACGGGTGGAACCGCTCAAACCGAAGATTACTTGGCTTGACGTTCCTTATATTTTTCGATTTGACGAAGCAAAGAATCAACACAGAGGTCAACACCTTCTTCAAAAGTGTCACACACCTTCTCTGCATGAAGTTCGGTACCGGGAAGTGCAATGTGAAGTGCAGTTTCCTTGTTCTTCGCAGTTTCAGGTTTTACAACCTTCAGGATGAACTCAGCTTTGATGATATTCTCACAGGTCTTTTCGAGCTTTGCGGCTTTCTTTTCGATAAACGCATTCAATTTTTCGGTAGCATCGAAATGAATGGACTGAATCTTGAGTTCCATAGTACCTCCTTTTCTTTAGGCCCGAGGATGGGCGAGTTTATATTCTTTCTTTAGATCCGCAAAAGTAGTATGCGTATAAACCTCCGTGGTACTGATACTTTCGTGCCCCAACAACTCTTTAATGGATTCGAGGTCTGCACCATTATTGAGCATGGCTGTCGCAAAGGTGTGACGCAACACGTGCGGACTCTTTTTCGATTGGGTCGTTACTAACGAAAGGTATTTCTTCACGATACTTTCTACTTGGTACCGGGTTAGTCGGTTACCGTCAGAGGTGATAAATAGGGGACCTTCTGATAAGGAGCATTCAGATAGATAGTAACGGAAGGCTTGCAACAATTCAGAACCGAAGGGTATCAAGCGTTGCTTGTTTCGCTTACCTGTCACCTTGAGTTCGGCTTCATCGAGACGAACGTCTGCAACGTTGATGCCTACTAATTCGGATACTCGAACCCCCGTGTGATAGAAGGTGAGTAAAATGGTGCGATCTCGTAACCCTTCGAAACTTTCAGGAAAGGTGACTCCGTCAAAGAGGCGGTCGACTTCGGACTGCTTGAGGAATACAGGTAACGGTTCGTGAATCTTGGGATTCTTGAGAATACGTACGGGATCCTTCTCGATGCGCTGCATCCGCAGAAGGTATTTATAAAGTGTACGTAAGGCACTCAAGTCCTTCGCTACAGTCCGGGCACCTTTTCCCCTTTCCATTTCAGTGACCATCCAACGTCTGACAACATCGGTGGGAATACTTTCCCAGGTCAACTGATCGTCAAGACTACGGAAGAAGATTTGAAAAGATTCCAGTGAATCTCGATAGGTCGAAATGGTCTGTTGAGAATAGCCTTTTTCGACTGTGAGATAGTTCAAGAAATCTTGTATAACCTTCATCGTTTCTCTCGTTAGGTTTCGGGAGCGAATATCGGAACTTTTTCCGAACCTTCCAAACTTTTAAAGGAATAATCGGCAGACTTTGCAAATTCTTTTCGAAGACTCCATGCGTGACGGAAGTAGATTACGTTCATACTCAAGAGGATGGAGTTATCTGCTGAAAATACAGCCCGTTGACGTGCAGTGAAACTTTGCACGCTGACAGCAATAGGGGAATAAAAAAAGAGAGTGCGCTCGATAAACAAGTGCACTCTCTTTTTCTTTTCATGTAAGTACGTTGAAAAGAAAATTGTGTGTAGGATTAGTCCTCCTCACGGTGAAGCTGCTGTACGTAAACAGCGTGCTCCTTTGCCAAACGCTTCAATACGCTGGGCTTGTCGAACTGCTGACGAGCACGGAGTTCCTTAACTACACCAGTCTTCTCAAATTTTCTCTTAAACTTCTTCAGGGCGCGTTCGATATTCTCGCCGTCCTTTACTTGTACTACGATCATTTTTTGTCTTTGGATTTATTTTGTTATTACTTAATATGCATACTTCTTGCGAGGTGCAAAATTAGATATTTATTTGAATCTGCCCAACGTTAGTCGTTGAATTTTAGTCTATCGGCCCTATTTCTCAATATGGATAACCGTTTGGGGGAAGGGAATATTGATTCCTTCACGATTGAAGAGGTCATAAATGCGCTGTTGCATCTGATAATGAACTGCCCAATAGTCTTCAGTCTTAACCCAAACACGGATAGCTAAATTGACACTGCTATCGGCTAGGGTTTCGAGCCCTACGAAGGGTTTGTTGGCTTCGGGGTCTTGCAGAATGCGGGGGTCTTCTGCAAAGAGTTGCATAAGTTTCTCACGCACTTTGTCTACATTTTCTCCGTATTCCACTCCTATAACCCACTGCACACGTCGTAGACTTTCGCGGGAGTAGTTGATAATGGAGGAATTGCTCAGGGAGCCGTTGGGAACATAGACAACCTTATTGTCGGGAGTCACGAGGATGGTGTGGAATATCTGGATTTCACGCACGGTACCCGCTACGCTTTGGGCTTCTATGTAGTCGCCAACTTTATAAGGTTTGAAGACGAGAACAACCAGTCCTCCGGCAAAGTTTTGCAGATGACCGGAAAGTGCCATACCGATGGCAACACCGGCTGATGCAAGCAAAGCGGCAAAGGAAGTCGTATTGACACCTAAAGCACCTATCACGGAAATGATAAGGAGAATGGTCAACAGGATGTTCAGCAGACTTCGCAGGAAACTTTGTACACTGATTTCCACTTGCCGACGCTCTAACATGCCAAAAACAACACGGTTGATTAACTTGATGAGAAAACGGCCTACCATATAGATGATGACCGCTGCCAAGATATGTTTTCCGGCATTGATGGAGAGATCGAGGAGTTTATCGACTAACTGATCAAATTTGATGACCTCAATCTCCTTGATGGAGGATTGCAATAGGGATATAATCATGAGAATAGGTGGCGTTAATGCCTTAACGGATAGGACGAGGGGAAGGAGAATCGTTACTGTACTCGGAATTACGGACGAATGCGAATTACTCCATCCTCGGTAATAAGTAAGGGGGTGTGCGGCACATCGAGTGTGGTGAGTCGCTTGATTTCTTTTGCCGCTCGGTGTTGCTGATCGATTCGAGGTCCGACACCTTTGTGCTGAATAAAGGAATGGATTTTTCCTTTTTGGAAACAACCTTGCTGATCTAAAGTCAACTCGAGTAGGGGTGCATAACCGGAGATGCCGGAAAGACTCATACCATAGGGGGTACAGAAATTGCCCAAACTGTAGGCGATAAAGTGTTTCTTATAAAGCTCGACGGCTCGCACAACATGGGGACCGTGACCAAACACGACATCGGCACCTGCATCGATACAGAAATGGGCGAATTCGCGCAGGTTGCCTCGGTCTTCTTCATAGAAGATTTCCTTTCCGTAGGGCAAACGGCAATGTTTGGCACCTTCGGCTCCGCCATGGAAAGAGACGATGACGATATCGGAAAGGTCGACCAAAGCAGTTATGACTTCACGCACGGCATGCAAATTCTGATGACGAACGGTATAACTATTGTGCCCAAAGGCGCAAAAGCCATAGCGGATGCCGTTGCGATCGATAATCGTAAACCGTGGATAACGCTGAATACCTGCATAGCGAATGCCTTGCGCATCGAGTGCACACATGGTACTCCTTACGCCTTCCTCGCCAAAATCGAATGCATGATTGTTGGCCATGCTGAGAAAATCGTAGCCGGCTTCTTGCAACCGAGGAGCAAAAGAGGTGGGGGTGCGAAAGGCATAACTGATTTTGGAAAGCTTCTTATCGGTTTCGCCTGCATCACACAGAGTACCTTCTAAATTACCGGCCGCAACGTGGGCACGACGTAAATAGGGTGCGGCATCTACAAATAATTGCCGTCCCTCATGAGACGGCAATTGCACAGATGGGAATGTGGTTCCCATCATAATATCTCCTGTCAATGCGACGGTGACTGGGGACTGCGAGCGTTGGGCTGTGAGCAGTGTAAAACCCAGGAACCAAACACAAAGCGTTAGAATAATCTTTTTCACTGTTGATTCGAAACGATTCGACGTGCTCCCAAGTAACGGCGGCTGTAGTAGCCTTCATTGGAACTTGAAACGGTCACTCCTCGATTGGTACTGGCATGCACAAAAGAAAAGGTATTGCCATCGGGAGCGACTTCGGTAACGATGCCCACATGACCGACGGAACGGCGATTTCCGCGACCGCCAAAAAATACGAGGTCTCCTTTCTTCAAATCAGAGATGTTGGCAATGGGGGTACCTTGGGTGAACTGTGAACGAGAGGTACGGAGGATGGAGACATTGCTCTTTCCGTAAACGTAACTCGTAAAGCCTGAGCAATCGAATGCCTGAGGACCACGGCTACCATAGGAATAACGGGTACCGATATATTGAAGTGCTGTCTGCACGACACTTTCACCAAAACTAGAGTTATAGGATACAGCTTTAACTGCGGGAATGTCCAAAGTGTGGGCATCAGCCAAAGGAGTAATTTCACTGACGATTCTTTCTGCAACGAGACGCGTCGGCATGGCTTCAGGCATCACATCCTGGGCGCTGGCGGTAAAAATACCCATCAGGCCAAACACGAGAGTTGCAGCATATTTCTTGATTTGCACGTTAGATTGGGTTTTTCTATTGGATTAATACATTCATCGTCGGGAAAGTGCTTTTACCAGGCTCGAAACCTTACAACTGGAGTCTTTTCAAGCCTTTCTGCGATAGAAAAAGACTTCCCTATTTTTCAACGGTTGCAAAATTACCAAAGCAAGGCGAAACAGACAAGCATTTCCATCCTTTTTTACTGTAGGAAGGAACACTTAACTTGCTGACAATGAGCATTTTGCACACTCGCAGAGACCTGTGTGCGATTTTATCTGCGAGGAGAGACGATGTGTGACTATTGAACTGTGGAAAACGTATCGGTGGATGTGCGATGTAGCGTATCAGAACCTAAGGAAACGCTATCAGATTGCGCCTCAGGTTCAGCTATATTTTGTGTTGGTAAATCACCGTGTTCTAAGCTGTCTTTGCGCAACTGTTCAGCAGATAAACTGGCACGTAGTTCGTCTGCGCTACGATATTCGGCACCTAAGCCTTTAAATTGAGGGAGTCGCTCTCGTTCGCCGGAAATAACAACGCGCATACCAATAAAGGCATAGTGCTCATAAATGGCTTCTATATTTTTCGTAAGCAGACGGACACAACCTTCGGACGCTCGCTTACCGATGCTACGCGGGGCATTAGTTCCGTGGATACCGATTCCTTGAAATTTTCCTGTGGACAAACTGAGAAAATAGGGTCCGTAACAGCCAAGTACTTTGCGCCCATCACGGGTCTTGTGTACCCAATTCGTACTTTCATAGATTCCACAAATGCGATAACGGCCTTCGGGTGTGCGGTAATCACCTTCTGCTCGCTTATCACCTTTACGAATACCACAAGCCATGCCGCATGAAAACAGAACACTATCTTGTGCATTGACGACATACAAACGCATAGTAGGCTTGGAAAGATACAGATAAATCCCTTCGCGTTTAAACACAGGAACATCGGTCGAATCGGGTTCAACTGCTGCACTATCAATGAGAAGCTGGCTTACTGTATCGGTAAGTACTTCCTCTGTAATATGGGTATCTTCTTGTATCACTGTGCTGGTGTCCTCTTGCGAGGATGCAAACTCTGTAGGCTTGTTTTGACAGGAAACAAGGAGAAGCAAAATGAAGAATGCCCGAATGACTGGAAGCTTTGAAAAAGATAGATACTTGGCACACATAGCGAGTTGTAACCGATTGATTAATTGGAGACAAATGTATAAAACGATTCCGCTTTCCCAAACCAAGAGAAGTAAAAACTCTCGTGCTAGAGAAAACGGAATGCTGTTTTCCTTCAGGATTTCACCTGAAGGAAAATGAACTACAAACGTTCCATGTTTAGGACAACGACATCATTGACAGGACGATCACCGCGACGGGTAGGTAGTTGCTGAATGGCTTCAACTACTTCAAGACCTTCTTCAATTTCTCCAAAGACGGTATACTGTCCATCCAAATGAGGCGTTCCACCTTGGGTCGTATACACCTCTACTTGTTCAGTAGTAAGTAGTGAACCTTTTTCCTTGAGGATTGCACGTGCCTGCTTTTCGAGTGCATCCTGTAATTCCTGGAGTCCGGCGCGATTGCGATCCTTACGCAATTGTAATATTTCCGCACGGTGCTCTGACACCAAACCGTTGAACACTTCCTGAAGCGCTTGCATCTGTAACTGCTTTTCCAACTGCTTCAGCTGAGCTGCATTATAAGTCTGTCCCCAAACAATGTAGAATTGAGAACCGCTAGAACGACGCTCGGGATTTACGTCGTCTCCCTGACGCGCAGCAGCTAAAGCACCGCGACGATGAAAGAGTCCATCGCAAATCTCGGCTTGCAAGGTATAATCAGGTCCACCTACACCCAGCATCTTGTCAGAAGGTGCATTCACTGAGTCAGGATCACCACCTTGAATCATAAAGTCACGAATAACGCGATGAAAAAGCGTTCCATTGTAATAACCTTCTGCTACAAGCTTCAGAAAATTGTCACGATGGATTGGGGTTTCATCATACAGACGTACAACCATATCACCCTGAGTGGTATGTATCTTTATTCTTTCCATAGAATATGAGTTGAACAATTAGAAATAGAATTGAAAGAAAATTGCGAACAAGAAATAGGGATAAAGAAAAAGCCTCCCTCAGATTTCTCTGAAGGAGGCTTGAATAAAGAAGGCGGCTACC
>UQJC01000032.1 GCA_900541335.1 uncultured Prevotella sp.
GGGGGGTACTTCCATCCATGCGAATATGAACATCGATGGCGGCATAGTTTCCGATGTGGCGTGTGCGCAGGTTGTGCGGTTCGCTCACTCCTTTTTCTTCCAAGATGATTTGGGTGATGAGGCGTTCTTCCTCCTCGGGGAGCGATTTCTCCAACAGTTCCTCCAGACTGGGCTTCAGCAAGTCCCACGCCACTTTCAGTATCAGCAAACTCACCAACACGGCCGCCAACGGGTCGAGCATCCTTCCCTTTTCTCCCAACAGGATGGCACCGCCGATACCCAGAGCCGTACCGATACTCGAAAGGGCATCGCTACGGTGGTGCCAGGCATTGGCAATGACGGTGGGCGAAGAAGTTCGTTTACCGACTCGGAGTGTCCATTGGTACAGCCCTTCCTTTGCCACAATTGAAACCAAGGCAGCGATGAGCGCAATGCTTCCCGGTGCTTCCAGAGTTTCGCCTTCGAGGCAACGTATAATTTGCGTAATGCCATTCCATCCGATACCGATGCCCACCCCCACCAACATCAGGCCAATGAAGGTTGTTGCGAGGGTTTCGTATTTTCCGTGTCCGAAATCGTGGTTCGCGTCGCAGGGTTTTCCCGAAATACGTACAAAGACTATGACAACCAAGTCAGTTAGAAAGTCCGACAATGAGTGAATGGCATCTGCCAGCATAGCAGCACTGCCGCCCACAATGCCAGCGACAAACTTGAAAGCTAACAGCAGGAGATTGACCACACTGCCGCCTAAGGTCACACGATAGATTTGTTGTTCACGAGTAGGCATGGAGGTCTCGGATTATTGGGTTATGGGATGTGTTAGAGGTTGCACTTCTACGTTTGTATTGGCGTTAGAGGGTATACCTTTACATTTCTATTGGGGTGAAAAGGGAACAAGTGACCTGGGAGAGTAAGGTACTGTCGTAACTTTTTGGGGAAAAGTTTAGGACAAGCAGCTTCCGTCAGCTGCTTTCTTACGCTTCCACTTCGATTTTGAAATAGCCCTTCCACGTTTCGCCGGGTTCAGCTTGCTGTATGAAGGGACGTTCGCTGACCGGACCTTCAAACCCTTGATGATCGCAAAGGCCGTACCAAGGTTCGCAGCAGATAAAGGGGCAATTTTTCCCAGCGGGAGCCCAGAAGAGCCAAACGGGTGCGCTACTTTCGATGCGAGCCACGCGCTTGCCGTTTGCGTCGAGCACGTTGGCGGCTTTCACCTGTTCCGCGTCAAAGATGAGAGCATCGTGGATAAAGTTATCAACCTTAAGTTCGATGCGTCCTTGTTCGTCAGTGGGCACAGCGTGCTGTTCGGGTTCGAGGCATCCTTGTTCCCCCGCACGACCAATGTGCTGAAGCTCGCCTTCGAGTTGCAAGTAACCATTTACCTCGCGCGTTTCGTCCCAGTTGGGAAGCTGAATGGCCGGATGTCCGCCCATTTGAAACCATAACTTATCTGTTCCTGTATTCGTTACCTCCATTTCTGCGAGGAGTTCACGGTCTTTGAGGCGGTAGGTAATGGCTACGGTAAAGGGAAAGGGAAATATTGCTAAGTCTTCCTCTGTGTGGGAAGCTTCGTAACGGACAAAGTCCACACCAAAGCGTTTGGTTTCCCATTCGCGACGACGCAGGAAACCGTGTTTGGGCAGGTGTATTTCCTTGCCTTCGATGCGGCAAACACCGTTCCACAGGCTACCAACAATGGGGAAGAGTAGGGGAGAACGGCCTGCCCACCAGCGGGCATCGCCTTGCCAAATGTATTCTTGTCCCGTGTGGCGGTCTTGAATGCTTTGAATTTCTGCACCAAGGGCCGAAATTTCTACACAGAGATGATCATTAATCAGCGTTGAAATCATGGTGGATGAAGAGATTAAGTGTGAATGGGGGATAGGGGAATGGTTCTATGGGAATTTACGCAGGTCGGTTTCATCGTCGTTGGGTTGGAATGTTGATTCCTGAAGCAGAAATACCGCATTCACTTTTTAACTTTCACTCTTCGACCTTCGCTTGGTAGAACCACTCTTAAAGGAAAGAGTTCAAGAGTAGCGAAAATCCGATGGAACTACGCTACTCCTAAACTCTTGATAGGGGATAGAACTCTGTTGTTTATCGTTTGATGACTTTCTGGCCGTTGCTCAGGATATACACACCCGGAGCCGCTGTTTGCAAGGAAACTACGCGACGTCCCGAAAGGGTATAAACCTGTACGTTATCCGTATCATCAGGTTGTGTCACCGCATCAATACCCGTCAACGAGGCATCACGGAAACTGAAGGAGATGACGCCGTCAGTGCTCATCACAATGTTGTAGATAGGACGGTTCACTTTATCCGTCGAACAGTTGTAAAACTTCATCGCGGGAGTCGTTTCGTCCGTGAAGGAGGTTACGTTTTGCGTACCGGGGAAGAGGTCACCCTTGTAGCCATTGAAGAGTTGGCTGAGCGTCAGTTCCGGGCTTGTGCGCGTACCATCTTTTTTATTGTCAGCAGGTACGTATGCCATGCGTTGGTGGTTCGGGTCGTTATTGACCGTATTGTTCGCCCAGTAGCGTGCCGAGTAGTCTACGTGTGTCACCAGCATTCCTGCGCCCATGCGTTTCGGATACCAAGTGTCGGGTTGACGGTTTTCCAGGAGGAAGTATTCACATTCGTTTTCCGGGTTGCGAATGACGTATGCCGTTGGTCCTTCTGCTTCCTTACCAAAGGGATAAAGTTGCGCAAACTGAGGTTCCGTCAGTTCCTTCACATCCAGCCAACCCAATGTGCTGCGTTCGAAAGCCGTGTAGCCCGGGGGCGCATAGCCGTTGAAGTAATATTGACCATAGTCCATGATGCTCCAATAATCCATGGTCAGCAAGTCGCGGTTCAAGGTAGCGTCGCTTCCTGTATAATAGAAATCGGGCAAACCCAAAGCATGGCCGAATTCGTGGCAGAACAATCCGACACCGTCCATGTGAGCATCCGTTACGTCGTTCGGTCCCTTTCCGTAGCTCTGAAGCAATTCGTTGCCTACGAAGTATGAATTAATCCGCACCTGGTTGTTATTCACCGTAAACGAGCGGGTTGAGAAATGAGCCCAGATATAATCCTCGCTTCCATTTTCAAAGGCGGATTGTTGTCCCGCACCAGCAAACATAATCGTCACCAAAGGAACGCCATTGCCCGTATCGAAGCGTTTGAAGTCCACCGTCTTTTCGGCTTTTCTCAAGGCATCTTCGATGAGTTGACTCACCTTCATATCAATAGCTCCGTTGTTTGCGTCCTTGCCATAGTAGGCATAGCCTTCCGGCACCGTGACATGAGCCACGACTTCAAACGAGGGCGTAAACAAACCTTGACTTTGTGCGGTAAAATAGTCCTTGACTGAGCCTTTGCTCCCCTTTTCGTCGGCATAGCCCTTCTCGTTAAAGAAGCGCGTTACCTTTTGGGCATCAATCGTGTCTTGGAAGGCACGGTCGGCAAAGTCTACCATCACTACAGGGATAACTGGTGCACCGATGCTGTTCACCACACCGCCGCCCGATTGCTTGTATTTTCCAAGACCGTCAGGAGTCGATGCTGCACTGCGGCCGTTGCGCGACAGACAGGGACGTGGGTATTTCGCATCGAGCCACTTTACCGCTTCCGTTTGGGTTAAACAGAGTGAAGCAACCCAGGTCTGTTCTTCGGCCGAACGGTCTGCAACTTCGTGTGCTATGCGTCCCGTACTGACCAGTTCGTGGTCTGTTAGTTGGGCATAACAATAATGTCCCTCACTGTTTCGGAGCAAAGCGATGCCGTCTGTTGTTGTAAACGTGGCATAGCGTCCGTTTGCTTCCATTGTCAAAGTTAGGGAGGTGCCGTCTGGTTGCTGGCAAGTCAACGTGCGCCGTTGGGGAACGGTGGCACTGGCTCCCAAAGCAAGCGTGGCAGCAAATAGGAGAGAAAGTATTTTCATAATCATTACAGTAGTTGTGGTCACTTTCCAAGATAGTCCGTAGCGTTGTCGCATTGGGCTTTCCGGCGTAGGTACCGTGTTCCTTACGAAATAGCCTCTACCGTGATAGCGGCTTCGTTGACTTCTGTCACACGGATAGCAGTTCCCGGATTGATAAAGTTGCCAGCCGATTTGACCTCGACCACATTTCCGTTGATTTGGGCATTGCCTACGAGAGCAAGGCGGGTCATTGCAGTACCCGTATCGCCCACTTTTACGTTGAGCTGTGCCTCTGTGGCGTTAGTCGAGTGTAGACTGGTATGGAGCGACATCTTATCCAACGCCTTCGATCGCGCAACCCATTTGAGAAGAATCAGCAGAAGGATGACTCCAGCCACAATCGTGAACATGGCCCATTCCCATCCAAATTCTTGATAAATGAGGGCCGTATCTACAAAGGCACAAATCAAAGCACCAATTCCCGCGATGCTGAAGCCCGGGAACAGAAAGATTTCAACCAGTCCCAATATCAGTGTCAGGACAGCAAGGAGGATAATGAGGGTTGTCATAAGGGGAGTATTTGAGGGGTTCGGAGGGGAGGACAATTATGGGTGCTAATGCTGTAACCTTAAGGCAGTTAGCGCTTTGCTACTTATCAACCGAATTCCGGGATACATCCCTTTACGGCACAAGTCGCTGGCTTGCACTTCGTGCGAGCATTCGTTTCATTTTGGAGAAAGCCTTTCGCCTTAATAGCCTGCGCGGTATTTCCCTTCTTCCTTATCTTCGAGAATCGACAGATACGAAGCGTAGCGCGACGGAGCCAGTTCATGTGCTTCGAGTGCATCAAGTACTGCGCATCCCGGTTCGTGGCGGTGCGTACAGTTCGAGAAACGGCAGTCCGCAGCCAGTTTGAAAATGTCGCGGAAGAAGTGTGTCACTTCCTCGGGTTCCATGTTAAACGTGCCAAAGCCCTTAATGCCCGGGATATCAATCAGCGCACCCCCTTCGGGTAACTCATAGAGTTCGCTAAATGTTGTCGTGTGCATGCCCGTGCCGTGCGCTTCCGAGATTTGCGCTGTTCGGGCGTGTGCATCAGGAATTAGCAAGTTGAGTAAGGTCGATTTACCTACGCCCGAATGTCCAGCGAGTAGCGTCGTCTGCCCTTTTAAGACCTGGCTTAGTTCGTCTACACCTTCGCCACGTAGAGCCGAAAGTGAGAAACAAGGGTAGCCGATGGAGGAATAGATGTGTTCCAAGTAATCCTTCATCTCCCGTTCTTCGTCCGTAAGGTCATCTACTTTATTAAACGCGATGCACACCGGTACACGGTATGCTTCCGCTGAGGCGAGAAAGCGGTCAATAAAGGTGGTGCTCGTTTCGGGGCGAGCAATGGTAACAACGAGCAAAGCCAAGTCCACGTTGGCTGCGAGGATATGGCTTTGCTTGGAGAGGTTAGAAGCTTTGCGAATGATGTAGTTGCGCCGTTCGTCGATTTCGGTGATAAACGCCACCTGTTGACCCTCTTGCTCCGTGAGCGTCACCCCGTCGCCAACGGCTACGGGGTTGGTTGAGCGGATGCCGCGCAGGCGGAAGTTTCCTTTCACCTTGCATTCCACCGCACGTCCGTCGTCCGTGCGCACTACATACCAGCTTCCAGTATTTTTAATTACAATGCCGTGCATAGCGAAGCTTTACACCGTCATGATTTCTTTGTTCTTAGCTGTGAGCAGTTCTTCAATCTGCTTCACCTTTTTGTCGTGAATCTTCTGCAAGTCAGCTTCAGCGTCCTTTTCTACGTCTTCAGAGAGTCCGTCCTTGATAGCCTTCTTGAGTTTGTCGATACCGTCGCGGCGAGCGTTGCGGATAGCCACCTTAGCCTCTTCAGCTTCCTTGGCACACTGCTTCGTTAATTGCTTGCGTCGTTCCTCGGTGAGGGGAGGAATACCCAGGCGAATCACTTCACCGTTATTTTCAGGCATGATACCGATGGTAGAGTCGATAATAGCCTTCTCGATTACGCGAAACATTTGCTTGTCCCAAGGTTTGATAGCGATGGTGCGGGCATCCGGTGTCGTAATGGCTGCCACATTGTTGATGGGTACCATGGAACCATAAGAATTGACGCGAAGTTCGTCCAGAATGTGAACGTTCGCCTTTCCGGCACGGATTTGTGCGAGCGTGTCTTCGAGGTGCATCACACTCATATCCATTTTTTCCTCACAGTCGTTGAGGCATTTCTTTACGTCGATCATAGGGATAATGTATAATAGTTAGGAATTAATAAATCAAAGCGACCGCATCTTGATCAATAAGGATGCGGTCGCAAAGTTAGGGTAAATCAGTCGGTTACGAAAGGTCGGAGTTACATTTTATGTCGGGATAGAAACTTCTCTGATTTCGGTAAGGGGTGATTTAAGTCGAAAGAAGCCGGTAAGTACTGACAGGAGTCGGTAAAAAGGAGTGCTTTGAAAAGTTCCCCATGAAAAGAGGTGTCTCGGTAAACTTCCCCACAACAAGTAAATCGTTTGATTGTTGTCCGGTAAACTTGTTCGCATCAACTCATCAAGTGTGTTTCTGTCAAGTGTCAGAAATTCTTTTAGGCTTCCCAATACGTTTCTGTCAATTGTCAGAAATCCTTTTAGGCTTCCAAATATGTTTCTGTCAATTGTCAGAAATCCTTTTAGGCCTCCAAATACGTTTCTGTCAATTGTCAGAAATCCTTTTAGGCTTCTAAATACGTTTCTGTCAAGTATCAGAAATCCTTTTAGGCTTCCAAATATGTTTCTGACAAGCGTCAGAAAGCTTTTTAGGCTTACAGACACGGTTGCGACAAGTGTCAGAAGGCTTATTGGCGGTATAGGTGTCCGGTTGCACTTTTTCGATAAGTCTTCTACGAACCATTTTAGCGGCCAGTCAGTCTTATTTCTGGAGGGTGACAACTGCCCAAAGATGTGCTTTCTGATTCGCCACACACGACAATGCCCCGGAATAGGTTGGACATACCACCAGTTCCGGGACATTTTATTTTACGTATATAACGTTGGGCATGCATTTCCTAAGCGACTGCCCTTATGCTGGAGCTCAGCACTTATTCTTCGTCTTTGTTCCAAATATCGTTTGACCAAGATGATTCCATTTCGTCAGAGAGTTGTTGATTGCCAAATAGTTTTTCATCGTCACCAATCTGAAGACTAGGTGAAGCCGCGATTAGGCCTTCTCCGACCATTTGATAAGTATTTACCTGAGGAGCGAGATATGATTTCTTATTCATAATTTGTAGGATATTTTTGTTGTATGGATGTAATATGAGGATGAAAAGGGTGGGCTAGTACCGAGTGGACGGAAGGGAGGAAGTGCCAGGCACTTCGCTCTCCTTCTGTCGTTCGATAGGTTACTTCAGAATCACCTTCTTACCATCTATAATGTAGATACCCTTCTGAGCCTTCGCCACGCGGCGACCGCTGAGATCATAGATTTCTGCTTTTTGGCCATCAGTAGTAATGCCTTCAATACCTGTTACTTCACCATAGTCGAATACCAGTCCCATTGCAGATGAAGTACTGCCAAGGAGGTTTTCGCCATAAACGCGGAAGCCCTGAAGATTCGTGCCTGTGTATTTGAAGAAACCGAGTGCGTCTTCAAGTTTCTGCAACGTAAAGACTTTCTTGTCTGTAGGCGTTACTTTCGTTTCAATGGTGCCGTCGAGACTTTGGTCTATTGCAGCAATTTCAACCGCCTCGTAATCTATCGTAAACTGATACGTATTGGCTGTAGCTTCAATGAGTACCGGGGTATGAGCAGGAATCGTGGTTTGAACGGGTGAGAGAATTAACTTCTTGCCACTCACCTTACCCGTGTATACCTTTACCTCACTCGGGATTGTCAAAGGTACAGGTGCATAGAGCGTAGCCCAACCTGCATTTGAAACCGTCACAGGCAGACTGGTGACTTCTTCGATAAGCCAGTCGCAACTATCCTTCTTATAGTTATCGCTGCGGTCACAGAATGTATTGTCTTCGCTGCCATTGTCAGACAGGTACTTACCGTCCGTAAAGTCAGACATGATTACATAGTGACCATCGTGTCCGCCTTGTGAAGCACTGAAAGTCCACTTATTGGCTACACCCGTTGTCTGAAGCGTATGTGTATCGCTTAAGTGGTAACCCTGAGCGTAGTTTAGGAGCTTATTCTCCGTGTTCAGGTAGAATACCTGGCCTGCCTTGAAGTTCTCACCTTCTTTGGCTGTAGTCTTCACCTTGGCTTGCATTGTGGTGCCGTCAATATAATGGTGGCTGACCTTACCCTTGAAAGCATAGAAGTGACCCACAACGGGTTGGTTGTAAATCAGGCCACTTATTACCTTCTGAAGTTCAGCTGTAGCTTTTGACATTACTGCTACATCACCTTTTTCCAGTGCCTTCCGGGCATCGGTTATCAAGGTTTGGATGTCGGATGTACCTTGGGGCTGTGAATATTGTCCCAGTTCACTACCAATTAAATCCTTTTTGGATTCGGCTTCATTGATGGCTTTCGTCAGACCTTGCTTGGCTATGGAGAGCATAGTGCCTTCATCCAGTGAATAAAACTGTATCATGAAGGTGGAGTCTACTCCCGAATTTGTCCAGCTTCCCAAATAATCGCCACTAAAGTGTACATAAGAGTCCTTTTGCGTATTGGTGAGGAAGCAAGCGTTTTCCTTAAGTGCTTCAGTGACAGCATTGCCTAACGGTTCCGGCTTGTCGGTGACGCGCACCAACTCCGTTCGCAGGTCGTAAGCTACCAGCGGTTGTTCGCCCGTTGCCTTACTCGGCAAATTCCATGAAGCCACCTTCGCTGTCGTAGAAATGGTGATATTTTGATTATCCTTGACTTCTACGTACCAAATGTAGTTGGAAGCATTGGGCGTAGCTTCTGTATCGACAGAAGTTACCTTCGTACCGATCTTTTCCTGTTCGTATTTAATAAATCCGACACCTCTTTGTCCACCTGCGCAATTGGGCTTGTCATTTACTTGCTTGAGCAGGTAATATCCCGTTGTAATATTCATGGGACGGGTCGGTTGGGAAGGAATTTCATCATCGAGGAAGAAGAACTTAATCTCGTTTGCCTGTTGGGATGAAATCTTGAGGTAAACTTTGCCCGCTGGAATGGTCGTGGCTTCTGAAACCTGTTCGAAGCCCATCTTGCCTGACAGGTTATGCTTGCCGAAAACATATTGAGTACCATCGGCTGTGAGGCTCTCGGTCGTGACGAGCAGGTCGTTGTTTTGCAAAGCCTGCGATTCAGTTACTGCGGGCAGACGATACTCTCCTGCGGTTGCGGCTTTGAGAACAACTGCGTTGCCAGCAGGAATAGTCGTGCCAGTGGGAAGAGCGGTGAGGAACAGACGCTTGGTGCCAACCTTGACGGTATAGGCCGTAACCTTTTCGATCGTAGCAACATCTACTGGAGGCACAAAGGTCGTATAGCGATCCGAAGAGATTGAAACCACACATTCGATAGGCTTTTTGGTTACCTTAGCTGATTTTGCGGTCTCTATCTTTCCGTTTTCATCGAGCACATTGGCTATGACTACCAGTTCGCCGTCAGGGAGTGACGAAACATCTATCCTTGCCGTTTGTGCATTGGTAAATCCTCGCTTGCTGCGGTTTTCCACAGAGCTGTTACCCGTTGCGATACCGGAGATTTCCTTTCCGCTTTGCTCATGGATAATTCTATATTTAAATCCGAAATGGCTGCCGCTATCCGAAGCAAGACTGATGGAAAGCCATTGGGAATCGGTTATGTCAGCAAACAATTCATATTTCGACAGGTCGGTGTCTGGTTCGAATATCAATGTCTCCAAGAAATTATAGACATATTCGTTGAAGGCCTTATCTCTAACTCTGAGGCTTGCCAATCCCCAGCGTCCCGGCACAGAACCTCTCGGCAGAATATGCACGATTTGATGGTGTTCCCAAACCGTCGGGTCGCCATCGAAGAATTCAGTTCTCGAATTTCTATGATAATAATAATAATTACCATGTCTAACCCCTTGTGGGTCGATAAAGTAATATTCACACGTTCCAAGTCCAGAAATATTGTCGCGTGCATAGAAGTTGACCGTCACTTTGGTCTCTCCATCTGGTGCTTCGGGATGAGTCGGTTCCGCATAAACGTAGATTCTATTGAGGTCGATTTCTGCATGCACCGTATCTGGGTTCGAAGTCTGGATAAAGATTTTCTTTACAGGCTCATGTTGAGGAGATTCGGAGAACCAAACATCTGTATCTGTTGCAGCAAAGTCTTTAATAAAAAGTGCAGAAACGTAGTAATTAGCTGTCGGAAGGAACTCCTTTATCGGGAAATTAAATTCAGCCATTTGAGTTTTAGGGTTATATCTCCCATGATAATCAACGCTTTGGCTGAATCCTGCAGCATCAGAAGCGACTCTTGCTTGAACACTTTGGATTCCCACATCGTCTTTTACCTTACAGGTAATTTTCAGATTCTGGCATTGTCTTCCTTCCAGGATGGTATCAGTGATTTCGTAGTTCAAGCTTCCACTTTCATATTGAGCCGCATGCAAATCCTCCATCGGGTTGTTGATAAAGAAGTCCGTCACGCAGTCGTTATGGCCTTCATGGCGTTGGTTGCCCTGCAAATCCTTTGTGGTGATGTCACCTGCTGTCCAATGCCCAGCCTTGGAGTACTTGGAAATGAGAGCGGTACCTCTTAAAATATGGTTGCTTCCCTCTACAGGATTCATCTGGATATCATAAAACTGCGTTTTTGTTTCTCCGTTATCGAGGAATTTCGGCGAAGTGATTCGGGTATATGCATAGGAAGCTCCGTCTTCGATGTTAGGCATGTCGTTCAGCTCAATTTCCATAGTCAGCAACTTGTCTTCTTCCGGTTTGCCGTCTACGGTGATGCTTGCACGTTTAATCTTGCCAGGGAAGTCATAGTCTGGCCAAAGATTGAGTACTTCGAACGACAAGTGATCAGGTACGGTGGTGATGTAGCGTACACCGTGCATGATGCGGTCGCGTATGAATTCATATTTTCCGATAGAGCGCGACATGAGAATGGCGGGATTTTTGACATAGTCTGCTACCGACTCCGCCATGTCTTCGTTCGGATTGATTCCATGCGCATAGGCAGACACGAACTCCGTAGTTTTCGTTGTTGACCATCCACTTGGCTGATTGGGATCTTTATACCATCCACCCAGCTTAATCCATTCTGCTTTGATTTCTTCCGAGAATACGTGTTGCCAAAGGAAGTGCGTCTTCTCATGCAGGATAAGTCTTTGGGTAGCCAGTTCCTGACTGTTTCCTCCAAATGCTTTTTCCATAAACTCAATGTAGCCGTTCTCAAGCGTAGGCCATGCTACAGCAGCCGCTTCTGGGTAAAGCGGATGGTCGTGTCCGTTCTGACGGCGTATCAAGTACTTCAGATGGGGTACTTTGCGGAATCCTTCCGGAAACTCCTCAAACATATTGATGATGCTCACCAGTTCTGCCGGCTTGAATTGTTGGAAGCAAGCCGCATCTTCTTGGGTCGTAGCTTGGGTCAACTCGGTGTAATCGATGTTGATAATGGAGCAACCGAAGCGTTCGCTGAGGATGTCATTGACATTGGAGATGTTGCGTCCAAAGTCGGTCATGTAGTTGGTAAGAGCATGGTGCAACCGTTTGGAGAACAGGCGTCCGCGCTTTCCGTCCAGGTCTACAAGGAAAGGGTTGGCATAATAGAAAGCATCTTCTGAAATGCGCACTTCGCAACCACCTTCTACATTTACCACCGAAATGTCATCGGCAAGATGTTCGGCAGTAAGGCTGAATTTGGCTGGCTTTAAATGGGGGTACTTATCATAGAACAGCGGAAGCGTCTTCATTGTCTCCACCATTCGGTAGGCGTATTCCTGTGACCAAGGCTTTTCGTCGTTTGCCAGTACGATGTTGTATTTCTCTTTCAAGACAGAGAACGACGGAACATCAGCCGGCACAATCATTTTGCCGAGGAATTCAATCTCAGCCGGTTCATTCTTGTGTGCAGTGGTGGTGTACCCCGATGGGCTGCCGTCTTCCTTCCATTCAAAATTCCACGAGTCGGGATTCTCGCTCATCTTGGTAACGGCGATTTTCAGCGGCAGTGACGGCACTACACTGTTGTTTTTAACTTCCACGATTAGCGCTTTCATTACGTTGTAGCCCGTGGCTTCAGCTTTTACACTGTGTTTGCCTTCCGGTACATTGACGAATGTAAACGTACCGTTCTCCGTTGCTTGAATGGTCGCGAGGTAACTGCCAGAAGCTATGCTGAGCATAACCTTGTCACCTGTTGCCAACCCCGAAAGAATGACTTTTACGTCTGCGGCCAATGCTGCCAATGGTAAGATAGCAAGCATTAGCAGGGAAATCAGCTTGTTTTTCATTTTGGGTAGTTTTTAGTTGAATAATATACGATTTACAGTTTGCCCGTTCACGGGCTTACGATGTTTGTTGGAGGTATGATTGTCTTGAAATTTTCAAAAAAGCATCTCAAGAGCGATAGTATCCGTCAAAGGTTATTTAAGGGGGAAAATAAGTATACGAGTATACTTCCATAAGCTTTTGACTTATGGAAGTTAAGATACAAGGGTTGCAACTAAGGCAAACCACCAATAAATTGGGAGTGGAGATAAAAAAAGTAGGCATCATGCTAAAACAAAAACCGATGAATCAGACGGAGTCTGTTCATTGATAATTATTCTGCAAGACGGGACGCAGATGTGTTCATTATTTTGTTAGGAAAGGAGAGCCGTCCCACTATTTTCAATAGGGATAAATCCCTTACGAATTGCCTACGATAGTGTAACCTTTCCTTAGAATATTCTACTTATTTTGAAGGAATGTTTTTTTGAAAGGAGAATACTCTAATTTGCGCTTCAAAGGTATTTCTAATATTCGATTCAAACAAATAATTGGGCATGTAAATCTTTGTAACAGAAGACTTCTGTCGTCTTACCCTCGAGTTATTTCCCCCTTCGCTTCTTCGTTTCTTCGCTTTTCTTATGGGTCTACATCAAAATAACAGACCAGTCCTTTGTATGCCTCCTGCTTCACGAGCAGTTCGCGTGCCGTCCACAGCGTGCGGCGTACACCCGAGGTTGGAAGCGTGGGGGCAATCTTGACCAGGAGTTTGCGGATATGCAGTAGTTGCACGCGGCTCACCACGGGACGGTCGGGCCCCAAGAGGTCCGTGCCGAAATGCGGACGAAGTAGGGTCGCCAGCTGTTCGGCGGCATGCGCTACCACCTGTTCGTTGCGGTGCTTCAAGTAGATATAGATCAGCCGGTAGGCCGGAGGGAAGTGAAAGAGCGTGCGCTCCTCCATCTGTTCGCGATACATACTGAGGTAATCTCCGCGAACGATTTGACTGATAACGGGCGTGTCGGGTTGCCGAGTTTGCAGAATCACCAGACCGCGTTTACCGCGTCTGCCCGCGCGTCCTGCCACCTGCGACATCATCTGATAGGCCCGCTCGTAGGCTCGGAAGTCCGGAATGTTGAGCATTTGGTCTGCATGCAGAATGCCCACAACACTGACGTGGTCAAAGTCTAATCCCTTCGTCACCATCTGCGTCCCAATCAGCAAGTTCGTTTCTCCTTGCTGAAAGCGCCGAATAATCTCTTCGTAAGCCGTACGCGAACGCGTTGTGTCCAAGTCCATTCGTTCGGTATGCGCTTCGGGAAAGACCGTTCGTGCCTCTGCTTCGATTTTTTCCGTACCGTAACCGATGTCCCGTAGTTCCGTGTCCCCACAGTTCGGACACTGGCGCGGCACGTCATAGGCCGTACCACAATAGTGGCAGACCAGTTTGTTCATGCGCTGGTGGTACGTCAGACTCACGTCGCAACGGGTGCAACGGGGTGTCCAGCCACAGGTGCGACACTCCAATACGGGTGCATAGCCCCGTCGGTTTTGGAAGAGAATGGCTTGTTCGTGGTTAGCCAGGGCAGCGCGCACCCTTTCCGTCAGGTGGGGCGAGAAGGGCGATTTCATCAGCTTCTTGCGTCGCAACTCTTTGACGTCTTCCACTACGATTTCAGGCATTTCTACTTCGCCGTAGCGGGTCAACATTTCTACCAAGGCATATTTCCCCGTTTGGGCGTGGTGGTACGATTCCAGCGAAGGGGTTGCCGTGCCGAGCAACACCTTTGCTCCCTGTTGGCGGGCCAGTACCAGTGCGGTGTCGCGTCCGTTGTAGCGCGGAGCAGGATCCTGTTGTTTGTAGCTCGTTTCGTGCTCCTCGTCCACAATGACCAATCCGAGGTTTTGGAACGGTAGGAAAATGGAAGAACGTACGCCGAGAATCAGCGGAAAGGGATGGTCCGAAAGTTGGTGTTGCCAGAGTTCCACACGTTCGGCATCCGGAAATTTCGAGTGATATACGCCCATGCGCGAACCGAAGACGCGCCCCAGACGCGTAGTCAGTTGCGTAGTCAGTGCGATTTCAGGCACCAGGTAAAGCACCTGTTTGCCTTGTGCCAACATCTCTTCGATGAGGGCAATATACACTTCCGTCTTTCCGCTCGACGTTACACCGTGGAGCAGGCAGACCTCTTTTTCCTTGAAATGGTTGACAATGTCGTCGTGCGCTTGTTGTTGGCGTGCCGCTAAGCGTTTGCGCGCCACGAGCGCTTCGGCCGAGAAGGTTTTCAACCGTTGCGTCTCTACCTCATAAATCTCCAACACGCCGCGCTTTCGTAGAGCCGCCAGTGCCGCCGTGTCTTGCGTTTCTTCGCAGAGTTCTGCCCGCGCAACCTCCTTGATGAGTTGCGGATTGTGCAGTGTCAGAGCTGCAGCCGCTTTCGACAGCTCCAGGTAGCGCAACAACAGTGCCTCTTGGCGCGGAGCTTGTCGCAACCGGTCAAGCAGGAGGTGCAGTGACGTTTCAGTCTGACAGGTTGCTGTCAAACGTACATATTGCTGTTTGCGAGGCTTAAATCCCTGGGTGAGCGATTCGCGTACAGTGACCGCCCCGATGTCTACCAAGTGTTTTACCGTCTGCAACAAGCTGCCCGTGCCGAGTTCTTTTTCCAAAGCCTGAAGTTTCGTGCCTTTGTCAGCCGTCAGTGCGTGGTAGATTTGCGTTTCGCGCTCGGTCAGCGGCTGTGTGTCGCAGTCGTATTCCTCATTGCGTGCCAGCAGGGTTTCACTTTCGAGTTTCAATCCCGAGGGCAGTGCCGCTTTCATCAGTTCTCCCGCCGTACACATATAATATTGTGCCATCCACTTCCACAGTTCCAACTGTTTGGGCAGTACGATGGGGTGTGCATCGACCAAGTCCGTCACCTCTTTTAGTTTGACACCTGGTTGCGGATTCTCCTCATGGAGGGCAATCACCAGTGCTGTGTAGTAGCGTCGTGCTCCAAATTGTACAATGGCGCGGGTACCCACGGTCACTCGGCCTGCCAACGCGGGAGGCAGAATGTATGTGAAGCTGCCCGGCAGGGCAAGTGGGAGAAGGACGGAGACGAACATGCTTGGATGGAGGTTATTAGGGGGCGGGGTAATGCTTGTGTGGCGGTGATGCTGTTAACAGTGATGCCGTTGTTTTGAGGTAGCCTTGTGGGATGAAGTCGTTTGCTCTAAAATTGATAGAACGAAAGGGTTGGTTGTATTCACCCCTTTCGTTCTATTGCTAACAGTCTTCAAGCTTTCTCGACAGCATTTCTTTAAATACGGAACTTTCGGGGTACATCCGTTTCAAACTGCATCAGCTCGCGGGTAATCGGGTGGTAGAAGTTGAGGCGGTAGGCATGCAAGGCCAAACGGCCGATGGGATCATCGCCGTTACCATATTTAATATCACCACAGACGGGGTGTCCCAAGTCCTGCATGTGTACGCGGATTTGGTTTTTACGTCCCGTTTCCAGTTTCAGTTCTACCAAAGAGTGCGTATCGCTGCGACGCATCACGCGGAAGTGCGTCACCGCAAATTTTCCACCGTTATCTACCGGCGAGGAATAGGTGAAGTAAGCCTTGTTGTCCTTCAGCCAGCTTTGCACCGTACCTTGGTCCTGTTCCATGACGCCCGAAACCAGAGCCATGTAGCGGCGATCCGTTACAATGTCGCGCCAGTTGTGTTCCAAAATCTGTTCCGCCTCAATCGTCTTGGCATAGACCAAGAGTCCCGAGGTGTCGCGGTCCAAGCGGTGCACCACGTGGGCGGTGCACTTCTGGTGGGTCTGGTGGAAATAGTCGTCCAATACCTTCTTGACACTGAATTGGTGGTGGGCAGAAGCCATCGAGAGAATACCGATTGACTTTTCCACAACGACCAAGTGGGCATCCTCGTAGACAATCTTGACAAACTTCGAGCGCAATTCGCCTTTGGGCTTGCGTTTAGATATTTCCACCCGGTCGCCCGGTTGTAATGCCAGGTCAAACTGGCGGATATTTTTGCGGTTCACCCGCACACCGCCTCCGCTGAGGATGGCTTTGGCACGGGTACGGCTGATGCCGTCGAGGGCTTGTTCGATATAATCCAGGAGAGGCATCGCAGTCTTGACCGTAAAGGTCGTAAAGCGATTGGCTGTAGGGGTACGCATGAGTGTGAAGCTATAAAAAAATAAGTGTGGGGGTGAGTTCTCGCCGAGTAAGGCCCGGGCGCGTGTTCATTCTCACCACATAATCAGTCTGCAAAATTACAACCTTCTGGCAGTATATTCCCCTTCCGTGGCTATTCGCCCCCTCCTTTCCTTCGTTTTTTCTCCCACGCTCTGCTGGCTCCCCTCGCTTTTTCCGTTTCCGAAAGTCCAGTTCAGCCTTTCTTTCGTTTCGTCTCAGGTAGAAAACTTCCTCATCCGCAGGTGCGGTTGCACACACTGCGACCGATGGCAATAATCAAAAAGTCGTACCTTTGCGCCCACACAATCAAATACATTATTACCACTAAACTTCAACCATGGGTCTTTTAGAATTCAACAAACTCCCGATAAATACCCTCGTCGGTGCCGATTGGAACACGTTTAAGAAACTTACTGGTGGTCGTACCGTCGATGCCAAGTGGAAAGGCAAATACCGCCTGACCAAAGCGGTGTGTCGTTTGCTCGCTACCCTTGCCCCGTTGCAGGAAAACCGCTACAAGAAGCTCCTTGCCGACCAGCCGCTCCAGCACGACCCCGTCTTTATCCTCGGTCATTGGCGTTCGGGTACGACCTTCGTTCACAATGTTCTCTCTTGTGACAAACGCTTTGGTTATTGCACCACCTATCAGACGGTTTTCCCCCACCTGATGATGTTTGGCCAGCCGTTTTTCAAGAAGAACATGTCTTGGCTCATGCCCGACAAGCGTCCGACCGACAACATGGAATTGGCAGTAGACCTTCCCCAAGAGGAGGAATTTGCCCTCTCCAATATGTGTCCCTACACCTATTACAACTTCTGGTTCTTCCCGAAGTACATGATGGAGTATTGCGATAAGTACCTGCTCTTCGAAAAAATCAACGAGAAGGAGCTTTCTGTATGGGAGGAAACCTTCCGCAAGCTTATTAAAATCTCGTTGTGGAATACCGGTGGCGAACAGTTCTTGTCTAAGAATCCGCCCCACACAGGTCGTGTGCGCGAGTTGGTCAAGATGTTCCCCAATGCGAAGTTCATCTACCTCATGCGCAATCCCTATACCGTGTTCGAGTCTACCCGTTCCTTCTTTACCAACACCATTCAGCCGCTCAAGCTCGAAGAGTTCAGCGACGAAGAAATGGAGAAGAACATTCTCACCGTCTATAAGAAGTTGCACGACCGCTATGAGGCTGATAAGCACCTCATTCCCGAAGGCAACCTCATCGAGGTGAAGTTTGAAGACTTCGAAGCCGATGCCCTCGGCATGACAGAGAAAATCTACCGCACCCTTTCGCTTCCGGGTTGGGAAGAAGCCCGCACAGCCATCGAGCAATATGTGGGCGCGAAGCGCGGTTACAAAAAGAACAAATACAAATACGCTGACCGTACCCGCCACCTTGTCGAAGAACATTGGGGCGACGTGCTCAAGCAATGGGGCTACGAGCTGTAACGGAGAGGGGACGATGATTCCCCGTGAGCACTCCTTAGGAGTATTCGGCAGTCCGACATTTCGAAAAGTCAAGAACCTGATTCTTCGAAATGTCGGCTTTTCAATGAAGCGACAGGGTTTGATCAGCATGGGGTGTCCTCAAGGGTGTACGCCCTCATTGAATCTGATTACTATCTGTCCCGCTCTATCTCGTGCTCTTATTCCTTCTCACTTCGCAACCTTACGAGGTCCCTTCCCTTCACAGCCTCTAACCCTGTAATTTCTAATCCCCATTCTAAACTTGCCTTCACAACATGACAGCTCGACTTCTTTGGGTGGACGATGAGATAGAAATGCTCAAGCCCCACATCCTCTTCTTGCAGAAGAAGGATTACGACGTGGTCACTGCGACCAACGGCCCCGACGCGATAGATCTCTGTCACGAACAACGTTTTGACCTCATCTTGCTCGACGAAAACATGCCGGGACTCTCGGGCCTCGAAACGCTCACACGACTAAAGGAAATCGTGCCCGCTGTGCCCGTGGTGATGGTGACTAAAAACGAAGAGGAAGACTTGATGGACCAAGCCATCGGGTCGAAGATTGCAGACTACCTGATTAAGCCCGTCAATCCGAGCCAGGTATTGCTGACACTGAAAAAGAACATTCACCAGCGCGAAATCGTGCAGGAAGTGACGCAGACAGGCTACCGCCAGGAGTTTGCCCAACTGAGTATGCAGATGAGTGAACAACTCTCGCCGGAGGAATGGAAAGAACTCTATAAAAAGTTGGTCTACTGGGAACTCCAACTCTCTGAGGCAGACAGCAACATGAACGAGATGCTTCAGATGCAGAAGGAGGAAGCAAACCAAACCTTTGCGAAGTTTGTCAAGCAAAACTACGAAGACTGGGTTACCGATGCCGAACACCGCCCCCTGATGAGTCCCGATGTGTTCAAGCGTTGCGTATTTCCCCGTTTGAGCCAGGGGCGCAAGGTCTTCCTCTTGGTGCTTGACAACCTGCGTTTCGACCAGTGGCGAGCCATTTCCCAGGAACTTGCGGAGGATTTCGACATCGACGAAGACTTGTATTACAGCATTTTGCCCACCGCAACGCAGTATGCCCGCAATGCCATTTTTGCCGGACTCATGCCCTTGCAAATCAAGGAGATGTATCCCGAACTTTGGGTGGACGAAGAAGAAGACGAAGGCAAGAACCTCAACGAGGAAATGCTCATTCGCCGTCAAATGGAGCGTTACCGCCGTCGCGAAGAGTTTACGTACAACAAAATCAACGATTCAACCCAGGTTGACAAACTCCTCACCCAATTGGCTACCTTGCGTGCCCCGCTCAATGTCCTTGTGATTAACTTTATCGATATCTTGAGCCACGCCCGTACCGAAAGTCGCATGGTGCGCGAACTGGCAGGCAACGAGTCGGCCTATCGCAGCATCACGCTTTCCTGGTTCCGCCATACGCCTATCAAGGAACTCTTCCGCCGTTTGGCATCTCTCGATTACGACCTGCTCGTAACGACCGACCACGGCAGCATTCGTGTCGATACGCCCTCAAAGGTCGTAGGCGACCGCAATGTCAACACCAACCTGCGCTATAAGATGGGAAAGAATCTTTCCTACAATGCCAAGGAGGTCTATGAAGTTCGCCATCCGCGAGCCCTTCAGCTCCCGCAGCCGAACCTTTCGACCGCCTACATCTTTGCCACGGGTGCCCGCTTCTTTGCCTATCCTAATAATTACAACCATTATGTGCAGTATTATAAGGATACCTTCCAGCACGGCGGCATCTCCATGGAGGAAATGCTCATCCCCCTTGTGGCGTTGCGACCGAAGGCCGTAAGGTAGGACAGGAGTGTGTAAGGGCTGTGAGCCAGCCATTTAAAATTAAAAATAACGACTTATCGATTGATTGACTTTTTGCGCGGCAGTCCTCAGACTCTTTTCTGCAACAAGTCAATATCTCGATAAGTCGCTATTTTGTTCAGTCACCTACCCCATAACCTGATAACCTCATAACATCCCTTTCTCTAAACGAAAACTGCCACCCAACTGTAGTGAAACAGTGGGCGGCAGTTTTTTGTTTGAGTTAAGTGGGGGCGATTATTCACCTGCAGAGATTGCACCAGAGGGGCAAACATCAGCGCAAGTACCGCAGTCCAGACAAACGCTGGGGTCAATTGAATACTTTTCGCCTTCAGAGATAGCGCCAGCAGGGCATTCATCGATGCAAGTACCGCAAGCGATGCAATCGTCACTAATTACGTAAGCCATAATTGTAGAATTTAAAATTGTTGAGAGTGAGTTATTGTCCTTGTTTCCTTTCCGCTTTTTCGGCCCTGGAGAGGGTACAATCGGCAGACAGAAAACGCGGCAAAGTTACATATTTTCTTCAAAGGAACTAACCGCCCCGCTTTTTTCCTTTAGAAAACAATAAAATCCCGAAGCACGCGTTTGTACGTTGACTGCCTGTTTCACAGGAATTTCCGATAATATTCAATCTAAAGTTATGCGTCGTTGTCTTGTTTTTACCCTCTTATTTTGGTCTGTGCTCCTGACCCTCGGAGCGCAACAGCGGCGTGTACAAAATAAGCCCTTCATTGACGAACGGCGGTTTCATTACGGCTTTTTTGTGGGTGGTCACGACCAAAGTTTGAAACTGGAAAACAACGGCTATATCGATCCCGCCACTGGGCAACAATGGGTCGCCTCGACCGACCGCACTAATTTCGGATTCTCTGTAGGCGTTTTGGGCGAATGGAAAATGAACAAGTACCTTGCCCTTCGTGTGCTTCCTTCCCTGCATTTCGGTTCCAAGCACCTCAGTTTCCGCAACCTTGCGACGGGTGAAGACGAATTCCAGGATATGAAATCCTGTTACATCGGTATTCCGGTAGATTTCAAAATCAGTGGGCTCCGTTTCAATAATTACCGTCCCTATGTCATTGCCGGCGTAGCCCCGATGTACGACCTCACGACAGGAAAGCAGTCTAAACTCAAGGCGAAGCCCTTCACCGTAATGGTAGAGGCTGGATTGGGATGTGACCTTTACCTTCCCTTCTTCAAGTTTATTCCCGAACTGAAGTTCTGTTTCGGACTGAATAACATCCTTCAGAAGAACCGCAAGGATCTTACAGACCGCAAACAGCTGATTTTTACCGAGAGCGTAGACCGTGCCACCCTCGGCATGGTGGTTCTCTCCTTCTACTTCGAATAAGTGATGGTGGTGTTGCGCTTTTCCCCTTTTCCTGCCGCAATCTTCATCTCTATCCCATTCTTACAATATTTGCAATATGCTTGATTGAGTCATGTCCCGCAGGACTTGACTCAATTTTTTTACCCCCTTCGTTAAACCATCTTTCCCTTTCGCCGTCCTATACATGTTTTCCGCAAAAGGCGATCGCCCCTCCGCACCGCGGCACGGGCGCTGCCAATCACTTGGGAGGGGGTCGCGGAACAGGAATCAGCCGTCTGTCGTCGTGCAACGGAGTTCGGAAGCAGCTGCCCGAACACCCCACTTCGTCGGTAACGGCCCTCTCACTACCCCCTGGGCATGTAGCGCCCTGACTCCATCCCTTCCCCCCTCTTTTCTCTCAATCCATTCCTTCCCACTCATCTATTAAAGCAAAGACAATTATGAAGAAATATCTCGTAATCGCGCTCTGTGCCCTTCTGTCAGGTGCCAGCGCACAGGCTCAACAAGCAAATGATAAGGCTCCGAAGGCAGCCACCACCTGTGTAGAACGTCAGACTGTCCGTGCCAACCGCATGGCTGCCCGTCTGCAGCTCGATGACAAGACCCAGCGTTGGTTTGTCCCCCTCTACGTAGCCTATCAAGACACCCTTCAGGGGCTTCGCCGCAACTGTCCCCTTCGTCAGCAGAAGCCCCGTCAGGCTCGTCTGAGCGACGTAGAGGCTCAGCAACTCGTCGAAACACGTCTGGCAAACGACGAAAAGCGTGTCGCCATCCGCCGCTCCTACTACAAGCAGTTCAGCAAGCAACTCAACCCCCAGCAACTCCTCGTGCTCTTCGGTGGAAACCGTCAGGGCCAGCCGGGTAAGTATGGTAAGGGAGGCAAATGTCATGCCGCATCTTGTAAGCAATATTGCGGTAAGGGCAATGCTTGTGCCCCGCAGCGTAAGCACAAGCGTGCAAAGGCGTGCCAGCGCAACTGCAACAAGCAATGTCCCGCTCAGCAGACTGCAGCAAAGTAATTCGCAGTTTGCCGCCCCGCACCCTATCGTGCCCTCCCTCTAACTTCCACACGGAAGATCAACCTTTATATATCGAAAGCGGACGGAGTATCCCTCACGGGATTCCTCTGTCCGCTTTTTGTACCCTTGCTCCTCTTCAATCACAGAGCGTTTTCTAATCTTATGCTTTTGGGGTGGGAAAAAACAGGCGGTGTAGGGCGCACCACCCTTTCGTGCCGCCTTTCAGGGTATTTCGCCACGAAGGAAGACGCTCGCGCCTTTGGAAATGTGCGTTGCACTCCTGCAATGAGCTTCCGCGCCATTGGAAATGAGCGTTGTACTTTTACAATGTGCTTCCGCGCCTTTGGAAATGAGCATTGCATTCTTACAATGCGGTTTCGCGACTTTGGGCATGGGCATTGCAGTCATTGCAAAGCACTTCCGCGAAGTTCGCAAATCCCCTTTCATCTGCAGTGAATAACCGTTTGCGTCGTTGTACGCATCATTCGTCTCTTGTTCGGGATCCCAGCTCCCATCGTCCAGTTGGTCAGCCATCTGTTCCTCGTTATTGGCAGCAACGAAAGAAGGCAGCAAACTACAAAAGTTTGCTGCCTTCTTAGCAGAAAGTCGGGATGACTGGATTCGAACCAGCGACCACACGCCCCCCAGACGCGTACTCTAACCGGACTGAGCTACATCCCG
>UQJC01000033.1 GCA_900541335.1 uncultured Prevotella sp.
GAATGAGGTAAGATGCCCGTATTTGACGAAGTTGGAAGACTCTCCCTTGTCGGAAGCCAAGAGAGTCAGAATTAAAAGAAAGAAAACGCAGAAGAAGGCTGCTACAGGATAAATAAAATAACGTGCCCGTGGATAATGATTCATGTTACTAAACAGTAATACACCCACTAGAGCCAGCGGTACAAGCATCGTTGAGCGTGTACCGCTGGTAAAGAATGCGAATGTCAATAAGACGCAAATCAGTGCTAACCCAAGCCTGTGACGACGATTGCCGTACAACAAGTGGTAGGTACACCAAGCATAGGGTAGGAGTAGCGTAACCATGCTCTTATAATACATACCATAAATTTTGAAGCCCAGAAAGTGTCGTTCTGACATCTTAATCATGTCATTGTGGGCAGAAACAAATTTATATACGAAGAACTCGATGAGTTCGCTACTGGCTACGGCTATATAGATAATCGTTATGATTACCCCCATGAGTGCTGCTGGTGCAATAGAAAGTTTCAAAATATCGTAGTGGCGTACCCACAGGAGCAGAATGAGCGGGGCGTAAGCCTTAAGCATACCGATAAAGAAGACCATGTCAA
Source organism: uncultured Prevotella sp. (assembly GCA_900541335.1). Taxonomy (GTDB): domain Bacteria; phylum Bacteroidota; class Bacteroidia; order Bacteroidales; family Bacteroidaceae; genus Alloprevotella. Next base: position 591 of record UQJC01000033.1, read on the forward strand.
TATGGGTCGCTTGCATCTCTGAAAAGATGAGACTGAGCATTAAGGCTATATATACACCTAATATCAAAGGCAGTAAACTGAAATCGGGCTTGAAGAAGAGGATATTATATCCCACCAGCAGGATGAAGAGAATATCCTTCAGGTGCAGGACACTATTGGTCGGGTCTACCATGATGATAAAGACAAGGAGCGAGAATAAGATATTCCCGCCCATCTTAACCCAGTCAATATTGTCCAACTTAATGCGATTCATGTATTAAATGTGATGTAATGGAGACTTATGAAGTGGTACATGATGCTATGCCTGCGAGTAAGTCACTTAATTCTGCAGGGCTTCTGTCAAGGCATGGTCTTCAACAGGTTTCTCTTTCGTAAAGAAGAGGAGTTTGACATAAATCCAACAAATAGTGCCTGCAAATGCGACAAAAATCATCCCCATAAGAATGAAAATCTTTTTGGGTGAATCAGCTTTGTTGGGAACGCTTGACTCTTGGACTGCCGTAAAAGCAGGTGTCTTTTCTTGTACCTTGGCTTGTGCCATCTGCACCTGTTGCTTCATCGTAGAGTATGCGTTGAAGGCAATTTGTAATTCGTTCTCCAGACTTTCACGTTCAGACAAAATAGACTGGAGCGTCACATTCATATGGTGGTCACAATACGTTGCGTACTTTTCTTTTGCCTCATTGTACTTCACGTAGGCTTCTTTTTCCAGTTTCTGATAATATGCCAAATCGTTACGAGCCTTGTTGGTGCGGTAATGCGTAATGAAGTTTTGCAGGTGTCGTGAGACCGAATCAACCAACAGACATGACACACTGGGGTCTTGTGAATAAGCAAAGAGGTTAATGATGCCATTTTCTTCGTCGACTACACAGAACACTTGTCCGCGAATATTTTCCAGCATCATTTCTTCCTCGAGCGTCAGCTGTTTGGGATTGATAGCTTCTCCCTCCTTGCGTTTTTGGCTGTCTTTGCTTAAGATACTTCCAATAAGCTTTGTCAGTTGCTTCTTTGGCCATGCCCACCAAGGGCTGCGTATTTTGTTTTTGAGGTATTCGGCGTAAGTAAGAGCTTCGCCTTCTTTGGTTTTCACTTTGACCGAAAGTAAGTCAACAAGAAAGGCATTGGACGAGATGACATCCGGATAAAGCGTTGGTCCGATGGCGTCGCCTTGTTTATTAAGATTAATACCCGCCAATGAGCTAAGTGAACTCATAGCTCCACCGCCCAACATTTCATCATTGCCCATTTCAGGAGCAAGACTTGCGTTTGCTAAATAGGTCTTGGGAATACTGAAAGCTATGATAAGCCCGGCTATTAACGCATAGATACAGTTGAGTAGGATGCGTTTCTTACTTTGTAGAAGGGTATGAAGAAATGTTTTCAGATCAAACTGGTTCATGTGATGCGATGTGTATAAAAATGTGGTATGTTTTAGGATAATCACTATTTGACAATGCGGTGGCATTTACGCCAGTGGTATGGCAGATTGGTTTGTGCTATCCAGTGTCCAAAGAGCCGATAACCCAGGTATTTCCAACGGCTGATTTGTGGAATACCTTCTCCCAGTGTAATGACCGGGAAATAGTGTACTTTCTTTTGTTCGGCAAGCACCCATATATTGAGCAGACGTTCCGCCATAAAGCCAAATATTCGCTTTTGATAAGGTGTGTATTCAGAGATGTCAATGCGGTGCTCCGCTTCTTCCAAAATGGTAAAAAGCCATTGGCAATAGCGGTCAAAGTTGTTCCGATTCATCAGAAACATATTGTACGGGCTGAAGGAATTTCTTTGATTGCCATATATTTGGTAGGCTCTGAAATATTTTTCGTCAGATTTGGCCCGAATAATCTGTCCTAAGATGTTCCAGTCGCGTTCGTTATGGCAAAGTTCATAATGTTGAGCCAATGTATAAGGCACAAATTCTGGCTTTGCCAGGACAATGGTGTCATGCTTTATGACAGCTGAGACTACTGTTTGTGGAACTTCATAGTTCAATGACAGCATGCGCTCTGCTGGAAATACAGTATAGGGCACTTCAGACAACCCCTGTCCGTGAAAGTCGAAGTAGCGGCGATAATGACAAAGACCCACTGCTTGTACATCATGTAGATTTTTCCAAGCCCAATATAGCCCCGTACACTCACAGAAGGTCGGATTCTTTTCACTGATATTCTCACCTTCATCATCGCCGGGACAGGGGAGTGTGTGAGCCGAATTGGCTTTACCCACGTGAATGGGATAATAGGGCGGATTGTCAACAACCCGGTCGGGTTTGTGACAGCATACAAGGATATGGAGGTCTTTCATGATGATGACTATTTATACAGGAATAAGGGGCGTGAACTTTTGATTGTCTCCACATGCGACAGTTGTCTTTCGACATTCTACCTTTAGGATGAGCACAGGGTTGTGTGGGAAGAATGCTGATCGCATATAGATTTTCTCTATCCACGTATAGTAAAAAGGGCGGTGAACAACTTCGTAGTAAGTTCACCGCCTTTTCCTTTGTTGTGATTGTTTACTTTGTAAAGGCCGCGATGACCGTACCGAGCGTTGCTGTCATGCTACCAATAGACAACATTTCAGCGATAGACATACCGCGTTTACGTGCCTTCGAAGGTACGACAATCGTACAGCCTGGCATAATGTCCTTTGCCGAACGTACACGGGTTACGGTACCATTCATATTGACAGCAAAGACGCGCTTGCGTAAGGCACGTTTGGCATAACCACCCGCTTGGTCAATATAGTAACTCAGTTTTTTACCTTCGTTGTAAGCCACCGTATTGGGATAGAGCACCTGTCCGTTAATGGATACCGTATTGCTATACTGCGGGATAATCAGGCGGTCACCCTTACGGAGCACAATATCCCAGGTGTTGGAACCTGGATGCTTGAGAGCCTGTTCGAGGTTGATACCCACGAGTTGCGTATCGTCCAATTCCAACTTCTTCATATCAATGGAGTCCCCGCTGACGGCAAGCTTAACCATTGATTCTTGCTTGATCTTTTCACTGAGTGTCAGCGTTCGTTCCAAGTGTGCACCGAGCGCATAGGCTTCGTTGGTCAAACCACCTGCTGCTTTAACCAAGTCGCTGAGGCGCATACCCTTGTTGTTGAGTACGTAGGTTCCACCAAACGCGATTTCTCCTTCGATGCTCACGTGTTGTTGTTCTACGTAACCGGGTGAACGACGAACAAAAACTTCATCAAAGGGCTCAAGTACAAAGCCCGGTGTGCCGTCAATGACAAAGCCTTCTTTCAACGAGAAACTGAAGGATTGGGCAATTTGTGAACTGGCTTTGCGAGCTTCCTGGTTGCGCATGCGTCGTGACACGTCGACCTTGACCATCGACGCTGCGTCCTTCAGGCCTCCAGCCTGAAGAATAAAGTCTTCGAGCGTCGTATTCTCCGCGAACTCATAGGTACCCGGATAATTGACTTCGCCGGTAATGGTCAGCACACGTTCCTCTTGCAAAAGTTTGTTGGAAGGAACGAAGAAAATGTCCTCGTTCTTCAACGATACATCGGCCACTTTATGGGACATGATGCCTTTGATGTCGACGGCAATAACTTCGAGTGTACGGTCTTCGCGGCGACGGTGAATGGTACCACGGGCAGTCATAGCGTCTTCACTCAGTCCACCTGCAGCCTCAATCAACTGGCGAACGGTGGTAATGCTTCCATCCATTTGGAACATACCCGGACGCATCACTGCTCCCTTGATTTCGACCATGTTGCGGTAACGGTTCAGCGTGCTGTCAACCGATACGGAGTCACCATCCATAATTTGGAAGGCATTGCGGTCAAACTCATCGATGGTATATACAGAGAGTTCACCCCCTGATTTGCGCATCAGGCGCACATTGCCTTGGTAGGCATCGCCCGTGAAGCCACCTGCATATTTAATTAAGGTACCGACACTTTCCTTCGGTGTCATTTCGTAGTACATCGGTCGTTTAACCTTACCCGTGATGTTAACCAAACATTCGTAGGGGCCTACAATGATGACATCGCCCGCAGAAAGGCGTACGTTGCCCTTCATGTTGCCATTGAGGATGTAGTCATAAATATCGCATGTCGAAATGTGTTTGCCGTGTCGGTAGATCTTGATGTTACGGAGTGTACCGATGTCGTTCGTACCGCCAGCCATGTAGAGGGCATTGAATACCGTAGAGAAGGCCGAGAGCGTATAGGTTCCCGGAACCTTTACTTCGCCCATTACGTCCACGGTAATGGTACGGGTTTGTCCGACCGTTAATTCGATTCTCGAACTGGAATAACGTTGTCCCAATGTTGCCTTCAAGCGTTGATTGGCTTGTGCAACCGTCAACCCGTCAACTCGAACAGGACCATAGGTGTCAATCACAATCACCCCTTCAGGTGTAACCGTACACTCGAAACGTTCCTGTGCGGCTCCATATACGTCAACAAATACCTCGTCGCCAGGACCGAGACGATAGTCAGCCGGTGTGGCAATGTTCATATTGGGTTCGAAAGACAAGTTGCGATTGTTGAAGATATTGCGGCCAAAGACCTTCATCCTTGACTTTTCTTTCGTCTGAAGCAAGTCTTCCTCGCTACCATAAATATAGTCTAAATCACTGACGGTATCGGGAAGAAGACCATCAATTTCTTCTGACATTTCGAGTTCACGGCGTGCTTTTAAGCGTTTACGTTGGCGTTCAGTAAGCGTGCTTTCTTTGATATTCTGGTGCTCGCCTTTACGTTGGTTGATGCCCTTGATATCTTCCCGTTCCTCGCCATTATAGGTGCGAGTACGTTTTTTCTTGTCCACTCCACTAATGTCCTTAGCACCTACAACCGAACCGTTTTGCTGCTTCTCATACTTCTTTTGTATGCGACGGATCTGCTCAATGGGAACACCTTTCTCAATAAGTTTGGTGACAATTTCAGAACGGTTCGTACCTCGTTCTTGCTCTTTCATCATAAACTGTATGACCTGGCTGTCTGTCATTCCAGCTTGTGCGAAAGCCTGGAGCAGAAAACACAGGGACAGAGCAAATGTAAGCGAGAATCTTTTTAAGAACATCGTAATCGAGTTTCGAAGGGGTTTTTAAATACAGTATAAAGGGATATTCTATTAATTATAGTTTAGGAGGCTTATGAGTTTGAAGTTTATTTATCAAGCCAGTGACTTTCAACAAAAACGCTTCAACCTTCAACTTATGAACTGATAATAAATAGAACCAGCCCCAAAAAAGAAAAACGTCCCAATAGATCCAATTTTCAAGAAATAAGGGGAGGACGCAGCGTGTAGACACACACCTAATAGAACGTAGTTCTTCAAAATGATTGCAAAAGTAGAAAGTTTTTTCGGAATGAGTACACAGACTTGCTTGCTACTTCGTTGCTGTAGTGTGTTCGTATGGGGTAATCGCGTTCGTTGGACAACAGCTTGTTCGCTCTATGGGTTTAGTAAACGGATTGAACCTTATGTAGTAACGATTGGATTGATTAGCCAGCAGATAGCCTCTTGCTTACGCTGTATTCCCTCCAATCAACCATTCTTTTTGCCTATTTACGGCTGTTCATATCAGAGTTGCTGGCAATTTGTATAGCCTCCTTCGTATCGTTCTCGCTGCGGGTAGCATTCTCAGCGTCTTCAGTAGCAGCCGCTTCATTTCGTGCACTTGCAGCGACAGCTTGCCTGATGCGTAGGGCCGTGCGGTAGCGCACGACGGTCTGGTTCCAACCTTCTGCCAAGTCGTCGAAGCGGCCTGGGTGAAGATATTGGAGTGAACGGAGCGCTTGGATAAACTGTTGGTAAGTCTGGTCGCATTGACGGCGTGCAGCCACGACTTCACCGGTCGGGTGCATTGTTGAAACCTCATCATGGCGAGCCAATGCTTCCAATACCTTTTGGTCCGCTTCTTGCATACTGGCAAAGATTTCTGTCATGCCGATAAAGCGCAAGAACGGCACCATTTCGGGCGTAGAACAATAAGCCGCCAGGTGATAAATAATACTCGACAGACGGTCTATGTTGTCATTCATTCGCGTCTTGTTCTTGTTGAAAACATTGTGCGCATCGAGTGCTTGATTGTAGACCGGCGATTGGGGGCAGCTTGCATGCGTACGTATGGCACTACGGATGGCAGCCAGACAATTATAGCGCACTTTGTTGTACGTGTGGGCTTCGAGCAAATCGGCGCTTTTGCGCATAGCCTGTAAGGCTTGGTCTTCGTGTTCGAATGCAGCTCGCCAACGGGTGAAGTAGGGAGTTAACATGGCCTCTGACGTAGCTGCTTCCGTGAAATAACTGACGCCTGCAGCATGGAAGGAACTGTGCACATAGTTCTGGAGGTCACGTAGACGAAGGTAGGATATCTTAGACATCATGAATGTGTGAAGTTTGTAATACGAACGAATATTCTCTTTGTAAGCGAATCGGGAAGACTTTTTACTGCCGAACAACGCTCAGCTTTGTGTGGTGAAGGATTTGCAGATAGTCAACCTGCATGCCCGATACCTGTTGGCATAAGTCAACCGTAATAATCATTTTACCTCGGAGCCTTTGTGCAACGGATAAACGTGTTGCTATTCCCTCTGCGAGGCACCAACGAATAGGTTGTGTTCCCCAAAGTCGTTGTCGGCCGAGCTGTTTACACAAGTCGAACGTTTGTAACGTCATTCCCTTGATAGCCGTCAGCATAGGTAAAAACAATTGACTTCCTCGTCTGCATCGTCCGATGGTACAGGTTTGAACCTCTTTGATTCGCGCTTGGTAGGGAGTGAAGAATAGATTACTGAATCAAAACTATTTTCCCCTACAGGGGAGAAATTGTTTTTCATTGAGAAAAGTATTTATACCCTATGTGAGAATCTTGTTTAGGATGAATACAAGAATTTATTCCTAAAGGGTGGAGATAATCACATAAAGTACAAATAAGGTTCCCCATTGATGGGGAATGTTTTTGATTATAGATAAAGATATTACTCCCGAAGTAGAGAAAATATAGTGTCTACATTCAATATATTCTTCCTTATAGGGGGATGTGTTTTTTTTATAGGTCAATCTATTTCCCCTCTCAGGAACAAAGATACCAATTTCTCCATAAACAATTTAACCTCAACTCAAGAAATCATTCATCCAACTTGTGACCTCTGTACTAGGGCATCCACTCAGCTATTTGTAGCATTCCGATCCATTCAGTTGGTCGGTGTATGAATCGTTTTGCAGGTGTAAACCTGATCCAGCAGAAGTAGGGGATAAAGTGGTATCAGTTGTGAGCTGTTTAGGAGGGGAGGATGGCTGTAGTTTCGCAGATTTCAACCTATTCCTGGAATAGAAATGTTCAGCTTTTCATTTGTTTCATCCTACTTATACCGAAGGTAGGATCTATAGTCCCAGCTGATTGAAGTCGTCCGTACGGCAGGAAACAACAAGCATTTGTGTGAGTTTAATATTCGATGAGAAGCATGGAAAGAATGTATGAGAGGGTTACGAGTAGATGAAATTGAAAACAGAAGGGGCTTCGAAGATGTGTACACCCTCGTTAACGGAGTTAATCAGGTTGGTTCTGAATAGAACCGTTAACTGGTTCCGACAGCATCTGCTTAGGGCTTACTATTTTACTATAAGTAGGTGCTGAAAATTATTTTATATCGTTCAGTCCAGTTGCTTGTATATACAACAACGCAATTTTATGTATAACTAATTTTCAACACCTACTTAACCAACGGGTTGAACTTCTGCGAGTGGACTTGTTCGTAATGGTGTGTCATTACACACCGCATCTTCCCTGTTCCCGTAGTAAGTTTGTTCTTCTGATGGCAAGAATAAGCAGTTAGGACAGAGCGGTCTAAACAAGCAGAATTGTCTGCTAACAGGTGGGTTGTTCTGCCTGATAGGTTCTTTGTGTGCCTCTCTTTCCTTTGGTAAATAACTTTTGGCAAAGCGGGAGTTTGCAAACGAATTGCATTATCTTTGCGCCTTGTTAATAGAGTCTGAAACCCTCTAATGAAATCCTACTGATGCAAAGCAATAATGAAATAATTCGCGAGGTAAACCAATATGCGATGCAGAATGGCATTGTGCTGGGACTCTTCGGTATAGCCAGTTTGGCAGTGTTTAAGTGGTCCTTCTACAATCCGTTTTTCTCAACGCTCTTTATGGTCATGCTGATAGGCAGTCCGGTGTTGGGTGCATTCTTGACGTTTAAGTATCGCCAAGCCTGTGTCGGTACGGACGCGCCGTTTGGCTTCACTCGTGGCTTTCTTCATGCCTTGTTTACAGGCTTTTATGCTTCAATCTGGGTGGCCTTGTTTACGTTTGTCTACCTCAATTATTTTGATCACGGTACACTCTTTGCCGCTTATGCTCAATCGTTGGACCGTCCGGAAATGAAGCAGTACCTCGAACAGTCGGGCATGGCCGCTCAATTGGATTCTCTGTCAGGGGGAGAAGGTGTACAGGGTGTTGCCCGTACGCTGCAGTCGATCGGTCCGGCTGTCTATGCTTCGCTTTCCCTTTACTTTTCGATGATATTTGGTCCGTTCATCGCTTTATTTATCGGATTGATCACGCGCAGAGGGTAAGCAAGTAGGTCGGCACGATTCCCCTCCTTACTTAGTGAGGGACGAAAAGGGTCTTTGGGTGCTGACGTTATGCAAAGGGCTTCTTCAAGCCTGTCAACGATGTAGATATAACAACCTGTATAATGGAATACAAATATGATATTTCGGTTGTCGTTCCCCTTTATAATGAGGACGAGAGCCTTCCGGAGCTTTATGCTTGGATAGAACGTGTGATGAATGCCCACGGCTTCACTTACGAAATAATCTTTGTCAACGATGGCAGTACCGACCGTTCTTGGGAAGTCATCGAGGGACTTGCCGCAAAGAATAAACACGTACACGGTATTAAGTTCCGCCGAAACTATGGAAAATCTCCGGCCTTGTTCTGTGGATTCCGTCAGGCACAGGGACGTGTTGTCATTACGATGGATGCCGACTTGCAGGATTCACCCGACGAAATCCCCGAGTTGTACCGCATGATTACCGAGGATGGTTTTGACCTTGTTTCGGGTTACAAGCAGAAGCGTTACGACCCGCTGTCGAAGACCATTCCCACCAAGCTGTTTAATGCCACGGCGCGTAAGGTGAGTGGTATTCATAACCTGCACGACTTTAATTGCGGACTGAAGGCCTACCGCTACGAAGTGGTGAAGAATATTGAGGTGTATGGAGAAATGCACCGCTACATTCCCTACTTGGCAAAGAATGCGGGTTTTGCGCGCATCGGTGAGAAGGTGGTACACCATCAGGCACGTAAGTTTGGTAAGACCAAGTTTGGCGGGTTAAATCGTTTCGTCAATGGTTATTTGGACTTGCTCTCTCTCTGGTTCTTAAATAGCTTTGGTCTGAAGCCCATGCACGTCTTTGGCTTCTTGGGATCCGTCATGTTCTTCCTTGGTTTCATAGCCTGTATGATTGTGGGTGCCGTTAAGTTGTATCATCTCTATTCAGGTGATCCCACGATTTTGGTGACCGACTCTCCCTATTTCTATATTGCCTTGACGACCATGATTATTGGTACCCAGCTCTTTGTGGCTGGTTTTGTGGGTGAACTCATCAGCCGCAATGCCGAAGGCCGTAACAATTATCAGATTGAAAAAGAAATTTAGTGTCTCTTCCTATTCTATGCGATTCCGTTTCAGTCCGCTAGTCTTTTTAGTCCTCTTGTTGGGAAGTGTAGGTTGTTCTAACATCGATTGCCCGCTTGACAATGTGGTGATGATGCAGTGTAATCTCTATGCGAGCGAGACGGGACAGCCACTCAAGTTGACCGACACGTTGACCGTCAAGTCAGCAGGGCGTGACACGGTGTTGCTCAATCGGGCTACGGGGGTAAATTCTTTCCTGCTTCCGTTGAAAGAAGGGGCAACCTTGGACACACTTTTGTTGTGTTTGTCCAACTCAAAAGGTCAGCGAGCCACGGATACGCTCTTTGTAGAGCATGAACCGCATTTGCACTTCGAGTCATTAGATTGTCCGGCATCATTCTTTCATACCTTGAAGCGTGTGCGCACCACGTCTCATCCGCTTTCCCAGTTGCCCCTTACTGTTGACAGCGTTTCGCTGATCCGTTCTACTGTAAATTACGATGACATTGAGAACCTACGTATTTTTCTTCGCGCTACTTCTAATCACTAATGTGGGCGTTTCTTATGCTCAGCGAGTAGAGCCCGACAGTGTGCGCCGGGAGCAGACCGCTTCCTCTTCTCAAGTACGTGGCGTGCAATACGAATCGCGTGAAGCGGCAGCTGCCGCCTTGTTGGCTCAGCAAGAGTTGCCTCTCTTTGCCGGTGTGAGTGTCTCAACCGACTTGGCTGGCATCGTGATGGCTGCGTTCACACCCTATGGACAGTATGAGGCTGCCGCACGTATCAACCTGAAGGGACGCTTTTTCCCGCTGGTAGAGATCGGTGTTGGTTCAAGTAACCATACGAACGAAACGACCAACAATCACTACAAGGTTAATGCCCCTTATTACAAGATAGGTATGGACTATAATGTGTTGAAGAATCGACGCAGTGGAAACCGTATCTTTATCGGTGCACGTTATGGTTTTACTTCCTTTCGCTACGACGTCGATGGTCCCGACCTCAAAGACCCCATTTATGGAACCATCCAACCTTTTCATTACGAAGGATTGAAAGGTACCAATCATTGGGCCGAAGCCGTTTTTGGACTGGAAGCCAAAGTGTGGGGCATCTTGCGTTTGGGGTGGAGCCTGCGTTACCGCTTGCGTATCTACAATAAAAAGTCCGCCATCGGTTCGCCTTGGTATGTGCCGGGATTTGGTAAAAATGATGGGCACGCAATCGGGGGAACCTTTAATGTGGTATTTGAGTTATAAGCTCATCGCAATTCAAACTTGAAAATTGAAGAAGGGAAGCGTTTGGTGTAAAAGGAATAACCCTTTCACTTAACGCTTCTTTTACCTTAAGTTGGTGTTGAAAAGAAGTCATATCGTAAAATTACGGTACAAGTGCCTAATGGTCTGTGACAGTTATTGGACGGAATGATGGCCTGTGATTTTCAATACTTGCTTATTACAATACTGCTTATTCTATGACACAAACAACAAACGATTTTGTTTCTCCGCCCCGTCGCAAGGGACGCACGCGGAAACGTATAGCCGGTTTGGCTTTTCTCTTGGCCTTGATAGCCGCAACGATTTGGATTCTCCAGTATCGAGGTACTTCCACCTTGCGGATAGCCGAAGGCTCTATTTTTGGTACAACCTATCATATTAAATACGAAGCCCCACAGGAATTGGATGAGGCTATCCGTGAAGAATTGCAGCGCGTAGACAACAGCTTGTCTGTATTTAATAAAGAAAGTACCATTTCGCAGGTCAACGCCGGTCAAAGCCAGCGAACGGATGCGATGCTCTATGAAGTAGTAGCAAAAGCACAGCAAATTAGCGAGGTGACGCGCGGTGCTTTTGATATTACGGTGATGCCGTTGGTCAATGCTTGGGGCTTTGGTTTTAAGAAAGGTGCTCTTCCCTCGGCCGACCAGGTAGACTCTTTGCGTGCATTGACGGGTTACCAACGCGTGAAGTTGACCTCCGATAGTCTGTTAGTCAAAGAGGATGCTCGCATGATGGTAGATTGTGGAGCCATTGCCAAAGGGTACGCCGTAGACCGTATAGCTCGTTTGCTTCGTGAAGCAGGCGTGCGTAATTACATGGTCGAAATTGGTGGTGAAGTGGTTACCAAAGGTCGTAATCCGGAAGGTCATCCCTGGCAAATCGGTGTGAGTAAGCCCGCAGAGGGGAGTAGTCCCCAAGGAGGAGAACTTCAAACCGTGTTGAGCCTGGAAAATGCGGCATTGGCTACGAGTGGTAACTATCGCAACTTCTATGAGCGTGATGGCAAGAAGTATGCCCACACGATTGATCCGCGTACGGGTTACCCGGTGCAACACTCTCTTCTTTCGGCCACAGTCATTGCGCCCGATTGTGCTACAGCCGATGCGTATGCCACCGCCTTTATGGTATTGGGACTGGACAGTGCCCGTCACATCCTCGCAGACCATAAAGAGCTGAAAGCTTACTTGATTTACGCTGATGCTCAAGGTAACTTACAGGTAGATGCAACACGCATGCCTAAGTAGGCAGGGGCGTGTGATAAGTGCAGTTGAAATAGGAACTTGGTATCTCCTATTTCAACTGTATTTCTTTTATTCCTCAAACACCTCTTCTTATTTATTCCTGCTGACGTATGGATCATGCTTTTTCCAACCGCTTGCTTTGTGTTTCCCTTTTTCAAGGTTTTAGTCGTTTGGACTTTCTCGACCTGGTAGAGAAAGTGCCTCTCGACTTCCGAACCTTAAAGGCAGATAAACACATTGTGAAGCAGGGAGAGGAGTGTCATGCCTTGTGCATCTTGTTGAAAGGAGAAGTGACGGCTGAAGCCAGCAGTCCGGATCATACGTATCGTTACCGCGAACAGTTGACAGCCCCTTGGGTGGTACAACCCGAGTGCTTGTTTGGGTTACACAATCGTTATACCCATACGTTTCGGGCACTGACAGAAACCCAAACGGTCTGGCTGACCAAAGCCATCGTATTGGATTTGCTTACGCACTATCCGGCCTTTCAAATCAATTTCTACAACACCCTTAGTACTTTTGCCCAAAACACCAAGCAGCAATTATGGCAGATACGACGCACGACTGAGGAAGAGCGATTTCGAGCCTTTTTACAGCGTCGTAGCTTAAGACCGGCAGGCAAGAAGATACTACACATCCGCATGGAAGACTTGGCTGTAGAGTTGGGGGTAACGCGGTTGCGTGTGTCACAGATGTTGGCCCGGTTGGCTTCACAAGGAAAGCTGACTACGTCGCGCGGAGTGATTGAAATACCCGCCTTAGAAACATTGTAATGCCATCCAATACCTACTTAACTACAGGGAGGTTGATGAGCTTCAGATGTTTCTTTGAAAGGCGTAAACCGCTTTAGTCCTTATCTTTCTAACAGACGAATACTTGTTTCCATCCCTCTATATCAATCAAATCTATATGGAATATCTGAATAAAGTCGAGGCTATAGCTCGAATGAATGAATTGTCAGCTTCGCAAGTACCCTTCATTTTTGTTATTGACTATGACGCACAGCGCAGTATCGTTATGCCTGTAAGCGAAGTCAATCCCGAAGAATGTCTCTTTGATTTCGGTTTAGTGAGCAATGCGGCTGATGCGAAGACTCAGAATAACGAAGCAGTTCAATGGGAGTGCACATTCCCGAGTGTGGAAGCTTACCGTAGAAGCTTCGAAACCGTAGAGAAATACTTGCAATCAGATGCCATTCAACTCATCAATTTGACTTGCCGCGTTCCCATCCAGACGAATCTCTCCTTGCGTGACATCTATTGTCGTGCAGAGGCGAAGTATAAGTTGTGGCTGAAGGATACGTTGGTCTGCTTCTCCCCAGAAATCTTTGTACGTATTGAGGGGGATGAAATCAGTTCCTACCCGATGAAAGGAACCATCAATGCCGATCAGCCCCAGGCAGAGGAAATCATTATGAACGATGTGAAAGAGGCCGAAGAACACCAGGCAGTGGTCAAGCTGATTAGTGACGACTTGAGTCGAGTAGCTGACAAGGTTTGGGTGGAACGTTATCGCTATACGGACTTATTGCATACGAATCGGGGTCGCATCATTCAGACCAGTTCGGAAGTACGCGGTAAGTTGGCTGCAGATTGGGCTGCTTATGTAGGCGACATTCTCTTCTCTCAGCTTCCGGCAGGTTCAATTACCGGGTATCCCAAAGCAAAAACTATCGATGTGATTGCTGAGGCAGAGGATTATCACCGTGGTTTTTATACAGGCGTCATGGGATGGTGCGATGGTCAAAGGTTGGATAGCTCGGTGCTGATTCGCTTTATTGATCAAGAAAACGGCCAACTTTATTTCAAAGCAGGTGGTGGCGTAACCGCTCGCAGCCAATGGGAGCGGGAATACAAAGAAGTACAGCAAAAGACCTATGTGCCAATTCGTTGAAACCATTCGAATCACCGATGGACAGATTCATCACCTGGCGTTGCATCAAGACAGGGTGGGGCGGACGTTACGTCACTTTGCTCCGCAGCTTTCGGAGTTCAATCTGGAACCGTTGCTGGTAGACTGTCCGCAAGTGGGTGTATGGAAAACTCGTGTGCTCTATGACACGTTGGGGAATGTGGCGGTAGCGTATCATCCCTATGTGTTGCGTACGTTGCACTCGTTGCGGCTTGTTGTAAATGACGACTTGGACTATTCGTTTAAGTATGCTGATCGCACTCCGCTCACCGCATTGCAAGCCCAACGGGGAGCGTGCGACGAAGTGTTGATTGTGCGTCAAGGACTGATAACCGATACATCCTATACAAATGTCGCCTTTACGGACGGTCGTTCGTGGTACACTCCGCGTCAACCCTTGTTAGCAGGCACGATGCGACGTGCTTTACTTGAAAAAGGGGTGTTGCAAGAGCGTGATATTCGTCCGGAAGACTTGCTGTGCTATAAAGAGGTTGCCCTCTTCAATGCGATGATAGACTTCGGACAGGTGGTCCTTTGTTGTCAGCAAATCTCAACGTGAGTGTCGGCGACTCTTCGTTTTTTTATTTTAGGAATCTCACTTTCATCTTTATAGAAAGACTGTAGAGCCATAAAAATGCAACGTATAAACAATCTGTTTATAATTTATGCCTAACTTTGTGGCATCTCTATCAAGAGATTTTATTCCATTTACAAATCCTAAACCCACATAATATGCTGAAGCAAATTCTCAATGGACGTATTCTTACGCCCGAAGGTTGGCTTGAAAACGGTTCGGTTATCGTTGAAGGCAATAAAATTAAGAATGTAATCAATAGCAGTCTTCCTGTAGAAGGTGCTGAACATATTGATGCCAAAGGTTGCGTAGTAGTGCCTGGCGGTATCGAAATGCACGTACACGGCGGTGGTGGCCGTGACTTTATGGAAGGTACGGAGGAAGCTTTCCGTGAGGCTATTAAGGCACACATGGAATACGGTACGACTTCAATCTTCCCTACGTTGTCTTCTTCAACCATGCCGATGATTGAGAAAGCTGTAGAAACTTGTGAGAAGCTGATGAACGAACCCGATAGCCCGGTGCTTGGTTTGCACTTAGAGGGTCCTTACTTCAACCCCAAACAAGCGGGTGCACAGATTCCGGAATGGATTAAGTCACCGGTGAAGGAAGAGTATGAGCCCTTACTCAAGAAGGCAAAGTGCTTGAAGCGTTGGGACGAGGCTCCTGAATTGCCCGGTTCGATTGAATTCATCAAGTGCTGCTGCGAACACGGCGTATTGCCCTCTATTGCTCATACGCGTGCCACTTATTCCGATGTGCATGCTGCAAACGAGGCGGGTATGACGCATGCTACGCACTTCTACAATGCGATGCCTGTGGTTTACAAAAACCGGGAGTTTAAGGAAGCAGGTACGGTAGAAAGTATCTTTGCAGAGGAGAATATGACGGTCGAAATGATTGCTGACGGTATTCATGTGCCTCCCGTTATGCTTCGCATGATTTATCAGATCAAGGGTGTAGAACGTACCGCTCTGGTAACAGACTCTTTGGCTTGTGCGGCTACCCACGGTGATGCAGCATTCGATCCTCGTGTCATTGTAGAAGACGGTGTTTGCAAATTGGCTGATCGTTCAGCCTTGGCAGGTTCGGTTGCAACCATGGACCGCTTGATTCGTACCTGCGTACAGCAGGCTGGTATCCCCTTGGAGGATGCTTGTCGTATGGCAAGTGAGACTCCTGCTAAGATTATGGGTGTATATGACCGTAAGGGTTCACTCGAAGCAGGTAAGGATGCTGACTTGATGATGTTTGACAAGGACTTGCAACTGACTTATGTCATGCAGATGGGTCATGTCGTAACAGATAAATTGTAATTTGATATCGATAGAAGTGTATAGCTATACGTAGAAATGCTGTCAGAAGTAACTACATGCGTTGTTTACTGATAACCAAGAAATAGGTGTTGCTTCTTACAAAGACAGATTGGCAGATAGTTATCACTCGATGAGACGGAACGGGGATGTGCTGTAGCAAGTGCATCCCCGTTTTTCTTTGCCTTTTTCCTGTGAAGTCGTAACTTCGCGCTCATTATGCAAAATGATGAACGTTATCTCTATTCTCAGCCTGTGCTTGACCTGATTACGGTGAGTGCGGAGTATTGTAAATACCTGGAACAGAGTCAAGGTAAGGAACTCAAAGACTTCTTGCGCGTGATGTGCGGGTTGCTTCCTATGATTTATCTAAAAACCACATTGCTTGACGATGTGTCAGAGACGGCTGGATGGAATGAAAAGAAAGTAACTGAAGAGGATTACAACTATGTGCGTTCCTCGGTTGCTGCGATATTGGGCGAACATGATGATTTCTTGGAGGTCTTTGTTGAGGACTTTAAGTACTCTGAACAGCCCGTATTGTGTACTGTCAGTGAAAACCTGGCTGATATTTACCAGCAGTTACGGGAATTGGTTGAGGCCTTCCGAGAAGGATATGATGAGTCTATGGAAGTGGCACTTTATGAAACTGTTGACGAATTTCGTTTGCAATGGGGGCAGAAGTTGCTCAATGCACTGCGTGCTTTACATGACTTGAAAAGTAGTTCTCTCGTTGATTGAAGCAGAAGAGTAAAGTATCACCGATAAACAGATTATTCTATGCGTCAATTATATACGAAGACAGATAAGCATTATATCGCTACCTTGCCCCGCTATGCTTTTGAAGGCAAAATTGTGGTGATAAAAAGTGTGAGTGAAGCAGAGCGCGCAGTAAGAGCGTTGCGGATATCACCGATATTGGGTATCGATACGGAGACGAGGCCTGCTTTCAGAAAAGGCCAATCACACAAGGTGGCTTTGTTGCAAATCGCGAACGAGGAGCTTTGCTTCTTATTCCGACTGAACGAAATGGGCTTCCCTGCTTGCCTTTCAACTTTGTTGTCTGATCAATCCATCTTGAAGGTCGGGCTTTCTTTACACGATGATTTCCTGATGCTTCGCCAACGTGACTCTGCATTTCGTCCCGGTAACTGTGTTGACTTGCAGGATGTGGCAAAGCAAATGGGTATGGAAGATATGAGTTTGCAGAAACTCTATGCCAATGTGTTTCAACAACGGATTTCGAAAGGAGCACGCCTTTCTAATTGGGAAGCCGATGTGCTGACCGAGGCTCAGAAAGTTTATGCAGCTACAGACGCCGTGACATGTATCCATCTTTACAAGGAATTGATGGCTTTAAAACAAAGCGGTGAATATGAGCTGATCTCTGATAACTTGTCTGCATCTCAAGCAATACAAAAGTAATCGGGAGGTGTTTGTTCTGGCTCAGCGCATACTTGTAAACGATAAAACTTTTTCTCCTCAACCTCTATTATAAAACGTACTAATAAAACTCTATGCATACTCTCTATTTACGCAGAGGTAAATCAGAAAGCCTCAAGCGATTTCATCCCTGGGTGTTCTCAGGGGCTGTGGCCAATAGTGACGGCAAACTTAAGGAAGGCGAAATCGTGCGTGTGGTTTCGCACGAAGGCGAATTGATGGGCTATGGTCATTACCAGGTTGGCTCAATCGTGGTGCGCATGCTTACTTTTACCGATGAAGTCATTGACCGAAACTTTTGGCAACAGCGGCTGAAGGAAGCCTTTGCCCTGCGTAAGGCTTTGCACCTTACAGGTCGTGCGGATAATGATATTTACAGATTGGTTCACGGAGAAGGTGACCGCCTTCCGGGATTGGTGATTGATGTTTATGGACGTACGGCAGTGATGCAAGCTCACTCAGTAGGTATGCATATGGACCGTCAAGTGATAGCCGAGGCCTTGGTAGCTGCTTCAGAGGGATTGGTTGATAGCGTTTACTACAAATCAGAAACCACCTTGCCCTTTAAAGCCGGACTTAATCAGGAAAATGGTTTCTTGATTGGGAATGACGAAGGCAACATAGCGACCGAGAACGGGCTGAAATTTCATATAGACTGGTTGCGAGGACAGAAAACAGGCTTCTTCGTTGATCAGCGCGAAAACCGCTCTTTGCTGGAACAGTATGCACGAGGTAGAAAGGTGCTCAATATGTTCTGCTATACGGGTGGATTTAGCGTTTACGCCATGCGTGGTGGTGCAGAATTGGTACATTCGGTAGATTCTTCTTCGAAGGCTATAGACTTGACTCGTGCAAATGCTGAACTAAACTTCCCTGGTGACGCACGCCACGAAGCTTTTGCAGAAGATGCTTTCAAATTCTTGGAGCAGGCAGGTAGCAACTACGACCTTATTGTGCTCGATCCGCCCGCTTTTGCCAAGCACAAGGATGCACTCCGTAATGCATTGAGAGGATACACCCGTTTGAATGCCATCGCTTTTCAAAAGATAAAGCCCGGAGGTATCTTGTTTACCTTCAGCTGTTCGCAGGCAGTCAATAAGGACCAGTTCCGTTTGGCTGTATTTACAGCCGCAGCGATGAGTGGTCGCCACGTGCGCATTCTTCACCAGTTGCATCAGCCGGCAGATCATCCCATCAATATTTATCATCCGGAAGGCGAGTATTTGAAGGGGTTGGTATTGGAAGTTGAATAGTCAAGTAAGGATAAAGCATAAAATCGGGGGCTAAGCTTGTATGCCTTGTGAGCGACGAAGGAATGCATTGATAAGATGTATTGTTTACGATGTACGAAGACTCGTAGAGTCGGGAGATTGTAAACATAATCAAGACATTCATAAGAAACTTTCTAACGGATAACACATTCGTTGGCATTAATGAGAAAAGCCCTTGTATGAAGTACCTCATAAAGAAAATTCACTACCTTTGCGGCCATATTAGAAACAACAAAAGCAAAGCGAAATGATAAAGATAACTTTCCCCGATGGATCCGTTCGTGAATATGAGAGCGGTGTAACGGGTTTACAAATTGCAGAAAGCATCTCACAACGTTTGGCACAAGATGTGCTGGCATGTGGTGTGAATGGTGAAACGGTTGAACTTAACCGTCCTATCACAGCAGATGCTTCGATTCAACTTTATAAGTGGGACGACGAACAGGGTAAACATGCATTCTGGCACACCTCTGCGCACTTGATGGCTGAAGCCATGCAGGAATTGTGGCCTGGCACCCAGTTTGGTATCGGTCCTGCTATCGAAAATGGTTTCTATTACGACGTAATGCCTCCTCAGGGCGTAGCCATTAGCGAAAGCGATTTTCCCAAGATTGAGAAGAAAATGCAGGAGCTCGTGCAACGTAAGGAAGCATTGGTGCGTGAGGACATTTCGAAGATGGCAGCTTTGAATTTCTTCGGTGAACGCGGTCAGACTTACAAGAATGAGCTGATTGCTGAACTCGAAGATGGACATATTACGACTTATACGCAGGGTGCTTATACAGACCTCTGCCGTGGTCCTCACTTGATGAACACTGCTCCTATCAAGGCTGTGAAGGTGATGGCTGTAAGTTCTGCGTATTGGCGTGGCGATGCTACCCGTCCGCAAATGACTCGTGTATACGGTATCTCATTCCCCAAGAAGAAGATGCTGGATGAATACTTGGCATTGCTGGAAGAGGCTAAGCGCCGCGACCACCGTAAGATTGGCAAGGAAATGGAACTCTTCATGTTCTCTGACCTTGTAGGTAAGGGACTTCCTATGTGGCTCCCGAAGGGTACTGCCCTCCGTCTGCGTCTGGAAGACTTCCTTAAGAAGATTCAGAAGCGTTACGGCTACCAGCAGGTGATGACCCCGCATATTGGTTCAAAGAATTTGTATGTAACTTCTGGCCACTATGCTAAGTATGGTAAGGATTCTTTCCAGCCGATCCATACTCCTGAAGAAGGAGAGGAATACATGTTGAAGCCCATGAACTGTCCGCACCACTGCGCTATCTTCTCTTGGAAACCTCGTTCTTACAAAGATCTTCCTTTGCGCTTGGCTGAGTTCGGTACAGTTTATCGTTACGAGCAAAGTGGTGAACTCCATGGTTTGACGCGTGTACGTGGCTTTACGCAGGACGATGCTCACATCTTCTGTACGCCTGAACAGGTGAAGGATGAATTCCTCCGCGTGATGGATATCATTATGATTATCTTCCGTGCGTTGAAGTTCGACAAGTTTGAGGCTCAAATCTCTCTTCGTGATAAGGTAAATCGTGAAAAGTATATCGGTTCGGAAGAGAATTGGGAACGTGCTGAACGCTCTATTATTGAAGCTTGTGAAGAAAAGGGACTTCCTGCTCGCATTGAATATGGTGAAGCTGCATTCTATGGTCCGAAGCTTGACTTCATGGTGAAGGATGCATTGGGTCGTCGTTGGCAGTTGGGTACCATTCAGGTTGACTACAACTTGCCTGAACGCTTCCAGTTGGAATATGTAGGTTCTGACAACCAGAAGCACCGTCCGGTAATGATTCACCGTG
This sequence comes from uncultured Prevotella sp., assembly GCA_900541335.1. Classification (GTDB taxonomy): domain Bacteria; phylum Bacteroidota; class Bacteroidia; order Bacteroidales; family Bacteroidaceae; genus Alloprevotella. The sequence continues at coordinate 21,061 of UQJC01000033.1, forward strand.
CACCGTTTGGCTCAATGGAACGATTTGTAGCAGTGTTGATTGAACATACTGCAGGTCACTTCCCCTTGTGGCTTACACCTGATCAGGTGGCTATTCTGCCGATTTCAGATAAGTTCAATGATTATGCTCAGGAAGTTTGCAAGAAGCTTGATGAGTATGATGTGCGCGCTTATGTGGATGATCGTTCAGAAAAAATTGGTCGTAAGATTCGTGATAACGAAATGAAGCATGTGCCTTATCTTCTTATCGTAGGTGAAAAGGAGGCAAACGAAGGTACTGTTGCTGTTCGTAAGCAGGGCGAAGGCGACCAAGGCAGTCTGTCTGTCGTTGATTTTGCAAAGAAAATCAATGAGGAAGTAGACGAAATGACGAAAAATTACTAACTTTGCGCCCGATTCAGCCTTGAGTGGGCTGCGTAAAGGTGTATTTTGAGTGCTTTTCGGTAAAGCAACTTCTGCCTTTCCGAAAAGCACTCAATTTAGTAAGACAAAGCATACAATAAAAGAATATTTAATGGCAGCACCCCAAAAACCACGCCGCGATAATAAACCGCAACATCGTATCAATGAACAGATTCGTTGTCGTGAAGTTCGTATCGTAGGTGATGATGTAGAATCGGAAGTAATGGCAACCCGTCAGGCTATTCAGCTGGCTCAGCAGAAAGGCGTAGACTTGGTTGAAATTTCTCCTAACGCAGAACCTCCTGTTTGCCGCCTGATCAATTATTCAAAGTTCCTCTATCAACAAAAGAAAAGACAAAAGGAACTGAAGGCTAAGCAGGTGAAAATTGAAGTGAAGGAAATCAGATTCGGACCGCAAACCGATGAACATGACTACAACTTCAAGCTTAAACATGCGAAGGAATTCCTTGCTGAAGGTGACAAGGTGAAGGCTTACGTATTCTTCCGTGGACGTTCTATCCTCTTTAAGGAGCAAGGTGAGGTTCTCTTGTTGCGTTTTGCCAACGATTTGGAAGAGTATGGTAAGGTAGAACAAATGCCTGTATTGGAAGGTAAGCGTATGATTTTATTCATCGCTCCTAAGAAGGTTGCCGCTCCCAAGAAAGAAAAAGAAACTGCTGAATCTACTGCTGCAACGGTTGTGGCTGAAGAGGCAAAGCAGAAGAAAGCTCCGCAGGTAAAGGCTAAGAAAGAATATCTTGGTCCGAAAGTCGAAGGTGAGGATTTCTAAGCCTTCTTCCGAAGCATCCTTTTCATGTAAATTGAACGCTCGCGCGCTACGTTCGGTATCTCACGTAGCCGCAGTATATATTAATCAATTAAACAACAAAGAAAATGCCAAAAGTAAAGACTAATTCTGGTGCTAAGAAGCGTTTCGCTCTCACTGGAACGGGTAAGATCAAAAGACGTCACGCTTACCACAGTCACATTCTGACCAAGAAGACAAAGAAGCAAAAGCGTAACCTCGACCACGTAGCTATCGTTGATGGTACGAACGTTCGCCAGGTACGTGAACTCCTCTGCCTCCGTTAATTTAAATGTCGCAGGCAAGCGACAACTCTTTTTATCTACACACATTAAAGTCTAACCGGATGTTTAGCCCTCAAGTTCGCCATGCCTTGCGTGAGCGGCGCTAACTTCCAAAATGTAACAACAAAATGCCAAGATCAGTAAATCATGTAGCTTCAAGAGCTAAGCGTAAGAGAATCCTCAA
>UQJC01000034.1 GCA_900541335.1 uncultured Prevotella sp.
AAGGAAGTTTGGGTGAGTGGCTGAAACCACCAGTTTGCTAAACTGACGTACGGGTTACCGTACCGGGGGTTCGAATCCCCCAGCTTCCGCACTTGGCGCTTTCATCTAACGGTTAGGATACATGCCTCTCACGCATGGTATACGGGTTCGATTCCCGTAGGCGCTACTCAAAAGGAATACTCAAAAGGTATTCCTTTTTTTGTTATAATAATTCTTACTGTCTTGTACGCTTGTTTTATCTAGCCTGCCTTATCAATCTAATTATTTTCTTCGGTTACATATAGTCTCAGAGTCATCTTTGTGCGCTTCCGTATAAATGATTAGACTCTTGTTAACGATAAATCGTGTCGTAATTTGCTAAGTATAAGTGCTTATATTTGAATCAAGAAGAAAGACTTCACTAAAAAAACTGTCAATCAACCACAAAATTGAAAACTATGAGAGTTCACGTGGTTTTTTGAAGTAATTTTGCACAGCGTTTTCATTGGCGTATTAGCTTTAGTCAGTAATTAGTACTTATGCTTTCTTTTTCAACTGTGCATGAATTTTCTTTTGCTGATTAAACGTTCGTGTCACTTGGGTGTCTTATGAATCATCTTTTCTAAGTGGTTTCCCTTGTTTGGATTATCCTATCGTGATAAGGTGAATCTTTGGGTACGAACATCATTTTCAATAGTCTGAAAACAAATCATATTATATAAATCTCAACACATGAAGAAAATCGCTTTATGGATGCTTGCCGCAACGTTGTTGACGAGTTGTGGAAGCAAGTCGAATCAAATGCCCGAAGCTAACAAAGACTTCGCAGTAGTTACGGTTCAAACTTCAGAGGCCGATCTGAAGACAACGTATCCAGCTACTATCCGTGGTATGCAGGATATTGAAATTCGTCCGAAGGTGTCAGGTTATCTGACTAAGTTACTTGTTGATGAAGGTTCTGTAGTTCGTAAGGGACAGCCTTTGTTCCTTATCGATTCTGAACAGTACCGTGCTGCTGTGAAAGCCGCACAAGCTCAGGTTCGCGTTTGTAAGGCTACGATCGCAACGCAAAAGTTGACAGTAGAGAATAAACGCATGCTGCACAAGCAGAATATTATTTCTAACTATGACCTTCAGATGGCTGAGAATACGCTCGCTTCTTACGAAGCACAGCTCGCAGCCGCAGAAGCTAATTTGCAGAGTGCTCAGGATAACCTTCGCTGGTGTACGGTTACCAGTCCTGCTGACGGTGTAGTAGGTATGATTCCTTACCGTGTCGGTAGTTTGGTAAGCGCTTCAAGCGCACAGGCTTTGACCACTGTTTCTAACATCAGCCAGATGTATGTTTACTTCTCTATGACGGAAAAGCAGTTGCTCGGTCTGACTCGTGAGCAGGGTGGTTTGCAAGCTGCTATCGAAAAGATGCCTGCAGTATCTTTGGTATTGGCTGACGGAAGCGATTTTAGCCAGACGGGTGTAGTTAGTACGATAAGCGGTGTCATCGATCCTTCTACGGGTTCTGTCCAGATGCGTGCTACGTTTAAGAATGAAGGTAACATTCTTCGTTCCGGTGGTACGGGTTCTATCTTGGTTCCGGTTCATCAAAAGGATGCTATCCTTGTTCAGCAGAAGGCTACCTTCGACATTCAGAACAAGAAGTTCGTTTATGTACTCGGTGCTGGCAATAAAGTGCTTGCTCGTGAGATTACGGTTCTGCCCCAGCACGATGGTAGCACGTATGTAGTGACCAACGGTTTGAAGGTAGGTGAACGTATTGTTGTAGACGGTGTAAACCAATTGAAGAACGGCATGCAGATTAACCCCATTACGCCTGCACAGGCAGCCGCTGCTGAGCAGAAGGCCAAGAAGGCGTTGAAGGAAGGTAAAATGCCGGGTGAAAACTAAACCTTCTTCCCAGTGTGTTTCGGTAAAGTAGAATCGGCGAGATGACTTCAACAGAAACGCACGGTTTCAAACAGAAGTAACAACAATTTAATAAAGTCCTTTGTTTTGAACGATGCCCCAGTTAGTGCTCGGGTCGGGCACTTGGTAAGCACTCCATGCAGGAGCTGCTTAGGCATCGGTAGAAAGAAAGGCGGCATATCATGCAATTAGATAGATTTATTAATCGTCCGGTGCTCTCCACTGTGATTTCAGTGGTGATTGTCATTCTGGGTGTGCTTGGCTTGGTATCGTTGCCGGTAACCCAGTATCCTGACATTGCACCTCCTACCATTCAGGTCAGCACCACCTATAATGGTGCGAACGCTCAAACCGTATTGAACTCGGTGATTGCTCCGCTTGAAGAGCAAATCAACGGTGTAGAAAACATGGACTACATGTCTTCTACAGCAACGAATACGGGTCGTGCAACCATTGATATTACCTTTAAGCAGGGAACGGACCCGGATATGGCGGCCGTTAACGTGCAGAATCGTGTATCTATGGCTCAGGGTTTGTTGCCCTCAGAAGTTACCCAGGTGGGTGTGATTACCCAGAAGCGTCAGAGCTCTATGCTCTTGATCTTCTCAATCGTAGACGAGGCTGATAAATACGATGCGTCGTTTATTGAGAACTATGCCAAGATCAACATCATGCCGCAGGTGCAGCGTGTGAAGGGTGTAGGTGACGCCATGGTAATGGGTGCTGACTACTCTATGCGTATTTGGCTTGACCCGCAGAAGATGGCAGAATACCACATGATGCCGGGTGACATTACGAATGTGCTTGCAGAGCAGAACATTGAAGCCGCACCGGGTAGTATTGGTGAACGTCAGAATCAGACCTTCCAATACACACTGCGCTATCGTGGTCGTTTGAGCCAGGTGCCCGACTTTGAAAATATGGTCATCCGTTCGAATCCGGATGGTACGATTATCCGTGTAAAGGATGTGGCTCGTGTAGAAATGGGTCGAAGCTCTTACGCTTTCTCTGGTAAGGTAAACGGACACACTGCCGTATCTGCCATCATCATGCAGGTGGCTGGTTCGAATGCAACGCAGATTGTACAGGAAATCGAAGCCTTGCTTAGCAACTGCGAGAAAGACCTCCCCGACGGCATGTCCATCAAGATTGCCCAGAACGTTAATGACTTCCTCTTTGCTTCTATTCATGAAGTAATCAAGACCCTTATCGAGGCATTTATCCTTGTGTTTATCGTGGTGTACATCTTCTTGCAAGATTTCCGCTCCACGTTGATTCCCGCCGTTGCCATTCCGGTAGCATTGGTTGGTACCTTCTTTGCACTTTACCTCATCGGTTTCTCATTGAACCTCTTGACCTTGTCGGCCATGGTGCTAGCAATTGCTATTGTGGTCGATGACGCCATTGTGGTGGTCGAAGGTGTGCATGCCAAGTTGGACCAGGGTTATACCTCTTCTAAGAAAGCATCTATCGATGCCATGCGTGAGTTGGGCGGTGCAATCGTTTCCATTACGTTGGTCATGATGGCCGTGTTCGTTCCTGTGAGCTTCATGTCGGGTACGGCCGGTGTATTCTACCGTCAGTTCGGTATGACCATGGCTATCGCCATCGGTTTCTCTGCATTGAACGCTTTGACCCTTTCACCTGCACTCTGTGCCATCCTCTTGAAGCCTCACCACAAGGAAGGCGAAGAAGAAGCCAGCTTGCGTGAACGCATGGGTACGGCTTACAAGGCTGCCGGTCAGACTTTCTTCCAGCGTTATGCTGAAGCGATTGGTCGCATCCTGCACCCCAGCGTGACGCTCATCTTTATCTGCATTGCCATCCTCGGTATGATTTTCGGTGGTTTCAACTTCGATGAACACCCCGTTATCACCGTTCTTCTCTCCATCGTAGCTGTAATGGGTGTGTTGGGTCTCTCTACGAAGAAGTTCCAAAACTCTTTCAACCAGTCATACGAGAACATTCTCAAGAAGTACAAGAAGCGCGTATTGAAGTTCATTCAGCGTCCGTTCCTTTCTTTGGGTATCGTAGCAGGTTCCATCGCTTTGTTAGTATGGTTGATGAACATCACTCCGACCGCCATGGTCCCCAATGAAGATACAGGTACCATCATGGGTGCCGTAACCATGCCTCCTGGTACTTCACAGGATCGCACCGAGGCTTACCTCAACCGTGTAGACAGCCTCGTACGTTCGGTTCCGGCAGTCGAAATGAGTACGGTGATTTCTGGTTACAGCTTTATCGGTGGTCAGGGTCCCTCATACGGTTCGTTCATTATCAAGTTGAAGGACTGGAGTGAGCGTGGCATGAAGGAAAGCTCAACAGTAGTCTTCGCCAACCTCTACCTCCGTTCACGCGACGTGTTTAAGGATGCACAGGTATTGTTCTTCCAGCCGCCTATGATTTCGGGTTACGGTGTGTCTAACGGTTTCGCCATGAACTTGCAGGACCGTACCGGTGGTGACTTGAATGCCTTCTATGATGTAGCCAAGAACTTCCTGGCTGAATTGGAGAAGCGTCCGGAAATTGAATCCGCACAAACGACATTCAACCCGAACTTCCCCGAATACATGATCGATATTGATGCTGCCAAGTGTAAGCGTGCCGGCTTGTCACCTCGTGACATCCTCACGACCCTTCAGGGTTACTATGGTGGTCTTTACTCTTCAAACTTCAACCGTTTCGGTAAGCTCTACCGTGTAATGATTCAGGGTGAGCAAGCCGACCGTGCAAACTTTGAGAGTCTTTATAAGATCAAAGTACGTAACGGTAAGGAGATGGCTCCCATCACTGAGTTCATGACCATTAAGCCTGCTTACGGTCCTGACAACATCAACCGTTTCAACATGTACACCTCTATGGCAGTTAATGGTAACCCTGCTTCAGGTTACACCTCTGGTCAGGCTATCAAGGCTATCGAGGAAGTAGCTCAGCAGCATCTGCCTCAGGGTTACTCTTACGAGTTCTCCGGTCAGACGCGTGAAGAGCAGAAGACAGCAGGTAGCACGACGGCCATCGTCTTCCTCCTCTGCTTCGTCTTCATCTACCTCTTGCTTTCTGCTCAGTACGAAAGCTACATCTTGCCCCTCGCTGTGTTGCTTTCCGTACCCTTCGGTTTGGCAGGTTCGTTCGTCTTCATTCAGGGTATGGGTGCGCTCAATAACATCGTTCCTATATTCGGTCAGGCCGCCAACAACATCTACGTACAGATTGCGTTGATTATGTTGATGGGTCTGTTGGCAAAGAATGCCATCTTGATTGTAGAGTTTGCTCTTGAGCGTCGTAAGATGGGTATGAGCATCTCTTGGGCCGCAGTATTGGGTGCAGGTGCCCGTTTGCGTCCTATCTTGATGACTTCACTCGCCATGATTATCGGTTTGCTCCCCTTGATGTTTGCATTTGGTGTAGGTGCTAACGGTAACCGTTCGTTGGGTACGACCGCAATCGGCGGTATGTTGATCGGTATGATCTTCCAGATCTTTATCGTTCCAGTGCTCTTCGTTATCTTCCAGTACCTCCAGGAGAAGGTTACGCCGATGCACTGGGAAGACATCGACAACACCGATGCCGTTTCAGATATCGAACAATACTCTAAATAAATAAGAAGCCGTACAGCAGGGAAGGTTGCCCGCAGGGCACAAGGCACACCGCTTTAGGTGTCCGCGGACAATCTCCGCGCTGTATGATTTTAAACAGCGAAACAATGAAGAATTTTCTCTATATACTTGGTTGCACGGCTTTGCTCAGCAGTTGCGGCATTATGCGCAACTACGAGCGTCCGCAAGGTTTGACCGAAGGTATTGACAGTCTTTACCGCGACACGACGCAGACTTATGCAGTTGTCAAGGGCGATACCACCAACTTCGGCAATACTCCTTGGCAGGAAGTGTTTACCGATCCTCAATTGCAGGCGCTGATCAACAAAGCGTTGACGCACAATCCTAACATGCGTACCGCCGAGTTGACCATCCAAAAGGCTCAAGCTGCGCTCAAGATAGCTCGTTTGGCTTACTATCCTTCGATTGCTTTTGGCCCGCAGGGTAATATCTCGAGTTGGGATTTCGGTAAGGCTACCAAGACTTACAACGTACCCGTTAGTGCGAGCTGGCAGTTCAACCTCTTCAGCTTGCGCAACAACAAGAAGCAGGCACAGACCACAATCGATATGGCCAAGGCGGCTAAGCAAGCCACTCAGACCAGCGTCGTTGCGGCTGTAGCCAACCTCTACTATACGCTCCAAATGCTCGACGAACAGCTCAAGACCACCGAAGCTACGGTAAAAATCTGGGCTGAGAATGTTCGCGCTATGGAACTCATGAAGGAGGCTGCTATGACCACTGAAGCAGCCGTAGGTCAAGCAAAGGCTAATTACTACAACCTGCAGACCACGATTCCCGAACTGAAGCAAAACATCAGCAAGACGGAAGCGGCTCTCTGCATGTTGTTGCATGAGCCTTCTCATCCCGTAGCACGTGGTGAGTTCAATGCTGATGCGTTCCCCGCTTCTTTCTCTACGGGTGTGCCCTTGCAGCTGTTGGCCAATCGTCCCGACGTGCGTGCAGCAGAGTTGCAGTTAGCTTCAGCTTTCTATGGCGTCAACATTGCGCGTAGTGCTTTCTACCCCTCGTTGACCATCGGTGGCCAGGCTGGCTGGACCAACAACAGCGGTATGGGACTTGTCAATCCGGGCAAGATTCTGGCTTCTGCTTTTGCTTCACTGACACAGCCAATCTTTGCCAATGGCAAACTCATGGCTCAGCTCAAGATTTCAAAGCTTGACTATGAAGCAGCACAGATTCAGTTCCAGGAAACGCTTTTGAGTGCAGGTCAGGAGGTGAGCAACGCGCTTGCCCTCTACCAGTCTGCACAACAGCAGCAGGCACTCCGTCAGCAGCAAGTAGAAACGCTGACCCATACGCTTGAAAACACGAAGCAGCTCTTCCAGTATAGCACAGGTACGAGCTACCTCGAAACATTGACAGCACAGCAGAGCCTCATTCAGGCTCAGCTCAACCTGATTTCTGACAAGTTTGACAAGGTTCAGGCAGCCATCTCCCTCTACCAGGCATTGGGTGGCGGCCGTGAACAGGCAAACGAGCAGGCAAATAAATAACTAACCCCAAGGGGGTGACCCACGAAGAGAGGCGCGAACCGTCGGTTGGTTTCGCAGCCTCTTTCGTTGTTTCCATCCCCAATATCTTAAACCATTTCTCAATTTATGATTAGTCCCTTAGCTTACGTTGATCCTGAAGCCAAGCTCGGGCAGAACGTAGAAGTTGGTCCTTTCGCTTACATCGAAAAGGGCGTAGTGATTGGCGACAACTGTGTGATCAAACCTCATGCCAGCATTCTTGAGGGCACGACCATGGGTAGCGGCAACATTGTTTATCAGAATGCCGTTATCGGTTCAACTCCCCAGGATTTCCATTTTAAGGAAGGACAGAAGACGCGTGTTATCATCGGTAACAACAACCGTATTCGTGAGAACGTAGTCATTGCCGGTAGTACGTACGAAGGCAAAGCCACGCAGATAGGTGATGGCAACTTCTTGATGGATCGTGCCCACATCTGCCACGACGTACACATCTTCAATCAGTGCGTCATCGGTATCGGTACCTGCATTGCCGGTGAGTGCGAAATCCACGATTGCTCTATCCAGAGTAACGGCGTTGTCGTTCAGCAGCACGTGCGTGTAGGTCGCTTCTCTCTCATCCAGAGTGGTTGCCGTGTGCAGAAGGACGTACCTCCCTACGTCATTCTCGGTGGCAATCCCGCTTCCTACCACGGTGTCAATACGGTGGTGTTGAAGCAGGTAAAGGTTACCGATCGTATTCTCCGCCACATTGCCAATACTTACCGCATTATCTATACGGGTAATTTCAGCTTGCAGGATGCAGTAATCAAGATTCCCGAACAGATTCCCATGAGCGAAGAAATCGAGAAGATTCTCGAGTTTATCAAGGGAGCTAAGAATGGTATTGTTCGCAATATGGAAGAGTAAATTCCGTATGCTTCATCTTTCCCTTATGGGATAGAAATAACTCAAAAAAGGGTGCACCTCATATATTTCGAGGTGCACCCTTTTTGAGTTTGTGTGAGCGTCTTTTACAGCGTGTTTCCAGCGTGCTGAAGCTCCTGGCTTACGGCCTTGTCATAGCAACACTTTCTTGTCGAAGCAGAGCTTTCTTGTCATAGCAGAGCCATGATTACAGTTTGTGGGCAGCTTATCGTCTGATAACATAGCGTCCCGCTTCCTGTGGATGTGCGCGTTGCAATTGCAGGCGCACTTCTTTCAGCGTCTGATGCGTTTCGCGGGCAAAGGCTTTACTGAAGGACGAAGCATTAGTGTAGCCGCAGTAGCGACCTATTTCGCCAATGTCGAGTTGTGAGTAAAGTAACATCGAACGCGCTTTGCTGACCAGATACTGGAATTTGAAATCCTTGTAATAGATACCAGTCAGCAGGAACATCATGCTAAAAAAGTCGTTGGCACAGATGTGTTTCTCGCTAAGGTAGTCAAGCACCGTTGTTTCGCCCCGTCCCAAACGGAGGAAGAGTTCGTCAACGAGGTGAATGCCCGTAATCGTCGTTTTCTGTTCTACGGGCACATAGATTTCCTTACCGTCTTTATCGTATTCGATGCGATGCGTATAAGGGAAGACGATGAAATCTTCTACCTTAAACTGAGCCTCAAAGGCTGGCTTGTGGCGCTGATTGAGCGTTGCGTGTTTGTTGTAAGGACTGTACATAAGCAAAGATTTTAAGTGATTGCATGCCTTGAGCTTTTTCAGTTAGCCAAAGCAAACCGACCGTGTGCAGAAGGCTTTATTGCGAGCGAAGTTACTACATTCTCATCGGAAGTTCCCTTCTTTTAGTCTGCGTTTTGTCATTCTCCATGTAGAAGGACAATTCTGTGGCCTGTAATATGTCATTCTCTATGTAGAAGGACAAATCTGTGGTCTGCAATATGTCATTCTCCATGTAGAAGGACAAATCTGTGGCCTGCAATTTGTCATTCTCTATGTAGAAGGACAATTCTGTGGTACGAACGAGGCACCTGCTGTCGAGCGAGGAAGGATAAAGTTGTTACCTTTGCAACTGCACCTTGTTCAATAGCTTTTCTATTTATGCAAACTCCCTCTTTAAGTGTGTCAGTAGTGCTTTGCACCTACAACGGAGCGAAATTCCTGCGTGAACAGCTCGATACGATTCTTGCTCAGGACTATCCGCTTCTCGAGGTACTGGTGCAGGATGACGGTTCGACCGACGACACAGCCTCCATTGTGGCGGCGTATGCCGAGCGTTTCCCCCTGATTCGGTGGATGAAGAACGAGGCGGCGCATGGCGTAAACGGTAATTTCTTCAGTGCCATAGCGAAGGCTAAGGGTGACTTGATTGCTATCAGCGATCAGGACGATTTGTGGGAACCCGACAAGGTGAGCAGTCAAGTGGCTGCACTTGGCTCGAAGCTGATGTCCATTTGTCGCAGTGTTCCCTTTACCGAAGATCCTTCCATTTCGCTCGATTACGACCGTCGTCCGCCTAACCATCGGTTACCCCGTCTGCTTTATTCTTCTGTGCCGGGTCATACGATGGTCTTTCGTCGCAGTCTGCTCACAAAAGTACCGAAGGAAGGAGAAATCTACAATCGCACGTACTATGATGTCATACTCGGACTGACAGCAGCAGCCTACGACGGTATTGTGCTTGTAGATCGCGTGCTTGCACACTGGCGGCGTCATCAAGAGGCCGACACCCTGTTGCAGGCCGACAGCCGTCGCAAACGTTCGGCAGGCAATGCACTCTATATGTTGCGTTGGTCATTGACACACTATGCAGCAGTGAAGCGTTGCATGCGTTGGCATTTCCAACCGCGTTTGGACTTCCTGCGTGCCGTGGCGGCCGATACAGAAGTGTGGCGTGACGGTGTACGCATGATGGCATGTGAGTGTCGTTCGGGCCTGTGTTCTTACCTGGAGCTGACGCGTCTTTACCTCAAATACCGCCACGAGTTGTTTTACACCTACGAGAAAGACCCCGTGGCCTGGGTTCGCGCCCTGCTTTATCCCCTGATGCACATGTACAATTACCGCTACCTGTGGGAGCGCGGACTCGGTAAAAAAGGGGAATAGCAAGCTTCGTGCACCATAAACAATGACAGAGGCTGTACCGCAACTTGTTTGGTTGTGATACAGCCTCTGTTGTTTTCTAGCAAGAGAGAGCGTCCCTATAGAATGGGAGCGGATGCCTCCGCTGCGTGCTATCAATACGCCAGGCGAACGTTGTCCACCCAAAGCGTATTGCCTACCGTACCGATGTAAGCGCCGCCGTGGCTGGAGTCAAACTGCAGCACGATGTGCGTCGGCGTTTCGTTGGCAGCAGCCCAACCCACTTCCTTGACGGGTACCATAGCTCCCTTCGAATTGCGGGCATACTTTGTATTTTCGCCCGTGGTAAGTCCCCAGGCTTCGTTGTAGAAAGATTGGTGGCGGATGTCACCGTAGTGGATGGTAAAGCGTGCGTTGTTTTGCCAGTCCGTAGAGTGGGAGAAGCGTTTGACCATCGTACCGACACGTTTGGCAAAGATATTGCCGTTCGCGTCTTCCCAACGTTTTTGGAGGTAAAGAACGCAGTCGGCCATGTCTTGACCTGCCACCTTCGAACCGCGCGTAATGCCGTTCTGGCGGATGCGGTTACCCGGTACGATGTGCGTCTTGTAGTCAAAGATAATGGCTTGTGGACGCTTGTTGAACTTCACGCCAGCATTGAGCTTTGACATCGGATTCTTGGTGTCGCGGATAGGCTGGATGGTATTGCCCAGGTAGATGGAGCCGGCGGCAAGCACTTTGATGTTGATGATGCCCAACACTTTGGCTTCCACGATGTGAGTATAGAGCTTTACGCAACTGCCATGACCGGGATGTGAATCCTTGTAGACACTTACGTTCGTTTTGGTTACGCCCGACACTTTCGCCCAGACGTTGGAAGAAGCCCAGGGGTAGCCAATGTTCATCAGGTTGACCGTCTTACCGCCAATGATGCGGCTTTCCTTGATGGTCTGTGAAGTCCAGTGCTCGAAGTTCCCCTTGGCGAGGTAGGCAATGTTGCCTTCAGTCGCTTCCTCCTGAAGGAATTCGGGAGCGTAGGGGAGGGCACGCAGCGTGCCCGTTGAGGCTGTCAGCAGGGCAGCACTCAGAAGAATCGTCTTGAAGTTCATATTGTAGTGTATGAGTTGTTTTGTTACTTGTTAGCAGAGGGGCGAAGCCAACCAGTTGCCTTTGAGAAGTCTCGGTATTTTGAGTCAACTGAGAGAAGGGCTGTTAAAGGGCTTGCCGCTTTGCCAGGTTAGAAAGCTTCGTTGATGTTGAAGATAAAGCCGCCGCCGTCGCGTGTCAAGCCGTAGTCAATGCGGACGTTGATGCCTTTCTTGAATTCCCATCGGTAACCGATGCCGCAGTTGGGCAAGGTCTTGCGCCACGCCATGCGGTCAAAACGGGGAAAGGCATTGGCCAAACCGACCCAGAGGGCAATGCCGTTGCGCCCCTTGATGTGCTGACGCAGTTCGAGCTGTCCCTCGATGAGGTTTTGGTCGCGGTAACGACCTTCGTAGTAACCACGCATGCGGTCGTTCGAGCCTACTTCTGCCAGCAGAGGCCAGGGGGTGTTGCCGTAGTTAAACAAGGCGTGGAGTTCGCCGGCCAGGACAGCGCCCTTCCACAATCGGCCGTACTTGGCAAAGGTGACTTCGGTCGAAGAAAAACCATAGTTCCCGTTGCCGAGAAAGCGCGGGTTAAACGTTTGGTCTATCTGGAAGAACGTACCCCGTTTGGCATTGAGCATGAAGTCGCGCGAGTCGTAGGTAAAGGAGAGGCCCGCCGACACCGCGTGGAGCTTTTTCTTTTGTCCTTGCCAGAGGTGAAGGAACTTCGGGTCAATGTCCTTGGCCTGAAAGAAGCGGTAGTTGACCATCGGGCCGAGGTATGTGTTGTGGGCAACCTTAAACATGAAGCGTCCCGTCGCGATGATGCGGTTGCGCCGGTAGTCCGTTTCGTTGTCGTCATTGTCCGCATTGTCGTAACCGATGCCCCAAAACTTTGCGCTGAACGTCGACAGGTTCAGTTTGTAGTCAAAGCGGTAGCGTTCTTGAGGGAAGATGTGATTTCCTTTGAGTCCGATGAGGAAGAAGCCGCCCGTGGTCATATCTGTATAAATCGAGGCATTCGAACGGGGAAGTGAGCGGTCCGTGCGGTCGGTTGAATAGGTCGCCGTACCGAGGATGCCGAGACCGAGTCCCGTCGTCGCAGAATAGTGCGGACCGGGTAACACGCCGAAGTCTATTTTCTTTTCAGGCTTTTGTTTATTCGAGTCGCGGAAGTAGTCTACGAGTTTTTTGACGATGCCCCGTTCCCATATCTTTTTCTTCTTGCCGTCAAGTTCTTGCGTCAGCAGCGTGCTGTCGTTGGAAACGGTTTTCAGGGAAGCTTGGTCGGAAAGGACTGTGCTGTCAGATAGAGTCGGAGCCACCTGTTCGGCCCGTGCAGTCAGTGTACTGGCAGCGAGGAGCAACGAGGCACACAGTCCACTCGGAAGGAGAGATGACGGATATTTCATAGAGAAGAGAAGTTGAAGAGTTTATGAGTTGAAGAGTCTATGAGATGAGGAGTTTATGGGATAATGAGTTTATGAGATGAGGAGTTATGAGTTTAACGCTCTAATCTATCTTCTAAACTCTTCAACTCTTAATCTCTTCAACTATGAATTCTTACCTGTTTATTAGAACTTCGCCGCAATCTGTACGTCAAACGTATTGTAGCGTGAGTCCGTGCGAACCGCAGCGTTACGTGCCGAGCGGTCGTCGGTAAACGTATAGTTCAGTTGGAAGAGCAAGTGCTTGCCAAGGGCATAGTTACCCGAAATGCCGTAGTCCGTGCGGAGCGAGTTCCATTGCTTCGAGTCGCGGTAGCAGTCGTAACGGGCATAGAACTTCAAGTCCTTCGTAACGGGTACACCCACCGTGGCATACCAGGCATCCGAGCGGTCGGGTGCAGCGGCATTCGTCACCTTGCCGCCAACCGAACTCATGTACTCGCCGCGTACAGTCCAATCGCTTTCGTACTTCATGCCCACACCCCAGCGTACGCGCTTCACGCTCTTCAGCTGGTTGGCTTCGGGAGCCGCGTTGTATTTCTCGTTAGTGTATTTACCGTTCCAACCGAAACCGCCGATAGCAAGGTCCTTGATGGGTGAAATCCACAGACCGCCGATGAGGTCCTTGTGGTGGTCCTTGTCAGCGTGGTTGATGCCCTGGCCGTTGAAGAAGCCTAACTGGTAGTGAATCCACTTGTGACCATCGGCAGCAGGCAGCAAATCGCCTTGAAGTTGTACACCGAGGTCGCGTCCCGAACTCTTGTGTTCGCCGTTGCGGTCGCCGATGGAGGCGAGCTTCATTGTGGCCTGTGAGTAGCAACCGTAGCCTACCTTGAGCGGGCTGTATGGATTCTCAAAGCCAAAGGGACGCTTAAATTGTCCGAGCTTCACCCGCAGGAAGTCAAACTTCTGCCATTCGATGAAGGCATCAACCACGCGCGGACCTTTGTCCTCACCCGGTGCACCGTTGACCTCCAGTTGAAACTTATAGTAGAAATCGTTGTAGATGCGGCCGTCAGCATAGAGGCGAACGAAGCGCAGATCGAAGCCTCCGTTCGTGGGTTGTCCCTTGCGGTCACTGATGGAGTATTTACCGATGATGTACCCGCCGAATTTCAGCGTAGGGTTCATCTCCTTCAAAAATTTCGACTGGTTCTTTTCCGTGTTGACAGCGAGGGTTAAGCCTTGGGTTTCCGATTCGTTTCCTTCGTTAGCTGTGCCTTTTGAGTCCGCCATTGCGGGAGCTGCCGTCAGCGTCAGGGCGAGCAATGTCGCCAGCTTATGAGAGTGTTGCATGTAAAGTATAATGTTGTTAGGGAGATGATAAGGTAGGGCAACTGAATGTGTCAGAGCAAGCTTTCCGCCTGCCACGTGTCCACGCTTGAGCGGTCTATGACCTACCTTAGCCACCGCAAAGGTAGTGCAAAAAGGAAGGGTAGCGGCATGCTGTTTCGTTTACTTCTTTAAGGAAGCAATTTTCTAACACAAAACGAAGTATAAAAGATGAGTTTTCTATTTCGACTCTTCAAAATAAGACGTAAACCAAAGGAAGACAGAAGGCATCATGCGTTCGGCATACCGTGTTGCATGAAGCGTATCGGAGCAAATGAAAGGACAAAGCCAGACTGCATCTCATTAAAAAGACCGGAAGTATGCGGAGGGGCATACTTCCGGTCTGGAGTTTCAAAGCGCGGTTGCACGAATCAGCTTGCGGCGCTTACTTAATCATTTTCTTACCGTTACAGATATAAACCTGCGGCGTGCTTTGTCTGTCGAGTTCAGCAGCATCAATCGCTCTGCCTTGCAAATCATAAATGACTTGTGACATGGCTTGCGCTTGGGTTTGCTGAATGCCCTGGGGTAATCCGGGCTGAATCACCGTGCCGCCCTTGGCTTGGTAATATTGCAGGATGGCTTGATTCAAGTAGTTGTATTCAGCCTCGAGAGTCGTTTGTTCCGTCAACGCACCGGCTACAGCCTTTTCTGCACGCAGGATGGCCTTTCTCAGGGAAGCAGCATCTGTAGAAATAGCGGCATCAGCCGGTTGTACCAACTGGTGAGCCGAAACAATCAGCTGAAGCAGACGGTTGGCTTCTTCGCCTTGAGGCAGCACGAAGGTCTTCTTCCAAAGTTCAGCCCACTGTGCGAGGAAGGTGTCATACGTCTTATGATCAATGTTTTGCGCTTCGTCGTACAGGCGATTGACAGCCAAGTTGAGTGCATCGGCTGAAACGGGTTGACCGGGTTTGCCAAATAGTTCCTGCTGGGTGAAGCCGGTGAGTCGACGGATGTAGCGGGTGTAATCTTCCGACTTGGCTTCGGGTACGAGTGCCGTAGGCATGGGTTCAATTGTCCAGAGCGAACCGGCATAGTAGCCGTCGTTGCCTTTGTAGCCGTAAAGCATGAGGTTTCCGTTGCAGTGGAGCGCAGGTTTATCCTTGGGAGCTGCCTGGGGCAGAATGGCAAAACGGTGAGTGCCGTCAGAGGTCCATTCCACATGAAGGTCAGACGAAGCATGCGCATACAGCGTGCGCAGTTCGCTGTCCGTTACGTTCAGATTTTCGCCCCAACGGTTTTCCAGTCGGTAGGCATTCTCACCCGTACGGATGAATCGCCAAGCTTGGTAACCGTCACGCACGTCGGTCAATGCTTCGAGCTTTTGGTAGTCGCCTGAGGCGGTCAGCACCTTGTCTAATTGTGCTTCGTAACCCGAGCGTACCACATACCAGTGGTTGATGCTGTCATTGCTCGTTTCGATAGCTTGGAGTGCTTCTACCTGTACGTGGGCACAGTTCTTAGCGCGGTCCACGAGCTGAGCCAGGAAGTCGATGAGGTTACCTTCAATCTCCTTCGGTTGGGAGAGGGTAGGCGCAGCGGCCACAAACTTGTTTTCAAATTCAATCGAGTTGAAGGAAGGGAGGAACCCAACCTTGTGCTTGAGCGTCTGGATGAGGCGAGGACGATAGAAGTCGCGAATCAATCCGCTCCAGATGCGTGCGGCATAATCCTGTACGGGTTCGTTGGTCTGGTGGTCACCATACCAAACAGTCACGATGCGGCGGGCATTGCGCGCGTTGCGCAATTTCGTTTCGGGCGTGTCGGCCATGCCTTGTGCCTGATCTTCCCAGTGCTTCAAGTTGTAGAGCGGGTGACGGGCTAAGGCAGCGTCCATATCGAGCATCAGTGTGTCGAGTTCGGCAATCAGACGTTGGGCTTCCTTCGGGTTCTTCTTCAGTCCAAGGATGCGGGTGTTGAGGTTCTCAATGCGTCCGCAGGCATAGAGCACAGCGGCCTCAATGAGTTCGTTTTCGAGCAACGGAGATTGCTGTTGCTTGAGCTCTTCAGTCTGTGCGAAGAGCGTTTCGACACCTTTGTAGTAAGCGTCAGCCAGCGAGGCACTACCCGTTCCCGTAATGTTGCCGCCCATCTGCCAGCCGAAGCGCGGGTGGTCGATGTACTTGTTGTAAACCGTTTGGCGGAGTACTTTTAAGAAGTCACGAACCGTTTGAGGATGCTTGCCGTAGCGGCTCTGAGCGTAGCGTTCCATCCAGGCATCGAGGTCGATGGTGCCATTGGCGGGTGTCCAACCAGCATCACAGACGAGCTCGTAGAGCATCTCGTTGTTCTCAACACCTTCAGGTGTCAGACCGTAACCGGTCACGCGGCCTTTCGAAGTCGAACGGTAAAGATTCGTCAGGTACTGGTTGGCATAAGCCGAGAAGTTACCCGTCCAGAAGGTCTTGCCACCCATGTTGGGAAGCATCGTGTAACACCATTCCTTGCCGTTGAAACCATCATAGCGTTCCCAGCATTTATTGGGGCCGTACTCCGGACTCATGTAGAGCACCATGAAGCGATGGTCGGGAATATTTTGCGTCAGGGCATTAAACTTGCTGCTGCCCCATTGTCCACTTTGGTAGACGAAGGTCCAGCCTTGCGTGACCCAAACGGCATCGGGATTGGCTGAGCCTTCGCGGATGCTCTTGAAAATAGAGTCACCGTATTGAGTCAGCGTAGCCGTGGAGGAGGGAATAATCATTTCGTTGAACGAGTCAGAAAGGTAGTACTTGCCGACACCGTATTCCTTCTCCCATTTCTGAATAAAGCGCTTGCCGACTTCTACAAAGGCGGCTGAACCCGGGTCGAGGCGGTAGTTGCGGTGAGAAGTTGGCACCCAGTTCCAACCCGTGAGTTCTGTCTTTCTACTATGATGCTTGGTAAATGCTTGAGGTACAAAACCGCCAAAGGCCGGACAGATAGGTTTCATGCCGAGGGCACGCATGCGGTCGAGCAAGTGGTGAGCCAGTTTGCGCTGCTTTTCGTTCCACTCCTCTCCTAATGGGCCGTCAAAGGAATTGCCGGCAACATTACCCATGCGGAACCACGGTAAGTGAGCAGGGCCAACTTCCCAGGCATCGACTTCCTCTTTATTCAGTCCCATGTCGTAGAACACTTCGCGATAGATTTGCTCGGCACCGACGAGCATAAGCGGCATGTCGATGCCGTGAAGGGCCATCCAGTCGAGTTCTTTATCCCAGCGTGCTTCGTCCCAGAAAGGAACGGTGTAACCATAGGTAACGACATTGAAGTACTGGTGGTCGCGGAACTGCGTGGTGAGGCTCACTTCGGAGCAACTCATGTCAGCAGGCTTTTGGAAGCGGGTGCCACTCCAGGAAGCAAAACCAGCCCCCTTGCTTTTGACATAGTCATAAAAACCACGGCAGGCTGCTACGGCGCTTGAAGCCTTGATGGTCAGTTTGTCGGTTGTGGCGCTGTAGGTATAGCGGTCACATCCCGACTGTGTGCGGCAGAGAGACAAGTCGAGTTTGACTTTCATCGTGCCTTCAGTAAAGCGGTTGATAATATCGAGGGCCGCTTGCGTTTGTGTTTTGCGTTCTTCAGTTGAAAGTACATTGTTCGGGTCGAGCGGGTCAGTTGTTCCCGTTTCCGGTTGCTTCTCCGCTTCGACCACCTTTTGGTAAGCTAGTTGGAACAGCGTTTCATTCACCTTTTGGGCTTCACTTATGGCATACTCGTTGCCTGCATCGTAACCGCTTGTTTCGCAGAACCGGTAGTCTGGATTATTTTGATCCCAACAGCATACGTTGATGGTCGTGTAAGGAGCTCCTTGCGTTCCATCTACAGCACCAATGGAAAAGGGGTATTCACTTTGTTCGTAATTGACCCCATAGCCATTGTTTTGGGAGCCGCTTTGTCCGTTTTTCCAAACGTACAATACCTGCGGTTTGTCGACATAGGGGCATTTAACCCCACTATCTCCGCCGGGCTTTCCTAAAAAAGATTGGGCTTTGACGCTGTAAATGTAATAGCCATTGGGTTCGTTCTTGGCCTTAAAGAGTAAGAATTGTCCCCGAGCATCAGTGGCGGACAACTTGATCTTCTCGTTGCGTCCTGTTTGACAGTTTGAGGTCAGACAGGAAGCTTCGATGGTTGGATCACTGAACAGACTTCCGCGCGGTGTCGTCAACATATACGACATGCGGGAATCCTGTCCCTGAGGCAGTTCGTTCACGCTTGTGAACTGCCCTTGTGCGGTCATGGTAACAAGACAGCACGACACAGTCAGCAGTTTTTTAAATTGCTTCATGGTTGGGAGTTAATGGTATTAAGAAAGTTGATAAAAAGAATAGTCGCTACAGAGTAGAAACTGTAGCGGGATAACAGTATGCTTTTTGGTTGCTTATAAAGCACGCTTGCCTTACAAGTGTTTCATAGTGAAAAAAGTGTCTGCTACGAAGCAGTGCTTTTCTTAAGTGCCTACAAAATTAGTCTTTCTGTTCATCCAGATGTTATATATAGAACTTAGCTTGTCCTAAAGCTCTGTTTTTTATGCTTTGTTAGTAGGTAATGTATTTAGCAACAAGTGAAATGAGAGGGGAACTATGTCTTGTCCCTTTCAGTAGAAGAGAATTTTGGATGAGCCGAGAAGGTTTTGAATGAACGAATAGATGGAGCTTGGTTCCCAGTTAGAGGAGGGCCTTCGTTTTCTGTGAATACGGAACTTTCTAAGGGTAAGCTAAAAAGAATGGAGACCATTTCTCAGAGAAGAAATCTGAGGAATGGTCTCCAAGTTTCCTTAGGAAGGAAGTGAAGGCTTATTGCTGAATGTTCGGCAATTCCAAGCCGTAACCCTTCTTCTTATCTACTACCTTCAAGACGAAGCCAAGGATAAGGGCGGCAACGCCAAGGCAGGCGAGCATGACGAGGGGAGCTGTGTAATCGTAGGCCGTAGCAGCCTGGTCGGGAGTGATAGCGCCACTTTGGAGCTGGGCTACCAGTTCGGGGTTGGTCTGGTCGAGCACTTTACCAATGAGCATGGGGAAGAGCCAGAGACCGATGTTCTGAATCCAGAAGATAAGGGCATAGGCACTACCGATGATGTTGGAGTCAACGAGTTTGGGAACGCTGGGCCAAAGTGAAGCGGGAACGAGCGAGAAGCTGGCACCCAATACGAGGATGGTCAGGTAAGCAACGAGGAAACCACCTACGGCATTGCCACGGAATTCGGGCAAAATGAAGGCGAAGGTCAAGTGGCAGGCAATGAGCAACACTGAACCCATGATGAGCATCGTGGCTGCCTTACCCTTGTGGTCTACGTAGTTACCCAGGATGGGGGTGATACCTACAGCGAGGAGGGGGAATACTGCGAAGACGGTTTCTGCACTCTGACGCTTGTAACCCATGTAGCAGAATACAACGAGGGCTACAACGGCAACGACGAGCAAACCGTACTTCATAGCTGCTTTCTTAGAGAAGTTGCTGGCAAATGCAGCTGCTGCTACGACGAGCATGATGACATACTGGATGATGGTCACCGTGTTGGTAGCCCAGAAAGAGTTGGGGTCGACTTCCGTGAAGGTCAAGTTGCACTGGAGCATGTTGACGGCATACTTCTGGAAGGGGAATATGGCTGAGTAGTAAAGTACGCAGAGGAGGGCAACGAGCCAGAAACCACCGCTGGAAAGAATCTTACCGAGGTCGCTGATCTTGAAGGGTTCGTCCTTTTCTTCTGCTTCACCCGTTTGTGCATCGAGTTTCTTATCCATGAAGAAGTATACGATGAACATGATGAGGGCAATCATCAACAATACGACACCGAAGGCTACGGAACGAGAGACGTCAATCACGCCACCGAGACGGGCAAATACGGGCGAGAAAATCATACAGGTGGCCACACCGAGACGGGCGAGTGCCATTTCAGAACCCATGGCGAGTGCCATTTCGCGACCCTTGAACCACTTCACGATACCGCGTGAAACGGTGATACCGGCCATTTCGACACCGCAACCGAAGATCATGAAACCAACGGCTGAGAGTTTGGCTGAGGCGGGCATGCCGAGGTAGAAGGGAGAAATGCCCAACTCGTCAAAGCCCGGGATGTAGTTGAGGTTGTTGGTGAACCAGGTTTCGAGGTCGCTGCCCATGAAACTTTCGGTCACGGCGTACCAGTTGATGGTTGCACCTACGAGCATCACGGCACCTGAAAGGACTGCAGTGAAGCGAACGCCCATCTTGTCGAGAATGATACCGGCAAAGATGAGGAAGAACACGAAGACGTTGAGGAACGTTTCTGAGCCTTGCATCGTACCAAATGCGGTGGAGTCCCAACCGCGAGTGGATTGCATCAAGTCTTTGATGGGAGACAGGATGTCCATGAAGATGTACGAGCAGAACATGGCAAAAGCGAGGAACAGCAATACCGTCCAACGCATGGCTGCGGAATCACGCAGCGTTGTCTTGATTTGATCTGACATGGTTTAATTAATATTGAGTTGTTAATGGAATCATGGGGATGGCAGAGGGCGGAATGTCGATATATCGAGATATAGAAATCCCCCCAATTACCGCTTCAAGTACTTATCCAGCCAACGGAAGAAGGTGCGTTGCCAGAGGACACCGTTTTGGGGTTTGAGTACCCAGTGGTTTTCGTCGGGGAAGAGCAAGAGTTGAGCGTCAATGCCGCGCAGACGGGCAGCGGTGAAGGCTGATTCAGCCTGCGTGTATTCGATGCGGAAGTCTTTTTGACCGTGAATGCAAAGAATGGGCGTGTCCCAACGGTCTACATAGAGGTGAGGCGAAGTGGCATAAGCCTTTTGCATTTCACCCGTAGCAGATTTGAGCCAGGGAGCAGAGCCGAGATCCCAGTTGGGGAACCAGAGTTCTTCGGTTTCTACATATTGCTGCTGTGTGTTGTATATACCGTCGTGGGCAATGAAGCACTTGAAGCGGCGGTTGTGATTGCCTGCCAACCAGTATACACTGAAACCGCCAAAGCTTGCACCTACTGCACCGAGACGGTCGCGGTCTACGTAAGGCTCCTTAGCAATGTCGTCAATGGCACTGAGGTAGTCCTGCATGCAGAGTCCGGAATAGTCGCCTGAAATGGCTTCGAGCCATTCCATACCGAAACCGGGAAGACCACGGCGGTTGGGCGCAATGACAATGTAGTCATTGGCAGCCATCATTTGGAAATTCCAACGGTAGCTCCAGAACTGGCTGACGGGTGATTGCGGTCCACCTTGACAGAAAAGCAGGGTGGGGTACTTCTTCTTCGGGTCGAAGTGAGGCGGATAGATGACCCAGCAGAGTTCCTTCTTTCCATCGACCGTATTGACCCAGCGTTCTTCTACTTTGCCGAAAGCGAGGTGATCGGTGAAGTATTTATTCTCCTCCGTCAACTGTTCAACTTCGGCCAGTTTGTTTTTGTTTAACGTGAGACGGAATATGTCGTCGGGCGCACTCATGCTGTGACGTTTAGCAAGGAGTGACTTACCGTCAGGTGCAAGTCCGATGAGTGAATAATCAGCTACATCGTTGGTGAGTGCCACGTGTTCGCCCTTGAGGTTGGTGCGGTAGACTTGCGTCTTGCCGTGCCATACACCCGTGAAGTAAAGGGTGCGGCTGTCGGGAGCCCAGCAGAATTCGTTGACACCGCTTTCAAACTTCTCTGTGACGTAAGTCTTCTTGCCACTCTTCAGTTCCATTACGCAGAGACGGGTACGGTCGCTTTCGTAACCATCGCGTTCCATACTGCTCCAGGCAATGTATTGGCCATCGGGCGAGAATTGCGGATTTTGGTCGTAGCCCATGTTGCAGTCCGTGCCGTTGGTACGGTTAACAGGCTGGTTTTGCAGCGAACGTGTCACGTCGACTTCGGGAGCCTTATAACCTTCGGGTTTGCAAAGGTTGCGTACCGTCTTTTGAGTGGCTACTTCATAAAGGTAAATGTCGCTGTCGGTGCTGATAGCGTATGCCTTGCCCACCTTTTTGCGGCAGGTATAGGCGATGGTCTTCGAGTCGGGACTCCAAGCCAGTTGTTCCGTGCCGCCAAAGGGCATCATCGGACTTTCATAGGGTTCCCCCTCGAGGATATCTTTTGTTTCGCCCACCTTCTCGCCGTCAAAAGAGGCTACGAAAGGATGAGGAGCTGTGGTTACGTAGGTATCCCAATGTTTGTACATCAAGTCGTTGATGACCATGCCTGTAGCAAGGGGAAGGTCCTTTTCCTTGGCTTCGATGGAGTGGTTTTGGGGCACTTCCATCACGAGGATGACTTGTTTTCCATCGGGTGAAAAGAGGAAGCCGGCAATGTCGCTGTCAGTATGGCTGATTTGTCGGCGGTTGGTTCCATCGGGATTCATGAGCCAGAGTTGGCTACTTCCCGAGGCTGCAGAGAGGTAGGCTATGTGTTTGCCGTCGGGGGTAAATACCGCACTGTGTTCGCTTGTTCCAGTAGTCAGTTTGACCGACTGCTTATTTTGGAGGTTGAGGGTATAGAGCACTGAGCGGCTCTTGTTCTCCTTGACGCTATAATAGCTGACGGCGTAAACGGCTTCCTTGCCGTTGGGGGCAAGGTTGACACTACTGATACGTCCCATAGCCCAAAGGGCTTCGGGGGTCATGCGGTCAGACGTGAGGGTCGGCTGTTGCTTGTCGATAGGTGTTGCCTGTGTTTGTGTCGGCGTCTGTGCACCAGCTTCTGCTGCAAGGAGCAGGGCGGAGGCGGTAAGCATGGTTTTTAATGTAATCATAGTGGTATATACATAAAAACCTGTT
>UQJC01000035.1 GCA_900541335.1 uncultured Prevotella sp.
GCTAGTGAGTGGTGACTTTTGAGACCATTCGGCTACGTTGAAATGTGCTTCGTAGGTAGTCAGTGACTTTCGAAGTTCAGAGATTTCCTTTTCCTTTACTTGCACCAATGCTTCCTGTTGCTGTCGGTCCACGTTGGTCTGCTCACGTAAACGGAGCAGTTCGGCTTCGGCTTGCCGACAGTTTTGGAGTATGCGGAGATAGTCGATCTGGAGTGTGGCGGCGGTTTCTTCGATTTCGGCAACCGTTCGCTCATACTTTGCCTGTTGCGCCTCCATGGCCTGTTGATGGATGCGGGTGCGTCGGCGAATCATCCGAGTCAGCCAAACAAGGCTTCCAAGAAAAGTTAGGCAGACGATGACAGTTAGGAACAGGACTTTCCACAAGGCAGCTATCTTGTCAGACTTTGTGATGACCTGTTGTTGAGCGGCTGTATAGTCATAGAGCCGTTCCATACGGATGATTTCCTGAGCTGAATGGATGCGGTTGGCACTGTCGTTAGTTGCAGCATAGATGTGGGCATATTTCGCCGTAGAGTCGGGCTGATGAAGTTGTGCGTAGAGTTTCATCAAGCCCGATGCTCCGTTCTCTACATTTTGTATCAGGGTGGGATGGGCCAACACCTTATAGTAGCATATCTGGGCAGAGTCCAGTTGCGTTACAGCCTGGTAGTATTCTCCGAGGTAATAATAGATTAAAGCGAATGGGGGCGCAATCGGATTCCCGCGCTCGTCAATCAATTTAGAATGCTGCATGTATTCGTCAATCCCGGCTTTCGCCTGTGCGTATTGCTTGTTTTGGAGATGATAATCGACCTTGCATATTTGGATAGCAGCAGCTTCTTTCCGGTAGCCCGAGGCTTTATAGGCTTGATAGCAGGAGTCGAAATAATGGTAGGCGGAATCCATTTTTTCCAGTTGGCGGTAGGCTCCGCCTATTTGTGCCATCAGGTCAATATAGGTCAGCGAATCACCTGCTTGCAGTGCATACGTCATGCCCCGACGGGCTGCACGAATGACGTTTTGCGGATAGCGTTGCTGCTGATAAATTTCCGCCATCTGACCATAGATGCGGCTCAGCTCCTTGTAGTTGCAATCTGCGTCTGAAGTCCGAGCTTCTGTGGTAGCCTGTTGGTAATACTGCAAGGCTTGGGGAGCATCATGGCGGTCTCTGAAAATGCTTCCCATCAAATAGCAGGCTTTCATCTTTTCATTGGCAGAGCCATGCGACATATAATAGTTATATACCTCGTCGAAACGTAAAGTGTCCATCGGCAGCATGGATTTGTTCATCGCTTCTGCATAGA
This sequence comes from uncultured Prevotella sp., assembly GCA_900541335.1. Lineage (GTDB taxonomy): Bacteria > Bacteroidota > Bacteroidia > Bacteroidales > Bacteroidaceae > Alloprevotella. Next base: position 1,305 of record UQJC01000035.1, read on the forward strand.
GTATCTGAAGGAGCATACGTTGGGAGGTAGGAACGTTTTCACATGCCTTTTGGGCCTGACGAATCAGGTGAAGGGCTGAGTCGGGATGAGACTCTATCACCGATGCAGCTTGCGACAGAGCCTTGGGCAATTGTGGCTTGCAACTGAGAATAAACAGAACGAGGAAGAGAAGCAAAGGGGGATATTTCATAATTAGAAAGTGGGTAGAGGCTGTGGCAGGGGGATAAAGGAGGTCGTTGTTATTATGGCATTTACTCCGCTTGCTGTTCGGCGGTAGGAGTTTGGAGCAGGCGGCGGGCCGTTTCGATGAGGGTATCCACGCTGCGGGCATAGTCAGCTGGCGTGATGTCTACCTTTACATCGGGGTCGATGCCCATTTCCGTGGGTTGCATGTGGCGGTCGAACATGGGGCAGGCAGAGAAACGGATGCTCCAGCCATTGGGGAGTTCGGAGGAGAAAGGCATGCCCGCTCCACCACCCGTACGGTCACCGACAACGGTGACGCGGGGCAGTCCCTTAAGGTACATGACAAAGCTGTTGGCGGCACTGTAGGTGCGGCGGTTGGTGAGGATGACCACAGGCTTTTGCCACCGCAATCCGACGAAAGGTTTCAGCTCGATGGGTTGAGGCGAGGAGAAGTCATTGTGACCGCGTCCGGTCTTGTGGCACATGTAAGCACCGACGGTTGGTGAGTTGATAAAGAGGGAGGCCAGTTTCTCGGCGGCGGTAAGCAGGCCGCCGCCGTTGCTCCGTACATCGACTATCAAGCCTCGGCAGGGCGCAAGCTTGCGCATCATTTCCTGCAAATTGCCGTCGCCGAAGAGGAGGGAAAAGGAAGCGCAGCGTACGTAGCCCGTTTGGTCATCGAGTATGCGGTACTTCAGTCCGGCGGCCGATTCGTATTCGTGGGACAGCCCGAGGTAACGCCGTTCGAGGGAGTCGCTCTGATTCATCGGGTAGCGGTCGAACCAGTCGCCGTAGCGTGCCACATCGTGGGCGGCATAGAGATTGACATGGCCGTCGCGCAACTCGTAAGTCATGCGGGAAAGTACTTCGAAGAGCTGGCGCGAAGTCATCTGTTCGTCGATGGTGCGGCTGTAGGTGTCGTACACGCGGTTCCAGTCGAGGCCGTACTCCTGCTGCTTGTAGTCGAAAAAGCAGTAATGCTCGTCGAGCGTATGCCACAGGGCTTCGAAGGTGCCTCGGCGCGAGTGGTCGTACACGTCTTCGGTGATGCAGGAGGCTGGGAGTAAGAGGCAAGTGGCCAGGAAAAGAAGGGAGTAAAGATGAGAACGGAGGTGCATAGGAATGAATAGGAGAAAAGAGTGGAGATATACAGCAACTTTAGGGGAAAGCCAAGGGCATAGGGAATACTATCGGAGAATTTTCAGTGTACGCGTATAGCCCAATACAAAGGTATTGCGCCAGGCGTGGCGTTTCAGTCCGCCGAGTTGGCTTTGGCGGATGTCTGCGAGGTAACCCAGGGTCAGTTTGGCTCCCCACACCGGAAGGGTGACGAGTGCTTGCAGTCGGGTAGTGGGACAATTGCCGGGCTGGGTGAAGTGAATGATGCCCGAAGTATGACCGAGGGAGAAGATTTCGTAGTAGGACTGGCCGTAAGAGGGGGAAAACTGTACACCCAGCAGTTGGGCATCGGCCTGCAACCGGGCGGTGGCTGTCTTTTGGAAGAAAGGAAAACGGTAGGCCACCAAGATTGACGGATAGAGGCTGAGCCCCAAGCGTCCCTGCGCCGGATTGTTGCCGTTGCGCGTGTTGTATGTAAATCCGCCTGACACTTCCACCCAGCCGCCAACTGCCAGCCGCCAGCGTGGATGCACCTGCCAGTTATACAGCCAGCCACCAGCGGCAGAAAATTCTCCGTCCCATGCCTTACCATCATCGGTGGGCGAGTGCAGGTAAGCGGCATGGGCAGCGTAGAGGCTGTGGGTGGTCACCGAACCTCGTCCCCATCGGGCTTTCCGCTCCGACTGGTGGAGCAGGGTGAAGTGGGGACCTGTGTATTCCATGGGAGAGAGATAGGTGTCGAGTACGTTAGAATGGCCCACGCCCCAGAGCCATTGCTTTTGGCTGACTCCCTTCTGGGTAAGGGGAAAAAGTGCGTTCGGTAGAAGGTGTTGCGAAGTTGTATCCGTCAGCGTATGGTTTTCGGGAGCGACCGATTGGTTGGGGGCATCCAAAGCAGGTTGCGCCTTGACTGTCGGGCTGACGGTCAGGGCGCAACACAGGAGGAGCAGGCTTGTGGGAAAGGAAGAATGCATAAGCCGTAAGCGTAGAGATGAGGCTGGTTCTATTAATTAAGTAGGTGTTGAAATTTATTTTATATCATTCAGTTCAATTGCTTACCTTTAAACTCGTGAACTCCTAAACTATAATTGATAGAGCATCCCATTATTGTTTCTTTCTGCCTTTGTAAATAAGTACGGCAACGACAACGATAGCCAAGCCGAGGATAACGTATCCGATTTCGTGGCTATAGCCTTTTGCGATTTCGGCAACCTGAGCCGTGGTGGTTCCAGCGGGAACCTGAGTGTAGATGGCATAGCCGATAAGGGCGAGCACGGTGTTCCAAATGCCAGCTCCAAGTGTGGTGTAGAGCAGGAAGTGGTCAAGGCGCATGCCTGCCAGTCCAGCCGGGATGCTGATGAGCTGGCGTACGGCGGGAATGAGGCGGCCAAAGAAAGTTGAGGTGGCACCGTGTTGGCGGAAGTATTCTTCGGCATGTTCCACCTTGGCGCGGTCAATCAGACACATGTGTCCGAAACGACTGTCTGCGAACTTATAAACAATGGGGCGTCCCAACCATTTGGCAAGGAAGTAGTTGATGAGTGCACCGAGGTCGGCACCGATGGTGGCTACGACGATGACGAGGAAAATGTTCATCGGACTGTCTGCTAACATGGAAAGAAAGGCAGCAGGGGGAACGATTACTTCGGAAGGGAAGGGGATGAATGAACTTTCAATAATCATGAAGATGCAAACCCACCAGTAATTGAGGTTTTGCAGGATAAAGTCAATCCAGTAATTGAGGATCTGCTGGACAAAGTCAATGAGTTGTTCCATAAGAAGGGAGGAGAATGGGGTTAAAAGAAGAAACTATTAGTAGCGCAGTGGAAAAGATGAGGAGAAGACTCGTTGAAGTGTGAATCGGTCGCATAACGGGAAAATGCGCAAGCTCTTAAACTTCCTGGCAAAGCTGGTTGTAGCAGTGGCGGCAGAGAGGTTCGTATTCGTCTTGTTCGCCTAAGAGCACGCGCTGCTCTTTGTTGACAATGCGGTGAGATACATGTGCTAGGTTACCGCAGCGTACACAAATAGCATGTACCTTGGTTACATCCTCTGCCATTGCCATCAGGGCGGGCATCGGGCCGAAGGGAACTCCCTTGAAGTCCATATCGAGGCCAGCCACAATTACGCGTTTGCCGCTGTTGGCGAGTTCGTTGCAGACTTCGGGTAGCGCGTCGTCAAAGAATTGGGCCTCGTCGATACCAACCACTTGCGCATCGGTGGCCAGAAGCAATAGACTACGAGAGGACTCGATGGGGGTGGAGGAAATGGAGTTGGCATCGTGAGAGACTACGTCCTCTTCCGAATAGCGGGTGTCGATGGCCGGTTTGTAGATTTCAACGCGTTGGCGGGCTATGCGGGCACGCTTGAGGCGGCGGATGAGTTCTTCCGTCTTGCCAGAAAACATCGAGCCGCAGACGACTTCGATGCGTCCCCGTGAGGGGTTACTTTCTTCTTGAAACATGTTGGGATAGGAAAATAGCAAGGCTTCCTCTCATGCAGAAGGAAGCTGTTTGGAAATGAGTTGCAAAAGTACAAAAAAGTTAGACTTGCCGAAGGAGATACTTTATTCCAGCTGCTTGCCGGATGAATGGGACTAGGCGGAAGGAGAGATTATTCTTGATGGACCTTTTCCAGTTTAATTCCCACATCGGCAATTCCGGTCAACAGGTCGTTGCGCATGATGTGGTGAACACGAATCTGGGCATAGTTGCCTTCTTCCAGTTGAATTTGTGTGACAGGCAACTCGTATTGATAGAGCGTAACTCCTTGGCCGGTCTTGTCCCCCTGTCGGTTGGCCAGTTGGCATTCGATGGTGTCGGTTTGTTGGTGGCTGGGGCGTTGCCAGTCCTGTTGGATGACCAGCCACAAGGAATGGTAAGGATAGCTGATAGCGGTGGCTGTGCGAACACCGATGTGGAGTTGATAAGTCCCACTTTCTGTCAGTGTGTCGGTGGTAAAGTGGAGCGTGTCGCCAGGTTCCCAACCGTCAGTGGGAGTGGGTTGGTACTCATAGGCAATGGGAGAACGGTGGCACGCCGTGATAAGGAGCAGTAATCCCCAGAGGTAAAACAGCGGTTTCATGTCGTAAGTATGGATGGAAAAATCTGTTGGAAAGGTACGAATCGGGCTGGTTCAATTATTGAAGTCGTCTAAACTTTTCTGACGAAGATTTGATTTGGAGATTTATCTCTTCTAAATTCAATCTTCACCTTTCTTTTTGGCCGTTTTTTGACCTTTCATCAGTCGTGTAGCTCGCTACACTCCTTCTTCAAGGCCCAAAAACGCCTCAAAAATTAAGGCAAATCTTGAATTTCATAAAAGTTCAGACGACTTCATTCAAGCGCGACATTCTCTGAATCCTTAACCTCCTTTTAAAATAGCGAAGAGCCAGCGAGGAATCCTTTCCTTGCTGGCTCTTCGGAGAGAATCATCAGAGATAAGTGAATCAGTCGGGGGGCTTCAGTCGTTGGGCCAAAGCCGTTACAGACTAATTGTGCGGACGAGGAGACTCAAATCAGGGAGACTTTTTGTCTTTTGCCATGAGAAACTTGTCGTTTTAATCCTGTTGCTTCTCTTTGGTGGGAGAGGCTGGCGCTGTGTTCGAATCCTTCTCGTGAGTTGGATGGAGAGAGGGGTTAGCAGCGGCATGCTGTACGGCATTGCGGTCAGCCGAGTTACGATCGTTTGTATTACGGTCGCGGCGGTCGCGGCGCGGACGTCGGTTGTCGTTGCGACGGTTACCTTCTGCGTACGCTTCTTTGTTATCGCGCTGTGGCTTCCCCTCTTGGGGAGCACGGTTGCCTTTCTCCTCTGGGTTGCGTGGAGCTCGTTCCCTTCGGTTGTCGTTGCGCTTATTGCCTCGGTTGTTTTTCTTGCGCGATTTGTCAAAGCGCGTGAGGTCGTCTTGTTCCGCCAAGTCAATGTGTTGCTTCATGGGCTCTTCCCCCTCTTCTTTCAGTGAGAGTGGTTTCTCACCCCTGGCATTGAGCTGGATAATCTCCTTGGCGCGGGCGGCCGATATGGTCACCAAGTTGGCAGCCATGCGCTTGTCAGAACTGTAAGTAATGACTTCAGCCAGCGCATCGGCCTTGAAGAAATAGAAGGTTCCGTCAGCTGTTTCGAGCGGCACATTCTTTTCGGGCAATTTACGTATGGCTTCCATGTAAGTGTCAACCTCATAGTTTAAGCAGCATTTGAGCTTGGCACACTGTCCGGCCAGTTTCTGCGGATTGGGGGTGATGTCCTGGAAACGGGCGGCAGCGGTGCTGACCGAACTGAAATTCTTCATCCAAGTGGCACAGCAAAGTTCTCTGCCACACGGACCGATACCGCCGATGCGTCCTGCTTCTTGTCGGGCACCAATCTGCTTCATTTCGATGCGTACGTGGAAGGCTTCGGCCAAAACCTTAATCAGTTTGCGGAAGTCCACACGATTGTCTGCAATGTAGTAGAAGATGGCCTTATTGCCATCGCCCTGGTATTCCACATCGCCGATTTTCATTTGGAGTTCCAAGTCTTTGGCAATTTGGCGGGAACGAATCATGGTGTCGTACTCGCGTGCCTTTGCCTCTTCATACTTTTCGAGGTCAGCGGGGCGGGCTTTGCGGTAGACTCGTTTAACATCAGCCAAGGCACGTCCGCCGAGTTTCTTCATTTGCAGTGTGACCAGTTTACCGGTGAGCGTAACGGTACCGATGTCGTGTCCCGGTTGGGCTTCGACTGCCACCACGTCGCCTTTGTGCAATTCCAAGTGGTTGTCATTGCGGTAGTAGCCCTTGCGGGTATTCTTAAACTGTACCTCTACATAGTCGGTCGTGTCGACATTTCCCGGAATGTCTGCGAGGTAGTCAAACGTATTGAGCTGTTTGTCGCTACGTCCGCATCCCAGGGCTGAGATGCCTCGGAGCGCGGGGCTTCCCCATTCGAAGGGTACGTATTTGTAGGCGGGAACTTCGTCTGTCTTTTGAGGTTCGAGTGCCGTGTCTTGCAGTTCATCCTGCATAGAAGGGTTATCCTTGTCAGACGCGGCTATGTTTTGAGGAGTGGAGTCAGATATCATAAAGTGATTTTTTGAAAGGGGGTAGATGGGATGAATAAAGGAAAGGGTAGGGCACCAGGTTGAGCCAACAGTGGTCGAAAGCGTTTGGCCATAAATCAGGAACTTGTGTGTGTATCGCTCGATTTTATTCGACTGATTTCGATAAAAACCACCACCATGGGGTAAAGCTCCTGGTTTCCTATTGTATAAGGAGTACAATCATTTTCAGTGCGAGGTCGAAGAACACCATGCGGGCATTGACATTTTGCTCAATGTCACGTTGTGCATCGCCTAGTTCTTCCTGAATGCCAATAACGTTTCGCTCGTTAATAAAGCGGGCAAAGCGTACCGAGAAGTCGCTTTCCTTACGTGTCATGTAATTCAGTTCCGGCAGATGAAAGTTGTACATAAAGTTTTCGCGTACCAAGCGTTGGCTGTATTCGAGGAAAGCCTTCTGTTCCTCTCGACCCCATTGGGAAATTTCTTCAGCCCATTTATGAAGCTCCAAGATGTTACGGCTATAGCAAAGTCGCATGAAGAGTACGAAGAGGTCGAAGAAGCGGGCCTCGTTGGCATCCGTACCAATCTGTTTGAGAGCTTGGATGTAATTACCAGCTGAGGCGTTGGCTACGAAGCGGGCATCTTCTTCCTGGAGTCCGTATTGCGTACAGAGATTTTGCTGAATGTCGCTGACTGTGAGCGGGGGGAAGTCAATGCGCTGGGTACGACTGAGTATTGTCGGGAGTAAGCGTTCGGGATGGTCAGCCGTCAGGATAAAGTACGTTTGGATTGGTGGCTCTTCCAAGATCTTCAGCAACTTGTTGGCTGTTTCGGTTCTCATCAGTTCTGCCATCCAGATGACGACCACCTGCTTACCTGTTTGATTACTGCGGATGGCCAACTTTTCAATAATCGCGTTGGCATCTCCTACCATAATCTGTGCCTGTTTCTTTTCCGCTTTCATACACCGTTGCCACATCTGCAGGGTAAAGTAGGGCGACTCTTGCACCTGTTTACGCCATTCGGGCAGGAAGTCATCACTGACCACCGTACGTGCAGTACCTTCGGGTTTGACGTTAGGAAAAATGAAGTGAAGGTCGGGGTGTGCCAGTTTTTGGGTCATGGCACACTGGTGACACGTGTGGCATGGTTCGCCCTCGGCTGTTGGTTGTTCGCAAAGCAAACGGGTTGCCAATGCCAAGGCCATCGGGAGTTTACCACTTCCCTCGGGGCCTGCAAAGAGCAGGGCGTGGGGAATTCGTTCCTCCTTCAGCATACGCTGAATCTGAGATTTAATGGATGATTGTCCGATGACTTGGCTGAAGAGCATGAGCGATTGTTTTTTGAATAGGATGATGAAGGCGAAGGGAAACAAAGGGCAGATAACGGGGTGCGGCTTGTTCCGGAACGCTTCGCAAAGGTAGTAAATCTTGAAAGAATGAGACGCAACGGGTTGGCAAACAGCGGATTGGGGAAGGGAGAACGGACGGAATGAGTGAATGTGCTTATGTTCTTTTCTGAACCACGGAAGATACGGAATTTCACGGAAGCAGATGGGAATGATGCTTTCGGCGTTCCCTAAGCTCGTATCAACGTTTATACCCGCTACGTAAAGAATTGGTCACTACACTGACACTGCTCAGTGCCATAGCCGCACCAGCCACCATGGGGTTGAGCATAAAACCGCAAAGGGGATAAAGCAGACCAGCTGCAATCGGAATGCTGATGACATTGTAGAAGAAAGCCCAAAATAGATTTTGACGAATGGTTCGCACGGTTCGTTGAGAAAGTCGGATGGCATCGGGCAAACGAATCAAATCGGAGGAAACCAGCGTCATCATCGCTGTTTCCATGGCAATGTCGCTGCCCCTTCCCATTGCTACACTCAAATCAGCCTGAGCCAAGGCGGCACTGTCATTGATACCGTCGCCTACCATGGCAACACAATGTCCTTCGACTTGCAAGCGTTCGATGTAAGCCACCTTGTCTGTCGGAAGCAGACCTGCCTCATAGTCTTCGATGCCAACCTTTCGAGCTACTGCCGCCGCCGTAGCTTCCGTGTCGCCCGTCAGAATGCAAGTGCGAATACCTAAATCCTGCAACCTTGCTACGGCACGTACCGAAGTCGATTTCAGTTCATCGGCCAGTGCCAGAACGGCGACGATTTCCACTTCGTCAGCCAGAGCAACCAATGTATAGGCTTGTTGCATCCAGTCTTCTACTTGATGCAGTGGAAGCGCAGATGAAAGTTTGCGTTGTGACGTCAGTCGTTCCCAACTGCCTATTTCGTAGCAGTGACCGTTGACTTGTGCGGTAATGCCCTGTCCCGGTGTTTCAGAAAACTCACTGACAGCCAAGAGCGGCTCTCGTTTCAAGTATTCGCACACAGCTCCTGCTAGAGGATGGGATGATGTTTTTTCCAAGGAAAAGAAAATGGAGCGGTATGGGCTTTCTTCGGCAAACCAACAACCTACAACTCCGGGATGCCCCACAGTCAGTGTTCCCGTTTTGTCCATTATGACGGTATCAATCTGACGGGCAACCTCCAATGCTGTTGCATCCTTAATCAGAATGCCTAGGTCTGCGCCTTTGCCGATGCCCACAATTAAGGCAGTAGGAGTAGCCAAACCCAATGAACAGGGACAGGCGACCACGAGGACGGAAACCAGGGCGAGCAGTCCGTGAGTCAATCCGTGTGTGGGGGACAGTACCATCCACACGATCATGCTCAAGCAAGCTATTCCCATCACGATCGGAACAAAGATGGCCGCTACGCGGTCTACTAAGGCTTGTACGGGAACTTTCGACCCCTGTGCCTCTTGTATTCGACGCACAATGTGGGCAAGCATCGTATCGTCGCCAACCCGTTCGGCTTGGTAATGCAAGGAGCTGTTTTTGTTGATGGTTCCTGCGAGTACACGGTCTCCTACTTGTTTGTTGACTGCAATGGGTTCACCGCTGAGCATACTTTCGTCGACATTGGATGTACCCTTTACGACTACTCCGTCTACCGCAATGCGGTCACCCGGTCGTGCTAACAGGGTATTGCCCGGTCGAACGAGGGCAATCGGTTTCATGCGTTCACTGCCGTCGCGCAATAATTCGACGACTTGGCGGGGTTGCAGCCCCATGAGTCGGCGCAAGGTGTGCGTCGTGCGGTGCTTGGCACGGGCTTCGAGCAATCGTCCTAACAAGATGAAGGCAGTAATCATACTGGCCGCATCGAAATAAAGATGAGGCTCCAGTCCGCGCTGTAAAAAGAATTGGGGGTGGAATAAATTGAAAGTACTATAGAGGTAGGCTACACCCGTGCTCAGGGCTACGAGCGTATCCATATTGGAAGTGCCATGTCGTGCCAGCCGCCAAGCATTCTTATAAAATCTTCGACCAAACAAGACGAGCGATAAGGTAGCAAGCAGAAAGAGTAAGATGCCTTGTCCTGAAAAAGCAGGAAGCAGCATACAGCCCATCAACAGAATTGCAATAGCCCAAGCACCGAGCGTCTGTCGGCGAAGTAGCTGGTAGTGACGGGTAAATTCAGCTTCAGCCCGTTCTTCGGGAGTGGGTGCGAGTGCAGCGGCAAGCATTTCTTCGGTGAGTTCCTCTGAGTTATCCTCAATTGTAGCGGCAGAGGGCGAAGCCGGTTTTTCTGCTTCAATGACTAATTCAAATCCACGTTTGGCTACAGCTTCTTGTAATGCTTTGTCGGTACAAAGGGTTTCATTATAGGTTACTCGTGCTTCGTTCATGGGGAGGTTGACAAATACTTCGCTGACTCCAGGGACGGTTCGCAGGGCTTTGTCTACATGAGCAGAACAGGCTGCACAACTCATGCCCCGCACGGGATATTTTCGGGTTATCATTGTATGAAGAATTGAATAGTTTGTGTGTGAATCCTAATGGGTTCGTTCCTTGTATCTTGTGGTATTTCTTTCCCAATGACAGAAGAATGTCGTGGTTCCGCAATCAGTCGCTTGGGAGTTGTAACTTCTTGTAGAAAAGCGAATGAGGAAGGGAACTTTCGAGGAAACTCTCAAAGGTGAAAGGATGAATACGTAGGGAATTCGCCCAATGCTTGGCAAAAGTACAGAACAGATGATAAAACTCGGTGTGAATGCTTCAATATACAAGGAAAAGTTTGGGGTGTACGAGAAAATTGGAGAACAGGGAAGCCCGAAGAGCTTATGGGGCTCATCTGACTTTATCGGGTGGAGCTGTGCGAGGTATGCGTCAAGCAGTTTGTAGGAAGGTTTGCTTTGTACGGAACATGTGTCAAGCGGATTAGATGATAGTTCGCACAGTGCGAGGTTCTAAAAAATCCGCTTTCTTGAGGGTTTGCACAGTGCGAGGTTCTAAAAATCCGCTTTCTTGAGGGTTTATACAGTGCGAGGCTCTATAAATTCCGCTTTCTTGAGGGTTTATACTGTGCGAGGTTCTATAAATTCCGCTTTCTTGAGGGTTCGCACAGTGCGAGGCTCTATAAATTCCGCTTTCTTGAGGGTCTGCACAGTGCGAGGTTCTATAAATTCCGCTTTCTTGAGGATTCGCACAGTGCAGAGCCTAAGAAAATCCTTATAGGCTACCCTCTTGTTGGATAGGATGTAATCCCAGTCAGCAGTTCCTCTTTAGTTTATCGGGTGAGCCTTTATCTCATTGAAATTGTGAAATGCAAAATAAAAAAAGGAAGATGCCCTTGTTGAAGCGCATCTTCCTTTTGATTATAGAACGATTCGGTTACGTAATTTCGTAAAACTGGTTGGTTTAGTCGTATGAGCAACCGATTCGTGTAGAATGATTTCTGCGATTAGAAACGGTAGAGCAAACCGAAGTTGAGGTCGTAGCTGCTAACTTCGAAACCAAAACCGTGTTCGCCGTAGGGGCTGTAACCACCGTCAGACTCGCGGTAGCCGAGGAAACCAGCGTGTGCTACGAAGTCGAGGTTCTTAGCAACGGCTACGCTCAAACCGGGAGCTACACCAATACGCCAGCTTACCAATGCATCGTCATCGTATTCTACGTCGAAAGCCTTAGCCTTCATTTTAGTAGCACTGATGCCAAAGCCGAGGTCGAGGAACAAGCGAACGGGACCGAACTTAGCATAACTCCAACGTGCATAAGGATCGATGGCAAAGCTGTTGACTTTGAGCTTATGAAGCGTTTCGCCATCAAACTTACCCGTTCCGTAGTAGTCGTGTGTAAAGCCGATAGAACCACCGATAGCCCACTTGTTAGAAAGCTCGTAACCTACCTGGGGCTTCAAAGAGAAGCTCGTGTGGTTAGCGTCGTTGTTACGCCACAGACCAACTTCGCCGCCTACATAAACCTGTGCGCTTGCAGTCAAAGAAGCAGCACCTACCAAAAGAGACAAGAATAACTTCTTCATTGTGTTTAGAATTTAAATGTGTTTGTGAATATTGTTTGAGTGATTTCAAGTTCCCTAAACGGGATTTCGGGAGCGAAGGTAGAGGTTTTAGAAGGAAATAATCAAGTAATTGGTTGGAAAAGTGTGCCAAATAAGGAAAAAAGGAGATAGAATTGGTCTTTTCGTATACTTGACTCAGCGTTTTAGTTTCTTATCTGTCCTTTATGCCGTTAACATGATGCAGTACTTTTATCCAAATCCATTCACGGCAATGGTCTATGGAAGCGGAGAGTAAAAAGATAGCTAGTATGACTCCAGCGGTAGCTAAAATAAAGATTGGTGTGGAGAGGGAAAGGCTGAGTGTACGGATGCTTTCGAAGTAATCGGAACGAACAAATAGCTGTTGATGGGTGAGGTAAGCCGCGAAACTTCCAGCTGCCAACCAATTGATGACTTTGCTTTGCAGATGGAGATGGCTGAAGTAAAGTATCAGACAGACGGCGTTAAGGATGACAAAGGGACTGGTGTAGGACATAAGGATTAAGGTGGGGTTGGGAAAATGAGCGGGCTTCACGCAGAAGTAGCCCCATGCCATACCACCAAGTCCGAGGGTATTGATTAGAAATAGCTGGAGGAAACGTTTGTGGGGGAGGTTGGCTAAACGTGATGCGCCATACAAACGCAGATAACGCCCTAGCAGATAGAGCCCAACAAAGCTAAGGGCGGAATAGCCCTCTGCTAATTCAGTCCCGACAAGAGAAAGGGGGATGGTGACAATGTACCAGCCGATGAGGTAACGGCGCAGGGTGCGTTCGTCGCTTTGCGCAATAAAGGCATTGAGTATGGGTGAAAGTAAATAGAGAAGAAGGTAGGAACTGACAAACCAATAGGAGGTCAGCGACTGAGCAAATTCCTTCAGGCTGTGGCGTTCGCCTTTGAGAAGGTAAACGCCTAAGGTGATGAGTACGCAGTAGAAGAGTACTTGAAATACCAAACGGAGTAGGTTCGTCCACTTTAAGTGGGTGCCAAACCATCCTGTTATCAACACGAATGTATTGACCGCACAGACGGTTGCCTGGGCTGTCAGAATGATGCCCAACCAAGAGAAGGGGGCTGCTTGGACTAAATGACCTTTGGGATAATCGAAAACGCTGTAAGTAGCATGGAGAATGAGTACGAACAACATGGCGAGGATGCGAAGTAGTTCGAAATTGGATTGTCGGGACATGGTGGGGAAGTCGCTTTTGAAAGAAAAAGGATTTAGTAATGAGATGATGTAGAACCAAAAGAGAGTCGATTGATAGGGGTGGAGACATAGGTATTCGCTCTCTATCAATCGACTCGTTATAAGCTGATGACAACTGTTGCCTGTAGGGCTTATTTCATCTTCCAACCAGTAGCCTGCGAGATGATTTGCGGTATTTGGGTGTTGTCTATTTGACCTTGGAACTTTTCAGCTCCTGCACCAATAGCAAATACAGGAACGTAGCCGTTAGAGTGTCCGTGGCTTTGCCATCCGATGAGGGCACATTCTGCCATAATCTCACGGGCCGTGTCTGCCAGTTTGTTGACCTTGCTGTAAAGTGTCTCAGCTTCTTTTGCAGCACCGGTCACGGTTTGTTCGAATACTTGCTTCAAGCGAGCTTGTTGGGCATCTGTCAGTTGTACTTCTTTGCCAAAGCCCCAATTTTCCTGCAAGTCCTTTTCAGCTACCTCCCATGTAAGCTTATTGCCTAATTGAGCATGCAGCTGTTGGAAGTGCTTACCGTAAGCCTCGGTACTCATCTTTTGGTATTGCAATACTTGGGTATGAAGTTCGTACGGGCCCCGTCCTAACACGATGCCACCTGTTTCGTGGTCAGCCGTTACGACAATCAGTGTTTCGTCGGGGTGTTGCTTGTAGAAATCGAAGGCTACTTGAATAGCCTTATCCATATCGATTACTTCGTGGAATACCGTAGCGGCATCGTTGGCATGACAAGCCCAGTCTATTTTACCGCCTTCGACCATGAGGAAGAAGCCTTTTTGACCTCCTTTTTGGTTTAAGAATTTGGTAGCACTTTGTGTGATTTGTGTAAGGGTTAATGCCGTAGGGTCTTTGCGGTCGATGGCGTAAGGAATGGACGCACGGTCTTTTTCCGAATAAGTTTCGGGTTGAAGAAGCAAGGCCTTCTTGTTAGTCGAGAGCTTTTCCAAGTCTTGGTATTGACGTACAAGGGTGTAGCCAGCCTGTTCTGCCTCCTGATAGAGGGAAGGCGAAGTCTGGTTCTTGTCTTGGTAAGGAGAAAGGAAGTCGGAACCTGCGTAGAGGTCGAAGTTGGCACGGATGAGGTCTTGACCGATGGCATAATAGGAGCCGCGTGCTCCCTGATGGGCATAGAAAGAGGCAGGCGTGGCGTGGTCTACGCTGACGCTAGTCGTAATGCCTACGGCAGCACCAGCCTGTTGAGCCGCTACAGCAATGCTCGAAACGGAAGTTTGCTGGTCTTTTAATACACCGAGTGCTCCGTTTTTAGTCTTATGGCCGGTAGCCAGGGCCGTACCTGCCGCTGCAGAGTCGGTTACTCCGTTGGTGGCAGAATAAGTGGTGACCAGTGCTGCGTAAGGAAACTGGGTAAAGCAGAGCGGGGTGGTACCGATACGACCTTCGAGTGCTGCGAGATAGGTTTGGGTACCGTTTACTTGGTTGACACCCATTCCGTCACCAATGAAGTAGAATACGTATTTAGCTTGTTGTCCCCAAGCGCTCAGACTGAGTACGCAAGCAATAAGTAGCGAAAAGAATTTAGAGTACATAGAGGAAATGTTTGGGATGTAACGATGGAAGAGAATCGATTTGTTTTTAAATCAAGAAGAGTCGAAAGCGTAGTGTTCCGGCAGAGCGGTCACTGCGTTTTCGACTCTTGAGTATACATCTATAAATAGGGAGCGTGGTGCAGTTGGAGCGTAGAAAGGGTAAGCGAAGATACAGCACTAAGAAGCATCTTGCCTAAACCTTGAAACTGCTCAACTGACATTGATGAAAAAGCTTAAGTTGGTGTACGTTGGCTTACTTGCCCCATTCAGCGGGATTCTCACGCCAATTGTGCAAGAGTTCTACGTGTTCTTGCTTGATGTAGCCCGTTTGAAGTGCAACCTCAACGACAGCTTCGTAGTTGGTTAGTGTGGTCAATTCGACTTGGGCATCCGCAAAAGCTTTTTCTGCCACGGGGAAACCATAAGTGTAGCTAGCTACCATGCCAATCACTTCGCAACCGTGTTGGCGAAGGGCTTCAACAGCCTTGAGACTGCTACCGCCCGTAGAGATGAGGTCTTCTACAACAACCACCTTCATACCCTTCTGGAGGTCACCTTCGATGAGGTTGGTCATACCGTGATCTTTGGGTTTCGAACGCACGTAGGCAAAGGGAAGACCCAGTGCGTCTGCAACGAGGGCACCTTGGGCAATAGCACCCGTAGCAACACCGGCAATTGCTTCTGCTTCGGGATATTTCTCGGCAATGATGCGGCTCAATTCGAGCTTGACAAAACTGCGCAAAGCGGGGAATGCCAACGTCTTGCGGTTGTCGCAATAGAAGGGAGATTTCCATCCACTAGCCCAGGTAAAGGGAGTTTCGGGTTGGAGCTTAATAGCTTTGACGTTCAGAAGCTTTTCAGCAAAGATTTTTTCTAATGTGCTCATGTCAGAAGTATGTTTGAAATATGAAGGAAAGGAAGAAACGAAACTGAATAAACAGCTGACATACGGCTCTTCCTGTCTGTTGACGGCGCAAAGGTAGTATTTTCTTTGAGGCTGTTCCCACCGTTTTGTCAAGTTCTTTTCGCAGGAATATAGATTCTAGGGGATAGCCTTCTTCGATTCTTCGGATAATGAGTTCTGGACATTTCTTTTTGTAAGATGACGAATTTTGCATGACCTTGATTTTCGTATTTTTGCCGCTCCATTCAAACACATCTACTTATGAATAAAGAAAACAGAGGGGAAGTTTTGCACGGCATTCTGCTCATCGTGCTCTTCTCCATGTCCGCATTCTACATTGCGGAGTTTGAGTTTGTCAAGAGCTTATCGTTCAGTCCGCTGATTGTGGGTATTGTCTTGGGTATGCTTTATGCTAACAGCCTGCGCAATAAGTTACCGCAAACGTGGGTACCTGGTATCAAGTTTTGTGCTAAACAGGTATTGCGTGCGGGTGTTGTGCTTTACGGCTTCAAGTTAACATTCCAGCAAGTGTTGGAGATTGGACTTCCTGCCATTACGGCTGATATTATTATTGTTGCAGGTACGTTGTTACTGGGTACATTGGTCGGTCGCTTGCTCAAGATGGATCGGCAGACAGCCTTGATGACTTCAACGGGTAGTGCTATCTGTGGGGCTGCTGCCGTTTTGGGTGCAGAACCCGTAGTGAAGTGTGAGGCGCATAAGACAGCCGTAGCTGTTTCAACAGTGGTTATTTTTGGCACCCTTTCCATGTTTCTCTACCCCATCCTTTACCGTGCAGGGCTGTTGAACGGCCTGGGTGATCAAGGTGTTGCCATCTATACGGGTGCTACCTTGCACGAAGTGGCTCACGTGGTAGGAGCTGGTAATGCGATTGATGCCGCAGGAGGTCATGTAGCCGATGCGGCCACGATTACGAAGATGATTCGTGTGATGCTTCTTGCTCCAGTGCTGGTATTGATGAGCTTGTGCTTGGGCAAAATGCAAAAGGCTACTGCTAATGGTGGTACACAGGAGAAGCGCAAAATCACTATTCCTTGGTTTGCCTTTGGTTTCCTTTTGGTAATCGGAATCAATTCCGTGTTGCAAACGGCTAATTTCATTCCGCATGAGGTGTTAACCCCGACCATAGGCTTTATCAACAATCTGGATACTTTCCTCTTGACCATGGCGATGACAGCCTTGGGTACGGAAACGAGTATCGATAAGTTTCGTCAAGCGGGAGCCAAACCTTTTGTTTTGGCTGCTATTCTCTACGTTTGGTTACTGGTTGGCGGTTACGCCATTACCAAGTTTCTTGTGGCATAAGTTTTTATTGAAATAGGATAGAGCGGGCGGTAAGGAGCAATCTGAGCCGCCCGTTTTGATGCTTTCTATTTCTGTTGGTGAGATGGATAGACCCATTAAAAAGCGGGTAGGACACGATAGTCCTACCCGCTTTGTTGTATTCCCTTTTGGAGGGAAATATGTATGGAACAGAAAATGACTCGATGGTTGTCAAACTATAAAAGTTTGGATTGTCGAATACTTGGTCTGTCCTTCAGTCAATGTTCCTTCGTTCTTACTTTACCAACACCTTTTTGCCGTTGATAATATAGATGCCCGGTTGTGGAATACGATTGAGCTTGCGACCTTGAAGGTCATAGATGCCTTGACGAACGTTGGCCGTGGATGTTTCAACTGTTTCGATACCCGTATTGATTTTCTTGTAGGTAACCGTGATGTCGAGGTTACGGTCAAGTTGGCCTTCGTAGTCTTCATTACCAGTCACGCTCACGAGGTCGTAACCTTCAATCGTCGGAGTAACCAAAGTCCAAGTTGCACCTGCTTTGTCAAGTGTTTCGCTCTGTTGGAGCGTTTGACCCTCTTCGTTGACACAGGTTACTTGAGCCTTGAAGTAGGGTTGTACGAAATATTGGAAAGCCTTAATGGGGTGACCCGGTGCATTCCAACCGACCATTAAGCCGTTTTCGTTACCATCCCAACATTGGTTGTTGCTACCCTTGATGGTCCATGTTTCGCCATCTGCATTGAGTGAGAAGGTGAAGGTATCGCCCGTAGCTGAAGCCTTTGTTTCTTTACCGGCTTGCAGTTGGGGAATGAAAAGAGAATAATATTCATTCTTCACTTGATACTTATTTTCGCCCTTCTCAACGAGCGTCCAAGTAGCCGAAGGATCCATTTCCTGAGTACCAGCTGCGTAACGATTAACCTGCTTGTTGTTGGCCAAAATGCGACGGTAACCCTGGCGTGCATTGTTATTGGCATCCGAGGCATCAAACAGAAGGTAGCTGTTACCAGCCTTGATTTCCTTCACAGCTTCGCCTACCTGCTTAACGCCACTGTATGCTTCCGTACTATAGACTACAGTTATGAGTTCGTCTTTCGTAAGTGTCAGTTTCGTGCCGTCAGGAGTTGCGCAACTTTCGAAAGTATAATATTGAACCGTCGGAGTTTGGAAGGTATATTCCTGACCAACAGGAACAGCTATTTTCTCATTTTCGATGAGTGCACCTTTCGTATCCACCTTTTGGATGGTGAGATTGAAGGCCGCACGCTTATAGCTCACCGTATATTCGTTTTCAGCCTTAGTTTCGACTTTTTGGAACGTCATATTCTCGAACGTGGGACAGAGAGCTTCGGTTAATTCCGTTGTAGTTACGTTGATACCGCGCTTGAAGGTTCCGAGGTTGTTGCCTAAGTCATCTACGCAGTTCAGTGTAGCTACTTTAACTTCCTGTATAGTCCAAGCTGCACCTTGGAGGCGGGGAGCATCATAAGTTGCATTGGCATCTACATTAGAACCCGCATTGACTTTGCCATTAGGTAAGGGGAATACACTCTTTCCGTCTACCAATAGGCGGAACTCTTTGGTAGCTGGTTCGTACTTCAGTGTCAGATCATTGCCAGTGGCATCCATAACGACGGGGCGACCTTCACGACCTACGTAATTGTTTAAACTACTGATGAAACGACCCGTGGCCACATTTTGCAAACGAACAAGTTGTGTACCGTTAGTTTGTGCTTCGCCAGCTACGGTAGCCGTCCATATATTGCCGCTGAAAGCATCCGTAGAGTGAGCGAGGCGAGGGCTCTTGTTGTCATCAGCCAAGGTCGTAGCTTGATAGCCTTCTACAGCATTGGTGATCACGTAAGTCTTACCCTGAGCAAGCGGAGTGAATGTGATGGGAGCCTCGGGTGTTCCAGGAGTATAGTTCTCCATCGGGGCAAATTGCCAGCAACCTCCGTTACCATTAAGCGGATCGTTGTACACATTGACAGCCAGTCCCTGTCCTCCCATTGAGGAGTTCATGTGTTGACCGTTGGCTGCAATGGAGTAATAATGATTGTTGCCAATGTTGCCGTAAGCCTTTTCTCCCAATACGAAATCGTAATGCTTGGTCGTGTTGTCATAGATCCAGCGGCCCGCAGTGTTGGTATTGGTAGGAGTTGCTTTTACCGAACCATTGGGCTGTGCTTTACAAACGAGGGCAAATTTACCCTTGTTTGCGGGATCTTCCTCGAGACTCCACCACTGGGCTTCATAGTTCGTCGCATTAGCTGTAGCCTGTACATTGGTCCAAAGTGTACCTACTTTAGCTCCCTTGTCAGCATATTGCGTCAAAAGGGGAGAGTCGTCAGCAAGCAGTTCGATGCAACGATCCTTGCGGCTTGCGTCTGTACCTCCAGAAATGAGGCGGTAGTAATATTTCTTTTCAGCAGTATTGACGAGGGGCAATTCCTTTTTGGGTTCGCCAGCTTCCTGATCAAGCATGTGGTACTTACAGTAGCGGTAGTTACCATAGTTGAGCAAAACAGTGTCGGCTGTCATACGCTTTTGGAAGTCGGCAAAGTTTCGTTGAGCTTGAGGAGTCCAACCTGCTTCTGCAATCGCAATGAGTCGGGGCAGTGCTAACCATTCGAGGTATTCGCGGTCGCTGACGTGTTCACACCAGAATGTACCTTGCACACCGTAGTCTGTTGCAGCAGGAATCGCTTGATTGTACGTTTTGCGAACATCGTCCGAACCATCACCAGCACCGGGAGGGTCGAGCGGTGAATTGCCCTGACGGCGGTTGATGTAATAAGGCCCCCAAGGGGTGTAGATATTCTTTAAGCCCAGCTCTTTGGCCTTTTGTGCCGCAGCTTCTGGGCCAGTCCAACAATATACGAGCGGCTTGGTTGAAGTGACCTGGTTTAAGTTCGCTCCGTTGGCTGAAATAGCTTCATTCCATACAGCGAGTTCGCGTCCCTTGGATTTTACGAAGTCACCGATTTGCTTGATGAAGCGACTTTGAAGCTGACGATAGTTGGTCATCTTTTCTTCACGGTATACTTGTTGGCAAAGGGCATTGCCTTCCCAAGCAGAAGTCGGACATTCGTCACCACCGATATGAATCGTTTGATAGGGGAAGAGTTCAATGAGTTCGCTCAGAATATCCTTGGCAAACTGTACAGCTTCAGGATTAGCAACATTCAGAACATCAGAAGAGATACCGCCGTCAGACCAGATAACGTGTGAACCTTCCGGATAACAGCTGTATTCCGGATAAGCTGCCATGGCGGCAACGAAGTGACCTGGCATGTCTATTTCAGGAATAATTTCGATGTGTTTTTCCTTAGCATAGGCTACAACTTCGCGAATCTGTTCCTGAGTATAGAAATAAGGACCATAGGGGCGGTTAATCCAATACTGGGTGCAGGTTTTCATATCCGTGAATCGGCGGTTAGGTGCAATACTGCCCACTGTTGTTAGTTTCGGATACTTCTTAATCTCTACGCGCCAGCCCTGATCGTCACTCAAGTGCCAGTGGAAGCGGTTCATCTTGTAGTATGCCATTACATCAAGAATTCGTTTAACCTCTTCTACAGTAAAGAAGTGACGTGATACATCAAGCATAAAACCACGGTATTCAAATCGTGGTTCATCGCTGATGGTTACATAAGGCAGCGTATAGGTTGTGATTTTCTCGTCCTTTACACCAGCCATAACATTAGCAGGAAGAATTTTCTTCACAGTTTGTAAGGCATAGTATAATCCGAGGGTATTCTTTGTGCTGATTTTTACGCCATCAGCATTGACCGTAAGGTTGTATGCCCCCTCTTTGGTAAGGACATTGGTAATAGGCAGACCGATTTTAATAAGTGCAGTTTCATCGTTTTCCTTCACTGTGGCATTCAAACCCGTAGAAAGATTTAATTGTTCGGCAAAGCGGGTTACTTCCGCTTTCATCACAGCGTCTAAGCCCGAATGACTGATTACAAAATTAGCAGGAAGTGTCAATGTTCCTGTTGCAGTCTTCATCGTCTTCGGTTTGGGTGTCAAATTGACAAAGGTTTGTGCTACGAGTGTACTAGGTACGAATAACACAAACAACAACAAACTGAGTAATGATTTCTTCATTTGATTAGGTTGATTGTAGGTAGAAATTAGATTTGAGACTGCAAATATAAGCCTTATTGCAGAGAATGATAACGGCTCAGCGGAAATTTCTGGTTGGTATTCCTACAAATAAATATCTTTGCTTACCT